>NZ_BJOR01000001.1:4911772-5525743 GCF_006540305.1 Streptomyces sp. 6-11-2 | reverse complement strand
GGGGCCTCCTCGTGTGGGACGGGAGGCCCCGGCCCGTGTCCGGATCCCGGTGGCGGCCTCAGCCGGCCAGCGCGTCCAGCAGGCGGTCGACGTCGGCGGGCGTGTTGTAGAGGTGGAACGCGGCCCGCAGATTGCCCGCGCGCTGGGAGACCTCGATGCCCTTGGCGCTCAACTCGCCCTGACGGGCGCCGAGTCCGGGCACGGCGACGATCGGGGAGCCCGGCGCCCGGACCGGTTCGTGGCCGAGGGAGCGCAGCCCGGCGCGGAAGCGGTCGGCGAGGGCGAGATCGTGGGCGCGTACGGCGGACACGCCGAGTTCCTCGACGAGTTCGAGTGAGCGGCGGGCACCCGCGTAGCAGAAGAGGGCGGGACTCTCGTCGAACCGCCGTGCGGAGTGGGCGAGTTCCTCGACCGGGCCGTAGCAGCTGTCCCAGGGCCGTTCCCCCGCCACCCAGCCCGCGAACAGCGGGTCGAGGCCGCCGAGGTCGTCGGGGACGACCAGGAAGGCCACGCCCCGGGGGCACAGGAGCCACTTGAAGGCGACGGCGCTGACGTAGTCGTAGGCGTTCGCGTCGAGGTCCAGCCAGCCGGCGGCCTGGGAGGCGTCGACGTACACGCGCGCGCCGTGCTCGCGCGCGGCCGCGCGGATGGCGGGCAGGTCGGCGACGCGGCCGTCGGCCGACTGTGCGGCGCTCACCGCGACCAGGGCCGTGCCGGGCCGTACCGCCTCGGCGATCCGCTCCAGCGGTGCGCTGCGCACCTTCAGGTCCCGGCGGACGTGGAAGGGGTTCACCAGGGAGCTGAAGTCGCCCTCGGCGGTGAGGACTTCGGCGCCCTCGGGCAGTGCGGCGGCGATCAGCCCGGTGTAGACGGCGACGGAGGCGCCGGCCGCGACGCGCCGGTCCGGCACCTTCATCAGCCGGGCGAAGGAGGCGCGGGCGGCCTCGACGTCGGCGAACATGTCGGTCGGCTGCCCGGCGGCGGCCGCCGCCACGGCGGTGCCCAGGGCCTCCACCGTCCGGGCGGGCAGGAGACCGAGGGTCGCGCTGTTCAGATAGGTGGTCTTCGGGGCGAACTCGGCGCGGACGAGGGTCTCGAAGGTTTCCATGGGTCCACTGTGGGGCCCGTCGCGGCCCCCGTCCATCGCGCGTTTCTGCCGAGTGCTCCGAAGGATCCCTTATGAGTCCGCCCCGACCTGCGGTTCGTCCTCGCCGGTCAGCTCCGCGGCACCGCGCATCCGTCCGGGCCGCAGGCGTCCCCGTCCGCGTCGCCGTCCTGGAGGAGGGTCAGCGGCGAGCGTTCGCCCCACGCCTGGGTGAGGGCCTGGGTGAAGACCTCGGCGGGCTGGGCGCCGGAGACGCCGTACTTCCGGTCGAGCACGAAGAACGGCACCCCGGATGCACCGAGTTGCGCGGCCTCCCGCTCGTCGGCGCGGACCTCGGCGGCGTAGGCGTCGGGGTCGGCGAGCACCTTCCGGGCGGTGTCGGCGTCGAGCCCGGCGGCGACGGCCAGCTCCACCAGCCGTTCGGCGCCCTCGGTGAAGACGGACCGCTCCTCGGCGAAGTTCGCCCGGTACAGCGCGTCCAGCAGCTCGCTCTGCCTGCCGTGCTCCTTGGCGAGGTGCAGCAGGCGGTGCATGTCGAAGGTGTTGCCGTGGTCCCGGCCCCGGGTGCGGTACGCGAGCCCCTCGTCGGCGGCCTGCCGTCCCAGGTTCTCCTCGCCGTCGTGCGCCTGTGCCTCGCTCATCCCGTACTTCTTGGTGAGCATGGTGATCACCGGCTGCACGTCGTCCTTGGCCCGCCCCGGATCCAGCTCGAACGACCGGTGCACCACCTCGACCTGTTCCCGGTGCGGGAAGGCCGCGAGTGCCTTCTCGAAGCGTGCCTTCCCGACGTAGCACCAGGGACAGGCGATGTCCGACCAGATCTCGACGCGCATGCTCTCGGCTCTCTCCCGCTCGTACGGAGGCGGAGGTGGACGTCCTCCGCCGGGTCCGTGAACGTTCAATCAGCGGGTTTCATTCCCCGGTCACGGGCCTGGAGGCGCCGCGCCCGCAGGTCGGATCACCGGGCGTCCGCGCACGCTGCCGTCGGTCGTGCGAGGCATGCCGGGGAAGGGAGGGCGCGGAAGCCCGGTGATCCGGTTGGGTGCGGCCGCTCAGCGCTCCAGTTGGCCGTTGAAGCGGCGGGGCAGCCCGAGCGGGTTGTCGTCGCGCAGCTCCGGCGGCAGCAGCGCCTCCGGGGCGTTCTGGTACGCCACCGGGCGCATCCACCGCTCGATCGCCGTACCGCCCACGGAGGTGGACGTCGAGGTCGTCGCGGGGTAGGGGCCGCCGTGGTGCTGGGCGGGGGCCACCGCGACACCGGTCGGCCAGCCGTTGACGAGCACGCGTCCGGCGAGCGGGGTCAGCCGGGCGAGCAGTTCGGCGCCGCGTCCCTGGCCGGCCGCCTCCTCGGTGGACAGGTGCACGGTCGCGCTGAGGTTGCCGGGCAGCCGCGACAGGACGGCCTCGGCCTCGCCCTCGTCCTCGTAGCGGGCCACCACGGTGACCGGTCCGAAGCACTCCTCCAGGAGCAGGTCGTGCTCCCCGTCCTCGGTGAGCTTCCCGGCCGGCACGGTCAGGAAGCCCGCGCTGACCGAGTGCTCGCCGCCCGCGCCCGGGGTGACCGGCGACTCGACGCCGGGCAGTGCGGAGCGCTCGGCGATGCCGGTGAGGAAGTTGTCGCGCATCCGGTGGTCGAGCAGGACGCCCGGGTCGGTGTCGCTGACGGCGTCGGTGAGCGACTTGACCAGGCCGTCGCCGGCGGCTCCGGACGGCACGAGGACCAGTCCGGGCTTCACGCAGAACTGCCCGACCCCCATCGTCATCGACCCGGCCAGCCCGGTCCCGATGTCCTCGGCCCGTTCGGCGGCCGCGGCCTCGGTGACGAGGACCGGGTTGAGCGACCCCAGCTCGCCGTGGAAGGGGATCGGCGCCGGCCGCGCGGCCGCCGCGTCGAACAGGGCCCGGCCGCCGCGTACGGAACCGGTGAAGCCGGCGGCGGCGACGAGCGGGTGTCCGACGAGTTCGACGCCCGCCTCGAAGCCGTGGACGAGACCGATCACGGCCTCGGGGACGCCGTGGTGCGCGGCCGCTCCACGCAGCACCCTGGCGACCAGCTCGGACAGGGCCGGGTGGTCGGGGTGGGCCTTGACGACGACGGGGCAGCCCGCGGCGAGCGCGCTCGCGGTGTCGCCGCCGGCGACCGAGAAGGCGAAGGGGAAGTTGGAGGCGGAGTAGACGGCGACGACTCCGAGCGGCACCTTGTAGCGGCGCAGGTCCGGGATCGGCGGGGCCGCGGTGGCGTCGGGGTGGTTGATGATCACGTCGAGGAAGGCGCCCTCGTCGACGATGTCCGCGAAGGCCCGCAACTGATAGCAGGTCCGGGCCAGTTCGCCGGTCAGCCGGACCGGTCCGAGCGCGGTCTCGGCGTCGCCGGCCTCGACGAGCCGGTCGCGGGCCCCTTCCAGCCGGTCGGCGGCGGAGCGCAGGAAGGCCGCGCGGACGGCACGGTCGGCGAGCGCCCCGCGCGCCTCGTGCGCTGCCCGCACGACGGCGTCCACCTCCTGCGCTGTGGCCTCCACCGCAACCTGTTCCCGCTGCTTCCCGGTACGGGGGTCGACACTCCAGACTGGTGCTGCCACCGCGGATCCCTCCACATGTCTTGCCGCAGTATCCGGCCGGTCCCTACGGTCGGCCGCATTCGGGTTCACCACCAGGGCGTTCGATATACTGAACGCTGTCTCTGATGATGAATACTCTGTCGGAGACTATATCTCCAGCTTCTCGTCGAACGAAGGGGTCCAGGGCGATGTCGGCAGGCGACGCAGGCGGCGGGGCGCAGGTCAAGTCCGCGGTACGGACCGTGGAGTTGCTCGAGTTCTTCGCCGGCCGGCCCGGTATGCACTCGCTGGCCGCGGTCCAGGAGGCCGTCGGCTATCCCAAGTCCAGCCTGTACATGCTGCTCCGCACACTCGTCGAGCTGGGCTGGGTGGAGACCGACGCCACCGGCACGCGCTACGGCATCGGCGTGCGGGCACTGCTCGTCGGCACCTCCTACATCGACGGCGACGAGGTGGTCGCTGCGGCCCGTCCCACGCTGGACCGGCTGTCCGACGACACCACCGAGACGATCCACCTCGCCCGCCTGGACGGCACGAACGTCGTCTACCTGGCCACCCGCCAGTCGCAGCACTATCTGCGCCCCTTCACGCGGGTCGGCCGCCGCCTGCCCGCCCACTCCACCTCGCTGGGCAAGGCGCTGCTGAGCACGTACACGGACGAGCAGGTGCGCAAGATGCTCCCGGAGACGCTGCCCGCGCTGACCGAGCACACCATCACCGACCGCGAGCGGCTCATCGAGGAACTGCATCAGATCCGCGAGCAGGGGTACGCCGTCGACCGCGAGGAGAACACCCTGGGCCTGCGCTGCTTCGGTGTGGCGATCCCGTACCGCACCCCGGCCCGGGACGCGGTCAGCTGCTCGGTCCCGGTGGCGCGCCTGACGCCGGCGCACGAGCAGATGGTGAAGGATGCTCTCTTCGACGCCCGTGACCGACTGACGCTCGCCACCCGGAGGCTGTGACACATGGAGGTCGTCCTCCGCGAGGTCCACGACAGCGATCTGCCGGTGTTCTTCCGGCAGATGAACGACCCGGAGGCGCTGCGGATGGCCGCCTTCACCCCGAAGGACCCGGCCGACCACGACGCCTTCACGGCGGACTGGCGAAGGCTGCGCGCCTCGTCCGTCGTGCTGCGCACCGTCCTGCTGGACGGTGACGTGGTCGGCAGCGCCGCCGTCTACGGGGAGCCGGGCGAACGCGAGGTCACCTACTGGGTGGACCGTGCCTACTGGGGCCGCGGCGTCGCCACGGCCGCGCTGCGCGCCCTGCTGACCGAGGTGCCCGAACGCCCGCTGTACGCGCGGGCGGCGGCGGACAACGCCGGCTCGCTGCGGGTGCTCGCCAAGTGCGGCTTCCTGGAGTCCGCGCGGGCCCGGGGGTTCGCCGAGGCGCGGGGCGAGGAGATCGACGAGGTGGTGCTGTCGCTGCGGGCCGACGCCGGGTGAACGCGCGGGCGTGACGTGCCCCGCCCGGCCTCGTGGAGCGGACGGGGCACGTCATGTGCCCAGCACCCCGACAGGCAACGTCGGCCCCGTCGCGACGCCCGGCACGCACTCTCGCCGCACCGCCCGAAAGCCCAAGTACATCCAGTACGAGGACTTCCGGCCGGCGCACCGAGAGCACGCACCGGACGCCGCTCCTTGACGGGCAGACGTTGCCTGCCGCGGCACTAGCCGACGAAGTACGTCGGGTTCGGCAGCTTGAAGGTGTGCTCGGCGTGACCGCCGTCGAGGTCGGAGTACTGGTCGCCGAAGTTGGCGACGATGTCGTACCCGAGGTCCTCGATGTGCTTGCGGGTGCCGGCCTTGTACTGGACGGTCGTGCAGGTCCAGGCGCCCGGGGTGGCGCAGCCCTTCAGGTAGGACGGCGGGTTGGCCGCGTCCTTGAGGAACATGTGCGCGGCGTCGAGGTTGACGTCGGCGCCGACCTTCTTCAGGTTCTCCACGGCGGCGGAGCGCTGTGCCTCGCTCAGGCCGGAGTTGTAGAAGACCTCGACGCCCTTCTTCGCGGCGTACCGCACGAGTTCGGGGCTGCCGAAGACCGCCGGGCGGTCGGCCTTGTTGACGTAGGCCGCCCAGGTGGCGCTGTTGTAGCCGTAGCTGTTCTTCTTCTCGTAGTCCAGGCTGAGCAGCAGCGTGTCGTCGATGTCGAAGACGACGGCCGGCTTGTTCTTGCCCTTGTGGCCCGCCTTGTCCGCCGCCTTGTCGATCCACTTCTTGGCGTCGGCGTCGACGCGCGCGAGGTCCTTGGCGTACGGGCTGTCCGGGGACGCCTGGTAGACACCGTCGGCGTCGAGCTTGGTGCCGTAGTAGGTGTCGATGTCCTGGGTGAGGAGCCCGATGTTGTAGGGCTCGTGGGTGGAGTTGGCGGTCGACTGACCTGCCGTGGCCGCACCGGCGCCGTAGATCACGGCACCGGTGAGGGCGCAGGTGGCGGCGAGGGCCGCGATACGCAGTGGCTTGTGCATGAGTCGCTTTCTACGCGCGTCACCCTCGGATGCGCGAGACCGTGCGGGGTACCTTTTGCCCGATCGATATCTGGCGTGGCCGACAATTCGCCTGCGCCACCCGCCGTTCACCTCGGCCGGTCACGCGCTGTCAGCGCCCCCGCCACGGCGTCCAGTCGCCGAGGTACGCCTCCCGGTTCGCCGTCCGGGCCTCGGCGCGGGTGAGCTGGGGACGGTCGGCCGGGTCGGCGATCCGCGCGCCGGGGCCGGAGTTGCGGTACTCGGCGAAACGCTGGTCCTGCCAGGGGTGCGTATCCGACATGTTGGCATATGGTGCGACCGCGTCGATGCCCGGGCCGAGCCAGGTGTCGCGGACGGTCAGCATCGGGCGAGCGGTCGTGTCCGAGCTGGGCACCCAGGGACGGGCGAGCTTGTAGCCGCCGTCCGGGGCCCGGCTGGTGACGCGGCCGTGCGTGACCAGGTAGCCGCGCGGATTGGCGGCCGCGGTGGAGGGCGCGAAGACGAAGCCGTACGGTGCCGTCGCCAGGTCGCTGCGGTCCAGCGCGCGGAAGTGGCAGTGCTCGAACACCGCGGTCGCCCGGCCGAAGACGAAGTCGACGTCGCCCTCGATGTGGCAGTGGGCGTAGTACTGGCGGGCGAAGGCGGACAGGGTCCTGGTGTCGGCGTACAGCGTGTCCTGGTGGCCCAGGAAGCGGCAGTGCCAGAACGCCGAGCGGTCGCCCTGCACCTTGACGGCGACGGCCTGGGTGCCGCTGACGCCGGGGTGGTCGGCGCGCAGCCAGTCGTTGGCGAAGGTGATCCGGTGGGCGGTGAAACCGTCCGCCTGGACGGTCGTGGTGGCCGATCCGCTGGTGCCGTAGGTACCGCCGTCGGGTGTGGGCGTGCCGGCCGCGTGGTCGTACACGATCGTCACGTCACGGGCGTCGCCCGTGGCGCCGATCCAGGTCATGTCCGTGCGCGTGGCGTCCACGGAGACGGTCTCCCGGTAGGTACCCGGCGCGAGGACCAGGGTCCAGCCGCCGCCCGCGGCCGCGTTCACCGCGGCCTGCACCTGGGTGAAGTCGCCGCGCCCGTGCGGGTCGACGTAGAGGGTGCGCGGGGTGCGACGGGCGGCCGGTGAACCGTGGCGGCCGAACGGGTGCGGCCGGGCGGCGGCTCCGGCGGGCGGGGCGGCCAGGCCGAGCACGGCGCCGGCGGCGGCTCCGACGAGCAGCAGTCCCCTTCTGGACAGGCCCTTTCCGGGCCGTCCCTTTCCAGGCAGGGGCGGCGGGGACGGGCGGAGGTGGGGCGAGGGCATGCGGGTGCTCCTTCGCGGTGCGGCGGGTCGGCGGCGGTGGCGGGCCGGGGCGGAGGGTGCGCCCCGGCCCGCCGGGAGGTGCACGTCAGCGCAGACGGCCGGCGCCCGCCTGGTGGTCGACGATCCCCGGCAGTGCCTTCGGGTTGTCGATCCGGGTGCGCAGGGCCGGGGTCCAGTCCCCGCCCCGCTGGAGGATCTCGTCGGGGACCTGGGCGTTGTGCACGGCGACCAGGTCGGTGAGCCTGCCGTTGACGTAGTTGTGGGACTCGGTGACCGGTGAGTCCTTCCACTTCTTGAGGATCTGGCCCGCGCCAACCCCGGGCGCGAGTGTGAACGCGTTGTGCTCGGCGACGAGTTGGGACTCCATGCCGATGCCGAGGCTGTAGCCGTAGCCGGCGTTGGCCACGAAGTGGTTGTTGTAGGAGTCGACCTGTCCGAAGCGGACGCGCGGCGCCCGCTCGACGAGGTTGCTGAACAGGTTGTGGTGCAGGGTCACCTTCAGGTGGCCCCGGTCGATCGCGGCGGTGGACGCGCTGTCGCTGTTGCCGATGAGGATGGTCTTGTCGTGGTCCTCGAAGACGTTCCAGGAGACCGTCACGTAGTCGGCGCCCTTGACGATGTCCAGCTCGCCGTCGTGCTGCTCGAAGATCCGGCCGTAGTAGTACGGCAGGGTGCTGTTGGGGTGCTCGCCGTCGGTGAAGGTGTTGTGGTCCATCCAGACATGGGTGGAGCCGGTGATCACCGCGCTGTCGTACTCGGAGTTCCAGTTGCCGTCGGCGGTGTCGGTGGGGTCCCACTGCGGGAAGCAGTCCAGCGGGCTCTCCAGGGTGACGTTGCGGACGATGACGTTGTCCACATTCTTGATCTGGAGGCTGGCGCCCCTGAAGCCCGCGTCCCTGCCGACGCCGACGATGGTGGTGTTGGCGGGGATGTTCGCCTTGATGTACTTGTCCTGGAGCGCGGCGGAGGCGCGGCGCAGGCCCTCGGGGCTGTCGTCGGGCTCGCCGTCCAGGTTCCGGTCGCGGCCCCACGTCTCAGGCGCGTAGGCCTCCAGGTAGGTGCCGAAGTCGTAGCCGGGCACCTCGAAGGCGGAGCAGCTCGGGCCGTCGGCGTCGATCATGCCCTTGACCTTGATGATCTTCGGCGCGCTGCCGCCGGCGGCGAGCGCGGCCTTGAAGCCGTCCCAGGTGGTGACGGCGTAGGTGTGGGCGGCGTCGGCCTTGGCGCCGCCGGTGGTGCCGGCGCCGTAGGAGCCCCAGCCGTCCTTGGCCGCGAGCACCTGACGGGCGGTGTCGGGGGTGTGGGGCCCGGGAGCCGCGGCGGCGGTGCCGGTGACGGCGAGCACCAGGGCGGTGCAGCCCACGGCCGCGGTGATGACACGCTCATGACATTTCTGTGTGCGCACTGTACGGATCCTCTTTCCACGGAGAGCGGGACAGGAAGGGGCGCGGGGAACCGCGCACCCAGCCACGGACGGCCCGCGGCCCGGAACCGGCCTCAAGCCCCCGGACCGTCCGTCTTGGTTTCGTCGGCCGGTGTCAGCCCTGGTTCTGCTTCCACTCGGCCTGCGCCTTGTTCAGCTGGTCGGCCAGCGTGTCCAGGAACTGCTCGGCGCTCATCTTGCCGAGCAGCACCTTCTGGAAGTTCGCCTCGTTGTCGGCCTTGGAGATGGTGTTCCAGTCGGGCAGGTAGTACGGCAGCTGGACGATCTTCGTGTCGGCCCCGTTCAGCGCCTCGGCCGCCAGCTTCGTCGGCTCGGCCTGCTGGATCCAGGCGTCCGCGGCGGCGTCGACGTTGGTGGGCACCTGCCCGGCGGACTCGTTGAACTTGGAGTTCTCCGCGGCCGAGGCGGCGAACTCGATGAACTTCCAGGCGGCCGCCTTGTTCTTGCTCGCCTTGAACAGGCCGATGCCGTCGACCGGGTTGGACACCTGCACCCGGGTGCCGTCGCCCAGCGTGGGGTTCGGGATGCCGCGGAACGTGTCCTTGCCGAGGGCCTTCAGGTGGTCCTGGTACGAGCCCAGGTTGTGGCTCAGCATGCCGATGGTGCCGCTGTCCCACTGGGCGACCATCTTGGTGAAGTCGTTGTTGACGTCGGCGGACGGGGTGTCCTTCTTGTACAGCGCGACGTACTTGTCCAGCGCCGCCACGTTCTTCGGGTCGTTGACGGTCGTCTTGTCGCCGTCCCAGAAGGAGGTGATGCCGGTCTGTCCGTACACCGCGTCCAGGGCCGGCGCGATGGAACCCTCGCCGCCGCGGATGGTGAAGCCGAACTCGTTCTTGCCCTTGTTCGTGAGCTTGCCCGCGGCCTCGTAGAACTTGTCCCAGGTCGTCGGCGCGTCCAGGCCGGCCTTCTTGAACAGGTCGGTGCGGTACCACAGCGTGCCGTTGTTCACCGAGGTCGGCACGTGGTACAGGGTGTCGCCGCCACCCGCCGCCTTGCTGACGCCGAGCACGTTCTCGCTGAGCTTGCCGTTCAGCTCGCTCTTCGCCAGCCTGCCGTCCAGCGGCTCCAGCGCCCCCTGGGCGGCGATCTCGGCGAGCATCGCGGTGCCCACGCCGCCGACGTCCGGCAGACCGCCGCCCTGGATGGCGGTGTCGTACTTGGACTGGGCGCTCGCGGCCGGGATTCCGACGTAGTTGACCTTGATGTCCGGGTACTTCTTCTCGAAGTCCGCGATGATCTGCTTCCAGACGTCGGTCCGCACACCGCCGTTGTTGTCCCAGAAGGTGATCTCGCCCTTGCCCGAGCCCTCGGAACCCTTGCTCTTCCCGGAGCCGCTGCCGTCGTCACCGCACGCGGTGGCGGTCAGCGCGAGCGCGGAACCCAGGACGACGGCCACGGCGGCGCGCCTGCTTCTACGAATGTTGATCTTCATTGATCGGCTCTCTTCTTCTGGATCCAACTCGGAGGTGGAGCTTGGGGCTTGAGGTCGGGGACTCGGGGACACTTTCCGGTAAGCGCTTGCTGGAGGGGTGTGCCACGGCGGCTCCCGGCCGAGGCGACGACGGAGCGGGTTACTGCACGGTGGGGGCGGGAGGGTTCCCGACGAGCGGTTTCCTCATGACAGGGCCGCCTCGCGGGCCAGTTCCCCGGCCTCGTCCCGGCCGAGCCGGCCGTCGGCGACGACGGTGACGATCCGACGCAGGACGGTCTCGCCCGGCTCGATCGCGAGCCGCCGCTCGGCCGCCAGCGACGAGCCCACGCCCGGGTACTCCGCGGCCCGCACGAACCAGGCGTCCCGGCGGGTGGCGTCGGTGGCCCCGGCGAACACCAGCGTCCAGGTGCCGCCGACGAGCGCCAGCCAGTCGGCGCGGGTGCCGTGGGCCTCCGCCTCGCCGTCCCGGTCGGCGGTGAGGACGAGCGGGGGCCGCTCCTCCTTGCGGGCCCGCCAGAAGAAGCCGCCGTACGCCGCGCCGGGGCGACCGTTGGTGGCGGGGCTGCCGATCGACAGCGCCCGAGGGGTGACGTTGGTGAGGGCGAAGGTGAAGTCCAGGGCCCAGGCGGTGGCGTTGAGTCCGGTGGCCGCGACGGTACGGCGCTCGCGCAGCAGTTCACTGCCCGCCGCCACCCAGCGCAGCTCCTCCTCGAACCGGTCGGCCTCGCGCAGGGGGAAGCCGGTGTGCCGCTGGGCGCCGTGGTTGTCCAGCTCGGTCGGGCCCCGGTCGCGTACGAAGGTGCGCCCGCCCCAGAAGTTGTGCCCCTCGACGTCGGGAACGGCGACACCGACGCCGAGGTGATGGAGGTGATCGGCGGGGCCGAGCTCGGTGACCGCGGTGCCGGCCAGGGTGGTGACGGGGTGCAGATAGGGGCGCGGGGAGCGCCGGTCGGGCAGTTCGGGCCGGGTGACGTAGCGGGCGACCGGGCGGCCCGCCACGCGCAGGACCGGGGAGTCCGTCATCCGACGGTCACCTCCTTCGGCGACGCCCAGTCGACGTCCAGCTCGGAGTACAGGGAGAGGCTGTCGGCGACGGCCGCGACGAGTCCGTCGACACCGGGGACGATCCGGCGGTCCTCGTCGGCCAGGCGCCGCCAGAGGCCGGCCGGCAGCGCGCCGGGGTCGGGGGCCGTGCGGATCGCCTCGACGACCCGCATGAAGGCGCCCGTGGACGCGGGCGGAACCAGCAGTCCGGCCCCGGTGGTCAGATGGCCGACCAGGTTCTCCAGCAGGTCGGTGCGGCCGTACTCGAACTCCTCCGGGCCGTGGCCGGCCCGCTGGAGCAGCACCCGGTCCTGCTTGTACCAGAAGGTGATCCGGCCGCTGCTGCCGTGCACCATGACGTACGGGTCGCCGGGGCGCTCGGCGCACAGGGTCGCCGCGACGGCGGCCGGGCCGTGCGGGGTCGTGACGCGGACGCAGCTGGTGTCGTCGGCCTCGATGGCGTTGGCCCGCCACAGCTCGGTCTCGATGCCGGTGACGTCCTCGGCGCGGGTGGCGCCGAGCAGGGCGAGCGCGGTGGACACGGCGTGCGCGAGGGGGTTGGTGAGCACCCCGTCGACCACGTCGGCGCCGTTCAGACGGCGCCTGCCCGCCCAGGGCGCCCGTCGGTAGTAGGCCTCGTCGCGTGCCCAGGCGCCCGCCGCGCCGACCCCGGTGACCGTCCCGATCATGCCCTTCGCGACCAGCTCCCGGATCGCGGGCATCGCGTGCGAGCCCAGTGCCTGGAAGCCGATCTGGCAGGCGACACCGGCCTCGGCGACCCCGTCGGCCATCCGGCGGTACTCCGCGTACGAGGGGGCGGGCGGCTTCTCCAGCAGGAGGTGGACGCCCCGCGCGGCGGCGGTGAGCGCCAGGTCGGTGTGGGTCGGGATGGGCGTGCAGACCACCGCGATCCGCGCGCCGGTGGCGTCCAGCAGGGCGCCGAAGTCGGCGGACTGCGCCGGTGTGCCGAGACCGCCGGGGATCTCGTCCTCGGCCAGCGGGGTCAGCTCGCAGATGCCCACAAGCCGTACAAGGCCCTTGTTCTGGAGCCGGCGGATGTTGTCCAGGTGCCAGCGGCCGTGACCGCGGGCACCGGCGAGCACGACCGGCAGCGGCGTGGTGGCGTCCGTCGAAGCGGAGGTCACCGTCGATGCGGAGATCGCCGTCGATGGCATGGTGGCCGTCATCCCTTCACCGCCCCCGCGCTGAAGCCGGTGATCAGCCACTTCTGGATGAAGGCGAACACGATCACCACGGGTACGGCGGCGACGATGCCGCCCGCGGCCAGCGCACCCAGGTCCACGCTGTCCGCGCTCATCAGGGTGTTGAGGCCGACCGGGATGGTCTGCTTGCTCTGGTCGGAGAGGAACATCAGCGCGAACAGGAAGTGGTTCCAGGCGTGCACGAAGGCGAAGGAGCCGACGGCGATCAGCCCGGGCCGCAGCAGCGGCAGGACGACGATCCGGAAGGCGGAGAAGCGGTTGCAGCCGTCCACCCAGGCGGCCTCCTCCAGGGACGGGGGCACGTTCTTGATGAAGCCGCTGATCAGGATCATCGACAGCGGCAGCTGGAAGACGGTCTCGGCGACGACGACGCTGCCCAGCGAGTTGATCATCGACAGCTTGGCGAAGATCTGGAAGAGCGGGACCAGCAGCAGCGCGCCGGGCACGAACTGCGAGCAGAGCAGGGCGAGCATGAAACCGCGCTTGAGCCGGAAGTCGAACCGCGCGAGCGCGTAACCGCCGGCCAGGGCGACGACCGTGGTGAGGACCAGGGTCGCGACACCGACGAGCACGCTGTTCTGGAAGTAGAGGCCGAAGCTCCGCTCGGTCCACACCTTCTCGAAGTGCTCGAAGGTCATCGGCCAGGGCACGAGCGAGGTGGAGCCGGCCGGGCGCAGCGCGAACAGCAGGATCCAGTAGAAGGGGATCAGGGTGAAGAGCAGATACACGGACAGCGGCAGATAGATGTGCCAGCGCGGGACCTCGTCCCAGGCGCGGCGCCTGCCGCGGGGCCGGGCCGGCTCGGACACCGCGCGCTCGGGCGCGGGTGCGATCTCGGTGATCACTTCTCACCTCCGAACTTGCTCAGCCGCAGATAGACGATCGAGCAGAAGAGCAGGATGACGAACGCCACCGTGGTCAGGGCGGAGGCGTAACCGAAGTTGTGGGCGTCGACGCTGGTGTTGGCGATGTAGAGCGGCAGGGTGGTCGTCTCGCCGGCCGGTCCGCCGCCCGTGAGGGTGTAGAGCAGGTCGACGTTGTTGAACTCCCACACCGCGCGCAGCAGCGTGGACAGGACGATGGCGTCCTTCAGATGGGGCAGGGTGATGTGCCAGAACTGCTGGAGCCGGCTCGCCCCGTCGACCTCGGCGGCCTCGTACAGGTCGTGCGAGACGGACTGGAGGTCGGCGAGGATGAGGATGGCGAAGAAGGGCACCCCGCGCCACAGGTCGGCGACCACCGCTGCCGGGAACACGGTGGAGGTGTCCGACAGCCAGCTGGTGCCGTAGGAGCCGATGCCCATGTCGGCGAGGTAACGGGTGATGCCGGTCTGGGAGTTGTAGAGCAGCACCCAGATCGCGGAGGTGAGCACGCCGGAGACGGCCCACGGGGAGAACACCAGGGCCCGGCCGAGCGCGCGGCCCACGAAGGTCTGGTTGACGATCAGGGCGAGGGCGAGTCCGAAGAGCAGTTGCAGCCCGACCTCGACGACCACCCACTTGGCGCTGAAGATCAGCGTGTCCCAGAACTGGGGGTCCTGGGTGAAGGCGTGGACGAAGTTGTCGAAGCCCGCGTATCCGTTCCGCCACGGCTTGGTGGGGTTGTAGTTCTGCAGGCTGTAGTAGAAGACGCTGAGCACCGGGTAGGCGATGAAGCCCAGCATGAGCAGGGCGGCCGGGGCGATCAGCAGGTACGGAAGCCTGCGCGGCGTGGCGGAGGCACGGCGCCGCCGGGGTGGCGCGGGCGGTTTCGCCACGGCTGCGGCTTGGGCCATGACTGTTCTCCTCGCAGTGGGGCAGTGCGGCGGTCCATAGGAAGCGCTTGCTACGTACACGTGGGTGAAGCGCTTCGGCGGAGAGGGCGGGTGGGGTGGTTGGTTCCGGGGGGTGCCCGGTTCCGGTCGGGGTCGGCTATCCGGCGTACGGGTCCGGCACCTTCCCGGGCCGGGCCAGGAACTCGAAGTCGCAGCCGGTGTCGGCCTGGGTGATCTGTTCGGAGTACAGGGCGCCGTAGCCGCGCTCGTAACGCGCGGGCGGCGGCGTCCACTCGGCCCTGCGGCGCTCCAACTCCTCATCGTCCACGTGGAGTCGGAGAGTGCGGGCCTCGACGTCGAGGGTGATCGGGTCGCCCGTGCGCACCAGTGCCAGCGGTCCGCCGACATGGCTCTCGGGGGCGACGTGCAGCACGCAGGCGCCGTAACTCGTGCCGCTCATGCGGGCGTCGGAGATCCGGACCATGTCCCGCACGCCCTGCTTGAGCAGGTGATCGGGGATGGGCAGCATGCCGTACTCGGGCATTCCGGGTCCGCCCTTGGGGCCGGAGCCGCGCAGCACGAGCACGCTGTCGGCGGTGATGCCGAGCGAGGGATCGTTGATGGTGCGCTGCATGGTCCGGTAGTCGTCGAAGACGACGGCGGGCCCGGTGTGCTTGAGCAGGTGCGACTCGGCGGCGATGTGCTTGATGACGGCGCCGTCCGGGCAGAGGTTGCCGCGCAGCACCGCCACTCCGCCCTCGTCCGCGACCGGGTTGCCGCGGGGCCGGATCACGTCGTCGTCGTGCACCTGCGCGTCGGCGATCTGCTCGCGCAGGGTGTCGTACGACACCGTCGGCCGGTCCAGGTGGAGCAGGTCCGGGATGCGGGAGAGGAAGCCGGGCAGGCCGCCGGCGAAGTGGAAGTCCTCCATGAGGTACTTCTGTCCGCCGGGGCGGACGTTGGCGAGGACCGGGACGGTGCGGGCGACGCGGTCGAAGTCGTCGAGGGTGAGCCGGACGCCCGCGCGGCCCGCCATGGCGATCAGATGGATCACGGCGTTGGTGGAGCCGCCGAGCCCGAGGACGGTGGTGACCGCGTCCTCGAACGCCTCGCGGGTCAGGATCTCGCTCACCTTGCGGTCCTTGCGGACCAGTTCGACGATGGTCATGCCCGCCCTGGCCGCCATCCGGTCGTGCCCGGAGTCCACCGCCGGGATGCTGGAGGCGCCGGGGACGGTCACGCCGAGGGCCTCGGCGGCCGCGGTCAGCGTGGAGGCCGTGCCCATGGTCATGCAGTGGCCGGGCGAGCGGGCCAGGCCGCTCTCCAGCTCGGCCATCTCGCAGTCGCCGATCAGGCCGGCCCGCTTGTCGTCCCAGTACTTCCACATGTCGGTGCCGGAGCCGAGGACCTCACCCCGCCAGTGACCGGGCAGCATGGGTCCGGCGGGCACGAACACGGTGGGCAGGTCGACGCTCGCGGCGCCCATCAGGAGGGCGGGGGTGGACTTGTCGCAGCCGCCCATCAGGACGGCGCCGTCGACCGGGTAGGAGCGCAGCAGTTCCTCGGTCTCCATGGCGAGCATGTTGCGGTAGAGCATCGGGGTCGGCTTCTGGAAGGTCTCGCTGAGCGTGGAGACCGGGAACTCCAGCGGGAAGCCGCCCGCCTGCCACACCCCGCGCTTGACCGCCTGGGCGCGGTCCCGCAGGTGGACGTGGCAGGGGTTGATGTCGGACCAGGTGTTGAGGATCGCGACGACCGGCTTGCCCAGGTGCTCCTCGGGCAGGTAGCCGAGCTGGCGGGTGCGGGCGCGGTGGCTGAAGGAGCGCAGGCCGTCGGTGCCGTACCACTGGTGACTGCGCAGGTCCTCCGGGCGCCTGTCGCCCGGCCGGGCACTCATATCGACCACCCGGCGGCGATGGCGGCGACCTCGGCGCGTTCGCTCTCCGGCAGCGGCTTGCTCGGCGGGCGCACGTCCCGGCGGCACAGGCCGAGCGCGGCGAGGGCCTCCTTGACGACGGTGACGTTGTTCGCCGACCCGTTGGCCGCGCGCAGTTCCTCGAAGCGGCGGATCCGCTCCCAGACCTTCATCGCGGCCGGGTAGTCGCCGGCCCTGAGCGCCTGGAGCATGCTGACGGAGACGGCCGGGGCGACGTTGACCAGGCCGGAGGTGAAGCCGGTGGCGCCGGCGGAGAAGTAGGAGGGGGCGTAGGGCTCGGCGAGGCCGGCGACCCACACGAACCTGTCCAGGCCCGCGTCCCGGGCGAAGGCGCCGAAGCGGGTGGCGTCCGGTACGGCGTACTTGACGCCGATGACGTTCGGGCAGGCGTCGGCGAGTTCGGCCAGGCGGGTGCCGGGCAGTTGGGCGTTGCGGATGTAGGGGACGACGCCCAGCTCGGGCACGGCCTCGGCGATCGCGCGGTGGTAGTCGACCCAGCCACCCTGGGAGACGTAGGGGTGCACGGGCTGGTGGACCATGACCATCTGCGCGCCCAACTCGTGGGCCTGCCGGGCGGAGGCGACCGCGGTGGGCACGTCGTGGCCGACGCCGACCAGGATGTCCGCCCGGCCCCCGGCCTCCTCGACGGTCATCTCGGTGACCTGCTGCCGCTCCTCGGGGGTGAGGGCGTAGAACTCCCCGGTGTTGCCGTTGGGCGTGAGGGTCGTGATGCCGCCGTCGAGCAGACGACGCAGCAGGGCCCGATAGGTGGCGCTGTCGACGCCGCCGTCCTCGGTGAACGGGGTCACCGGGATCGCCACCACGTCGGCCAGGGCCGCCCGCTGGGTCTCGAACGCCGTTGTCATGCCTGACCGTCCTCTCCCTGGGCCTTCGACTCCGCGGAGGGGAAGGCCCGTTGCACGAACGACGCGATGTGGGCGTGGAGGGCGCGGGCCGCGCCGTCGGCGTCGCCCTCCAGGGCGAGCCGCAGGATCTCCCGGTGCTCGGTGGCCTCCCGGTCCCAGGAGGGATCGGCGGACCAGGCGACGGCGGAGACGAGGGCGGCCTGGTCGCGGACCTCGTCGAGCATCCGGCCGAGCAGCGGGTTGCCGCAGGGCAGGTAGAGGGCGCGGTGGAACTCGCGGTTGGCGAGGGAGCGTTCGGCGGTGTCGGCGGCCTCGGCGGCCTGCTTCAGCGCGTCGCGGGCGGCGTCCAGGGAGGCGCCGCGGCGCACCGAGCGCCTCAGCGCCTCCGGCTCAAGCAGCAGCCGCACGTCGTAGACCTCGCGTGCCATGTCCGCGTCCACTTCGCGCACCGTGACGCCCTTGTACTGGCTCATCACGACCAGTCCGGTGCCGGCCAGGGTCTTCAGCGCCTCACGCACCGGGGTCTTGGACACCCCGAACTGAGCGGCGAGTTCGGTCTCGACCAGGGCCTGACCAGGCGTCAGCCGCCCGGTGAGGATGCGGTGTTTGATCGCCTCCAGCACGACCTGCGTGCGGGAGGGGATCGGCGTGGGCACAGAGGTCATGCGCGCCTCTCGGATCTCGTCGATCACATCACGGCTCGGATCGCGAGTTCTGATCTCGCGTATCGCGTCTCATATATGACGTACGAAGTACGACGCGATGAAGGTAAGAGGGGCCCGGGGTTTCGTCAATGCCTCCGGCACAGGAATTTCGCGCCGGGGAACGACAGGTGCGGTGCGGGCGAATTCGGCGGCGGGTGGGGGGTGGTGAGGCGCGTCGGGCGTTCGCCTTCGCGATGAGGTTCGGTGGGGGCGTCGACGGCCGGCGGTCGACCGCGGACCGCTGAGGACCGTGCGCGCAGTCCGTGGTCCTGCCTCCGGGCAGTGGGTGACGACGCACGTGACAGGGCTGTCTCGCGCGGCGATCGGGCGCCGGGCGACATGAAGAAGCCCCGCGGCCGCTGGGTGCGGTCGCGGGGCGTGGGGGCCGGGATCACGGCGCCCGAAAGCGTATGCCGCCGCAACTCCGGGGAGACCGGCTCGTGTTCGGGCCGGTTCCTGCCGGCCCCCGGCCGCTCAGGGCTTCCAGCCGGGATCGCGGCCGCTCAGGCCCACGACCCGGTCGGGCAGCGGAGCGTCCTCGGGAACGGGGACGACGGGTCCGAACGGGCCGTTGCCCCGGTTCGGGTCGTCGGCCGCCGCGCGCAGGAAGCCGTACGACGCCCGCAGTGCGGCGGGATCGGGCTCGTAGTCCTGGCCGGTGGCCCGGGCCAGGTCCCAGCCGTGGATCACCAGCTCGTCGGCGGCCACCGCCCCGGCGACCCGGCCCGGCAGGTCCACACCGCCCGCGCGGGTCATGCCGGTCCAGGCGGCCGGGTCGCGCCAGACCTCGGCCAGCTCGTCGAGGGCCTTGGGCAACTCCTCGCGCCAGTCGGGGCCGACGTCGGGTGCGGCGGCGTCCGGGCTGGTGTCGGTCGTGGCACCCAGCGCCTTGCGGCCGGCGTCCCGGAAGGCCACCGCCAGGCCGATCAGGTGCCCCAGCAGGTTGCGCACCGCGTAGTCCGGGCACGGTGTCACCGCGCCGAGCTGCTCCTCATGCACACCCTCGGCCAGCCGCGCCACGAGACGGGCCTGCGGACCGAGATCGAGGATCGTATCGGTCATCACTCCTCCACTCTTGATCTCACGTACGGAAGGTGGACCGCCGCGACCTCCAAAACTCATCGCTCACACGACACGGCACCCCGTCGGCCGGGGCCGACCCATCTCCCCCATCGGCGCGGACCGCCCGCCCCACAGCTCCCGACGGCCTCCGGCCCAGCCAGCACTCGACACCCACGCTCAGCCCCCGCCCCCGACCGACCCGAGCCACCCGCCACGGACGAACTCCCCCGTCGGCCGGCCGTGCGCGACCACGCCTGAGCCGCATGACCGACGACTCCTGGCACAACCCGCCCGACCGGAGCTCAACACCCACGCAACACCGCACCCCGGCGGCCGAGGCGCACGCTCGGACACCCCGCTTCCCCACCGACCCGGACCGCGCGCCGCGAACCGTCTCGGAACGGGACCGCCGGCACCCGGCCACGCCCCCGCAGCACGACCGCCGCGATCCCGCCCGACCCGAACTCGACACCCGCGCTCAGGCCCCGGCCCCCGCCCCCACCGACCCGGGCCACCCGCCACGGACGAACTCCCCCGCCGGCGGGCCTCCGGCACCCGCCCACGCCCCCGTGACATGACCGACGGCCACCGGCGGATCGCCGGTCGGGCAGGCTCGGGCTCTACGGCATCTGACGGATCCGTGGGGTGGGGCCTTAGGGCGACGATCGGGCGGTATGACGACTGAATGGACCCTGGTTCGGGTGCTGCGGGACCGTGCGGCGGGGGTGTGTCTGGCCGCTGTGGTGGTGTCCGGTTTCGGCACGTCGGCGCTGTGGCTGGCCTCGGGTGTGTGGGTGAAGGACCTCACCGGCTCGAACGGGCTGGCCGCGCTGTGCCTGCTGGCGATGTGGGTGCCGACCCTGGCCGGTCCGGCGCTCGGCACGCTCGCCGACCGCGTCCGCCGCGGCCCCCTGCTGATCGCCGCCAACCTGCTGCTGGCGGTGCTCCTGCTCGCCCTCCTCACCGTCGACTCCCCCGGCCGCGTCTGGGTGCTGTACGGGGTGCTGTTCGTCTACGGTGCCACGGGCGTCGTGGAGGACGCGGCGCAGTCGGCGCTCGTCGCCACCGCCATCGGCCCGAAGCTGCTCGGCGACTTCAACGGGCTGCGGATGACCGCCAACGAGGGCATGAAGCTGCTGGCCCCGCTGGCGGGCGCGGGCCTGTACGCGGCGTACGGCGGCCGCTGCGTGGCCCTGCTCGACGCGGTCACGTTCCTGCTCGCCGCCGGTCTGTACGCGATGCTGCGGGTCAGCGAGGACGAGCCCCGCCGGCCCGAGGGCTCCTGGCGTGCGCAGGCCGCCGAGGGCGCCCGCCATCTGTGGTCCCACCCGCGGCTGCGGCCCCTGGTGCTGGCCGGCGGCGCCACGATGCTGTTCACCGGCGTGACCGGCGCGCTGATCTACGCCGTCGTCGACCGCCTCGGCCACGCGCCCGCGTACGCCGGGGTGCTGTACGCCGTCCAGGGCGCCGGTTCGGTGGCGATCGGTCTCGCCTCGGGCACCGCCCTGCGCCGCCTGGGCAGCCGCCGCTTCGCGGCCTTCGGCATCGCCCTCACCGCGGTCGGCGTGGCCCTGCGCGCGATCCCGTCCGACCCCGTGGCCCTGGTCAGCAGCGTGGTGAGCGGCGCCGGACTGCCGTGCGTACTGATCGCCGCGTTCACCGCCGTGCAGCGGGAGACCCCGGCGGGACTGCTCGGCCGGACGGCCGCCACCGCGAACACGCTGCTCTTCGCCCCCAACGTCGTCTGCCTGGCCGCGGGTGCCGCCCTGGTCGGCGCCGTCTCCCTCCCGGCGCTCCTGGCCTTCCTGGCCCTCGGACTGTCGGCCACGTCACTGATGCTGCTTCACAGGCCCCGCAACGCCGACCGCACCGCCGCCAGGTCGCCGTCCGAGGCCAACCCCGCGTGATACAGGCGGAGTTCGCTCGCCCCGAGGTCCCTCGCGCGGCCCGCGTCCTCGGCGAGGGTGCCCGGGCTGCCGCCCATGCCGGAGACGATCGTGAAGTTGGCGGCCAGGACGGCGCCCGGACGGCCCTGTTCGGCGAACGGGGTCAGCAGGCCGGCACCGCCCGTGCAGGGCACCACCACGCCGTCCGCCACGGACAGGATGTGGGCGGGGTCGACACCGGCGTTGGCGCCGCAGTGGTGGGACACCGGATCGGCGTGCACAAGGACCTGGAAGCCGTCGGGGGCCGCCGCGCGGACCGCCGCGACCGCCGCCTCCTGGAGGGTGCGCGCGGTCCGGTCGCGCCATGCGCGGGTGGCGCCCGCCCTGCTCTCGCCGAGCAGTTCCACCACACCGGCCCAGCCTCCCGCAGTCCCGCCTCCGCTCGGCCGGGCGGCACCCCCACCGGAGGGCGCCCCCCGCCACACCGGTTCCAGGGCGGAGCGTACGGCGTGCGCCAACTCGTCGGGGTCCAGGCCCTGTTCGCCATACCCGGTGCGGCAGGCGGGGCAGAAGCACAAGGACATCAGGTACTGCCCGGCCTCCCCGAGAGCCACCCCGGCGGTCTTGTCGTGGGCGTGCAGATGGGCGAGCCCGTACCAGCCGAGGGACTCCAGTTCGGTGCCGCGCGCCCCGGGGCGGACGGCCGCCTCGGCGGCCAGCTCGGTCAGGTACGCGCGCGTGGCGGGCTGGGCGATGCACGGCGCCCACGGGTAGCGGTCGCGGTAGGCGTTGACGACGGAGGTGTCCGGATGCTCGGCGCCCAGGCGGGAGTTGTGCGCGAGGACGACCCAGGTGTGCACCTCGAGACCGGTCTCGGCCAGGGCCGTCGCGGCCTCGCCGTACGCGTCGCCGGGTGCCCAGTCGCCGGCCGGGTACGGGTGCAGCGTCCGGCCCGCCCAGCGGTCGTCCGCCGGGTACAGCACGGCGGCGTGCTCGGCGGTGACCACGCGGTGGCGCGGGTGGCGGGGGGTCAGCGCGCGCGTGGAGTGGTAGGCGGCGGCGAGCGTCACCTGTTCCACTCCGAGGGCGGCCAGACGCCCGGGCGCGTCGGGGTCGCCGTTGACGTCCCAGGGGTAGACGAAGGCCGAGGTCTTCACGCTTCCTCCTCGTCGAGCAGCACGCTGTCGCGCTCGATCAGCCGGGCGAGTGCATGTTTCTGAGCAATGTCCACGTTCATGAACGCGATCACGTTAGGAGCCCTCATTCGGGCAGGTCAAGCGCGCAAACCGGCAACACAGGAGCGGATTTCGCGAGTTCACGACACACTTGACGGGGTACGGACACTGTTCATAGCGTGTCCATCCATGTGAATCGTATCCATGCACAGGAACGCCCCTTTCAAGGAGACCGAGGATGCCCGCTCCCCGCACCGTTCTGCTCACCGGCGCCGCCGGCGGGCTCGGCACCCTGATGCGGGGCCTGCTGCCCGAGTACGGCTACGAACTGCGCCTGCTGGACATGCGTCCGATCGAGGGCGAGCCGGACGCGATCGTCGCGGACCTCTCCGACCGGGACGCCCTGCGCGAGGCCGTCAGGGGCGTCGACGCGATCATCCATCTCGCGGGCATCTCCCTGGAAGCCTCCTTCGAGAAGGTCCTCGAGGCCAACATCGAGGGCACCTACCACCTGTACGAGGCGGCCCGCGAGGAGGGCGTGCGGCGGATCGTCTTCGCCTCGTCCAACCATGCGGTGGGCCACACCCCGCGACCCGGCCCCGGCGAGCCGCTCCTGCCGATCGAGACCCCGCACCGTCCGGACACCTTCTACGGCCTGTCCAAGGCCTTCGGCGAGGACCTCGCCCAGCTCTACTGGGACAAGCACGGCCTGGAGACCGTCTCGGTACGCATCGGCTCCTGCTTCCCCGAGCCGACCAGCGTGCGGATGCTCTCCATGTGGATGAGCCCCGCCGACGGCGCCCGCCTCTTCCACGCGGCCCTGACCGCCGAGAACGTGGGTCACACCGTCGTCCACGGCGCCTCCGCCAACACCCGCCTGTGGCTGGATCTGACCAGCGCGCGGGCGCTCGGCTACGAACCGCGGGACGACTCGGAGCAGTACGCCGGGAAGCTGATCGCCGAGCAGGGTGAGCTCGACCCGGACAACAAGGCCCATGTGTACATCGGCGGCCCCTTCGTGACGGACCCGCCCATCTGGCCGTACTGACCCGGCGCAAAATCGACGCAGCCGAGGGCGGGCGGGCACCGAACGGGCCCGCCCGCCCTCGTATTCGGGCATCGATGCCGCCCGTTCCCACGCCCCGGAACACCCCCCTGCAGGTCCGAGGCGGGCACCACCCGAGCCGAACGGGCGTAAACGGACAGGAGCGAGCCCAAAACAAGCCTGGTCAGAACCGCGCACCCGCTGTAGAACATCCGGCAAGGGCCGCACCGGGCCCGAACGGGCATCGAAACCAGGAAGCGGGTGGTCGACCCATGAGCCACGGGACGGCCGAGGAACGCCAGCGCGAAATCGTGCGGTTGGCGCGTGCCACCGGATCGGTCGACGTCACCGCGCTCGCCGCCGACCTGGGCGTGGCCAAGGAGACCGTACGACGGGACCTGCGCTCCCTGGAGGACCACGGTCTGGTGCGCCGCACCCACGGAGGCGCCTACCCCGTGGAGAGCGCCGGCTTCGAGACCACTCTGGCCTTCCGCGCCACCAGCCACGTACCCGAGAAGCGCAGGGTGGCGACCGCCGCCGCCGAACTGCTCGGGGACGCCGAAACGGTCTTCGTCGACGAGGGCTTCACCCCGCAGCTCATCGCCGAGGCCCTGCCCCGGGACCGGCCGCTGACCGTGGTCACCGCCTCCCTGCCGGTCGCGGGCGCGCTCGCCGAGACCGGCACCATCTCCGTGCTGCTGCTCGGCGGCCGGGTCCGCTCCGGCACCCTCGCCACCGTGGACCACTGGACGACGAGGATGCTGTCCGGTTTCGTCATCGACCTGGCGTTCATCGGCGCCAACGGCATCTCCCGCGAGCACGGTCTGACCACGCCCGACCCGGCGGTCAGCGAGGTGAAGGCGCAGGCGGTCAGGGCCGCGCGCCGGGTGGTGCTCGCGGGCGTCCACACCAAGTTCGGGGCGGTCAGCTTCTGCCGGTTCGCCGAAGTCGGCGCGTTGGAGGCGATCGTGACGAGCACCCTGCTCCCGGCGACCGAGGCACACCGCTACTCCCTGCTCGGGCCGCAGGTCATCCGGGTCTGACCGCAGAGTCGCCCGGCACCCCGCTGAATCTCACCCTCCACCCGCCCCGCGAGGCGCTCTCGTCACCCTCAAGTCCCCATTAGTGTCAACATCTCCTGGAGTACCCATGCGAACCCAGAGCCGACGTTCGCCACGGACCCTCTTCGCCGTGGCGGCGGTAGGGACGCTGATCGCTCCGCTCGCCGCCTGCTCGGGCGCCGGCGGGTCCGGATCCGCCGGCGACAGCTCCGTCAACGTCCTGATGGTGAACAATCCGCAGATGGTGGAGCTGCAGAAGCTGACCGCCGCCCACTTCACCAAGGACACCGGCATCAAGGTGAACTTCACCGTCCTGCCGGAGAACGACGTCCGCGACAAGATCAGCCAGGACTTCGCCAACCAGGCCGGGCAGTACGACGTCGCCACCCTGAGCAACTACGAGATCCCGATCTACGCCAAGAACCGGTGGCTGCACCCCCTGGACGCCTACGTCGAGAAGGACACCGCCTTCGACCAGGCCGACATCCTCCCCCCGATGACCCGGGCGCTCACCGCCGAGGACGGCAAGCTGTACGGGGAGCCGTTCTACGGCGAGTCCTCCTTCCTGATGTACCGCAAGGACGTCCTGGAGAAGGCGGGCCTGACCATGCCGGACAAGCCCACCTGGAAGCAGGTCGCCGACCTGGCCGCCAAGATCGACGGATCCGGCATGAAGGGCATCTGCCTGCGCGGACTGCCGGGCTGGGGCGAGGTCATGGCACCGCTGACCACGGTGGTGAACACCTTCGGCGGCACCTGGTTCGACAAGGACTGGACTGCACGCCTGGACTCCAAGGAGTTCAAGGAGGCCACCCAGTTCTACGTCGACCTGGTCCGCAAGCACGGCGAGGCCGGTGCCGCCCAGTCCGGCTACGCGGAGTGCCTGAACAACATGACCCAGGGCAAGACGGCCATGTGGTACGACGCCACCGCCGGAGCGGGCTCCCTGGAGGCCGACGGCTCTCCGGTCAAGGGCAAGATCGGCTACGCCCCGGCCCCGGTCGAGAAGACTGACGGCTCGGGCTGGCTCTACACCTGGGCGTGGGGCATCCAGAAGGCGTCCAAGAACTCGGAGAACGCCTGGAAGTTCATCTCCTGGGCCTCCAGCAAGGACTACGAGAAGCTCGCCGGCGAGAAGGCCGGCTGGTCCAACGTCCCGGCCGGCAAGCGCGCCTCGACCTACGACATCCCGCAGTACCGCAAGGAGGCCGCCGCGTTCGCGGACGTCACCCGGGACGCCATCGCGAACGCCAAGCCCGAGGACCCGGGCGTGCAGCCCCGTCCCGCGCCCGGCATCCAGTTCGTCGGCATCCCCGAGTTCACCGACCTGGGCACCAAGGTCTCCCAGGAGATCAGCTCCGCCATCGCCGGACGCCAGTCGGTGGACAGCGCCCTGAAGAAGGCCCAGAAGCTCGCCGAGGCCGTCGCCCAGAAGTACGAGGGGTCATGACCCTGACCTCACCGGCCCGCGCCGCCGCCGTCTCCGGACGGCCGGCGGCCCGGCGCTCGAACCGCATGCGCGCCTGGGCCACCCGGGCGCCCCTGCTGCCGGCGCTGCTCTTCATGATCGTCGTTACCCAACTGCCCTTCGTGGCCACCCTGGTGATCTCGTTCCTCGACTGGAACGCGCTCTACCCCGACCGGCGCCACTTCGCCGGATTCGCCAACTACGGCGAGGTGCTGAGCGACCCCGACCTGCGCAGTTCGGTGTGGACGACCATCCTGCTGACCGTCACCGTGGTGCTGGTCAGCCTGCTGCTCGGCCTGCTGCTTGCGCTGCTCCTCGACCGCCGCTTCCGCGGCCGGGCCGCCGTGCGCACCATGCTCATCGCGCCGTTCCTGCTGGTGCCGGTCGCCGCCGCGCTGATGTGGAAGCACCTGCTGTTCAACCCGGAGTACGGGCTGTTCAACGGCATCCTGCACGCCATCGGCGGGGACGGGGCGGTCCAGCCGGACTGGATCTCCGATATGCCGCTGATGGCGGTGGAGGCCGCGCTGATCTGGCAGTGGACCCCGTTCATGATGCTGATCCTGCTGGCCGGACTCCAGAGCCGCGACTCACAACTGCTCGAGGCGGCCAGGATGGACGGGGCGAGCGACTGGCAGGTCTTCGTGCACATCACCCTGCCGCATCTGCGCCGCTACCTCGAACTCGGCGTGCTGCTCGGCTCGATCTACATCGTGCAGAACTTCGACGCGGTGTTCACCATCACCTCCGGCGGCCTGGGCACCGCGAACCTGCCGTACACGATCTACCAGACCTTCTACCAGGCGCACGAGAACGGCCTCGCCTCCGCGGCCGGCGTCATCGTCGTGATCGGCTCGATCATCCTGGCGACCTTCGCGCTGCGCGTGGTGTCGTCGCTGTTCCGTGAGGAGGTGTCCCGCTGATGGCCACCGCCACCACCGCCCCGCGGTACGGCCAACCGCGCGGCCGGTTCCGGGGTGCGGCCCTGGGCGTCGTCGCCTGGCTGGCCGGACTCGTGTTCGTGCTGCCCCTGCTCTGGATGGTACTGACGTCCTTCCACTCCGAGGCGGACGCGGCGACCAACCCGCCGTCGGTGGCCGCCGCGCTGACGTTGGACGGCTACCGGCAGTTCTTCGGGCTGACCGGCGGGGCCAGTCCCTGGCCCGCGCTGATCAACTCCATGACCGCCTCGCTGGTCTCCACCCTGCTGACCCTCCTCCTCGCGCTGCCCGCCGCGTACGCGCTGTCCATCCGGCCGGTGAGGAAGTGGACCGACGTCCTGTTCTTCTTCCTGTCCACCAAGATGCTGCCCCTGGTGGCCGGTCTGCTGCCGATCTACCTGTTCGCGAAGAACACAGGCCTGCTCGACAACATCTGGGCGCTGGTCATCCTCTACACGGCCATGAACCTGCCGATCGCGGTCTGGATGATGCAGTCCTTCCTGTCCGAGGTCCCGGTCGCGATCATCGAGGCCGCCCAGATCGACGGCGCCCGGCTGCCGACCGTGCTGGGCCGCGTGGTCGCCCCGATCGCCCTGCCCGGCATCGCGGCGACCGCCCTGATCTGTTTCATCTTCAGCTGGAACGAGCTGATGTTCGCGCGGGTCCTCACGGGTGTGGTCGCCGAGACCGCCCCCGTGTTCCTCACCACCTTCATCACCAGCCAGGGCCTGTTCCTGGCCAAGGTGTGCGCGGCGTCGCTCGTCATCTCCCTGCCGGTGCTCACCGCGGGGTTCGCCGCCCAGGACAAACTGGTCCAGGGCCTGTCGTTGGGAGCCGTGAAATGAAGGCCGCCGTCATCGAGTCCGTGGGCCGCGCCGTCGTCACCGAGGTCCCCGACCCGACGCCGGGGCCGCGCGAGGTCGTCGTCGAGGTGGCGGCCTGCGGGCTGTGCGGCACCGATCTGCACATCCTCCAGGGCGAGTTCGCGCCCAAGCTGCCGATCGTGCCCGGGCACGAGTTCGCCGGCCAGGTGGCCGCGGTCGGCACGCAGGTCACGGAGGTGTCGGTCGGCGACCGGGTGGCGGTCGACCCGTCGCTGTACTGCTACGAGTGCCGCTACTGCCGTGACGGGCACAACAACCTGTGCGAGCGGTGGGCCGCGATCGGCGTGACCACCGCGGGCGGCGCCGCCCGGTACGCGGTGGCCCCGGTCGCCAACTGCGTCAAGCTGCCCGAACACATCCGCACCGAGGACGCGGCCCTGATCGAGCCGCTGTCGTGCGCGGTCCGCGGCTACGACGTGCTGCGCTCGCGGCTGGGTTCGCACGTGCTGATCTACGGTTCCGGGACCATGGGCCTGATGATGCTGGAACTGGCCAAGCGGACCGGCGCGGCCAGTGTGGACGTGGTCGACGTGAACCCGGCCCGCCTCGAGACGGCTCGGCAGCTCGGGGTGTCGGCGTCCGCGGCGAACGCCGACGAGCTGGACCGGCCGCAGGGCTGGGACGTGGTGGTCGACGCGACCGGCAACGCGGCGGCGATCCAGGACGGCCTGGACCGGGTGGCGAAGGCGGGAACCTTCCTCCAGTTCGGGGTGGCCGACTACGCGACCCGGGTGATGATCGATCCGTACCGGATCTACAACCAGGAGATCACCATCACCGGCTCGATGGCGGTGCTGCACAGCTTCGAGCGGGCCGCGGAGCTGTTCGCGGCCGGGGTGCTGGACCCCGAGGTCTTCATCAGTGACCGGATCCCGCTGGAGCGGTACCCGGAGGCGCTGGAGCAGTTCGCGTCCGGGGTGGGGCGGAAGATCGTGGTGGTGCCGTAGCGAGGACCGGCCACGGCCACCGAGGACGCTTCACCGGTTCACCCGTCTGCCGGGTAAGGGAACGGTAAAGCGCCCTCGGTCGTTACCTCCCACATGACAGCTATGACCCCCGGCTCGAACATCCCTCTGGCCGCCGCGCGCGTGACGGTGGACGTCGCCGCTCCGGTGCGGCTGGACGTATCGGGCCTGCTGCTCACCGCCGACGGCAAGGTGCGCTCGGACGACGACTTCATCTTCTACAACCAGCCGTCCGGGCCGGGCGTGACCTACCGTTCGGGCGGCGGCGGCGCGCCCGACGCGATCATCGTGGACACCGCCGCGGTGCCGCCGGGCATCGAGAAGATCGTGGTCACCGCCAGCCCGGACGCCGCCGGGCAGACCTTCCAGGGCATCGAGCCCACGGCCACCATCCGCGACGCGGACAACGGCTCGGCGCTGGCCACGTTCACCCCGCCGCGGCTCGGCACCGAGACGGCGCTGGTGGTCGTGGAGATCTACCTGCGGAACGGCCAGTGGAAGGCGCGGGCCGTCGGCCAGGGGTACGCCGACGGACTCGCGGGCATCGCCACCGACTTCGGCGTGACGGTGGAGGAACCGGCCCCCGCCCCGGTGGCCCCGCCGCAGCCGGTCGTCCCGCCCCAGCCGCTCACCCCGCCGGCCCCGGTGCCCGGCGCGCAGTACCCGGCCGCCCCTCCGGTTCCCCCGGCTCCCCCGGCCCCGCAGGCCTCCGTCCCCGCTCCCGGTGCCGGGAAGGTCAACCTGGACAAGGGCCGGGTCAGCCTCCAGAAGAACCAGACCGTGTCCCTGGTCAAGGGCGGCCGTCCGCTGCTCGCCCGGGTCAAGATGGGCCTCGGCTGGGAACCGGCGTACCGCGGCGCCGACATCGACCTGGACGCCTCGGTCATCGCCTTCGGCCCGCAGCGCAACCACGTCGACAGCTGCTACTTCGGCAAGCTCACCATCCTGGACGGCGCGGTGAAGCACTCCGGCGACAACCTCACCGGCGAGGGCGCGGGCGACGACGAGGTGATCGTGGTCGACCTCGGGCGTCTGCCCCAGGAGGTGACCGGCCTGGTGTTCACCGTGAACTCCTTCTCGGGACAGAAGTTCACCGAGGTCGCCAAGGCCTACTGCCGCCTGGTGGACGCCACCACCGAGGAGGAGCTGGTCCGCTTCGACCTCACCCACGCCGAGCCGCAGACCGGGGTGATGATGGCCAAGCTCATCCGGCAGTTCACCGGCGAGTGGGAGATGACGGCCATGGGCGACTTCGTCAAGGCCCGCACCGTACGGAACATGGTGAAGCCTGCGGCCCAGGCGCTGTAGGACAGAATTCGCCTGTCGCAGTCATTTCACCGGAGGATGAACCACACATGATCACGCTGACGAAAGAAGACGGCCCGGCGGACCTGGACGGGGTGACCCACATGTCCATCGGCGTGTCCTGGGACCCCACCGGGGGCACCTCCGGCGGGGTGATGGGCGTGCTCCGCCGCAAGATGGGCACCGACCTCGACCTGATCGCCGTCGCCATGCAGGGTGCGGACCCGGTGCGCCTGGCGGGCCTGGACTCGCTGGACCCCATGGGCAACGGCTCGTTGCTGCACAGCGGTGACAACCAGACCGGCCGGGGCGACGGCGACGACGAGACGGTGACGGTCGAGTTCGCCCGGATACCGCAGAACATCACCTCGATCGTGTTCATCGCCTCGGCGTTCAAGAAGGGCAGTTCCTTCCAGAAGGCGCGCAACATCAGCTTCAAGGTGTACGACGCGACCGGGGGCACCTCCCAGCAGGTCGCCGACATCTGGCCGAGCCTGCTCACCCAGGACAACGGCTGCGCCGTGGCCAAGGCCCTACGGGTCGGCGGCTCCTGGAAGCTCGAGGTGATCAACGAGACGGGGAAGATCAAGCAGGGCGACGAGCACGCCCTGATGCGCTTCGCCGTCAGCAAGTGACGCAACGCGGCACATGACCGGACGGCCGCGGCCCGCAGGGTGGGCACGGGTCGCGGCCGGTCCATGACCGCGGACCCCGCACCGCGCGGGGGAGACGGTCGCCGCCCCGGCCGGGATCCGCGGCCGCGTGGGCGTACGCTCCGCCGCGCGGACGGCCGCCGAACGTGCCGCGTTTCCCCGTCTCCGGCGCCCCGGGACACCGCGTGCCCGGGTCCGCCGCTCAACCGCCCTGCGCGGACCGGGCCTTGAACGCCGCCTTGCGTGCTTCCTTGGCGGTCTTCTTGTCCGGGTGCAGCCGTCCCATCGCCTCCAGCACGTCCGCCGTCTGCGGGTGGTCCACCCGCCAGGCCGCCGCGAAGAAGCCGCTGTGCTGTTCGGCGAGCCCCTCGACGAGGGCGTGCAGTTCCTCGGAGTCCCCCTCGGCCGCCAGTTGGGCGGCCACCGTGTCGATGGTCAGCCAGAAGATCATCTCCTGGGACGGCGCCGGCACGTCGGCCAGACCGCGCTCGGTCAGCCAGACCCGGGCCAGCCCGCCGAGTTCGGCATCGTCGAGCACCTCCCGCAGCGCCGGCTCGGCCTCGGCGCCGACCAGGGACAGCGCCTGCTGGCAGCGCAGCCGCCGCAGCGGCGCGCCCGCGTCCGTGCCGCGCGCTGCGGCGAGCAACTCCCTCGCGGCGGACAGCGGTTCACGGCTCGCCAGCCACTGCTCGGTCTCCGCGTGCGTGATCGCCGGGGGAAACCCTGCGGTGCCGTCGAGCAGCGCGTCGGCACCCTTGTCCGCGAGTTCGCCGATCACCGGCGCCCGGCAGCCGGCCTCCAGCAGCCGGGTCCGCAGCCCGTGCAGTCCGAGCGGGGTCAGCCGCACCATGCCGTAGCGGGCGACGTCCACCTCCTCGACCGGCGTCGACGGCTCGCTCTCGGCCTCCGCCATCAACTCCTCGTCCACCGGCCGGTACTCGACCAGGCCCGCCGGCTCCAGCAGCCGGAACTGGTCGTCCAGCCGCATCATCGCCTCGGAGACCTGCTCCAGTATGTCGTTGGTGGGCTCCCCCATGTCGCTGGGCACGATCATGGAGGCGGCGAGCACGGGCAGCGGCACCGGACCGCCGCCGGACCCGTCCGCGCCGGCCGTCAGCCGGTAGAGGTTGGCGAGCACGCCGTCGAGGAACTCCGCCTCCGTCTCGGGGTCCCAGTCCAGTCCGGAGAGGTCGACCGCGCCGCCCTGACCCACCGCTTCGACCAGCGCGTCCAGATCGGGCACGCTCGCGTCGGCCAGCACGCCCTCGAGGGCGTTCGTCCAGACCGTGAGCACGTCGTGCGGCGAGCCGCCGGTCAGCAGGTCCAGGTCCGGGCCGGGCGCGACGGCGGCCTCGTCCTCGTCCTCGTCGACGATCCGGACGAGCCCGGTGTCCAGGGCGACCCGCCAGGCCTCGCTCGCCCCGGCCGCCGCGCCGTCGCCGCTGAGGCCGAGCACCGCGGCCGCGGCGGGCAGTTGCTCCTCGGCCAGCCCGCCGTCGGCGTCGACCCGTGTCCCGTCTCCGGCCCAGCGCGCGAGCCGCGCGGCGCGGGACAGCAGCGGTGTGGCGAGCGCGTCCCGGGCCAGCTCCGGCTCGGAGGCGAGCCGCACCGGCGGGAACGAGGACCTGTCTGACATCGGCTGGTTTCTCCTAGCGGACCGGGGGCCCGGAGGATGGGAAGCCCACGGGCCGGTAAGTCTGACGACTCAACCGCTCAGCCTAGACGGATTTCGACCCATCCCATCCAGTTCATCTTTCCGCCATACCCCGTACATGGCCGAAACCTTGACAGCCGCCCGGGCCACACAGGAGATTGACGCGCGTAGATATGCGGAGGCGGCCGTTCCCGTCACGCTCTACGCGCGTGGATTCGTGTGCCTCCGGTCGCGGCCCGCGTCATCGCGTCGCACTCCCCGTCGCCGCGCTCCGTCCTGCCCCGAAAGGATCCGCCTTGCCCAGCAAGTCCTCCGCGCGTCTCGCCGCGCTGACCATCGCCGCAGTCTGCTCGGCCGCGTCCACCGTCGTCCTCACCTCTCCCGCGCACGCGGACACCGTGCGCATCCACGACATCCAGGGCACCACCCGAATATCCCCCTACGCGAACCAACAGGTCACGGCCGTCCCCGGCATCGTCACCGCCGTGCGCACCTACGGCTCCACCAGGGGCTTCTGGATGCAGGACGCCAATCCGGACGACAACCCCGCCACCAGCGAGGGCGTCTTCGTCTTCACCAGCTCCACCCCGACGGTCGCCGTCGGCGACTCCGTCACGGTGACCGGCACGGTCTCCGAGTACGTCCCGGGCGGCGCCACCTCCGGCAATCAGTCGGTCACCGAGATCACCAAGCCGACGGTCACCGTCGTCTCCAAGGGCAACCCGGTCCCGGCCCCGGTCGTGATCGACGCCAAGTCGGTGCCCGCCGCCTACGCCCCGGCCGGCGACCCCGCCGCGAAGGGCTCGGTCAACGGTCTGACCCTGGAGCCGACGAAGTACGCCCTGGACTACTACGAGTCCCTGGAGGGCATGAACGTCCAGATCGCCGACGCCCGCGTGGTCACCGCCACCAACCCCTACAGCGAGCTGTGGGTCACGGTGAAGCCGGACGAGAACCGCAGCACCCGCGGCGGCACGGTCTACGGCTCCTACGACTCCCAGAACACCGGCCGCCTCCAGATCGAGTCGCTGGGCTCCACCGCCGACTTCCCCGTGGCGAACGTCGGCGACACCCTCGCCGGCACCACCACCGGCCCGATGGACTTCAACTCCTACGGCGGCTACACGATCGTCGCCAACCAGCTCGGCACGCTCAAGAGCGGCGGCCTGAAGCGCGAGACGACCACCAAGCAGTCGCCGGGCGAGCTCTCGGTGGCCACCTACAACGTCGAGAACCTCGACCCGTCCGACGCCACCTTCGACGAGCACGCCGCCGCGATCGTGCACAACCTCCAGTCGCCCGACATCGTGTCCCTGGAGGAGATCCAGGACAACAACGGCGCCGTGGACGACGGCACGGTCGACGCGAGCGCGACCGTCGGCAAGCTGATCGACGCGATCGTCAAGGCCGGCGGCCCGAAGTACGACTGGCGCTCGATCGACCCGGTCAACGACCAGGACGGCGGCGAGCCCGGCGGCAACATCCGCCAGGTGTTCCTGTTCAACGCCGAGCGGGTCTCCTTCACCGACCGCCCGGGCGGCGACTCGACCACCGCGGTCGGCGTCACCAAGGTGAACGGCAACAAGGCGGCCCTGACGGTCTCCCCGGGCCGGATCAACCCCGCGAGCGACGCCTGGAAGAACAGCCGCAAGCCGCTGGCCGGCGAGTTCGTCTTCCGCGGCCGCACGGTCATGGTGATCGCCAACCACTTCGCCTCCAAGGGCGGCGACCAGGCCCTGACCGCCCAGTACCAGCCGCCGACGCGCAGCTCGGAGGTCCAGCGCCACCGCCAGGCGGCCGAGGTGAACTCCTTCGTCAAGGACATCCTGAAGGTCGAGAAGAACGCGGACGTCGTCGTGCTCGGCGACATGAACGACTTCGAGTTCTCCGACACCGCGAAGATCCTCGAGGGTGACGGCGAGCTGTGGTCGGCGATCAAGTCGCTGCCCAAGAACGAGCGTTACACCTACGACTACCAGGGCAACCTCCAGGTCCTGGACCAGATCCTGATCAGCCCGGCGATCAAGCGCGGCGGCAACTTCGACTACGACAGCGTGCACGTCAACGCGGAGTTCCACGACCAGACCAGCGACCACGACCCGCAGGTGCTCCGGTTCCACCCGTAACACCCGCGTGTCCTGAGGACGGGGTCGGCGGCCGTCAGGCGCAGACCCCGTCCAGCCATTCCCGCCAGGCCAGTTCGTTGGCCTTGGCGTCGGCGTCCGGCGCGAAGTCGTGGACGCTGACGCCGACCGGGGCGCCCCAGTGGTTGCGGCCGAAGAGGCGGATGAGGGCGTCGTCGGTGCGCAGCCCGATGAAGTACGGGCTGCGGTAGTCGAGCACGGCCTCGAACGTCCGGGGCCCCCGCACGGTCACGCGCGCACCCGTGGCCGTGTCGTCGGTGAGCCCGAGGGCCCGGCCCACGGCCGTGAAGGCGTCGGGGGCGGTGGACGCCTCCGGTCCGTCCAGGGTCGCGAAGGCCACCGGGCGCGGCGCGAAGTGCGTCAGGTACTCGCGCAGGGTGTGCAGGTAGAAGTCGGTGTGCTTGTTCGCGCCGTCGTACTGGTTGTCCCAGTCGTCGGTGAAGATGCCGCTGTGCACGTACCGCACCCAGGCGCGGCGGCCGTCGTCGCGCGGTTCGATGGTGTGGTCGAGCTGGTTGAGCGACTGGACCGGGAACCCGACGTCCTCGCTGCGGTTGGTGTAGCGGTGCGGCGGGTCCCAGGCGGTGACCGTGGACCCGAACGGTCCGGCGCCGCCCACCCGGGGCTCCGGCGGCTCCATCGGCCACAGGTATCCACCGGTACCGGTCGTGATCGCCTCCCACACCTCCTGGGGCGTGGCGTCGACCTCGAACTCACGGACGATCTCGAATTCCTTGGACATGACGGGCTCCTGCTCGATGACGATCGGGGGTACTGGGCTGTTATTGGGCTTCGGGTTCCACGGCGGGCGCGGCCTGCTCCTTCACCGTGGGGTGGAAGGCGACGACGATCCGGTGGCCGCGTCCCGCCTCGGCGTCCGGGGCGTCGTACTTGCGGATCAGGGCGGTGACGCCGGCCGTCAGCTCCTCGACGAACGCGGCCCGGTCGGCGGCCGAGGCGAAGCGGACCTCGCCGTCCAGCGCGTAGGTCGCCAGCCGCTTGCGGGCCTTGGCCGCGCCGGTGATCAGCGAGCCGACGTCGCGCACCAGCCGGGCGCCGAGGGCGAGCAGCCAGCGCGCGGAGAGCTGGTCGCGGAAGCGGTCCGGGTCGGGCTGCACGGAGGCCAGGGCCAGTGGGGAGATGACGTACGACGCGGCGGTGGCGCGCATCAGCCGCTCGGTGACGTTGCCCTTGCGGCGCTCGCCGGCCAGCTCGACCAGTCCGTGCCGCTCCAGCGCCTTGAGGTGGTAGTTCACCTTCTGCCGGGGCAGGCCGACCGTACCGGCCAGCATGGCGGCCGAAGCGGGGCCTGCCGCCAGCTCGGCGAGCAGCCTGGCCCTTATGGGGTCCAGGGAGACGGCTGCGGCCTCGGGGTCCTCGATCACGGTGACGTCCAGCATGGGACCCACCCTCCCACCGAAAACTTTTTTTGTCCAGACGGTTCTATTTTTCGGCGGGCCGGCATGCCGACCGCCGGCACATGGGAAGGCCGCCCCCACCTCTCGGGTGGGGGCGGCCTTCAGGAAGCCGGTGGTCCCGGTGCGCGGTTCCTGAGCGGACGACCTCGACGACGGCGGCCGCGCCGGATCAGCGGTCCGGCTGCCACCAGCGCCGCGCCTGCCGCGCGCGCCTGCCGCGCCGGATCAGCAGTCCGGCCGCCACCAGGGCCGCCCCTGCCGCGAGCGAGATCATCAGTGGGCGCGGATTGCGGCGGTACACCTCGACCGCGTTGCTCACCGGGGTCCGCTCCTGGAGCGTGTGCCCGGCCCGGCTCGCCTTCTCCTGGGCCTGGTGGCCGGCGTGAGTCGCCCTCTCCTGGACGGCATGCCCGGCCTGCGCGGCGGAGCTGCGCAGCTGGACCGTCATGGCGCCGGCCTTGTCCTTCAGGTCGGCCGCGCGGGCCCTTGCGCGGCCCTTCACATCCGCCTTGGCGGCCAATTCCTGAACTGTGTCGCCTAGTTGACTCCTGGTCTGTTCAATCTGATGCCTCAGCTCATCGGGGCCCTTCGCGCCGGCGGGCGGGGTGAAGCCGCCGCCGTCGCCCTGTGTCCTGTCCGTCATCGGTGGCGCGCCCTTTCCTTGATCACCTCAACGTCGGCCTTGACGCTGCCGAGCATCTCCTCCGGTACGGGCCGTGCGGCGCGGCGCAGCTGAGAGCGGCCGACCAGGGCCAGCACGCCCGCGATCGCGAACAGCACGCCCGTCACGATCAGCGCCGCTGCCCACACGGGCAGCACCAGCGAGAGGGCGGCGGTGGCCGCGCCGGCGAGCGCGATCAGCCCGACATAGCCGATGGCACCCGCCGCGCCGAGCAGTTCGCCGCCGCGCCCCATGCGGCGCCCCTTCTCCGTCAGCTCCAGCTTGGCCAGGGTCAGTTCCTGCCGTACGAGCTGAGAAAGCTGTTCAGTGGCCCGGTGAACGAGTTCGCCCACCGAATGCTCACCCACCGAAGGTTCGACCTGTGAACGTTCTTCCACAGGAAGTTCGGCAGGCAACCGTTCAGCCACCGAAGGTTCGGCAGGTGAACGTTCGTCCACCATACGGTCGCCTGCCGAGCGGCCTCGCGCTGGGCGTCGCTGGTCGCGCGCAGGCCTCACATCGATCGTCCCGGTCACGGTGTCCGCCTCCTCTCGGTCCGGACCATCCGGGTACCCCGGGACGTCTGCGGCTATCCCTGGCCCGGGCCGCCGGGCCCGCGCTCGCCGAGCCGGGCCGGCTGGGCCTGGAACCAGTCGAGGCGCGCCTGCAACAGGGCGGCCTCCGCGACGGGTTCGGGCACCCAGAGCCCGTCGGACCCGGCGAGCGACCCGGCCGGCGCCCCGGACGCGGCCACCGCCGCGGCTACCCGTGCCGGCCCGCCGCCGTCCGCGACGACCCGCAGCCGTCTCCGGCCGGCCGGGCGAAGCCGGCGAGCGTCACGGACGTACGGCCACGCAGGCAGCCCGCACAGACGGCGGTCGGCGCGCGCCGGCCGGGCCCAGCCGGGCCTGCCCCAGCCCGCGTCGGCCAGGGCGGAGGCGGGCGCCCCGCACGCGCACGGGCCGACCGCCGCCGTGCGCACCCGCTGGCGGGCACAGCGGAAACCGCGCTGGTGGCGGGTGCAGGCGCCGAGGACGGAGACCTCCAGCAGTACGGCGCTGCGGTGCTCGGTCGTGCCCAGCAGGGCTTCGGCGGCGGGGCTCTCGTGCACGCAGCGGAACCCGCGGTCGCTCAGACGGGCCGGTGGCCGGTGCCGGCGGCCGTGGACGCTGGCCGCAGGCCGCGTCCGCGACGACGCCGTACGGGAGCGCGCCGCCGAGCGACCCACCGGTGACGCGGACCCGGGTGCCGTCGTGGGACAGCACCGGGTGGGCGATCTTGTATCCGGTCGGCGGCTCCGTGGGGCGTTCCGCGGGCAGCCGCAGCCTCATCGCGCGGCCGGAGCCTCTTCGAGCGTGGCGGCGGCCCGCGGTTCCTGGGGCTGCTGGATCTCCTGGACCGCCTCGGGGAGCCCCTCCTCCTCCTCGCGGACCGGCGACCGCTCCTCCGCGACGCCGGTGGCCAGCGCCTTGCCGAGCTTCACGGCGCCTCCCGTGCCTGCCCATCGGCGACTTCCTACCCATGGTGACGCATCACGGGCGACTTCGGCACGGGGCACCGTCGCTCCAACCCCGCTTACGGATATCCAGTAGAAGAATTAAGTGGAGCTTCACGGTCGCCCTTGTCGACACTGCTTCCATGACGACGACCACAGCCACTCCCGCCCCTCCCTTCGGCCGCGCCCTGTGCGCCATGATCACGCCCTTCACCGACTCCGGCGCGCTCGACCTCGACGGCGCCCAGCGGCTCGCCGACCTGCTGGTGACCGAGGGCTGCGACGGTCTCGTGCTCAGCGGTACGACCGGCGAGTCGCCGACCACGACGGACGCCGAGAAGTCGGCGCTGGTCCGGGCCGTGCGCGAGGCGGTCGGGGAGCGTGCCTCGATCGTGGCGGGCGTGGGCACCGCCGACACCCGGCACACCGTCGAGCTGACGCTGGCGGCCGAGAAGGCGGGCGCGGACGGGGTGCTGGTGGTGACGCCGTACTACAGCAGGCCGCCGCAGGACGCCGTGGAGGAGCACTTCCGCACGGTGGCGGACGCCTCCGGGCTGCCGGTGGTGCTCTACGACATCCCCGGCCGCACCGGCACGCGCATCGAGCCGGACACCATGCTGCGGCTGGCCGCACACCCCCGGATCGTGGCGGTCAAGGACTGCTCCTACGACTTCCTCGGCACCCAGAAGGTGCTGTCCCGCACGGAGTTGGCGTACTACGCGGGCTGCGAGGAGCACATCCTCGCGCTGTACGCGGTGGGCGGCAGCGGATACATCAGCACGGTCGCGAACCTCGTTCCTCGCCAACTGCGCTCGATCCTCGACGCGTTCGACGCGGGCGACACCGCCCGCGCCGCCCTGCTCCAGCAACAGGCCACCGAACTGATCGAGTCGACGATGGCCGCCGGCCTGCCCGGCACGGTCACCGTCAAGGCACTGCTGAACGACCTGGGCCGGCCCGCGGGCCCGGTCCGCGCCCCCCTGCGCCCCGCCGGCCGCGAGACGGCCGACGGACTGCGGTCGGCGTACGAACGGCTGCGGGCGGCGTGATCCCCGCGCACGCGCACGCCATGACGTGACGTCAGTTGTGGCTGTTCTGAACGAGATGCGGGTCAGGGGCCAACCGGCCCCGTGGGCCGTCTCGGGGCCCTCTCGGGGCTGTCCTCGGTACTGTCCGGGTTCCGGAACGGCTCGCGCGGTGGCGCTCGCTCGCCCGGGCCCGTGGCGACCTGGTCGAGGTACTGGACGCCGACCACATGCTCAGCCCCGGCGCGCCGCCCCGAGGCATCGCCGTCCTGACCGAGCAGAGCGAGGCCGCCTGGACGACCTCACGCGTCCTCGGCCCACGGCCAGACGGTTCGACCGCCGGCTTCGAGGGCGACCCTCCGGCCGGACCGATCGCCCGGGGCGCAGCCCTGGAACGCTGGCGGGCACACGACTACAGGGCGCAGGTGCGTCCGGCGACCCTGTGCGCACGGCGCGACCGTGTCACCGCGCCGGGAGGATGGATGGCGCTCCCAGCCTCTGAGGACACCGGCCTCCTGACAGCCCTGAACGCCGTGTGCACCCATGCCGCCATGAACCCTGGGTCGTGTCGCCGGGGCCGTAGGGCCTCCGGACTCCCGCCGGAAGCGCCCCGCGCCTGGCGGGAGATACTTGTTTGCTGTCTTTTGACTCACCACGCCATCTCATTCCCATGCCGGGACGTATCACCTTCGAAAATGTCTCAGGCATATGCCGGAGGAATGCCATGGCAATCTTCAACGCTCTCTTCCCCGCCCTGGGTCGTGACCACGGGGACCACGGCCACGGGGGCCACGGGGACCGGGACCACGGCGACCGCGACCACGGGGACCGCCACCACGGCGACCGCGACCACGACCGCGACCACGGCGACCGGGACCACGGTGATCACGGTCACTGATTTCTACAGCCACCAGTGACTCGAAAGAGCGGAGCGGACCGGAGCCCAAGGGAGCCGGCCCGCTCCGTGTGAGCACCGGGCGAAGTCGCCGGGCTGAGCCGGCCGACATGGGTGGGCCGCCGTACCGCCTCCGTCACCGTTGGTCGTGGCGTGGGGAGGCGAGCCAGCGGCCGTCCTGGAACTCGGCGGGGAGCTCGTCCTCCCATGGATCGATCCCGCGGCGCTCCAGCTCGTCGAACCACCGGTCCCGCTGCGACTCGGAAAGACGTCGTCCGCACCAGGGACAGAACTCGATCGTGATGCTCGACCTGCCGCCGTCATGAATGATCAGCCCGTACTCCTGGAACGCGGCGCTGAAGTCGACCAGCGCGTCCGGGCAGGCGAAGGGGTCGTCGTGCTCGTCGCAGCGCACGCCAACGCGGTCGGCCATCGCCTCGCAGCAGTGACGGGTGTGATCGGTCATGACTTCGGCTTCTCGTTGATCGGCACCATGCCCAGAAGTAGATCACGGTCTGTGATGATCACCGGGTGGCACGTGGAGATCCGACGAACGCGCAGTGGGCGGTGCTCGAGCCGCTGTCGCCGAAGGGCCAGAAGCCCGGTCGGCCACCGGTACGGGCCTGCGGATGTCACCCGACGCACGAGCGCCCTCCCGGGCCGTCCTCGGGCCGTGGAAGGGCGCTCAACGATGACCAACACCGACCGCTGCCGACAGCTCAGCAGCAGGTCAGGACGTTGATCGATGAGGCGGCCGCAGGTCACGGCCGCCGTTGATCAGTTGTGGCTGTGCAGGATCTCGTTCAGGCCGCCCCAGACCGCGTTGTTCGGGCGGGCCTCGACGGCGCCGGTGACCGAGTTGCGGCGGAAGAGGATGTTGGAGGCGCCGGACAGCTCGCGCGCCTTGACGATCTGGCCGTCGGGCATCGTCACCCGGGTGCCGGCGGTGACGTACAGACCGGCCTCGACCACGCACTCGTCGCCGAGCGCGATGCCCACGCCCGCCTCGGCGCCGACCAGGCAGCGCTCGCCGATGGCGATGATCACGTTGCCGCCGCCGGAGAGCGTGCCCATGGTGGAGGCGCCGCCGCCGATGTCGGAGCCGTCGCCGACCACGACGCCCGCGGAGATGCGGCCCTCGACCATGGAGGTGCCGAGGGTGCCCGCGTTGAAGTTCACGAAGCCCTCGTGCATCACTGTGGTGCCCTCGGCGAGGTGCGCGCCGAGCCGTACCCGGTCGGCGTCGGCGATGCGAACGCCCTTCGGGGCGACGTAGTCGGTCATGCGCGGGAACTTGTCGATCGAGGTCACCTGGAGGTGCAGGCCCTCCGCGCGGGCGTTGAGCCGCACCTTCTCGATGTCGTCCACGGCGACCGGGCCGAGCGAGGTCCAGGCGACGTTCGCGAGGTGGCCGAAGATCCCGTCCAGGCTCTGGCCGTGCGGCTTGACCAGCCGGTGCGAGAGCAGGTGCAGACGCAGGTAGACGTCGTGCGCGTCGATCGGCTTCTCGTCGAGCGAGGCGATGACCGTACGGACCGCGACCACCTCGACGCCCCGGCGCGCGTCCGGCCCGATCGCCGCGGTGGCGCCGTCGCCGAGCAGCTCCGCGGCCCGCTCGGCGGACAGCCGCTCGCTGCCGGCCGGGCCGGGCTGGTCCGTCAGCTCGGGGGCGGGGAACCAGGTGTCGAGAACGGCGCCGTCGGCGGCGATCGTGGCAAGTCCGGCGGCCACGGCACCGGTGGTGCGGGGAGCAGTCGTGTCGGTCATAGAAGGAAACCTAACGTGAGGCGGCGCCCACCGGCGAACCGGTGCCATGGGCGTCTCATGTGCCGGTCAGGGGCGCGCCGGGTGGGGCGATGGGTGCGCCGCCTCCCGCTCAGGTGTCCGCGGACGGCGGGATCATCCGCCTCAGCATCTCGCGGGCGTAGTTCTCGTCGTACGGGGTTCCGGTCAGCAGCACCTGGAGGCAGATGCCGTCCATCAGGGCCACCAGGGCGCGGGCGGTGGTCGGGTCGGTGCGGCGGGAGAGCAGGGTCGCGACGTCCTCGGCCCACTCGGCGGCGACGGGACGGAGCGCGGGACGGCGCAGGGCGGCGAGATACAGCTCGTACTCCAGCTCGACCCCGGTTCGATCGCCGGACAGCCACTCCCCCATCCAGCCCGCGAGCGCCTCCGCGAGGTCGGTGCGCGGGTCGTCCAGACCGCCGCGCGCGGCGATCACCTTGGCGAAGCCGTCGCTTGCCTGCCCGAGGGCCGCGACCATCAGCTCGTCCAGCGTCCGGAAGTGGTACGTCGTGGAGCCCAGCGGTACGTCCGCCTCCGCGGCCACCGTGCGGTGGCTCAGCCCGGCGAGTCCCCTGGCGCCCACCACACGGAGCGCCGCGTCGATGATGCGCTGCCGCCGCTCGGGGTCGTGCCGCCGGGCCATCAGTGGGCCCCGCCCAGGCTGAGGACGACCACTCCACCGATGATCAGGACGATCCCGGCGACCTTGGCGAGGCTCATCCCCTCCCCGAACAGCACCAGGCCGAGCGCGGCGACGGCCGCGGTGCCGATGCCGGACCAGATCGCGTAGGCCGTGCCGATGGCCACGGTCCGCAGCGTCTGGGCGAGCAGCACGAAGGAGAGCACGTACCCGACGACGGTCACCAGCGAGGGTCCGAACCTGCTGAAGCCGTCGCTGTACTTCATGGCCGTCGTGGCCGCGACTTCCGCGGCGATGGCACCGAGGAGCATCACGTATCCCATGCGGGCGAGCGTATCCGCCGATGTGTACGGCCGTACATATCCAGGGTGGCGCGGTGTGGTCATGGGGGCTGACGGCGAACGGCGAGGTCCCGGTGGACCTCGCCGTTCGCCGTTAGCTCGTGGATCTCAGACGTTGAAGCCGAGCGCCCGCAGCTGCTCGCGGCCGTCGTCCGTGATCTTGTCGGGGCCCCACGGCGGCATCCAGACCCAGTTGATGCGCAGCTCGTTGACGAGGCCGTCCGTGGCGGACTTGGCCTGGTCCTCGATGACGTCGGTGAGCGGGCAGGCCGCGGACGTCAGGGTCATGTCGATGGTCGCGATGTTCGACTCGTCGACGTGGATGCCGTAGATCAGGCCGAGGTTGACGACGTCGATGCCCAGCTCGGGGTCGACGACGTCCATCAGGGCCTCTCGGAGCTCCTCCTCCGAGGCCGGCTTCATCTCCACGGTCTCGCTCATGCGCTCTTCCTTTCGGCGTCGGCGCCGCCCAGCGCCTGGGCCGTCGCGTCCTTCCAGGCCATCCAGCTCAACAGGGCGCACTTGACCCGGGCCGGGTACTTGGACACCCCGGCGAACGCCACCGCGTCCTCCAGGACGTCCTCCATCGCGTCGTCGGGCTCCAGCCGGCCCTTGGACTGCATCAGCTCCAGGAAGGTCTCCTGGATCTTCTGCGCCTCGGCCAGCTCCCTGCCGACGAGCAGTTCGTTCAGTACGGAGGCCGAGGCCTGGCTGATCGAGCAGCCCTGGCCCTCGTACGAGACGTCCTTGATCGTCGTGCCGTCGTACTTCACTCGGAGGGTGATCTCGTCGCCGCACGTCGGGTTCACATGGTGCACCTCGGCGTCGCCATCCCTCAGACCACGCCCGTGCGGGTTCTTGTAGTGGTCCAGGATGACTTCCTGGTACATCGAGTCCAGCTTCATGCGATCGCTCGTCCCGTCAGCCGAAGAAGTTCCGTACGTGCTCCAGGCCGTCGACCAGAGCGTCGATCTCGGCCGGCGTGGAGTACAGATAGAACGACGCTCGCGTGGTCGCAGGAATTCCGTACCGCAGGCACACCGGCCGCGCGCAGTGGTGGCCCACGCGCACCGCGATGCCCTGCTCGTCGAGGACCTGGCCCACGTCGTGCGGGTGGATGTCACCGAGCGTGAAGGAGATCGCCGCGCCCCGGTCCTCGGCCGTGGTCGGGCCGATGATCCTCAGATCGGGAACCTCCGCCAGCCGGCGCACCGCGTACTCGGTGAGCGCGTGCTCGTGGGCGAGGATCTTGTCCATCCCGATCGAGTTCAGGTAGTCGATCGCCGCGCCCAGACCGACCGCCTGCGCGATCGGCGGCGTGCCCGCCTCGAACTTGTGCGGGGCGGGGGCGTACGTCGACGAGTGCATCGACACCGTCTCGATCATCTCGCCGCCGCCGAGGAACGGGGGCAGGTCCTCCAGCAGCTCCTGGCGGCCCCAGAGCACGCCGATGCCGGTCGGGCCGCACATCTTGTGGCCGGTGAAGGCCACGAAGTCGGCCTGGAGGGCCTGTACGTCCAGCGGCATGTGCGGCGCGGCCTGCGAGGCGTCGATGCACACCAGCGCGCCGACCTCCTGCGCGCGGCGCACTATCGCCTCGACCGGGTTCACGGTGCCGAGGATGTTGGACACCAGTACGAAGGAGACGATCTTCGTCTTCTCGGTGATGACCTCGTCGATGTTGGACAGGTCGAGACGGCCGTCGTCGGTGAGGCCGAACCACTTCAGCTTCGCGCCCGTGCGCTGCGCCAGCAGCTGCCAGGGAACGATGTTGGAGTGGTGCTCCATCTCCGTGATGACGATCTCGGTCTCGTGGTCCACCCGGTAGGGCTCCTCGGCCCAGCCGAGCATGTTCGCCACGAGGTTGAGCGACTCCGAGGCGTTCTTCGTGAAGATCACCTCGTCGCGGCTCGGCGCGTTGACGAACGCGGCGACCTTGTCGCGCGCGCCCTCGTACAGCGCCGTGGCCTCCTCGGCGAGCACATGCACACCGCGGTGGACGTTGGCGTTGTAGCGCTCGTAGTACTCGCTCAGGGCGTCCAGCACCTGGCGCGGTTTCTGCGAGGTCGCCGCGTTGTCCAGGTACACGAGCTTCTTGCCGTCGTGGACCAGCCGGTCCAGCACGGGGAAGTCCTTGCGGATCGCCTCTGTGTCGAGGAGGCCCGGCAGCTGTGTCACGCGGATGCGCCACCCTTCACGTATGCCTCGTAGCCCTCGTTCTCCAGCTTGTCCGCGAGCGCGGCGCCGCCGGACTCGACGATCCGGCCGCCGGCGAACACGTGGACGTGGTCGGGCTTGATGTAGCGCAGGATGCGCGTGTAGTGGGTGATCAGCAGGGTGCCGACCTGGCCGCTCTCGCGGACCCTGTTCACGCCCTCCGACACGATGCGCAGGGCGTCGACGTCGAGGCCGGAGTCGGTCTCGTCGAGGATCGCGATCTTCGGCTTGAGCAGCTCCAGCTGGAGGATCTCGTGCCGCTTCTTCTCACCGCCGGAGAAGCCCTCGTTCACGTTGCGCTCGGCGAAGGCCGGGTCCATGGAGAGCCGCTCCATGGCCTCCTTGACCTCCTTCACCCAGGTGCGCAGCTTCGGCGCCTCGCCGCGGATGGCGGTGGCGGAGGAGCGGAGGAAGTTGGAGACCGAGACGCCGGGGACCTCGACCGGGTACTGCATCGCCAGGAACAGGCCCGCGCGGGCGCGCTCGTCGACGGACATCTCCAGGACGTCCTCGCCGTCGAGGGTGACGGAGCCGCCGGACACGGTGTATTTGGGGTGGCCCGCGAGGGCGTAGGCGAGGGTCGACTTGCCCGAGCCATTGGGGCCCATGATGGCGTGCGTCTCGCCCTGCTTCACGGTGAGGTCGACGCCCTTGAGGATCTCCTTCGTGGCGTTGTCGGCCTCGACGGTGACGTGCAGGTCTCGGATTTCAAGCGTTGCCATGGGTGCCTCAGGACTCCTGGGTGAGGGAGACGAGCACGTCGTCCCCTTCGATCTTTACGGGGTATACGGGGACAGGGCGCGTCGCGGGAAGGCCGGACGGCTTGCCGGTGCGGAGGTCGAAGCTGGAGCCGTGCAGCCAGCACTCGATCTGGCAGTCCTCCACCTCGCCCTCGGAGAGCGAGACGTTCGCGTGCGAGCAGATGTCGTAGATGGCGAACACCTCCCCCTCGGTCTTCACGACCGAGACCGGCGTGCCGTCGAGTTCCACCCGCTTCGGGGTGTCCTCCTCCAGCTCGCTCAGCCCACAGACGCGTACGAATGCGCCGCTCATGCGACCGCCGCCTCGAGTTCCTCCTCGATCTTGGCGATGAGGCGCTCCTCGATGTCCGTGACACCGATCTGCTGGACCAGCTCGGCGAAGAAGCCGCGGACCACCAGACGGCGGGCCTCCTGCTCCGGGATGCCGCGGGCCATCAGGTAGAAGAGCTGCTCGTCGTCGAAGCGGCCGGTCGCGGAGGCGTGGCCGGCGCCGACGATCTCGCCGGTCTCGATCTCCAGGTTCGGCACGGAGTCGACACGGGCGCCGTCGGTCAGCACCAGGTTGCGGTTCATCTCGTAGGTGTCCGTGCCCTCGGCCTTGGCCTCGATCAGCACGTCGCCGATCCACACCGCGTGCGCGTCGTCGCCCTGGAGCGCGCCCTTGTAGGCGACGTTCGACTTGCAGTGCGGGGTGTTGTGGGTGACCAGCAGGCGGTGCTCCTGGTGCTGGCCGGCGTCGGTGAAGTACAGGCCGTACAGCTCGGCCTCGCCGCCGGGGCCGGCGTAGGTCACGCGCGGGTTCAGGCGGACCACGTCGCCGCCGAAGGTGACCACGACCGACTTGAAGGAGGCGTCCCGGCCGATCAGCGTGTTGTGCTGGGCGACGTGCACGGCCTTGTCGTCCCAGTCCTGGATCGAGACGACGGTCAGCTTGGCGCCGTCGCCGAGCAGGTAGTCGACGTTGCCGGCGAGTACCGCGTCACCGGTGTGGTCGATGACGACGACGGCCTCGGCGAAGGCCCCGAGCTCGATGACCTGGTGGCCGTAGGCGACCCCGCCCTCGCCGTGCACCGCGATGCGGATCGGCTCGGTCAGGACGGCCTCCTTGGGGACGGTCACGACCGAGGCCTTCTCGAAGGCGGAGTAGGCCTGGGCGGCGACGCGGTCCACCGGGGTGCCGGCCTTGCCGAGCCGGGCGTCGTCGCGGCCGACGGTCTCGACGGTGACGCCCTCGGGGGCCTGGATGTCCACCTTGACGCCCTCGCCGGTGGCGGTCGCGGTGCCGTCGTGCAGACCGCGCAGCCGCTCCAGCGGAGTGAAGCGCCACTCCTCCTCGCGGCCGTGCGGGACCGGGAAGTCCGCCACGTCGAAGGAGGGCGGCGCGCTCATGCGCGTGGCGACGGTCGACTCGGCGGCGACCGCGATCTGGCCGGCGGTCGTCGAACCGACGGGGATGTTCTGGGCCTCAGCCATGGCTGTCGTATTGCTCGCTTTCTTGCGTATGGGCTTGACGGCGGACTGCGGGCCGGCGGTTTCGCCGGCCCGGGTCGGTGCTTAACCGACCGCGCCCTCCATCTGCAGCTCGATCAGCCGGTTGAGCTCCAGCGCGTACTCCATGGGCAGCTCCTTGGCGATCGGCTCGACGAAGCCGCGCACGATCATCGCCATCGCCTCGAACTCGGAGAGGCCACGGCTCATCAGGTAGAAGAGCTGGTCCTCGGAGACCTTGGAGACGGTCGCCTCGTGGCCCATGGACACGTCGTCCTCGCGGACGTCCACGTAGGGGTACGTGTCCGAGCGGGAGATGGTGTCCACGAGCAGCGCGTCGCAGAGCACGTTGGACTTGGAGCCCGCGGCGCCCTCGCCGATCTCGACCAGGCCGCGGTACGAGGTACGGCCGCCGCCGCGGGCCACCGACTTGGAGACGATGTTGGACGAGGTGTTCGGCGCCATGTGGACCATCTTGGAACCGGCGTCCTGGTGCTGGCCCTCGCCCGCGAAGGCGATCGACAGGGTCTCGCCCTTGGCGTGCTCGCCCATCAGGTAGACGGCCGGGTACTTCATCGTCACCTTGGAGCCGATGTTGCCGTCGATCCACTCCATGGTCGCGCCCTCGTAGGCCACGGCGCGCTTGGTGACCAGGTTGTAGACGTTGTTCGACCAGTTCTGGATGGTCGTGTAACGGCAGCGGGCGTTCTTCTTGACGATGATCTCGACGACCGCGCTGTGCAGGGAGTCGCTCTTGTAGATCGGGGCGGTGCAGCCCTCGACGTAGTGCACGTAGGCACCCTCGTCGACGATGATCAGGGTCCGCTCGAACTGGCCCATGTTCTCCGTGTTGATGCGGAAGTAGGCCTGGAGCGGGATCTCCACGTGGACGCCCGGCGGGACGTAGATGAAGGAGCCGCCGGACCACACGGCGGTGTTCAGCGAGGCGAACTTGTTGTCGCCGACGGGGATGACGGTCCCGAAGTACTCCTTGAAGAGCTCCGGGTGCTCCTTCAGCGCGGTGTCCGTGTCGAGGAAGATGACGCCCTGCTCCTCCAGGTCCTCGCGGATCTGGTGGTAGACGACCTCCGACTCGTACTGGGCCGCGACGCCGGCGACGAGGCGCTGCTTCTCCGCCTCGGGGATGCCGAGCTTGTCGTACGTGTTCTTGATGTCCTCGGGCAGGTCTTCCCAGGACTCAGCCTGCTTCTCCGTGGAGCGCACGAAGTACTTGATGTTGTCGAAGTCGATCCCCGACAGGTCCGAGCCCCAGTTCGGCATGGGCTTCTTCTCGAAGAGCCGCAGACCCTTCAAGCGCAGCTTGGTCATCCACTCCGGCTCGGACTTCTTCGCCGAGATGTCGCGGACGACCTCCTCGTCCAGACCGCGCCTGGCAGAGGCGCCGGCCGTGTCGGAGTCGGCCCAGCCGTATTCGTACTTGCCCAGGCCCTCGAGTTCGGGGTGGGCAGTCTCCGTGGGGAGAGTCATGCGGGGTTCCTCCCGGCCGTGCTTGCGGATGCGTTGTGGCTTTGGTGATCGGTCTGGGAAATCTTGGGGATGAACGTCGTGCAGACGCCGTCGCCGTGCGCGATGGTCGCCAGTCGCTGGACGTGCGTACCCAGCAGCTCGGCGAAGATCTCCGTCTCCGCCTCGCACAGCTGCGGGAACTGCTCCGCGACGTGGGCGACCGGGCAATGGTGCTGGCAGAGCTGCTCACCCCGCTGCGGGAGGGGCGCGTTGCGCGCCGTAGCAGCGTACCCGTCCACGCTCAGGGCCTTGGCCAGCGCTTCGGTGCGCTGGTCGGGGGTGACGGCCTCGATCGCCTTGCGGTACGCGCCCGCCTGCGCGGCGATCCGGGCCCGGGCGAAGGCGGCGACCGCCTCCGGCCCGCCCTCCCGCTCGGCGATCCAGCGGAGCGCGTCCGCGGCGAGCTTGTCGTACGACTGGTCGAAGGCGTCCCGCCCGCAGTCGGTGAGCGCGAAGACCTTGGCGGGCCGGCCGCGCGTCCGCGCGCCGTACACCCGCTGCTCCCGCGCCTCCACCACGTCGTCGGCGACCAGGGCGTCCAGGTGGCGCCGTACGGCGGCCTGGGTGAGCCCCAGCCGGCCGGCCAGCTCGGCGACGGTCGACGGGCCGTGGTCCAGGATGGACCGCGCGACCCGGTTGCGCGTGGACCGATCCGAGCGCACCCCGGCCGCGAACTCCTCCTGCGGGACCCCCGTGAGGGTCTCCCGAGCCTCGCCGACGTTTTTCACAACGCCATTGTTGCGTAATTCCTCGCGGACTGACAAGCGGCCTTGATCCGGACGGGCGGTGCCCTGCGTCACTTAGGCAAACCTAATCCGACCTGCGGAAACGATCTCCGATCGATCAAACGAGTGGCACCCTCCGGGGCGATGCGTCAGACTCCCCGACCATGCCCACACCGCCGCCGACCGGCCCGCTCGTCACCCGGGACACGATCGCCGAAGGACTGCGCGACCTCGGCGTACGCCCCGGCGAGACCCTCCTCGTCCACTCCTCCCTCAGTTCGCTCGGCTGGGTCTGCGGCGGCCAGGTCGCGGTCGTCCAGGGACTGCTCGACGCGCTCGGTCCCGACGGCACGCTCGTGGTCCCCACCCACTGCGGCGACCTCTCCGACCCGGCGCGCTGGAGCAGACCCCCGGTGCCCGAGGAGTGGTGGGACACCATCCGGGCCACGATGCCCGCCTACGACCCCCGCGTCAGCCCCTCCTTCGGGGTCGGAGTGATCCCGGAGACCGTGCGCACCTGGCCGGGCGCTCTGCGCAGCGCGCACCCGCAGACCTCGTTCGCGGCGATCGGCCCCCGCGCCACCGGGATCGTCGACGGGCACGCCACCGACTGCCGGTTGGGCGAGCGCAGCCCGCTCGCCCGCCTGGAGGCGCTCGGGGCCCGGGTGCTGCTGCTGGGCGCCGGATACGGTTCCTGCACCTGCTTCCACCTGGCCGAGTACCGGATCCCCGGACCGCTCACCCGGGAGGGCCGGCCCGGGCCGCACGGCTGGGAGGTCGTCACCGACGTGTCCATCACCTCCGAGCGGTTCGACGAACTCGGGCACGACTTCGAGCGCGACCGGCCGGTGGCCCTCGGGACGGTGGGCGCCGCCCGGTCGCGGCTGTTCCCCGTGGCGGACGCGGTGGCGTACGCGGAGCGGTGGCTCGCGGTGCACCGGCCCCGGGAGGATGACTTCCCTCACCCGGCCGCCTGAGCCGTTCGGCGCGTCCCTAGACTTTGGCCCCATGCGAAGTGAGCCCGTGGTCCAGGTCCAGGCCTTGGTGAAGCGGTACGGCACGAAGACCGCGGTGGACGGCCTCGACCTGGTGGCCCGGGCGGGCGTGACCGCCGTGCTCGGCCCCAACGGCGCGGGCAAGACGACGACGGTCGAGACCTGCGAGGGGTACCGGCGGCCGGATTCCGGCACGGTGCGCGTCCTGGGCCTCGACCCCGTGGGACAGTCCGCGCGGCTCAGACCCCGTATCGGCGTGATGCTCCAGTCGGGTGGCGTGTACTCTGGCGCCCGGGCCGACGAGATGCTGCGGCACGTCGCCAGGCTGCACGCCCACCCGCTGGACGTCGACGCCCTCATGGAACGGCTGGGGCTCGGCGGCTGCGGGCGGACCTCGTACCGCCGGCTGTCCGGCGGCCAGCAGCAGCGGCTCGCGCTCGCCATGGCCGTCGTCGGCCGGCCCGAGCTGGTCTTCCTCGACGAGCCGACCGCCGGACTCGACCCGCAGGCCCGCCGAGCCACCTGGGACCTGGTGCGCGACCTGCGCGCCGACGGCGTCTCGGTGATCCTCACCACGCACCACATGGACGAGGCCGAGCAGCTCGCCGACGACGTCGCGATCATCGACGCCGGCCGGGTCATCGCCCAGGGCTCCCCGGAGGAGCTGTGCCGCGGCGGTGCCGAGAACACCCTGCGCTTCACCGGCCGCCCGGGACTCGACGTCGCCTCCCTCCTCAAGGCACTGCCCACCGACTCCTCGGCCGCCGAGCTGACCCCGGGTTCCTACCGCGTCATCGGCAAGGTCGACCCGCAGCTGCTCGCGACGGTGACGTCCTGGTGCGCGCAGCACGGCGTGATGCCGGACCGCATCTCCGTCGAGCGGCACACCCTGGAGGATGTCTTTTTGGAGCTGACCGGCAAGGAGCTGCGCTCGTGACCACCGCCACCGCCACCGATACGTACGCCCCGAAGCCCGGCGCGGCCCCGCTGACCCGCATGATCGCGGCGCAGGCGGCGCTGGAGACGAAGATGCTGCTGCGCAACGGCGAGCAGCTGCTGCTCACCGTCGTCATCCCCACGCTGCTGCTGGTGCTGTTCAGCTCGGTGGACATCGTCGACACCGGCGCGGGCAGGGCCGTGGACTTCCTCACCCCCGGCGTCCTCGCGCTCGCTGTGATGTCGACCGCGTTCACCGGGCAGGCCATCGCGACCGGCTTCGAGCGGCGCTACGGCGTGCTGAAGCGGCTGGCCGCCTCGCCGCTGCCGCGCTGGGGGCTGATGACCGCCAAGACGGTGTCGGTGCTGGTCACCGAGGTGCTCCAGGTCGTGCTGCTGACCGTGATCGCGTTCGCGCTCGGCTGGTCGCCGCACGGCAGCCCGTTCGCCGTGCTCCTGCTGATGGTCCTCGGCACGGCCGCCTTCTCCGGGCTGGGCCTGCTGATGGCGGGAACCCTGAAGGCGGAGGCCACGCTGGCCGCCGCCAACCTGGTCTTCCTGCTGCTGCTGGTCGGCGGCGGGGTGATCGTCCCGCTGGACAAGTTCCCGCCCGTCGCCCAGGACGTGCTCGGCCTGCTGCCCATCTCGGCGCTCTCCGGCGGGCTGCGGGACGTGCTCCAGCACGGCGCCGGGATGCCCTGGGGCAACCTGGCGGTCCTCGCCGTCTGGGCGGTGGCGGGGCTCGCGGCCGCCGGGAAGTTCTTCCGCTGGGAGTAGGGCGCAACGGGACCCTCGTGAAACGGTGCACAAGCGGACGCCTACGATGGATCGCGTGCCAAACCTGACCCGCGCCGACACCGTGTCCGCCGTGCGCAACCCGCTCGCCTTCATCGCCGAACGCTGGACCCCGCATCCGAGGACCGTCCAGCGGGCGGCCCTCTCCGCGCTGGTGATGGCGGTGGTCATCGTCGTCACCGGCGGCGCCGTCCGCCTGACCGGCTCGGGCCTCGGCTGCCCGACCTGGCCCACCTGCACGGACGACTCGCTGACCACCACCCGCGAGATGGGTGTGCACGGCGTGATCGAGTTCGGCAACCGGATGCTGACGTACGTGCTGTGCGCCGCCGTGGGCTGGGCGATCGTCGCCGCGCGCGCCCAGAAGCCGTGGCGGCGCGGCCTCACCCGGCTGGGCTGGGCACAGTTCTGGGTGGTCATGGGCAACGCGGTGCTCGGCGGCATCGTCGTGCTCGTCGGCCTGAACCCGTACACCGTCGCGGCGCACTTCCTGCTCTCCTCGGCGCTGATCGCGGTCGCCACGGTGATGTGGCAGCGCACCCGCGAAGGTGACGCCGAGCCGCGCCCGCTGGTCGGCAAGCCGATCCGTCAGCTGGTGGGATTCCTGGTCCTCGCGAGCGTGCTGCTGATCGCGGTGGGCACGGTGGTCACGGGCGCCGGGCCGCACGCGGGCGACTCCCAGGAGGTCTCCCGTATCCCGGTCGACTGGCAGACGGTCGCCAAGCTGCACGCCGTGCTGGCGTGGATCGTGGTCACGCTGACGTTCGCCCTGTGGTTCATCCTCAAGGCCGTCGACGCGCCGCGGGGCCCGCTGGCGCGGACCCGCGAACTGTTCCTGATCCTGCTGGGCCAGGGCGCCATCGGCTATGTCCAGTCCTTCACGCACCTGCCCGAGGTCCTGGTCGGACTGCACATGCTGGGCTCCTGCATCATGTGGATCTGGGTGCTGCGCGTGCTGCTGTCGCTGCGCGAGCGGCCGGAGGCGGTGGCCGACCTGCCGGGTCCCGCCACCGAGGCGACGCTGGCGAAGGCCTGAGAACGGACCGCCGGGGGTCAGCCGGGCACGGAGCCGGACCGCCGGAGGCCGGCCAGGCCTGAAGCCGGGCCGTGCCGGGGATCAACCGGGGGTCAGCCGAGGTTCACCCCAGCCCGTACACCCGCATGGCGTTCTCCGCCGCGACCATCGTCGCCACGCGCTGAGCGTCGGCGGGGCACCAGGCGCCCTCAGTGACCCACCCCCCGAGCACCCGCTCCAGGGACTCCCTGAACCGGTGTGCGCCCAGCACATGCAGCTCGGGCAGCCCCTGTGCCCCGCTGGAGAAGAGGACCTTGCCGAACGGCGCCAGCTCCAGGATCTCCGCGAGGACCGTCGCGGCGCGGGCGCCGGTGCGGACCAGCGCGGCGCCCGAGTCGGCGTAGACGTGCGGGAAGAGGCCGGCGAGGCGGGCGGCGTGGTGGTGGTACGGATGGCCGCACAGCAGGACGAGATCGGTGCCCAGGCCCGCCGTCGCCCGGACGAAGTCCGTCAGCGGCAGCGGATCCGTACCGGCTGAGCCCGGCCCGCCGAGCCCCGCGTGCAGTTGGAGCGGCCTCCCGGAGGCCACCGCGATCCACAGCAGGTGCCGCAGCAGCACCGGGTCGCTCAGTTCCCCGCCGACCCGCCGCCCGGCCAGCCAGCGGCCCGCGGCGCCCCGCACCTCCCCCGGGCCGGGCGGCTCCGCCGCGAGCGCCGGCCCGGGCCGTACGCCGGCCACGGAGGTGAAGGCGACGGCGTGCGCGGCGGCACCGTGCACCGCCTCGGCGAGGTTGGTGAGGAACGAATCGACGGTGCCGGAGGTGTCGGCGACCTGCTCGGCCAGCGGTTCCAGGCGCACGATCTCGTGTGCGGCCGCGTCGCCCGCGGCCGCCATCTCGCCGGGCCCGGTCAGGTCGCCCCGCAGCCCCGTGTCGACGAGGTAGGTGGTGATGCCACTGCCGCGCAGCAGACGGCGGCCGGCCTCCAGCACCCCGAGTTCCCGGCGCCGGGCGAGATAGCGCGCGGGCGGGCAGTGCGGCTCCAGTCCGAGCAGCGGAGGGCACCAGCGGCGCAGGGCGAAACCGGTCTGGGTGTCGAAGAGCGTGGTGCCCGGCGCGGGCGGGCCCTCGGTACGGGCCAGCCGGGCCTCGAAGGTGCCGAGACCCAGCTCCGTTCTCAGGACCCCGTGGCAGTGCTGATCCACGAGGGACGGCGTTTCGATCATCCGGTTCTCCCGACGCTGGGCCCGCTGCCTCCGTCAGGCCCTAACGGGTGAACCCGCCGTCAGGTGTTGCTGACCCGGCTCGTCGGATGCGGTCAGCCGTTGGACGGGCCGCCCAGCTGGAGGCCCGCCATGCGGCTCCACTCGTACGGACCCGTCCGCACCTTGGCCGCGAACTCGCCGTCGAACGCCTCGTGGACGGTGATCCCGGCCTTCTCCACCGCCTGCTCGGCGATGGCGTACGTCGGGGCCACGAGGTCGCCCCAGGTGCCGTCCTCGCCCACCAGGACGATCCTGGCGCCGCGCTCCCCGAGGTACGCGACCTGTCCCTCGGCGCCTCCGTGGGCCTTGGAGAAGGAGCCGATCCGCCGGGCGAGGCGGGCGGCCCTGCGCTCGGCCTTGGGGTCAACCTGCTGCGTGTCTGCCATGGCCAGATGCTACCCACGAGTAGACCCGAACGGCGACGGGCGGGGTGCGTGGCCTTGACCACGCACCCCGCCCGGGGAAAACCGCTACGACCCGTACGGGGGGTCAGCGCAGGAACGGATCCACCGCCACCGCCACGAACAGCAGCGACACATAGGTGATGGACCAGTGGAACAGGCGCATCTCCTTCAGCTTCGCGCCGGTCGCCTCGGCCTTGGCCCGGTTCTGCAGCGCGTGCGCCTCCCACAGCCACCAGCCGCCCGCCGCCAGCGCCACCACCGTGTAGAACCAGCCGGTGTAGCCGAGCGGGGTCAGCAGCAGCGAGACCCCCACCATCACCCAGCTGTAGAGCACGATCTGGCGGGCGACCACCTTGTTGGAGGCGACGACCGGCAGCATCGGGACGCCCACGCGCGCGTAGTCGTCCTTCACCTTCATGGACAGCGGCCAGTAGTGCGGCGGCGTCCAGAAGAACATGACGAGGAAGAGGATGACGGGCGCCCAGGACATCGAGTTGGTGACCGAGGACCAGCCGATCAGCACCGGCATACAGCCGGCGATGCCGCCCCACACGATGTTCTGCGACGTACGGCGCTTGAGGATCATCGTGTAGACGACGACGTAGAAGAGGAGCGCTCCGAGCGACAGCCACGCGGACAGCCAGTTGACGGTGAGGCCGAACAGCAACGTGGAGACGACCGCCAGCGCGATGCCGAAGGCCAGGCACTCGCGCGGGCTGACCATGCCGGTGACCAGCGGGCGCTGGGAGGTGCGGTCCATGAGCGCGTCGATGTCGCGGTCGATGTACATGTTCAGCGCGTTGGCGCCGCCCGCGGACAGGTAGCCGCCGACACAGGTGAGCAGGACCAGCCCCAGGTCGGGCACGCCCCGCTGCGCCAGGAACATCACCGGAACGGTGGTGATCAGCAGCAGTTCGATGATCCGCGGCTTGGTCAGCGCCACAAACGCCTTGACACGGGCCCCGAACGGCCGGTGACTCGGGCTCTGGCTCGCACCGAGTACCCCCGCTGGACGGGATTCGACGGCCGTCACGCACACCCCTGACAGAGACTCCCAGCGAGCCGCCCGTGTGAACCGACGGTAAGGACTCGCGCGTACCACGCCACTGTAGACGTTGCCCAGACCCGGACATTCGCGGGGGTCGGGTCGTGTTGGCGGGGCCCTCCGGACGGGCACGATCCGGCTCGATTGAGCGATCGGATGAGCAGCCCCGTATTCATGTGCCGAATGCGATTCCGACCAGCGGGGAGGCGGATCCCGGAGAGTCCCGCCACTCTGGAACGACGCGGAAAAACGCACGTTCTGACGGGATAGGCTCGACAACGTCCGGCCGACGCCGAGAACGCCGGCAACCGGTGCGCGGTCCCCCGTACGCCGGCATCCGACATGTGGAGAGGAGCCCTGACCCAGGGTGAGCACCAAGCCGACCACCACAGACCTCGAGTGGACCGAGTTGGACCAGCGTGCCGTGGACACCGCGCGCGTCCTGGCCGCCGACGCCGTACAGAAGGTCGGCAACGGCCATCCCGGTACGGCGATGAGTCTGGCTCCCGCCGCCTACACCCTCTTCCAGAAGGTGATGCGGCACGACCCGGCCGATCCGCAGTGGGTGGGGCGCGACCGCTTCGTGCTGTCCGCCGGCCATTCCTCCCTGACCCTCTACACCCAGCTGTACCTGGCCGGTTTCGGGCTGGAGCTGGACGATCTGAAGTCCTTCCGCACCTGGGGCTCGAAGACGCCCGGCCACCCGGAGTACGGGCACACGGCGGGCGTGGAGACCACGACCGGCCCGCTCGGCCAGGGTGTCGCCAACGCGGTGGGCATGGCGATGGCCACCCGCTACGAGCGCGGCCTGTTCGACCCGGAGGCCCCCACCGGCGCGTCCCCGTTCGACCACTTCGTCTTCTGCATCGCCGGTGACGGCTGCCTCCAGGAGGGCATCTCCGCAGAGGCGTCCTCGCTGGCCGGCCACCAGAAGCTCGGCAACCTGATCCTGCTGTGGGACGACAACCACATCTCGATCGAGGGCGACACCGAGACGGCCGTCTCCGAGGACACCGTCAAGCGGTACGAGGCCTACGGCTGGCACGTGCAGCGCGTGGAGGCCAAGGAGGACGGCGACCTCGACCCGCAGGCGATCCACGCGGCCGTCGAGGCGGCCAAGGCCGTCACCGACCGGCCGTCCTTCATCGCGATGCGCTCGATCATCGCCTGGCCGGCCCCGCACGCGCAGAACACCGAGGCCGCGCACGGCTCGGCCCTGGGCGAGGAGGAGGTCGCGGCCACCAAGCGCGTCCTCGGCTTCGACCCCGAGCAGCACTTCGAGGTCTCCGACGAGGTGCTGAACCACACCCGCGCCGCCGTCGAGCGGGGCCGCCGGGCCAAGGCCGAGTGGGAGAAGTCGCTCCAGGTCTGGCGCGAGGCCAACTCCGAGCGGGCCGCCGAGTTCGACCGGATCGCCGCGGGCGAACTGCCCGCCGGCTGGGACGAGAAGATCCCGGTGTTCGAGGCGGGCAAGGGCCTGGCCACGCGTGCCGCGTCCGGCAAGGTGCTCCAGGCGCTCGGCGACGTGATCCCGGAGCTGTGGGGCGGCTCGGCGGACCTGGCCGGCTCGAACAACACCACCATCGACAAGACCTCGTCGTTCCTGCCCGAGGGCAACCCGCTGCCGGAGGCGAACCCGTACGGGCGCACCATCCACTTCGGCATCCGCGAGCACGCGATGGCCGCGGCGATGAACGGCATCACGCTGCACGGCAACACCCGCGTCTACGGCGGCACCTTCCTGGTCTTCTCCGACTACATGCGCAACGCGGTGCGCCTGTCGTCCCTGATGCACCTGCCGGTGACGTACGTCTGGACGCACGACTCCGTCGGCCTGGGCGAGGACGGCCCCACCCACCAGCCGGTCGAGCACCTGGCCTCACTGCGCGCCATCCCGGGCCTGAACATCGTCCGCCCGGCCGACGCCAACGAGACCGCGATCGCCTGGCGCGAGATCCTGCGCCGCTGGACGAAGGAGTTCGGCAAGGGCACCCCGCACGGTCTGGCGCTGACCCGCCAGGGCGTGCCGACGTACGAGCCCAACGACGACGCCGCGCGCGGCGGTTACGTGATGTTCGAGGCCGAGGGGCCCGAGGGGCAGAAGACCGCGGCACAGGTCGTCCTGATCGCCACCGGTTCCGAGGTGCACGTGGCCGTGGAGGCCCGCGAGCGGCTCCAGGCCGAGGGCACCCCCACCCGGGTGGTGTCCATGCCGTCCGTGGAGTGGTTCGAGGAGCAGGACCAGGGGTACCGGGACAGCGTGCTGCCGCCGGCCGTGCGCGCACGCGTCGCGGTCGAGGCAGGTATCGGACTGACCTGGCACAAGTACGTGGGAGACGCCGGCCGCATCGTTTCCCTCGAGCACTTCGGTGCTTCGGCCGACGCCAAGGTGCTCTTCCGCGAGTTCGGCTTCACCGCGGAGAACGTGGCCGACAAGGCCCGGGAATCCATCGCCGCCGCCCAGCGCTGACGCTCATATACGACCCGTAGGAGATGTAATTTCCATGACAGACGCACTGAAGCGCCTTTCCGACGAAGGCGTCGCGATCTGGCTGGACGACCTGTCGCGCAAGCGGATCACGTCCGGCAACCTCGCCGAGCTGATCGACCAGCAGCACGTCGTGGGCGTCACCACCAACCCGACGATCTTCCAGAAGGCGATCTCGCAGGGGGACGGCTACGAACAGCAGGTCGCCGACCTGGCCGCCCGCCGGGTCACGGTGGAAGAGGCCATCCGCATGATCACCACGGCGGACGTCCGGGACGCCGCCGACATCATGCGCCCCGTCTTCGACGCCACCGGCGGCAAGGACGGCCGGGTGTCCATCGAGGTGGACCCCCGCCTGGCGCACAACACCAGGGCGACGGTCGCCGAGGCCCGCCAGCTGGCCTGGCTGGTCGACCGGCCCAACACGCTCATCAAGATCCCGGCCACCAGGGCGGGCCTGCCGGCGATCACCGAGACCATCGGCAACGGCATCAGCGTCAACGTCACCCTGATCTTCTCGCTGGAACGCTACCGCGCGGTGATGGACGCGTACCTGAGCGGCCTGGAGAAGGCCCAGGGGCGCGGTCTGGACCTGTCGAAGATCCACTCGGTGGCGTCCTTCTTCGTGTCCCGCGTGGACACCGAGATCGACCGGCGGATCGACGAGCTCGGCACCGCCGAGGCCAAGGCGCTGCGCGGCAAGGCGGGCGTGGCCAACGCGCGTCTGGCCTACGAGGCGTACGAGGAGGTCTTCGCCTCCGACCGGTGGAGCGCGCTGGAGCGGCAGGGCGCCAACAAGCAGCGTCCGCTGTGGGCGTCCACCGGAGTGAAGGACAAGGCGTACAAGGACACCATGTACGTCGAGGAGCTGGTGGCGCCGAACACGGTGAACACCATGCCCGAGGCCACACTGGAGGCCACCGAGGAGCACGGCGCGATCCGCGGCGACGCGGTCACCGGCACCTACGAGCAGGCCCGCGCGGACATCGACGCGCTGGAGCGGATCGGGATCTCGTACGACGACGTGGTCCAGGTCCTGGAGGACGAGGGCGTCGAGAAGTTCGAGTCGTCCTGGAACGACCTGCTCAAGTCCACCGAGGCGGAGTTGGAGCGCCTCGCTCCCGCGGAGGGCTGAGAACCTTGGCGCCCCTTTCCGTCACCGGAGCGAACCCGCTCCGTGACCCCGCCGACCGACGGCTCCCGCGTATCGCGGGGCCGTCGGGCCTGGTCATCTTCGGTGTCACGGGTGACCTGTCGCGCAAGAAGCTCATGCCCGCGGTGTACGACCTCGCCAACCGGGGTCTGCTGCCGCCGGGCTTCTCGCTCGTCGGCTTCGCCCGCCGCGACTGGGAGCACGAGGACTTCGCCCAGGTCGTGCACGACGCCGTCAAGGAGCACGCGCGCACGCCGTTCCGGGAGGAGGTCTGGCAGCAGCTCATCCAGGGGATGCGCTTCGTGCAGGGCACCTTCGACGACGACGACGCGTTCGAGCGGCTGCGCGGCACGATCGAGGAACTGGACAAGGCACAGGGCACGGGCGGCAACTTCGCCTTCTACCTGTCGGTGCCGCCGAAGTCCTTCCCGGTGGTCATCCAGCAGCTGAAGAAGCACCAGCTGGCCGACCAGAGCCACGGCTCGTGGCGGCGCGCGGTCATCGAGAAGCCCTTCGGCCACGACCTGAGGTCGGCCGAGGAGCTCAACGCGATCGTGCACGAGGTCTTCGCCCCGGACCAGGTCTTCCGCATCGACCACTACCTGGGCAAGGAGACCGTCCAGAACATCCTGGCCCTGCGCTTCGCCAACACGATGTTCGAGCCGATCTGGAACCGGTCCTTCGTGGACCATGTGCAGATCACCATGGCCGAGGACATCGGCATCGGCGGCCGGGCCGGCTACTACGACGGCATCGGCGCCGCCCGCGACGTCATCCAGAACCACCTGCTGCAACTCCTGGCCCTGACCGCGATGGAGGAGCCCGCCTCCTTCGACGCGGACGCGCTGGCCGCGGAGAAGACCAAGGTGCTCGGCGCGGTGAAGCTGCCCAGGGACCTGGGCAGGTCGACCGTGCGCGGGCAGTACGCGGCGGGCTGGCAGGGCGGCGAGAAGGTCATCGGCTACCTCGAGGAAGAGGGCATCGACAAGAAGTCGAAGACCGACACGTTCGCGGCCGTCAAGCTGGAGATCGACAACCGCCGCTGGGCGGGCGTCCCCTTCTATCTGCGCACCGGCAAGCGTCTGGGCCGCCGGGTCACCGAGATCGCGGTCGTCTTCCAGCGGGCGCCGCACTCCCCCTTCGACACCTCGGCCACCGAGGAACTCGGGCAGAACGCCATCGTCATCCGCGTCCAGCCGGACGAGGGTGTCACGGTCCGCTTCGGCTCCAAGGTGCCCGGCACGTCGATGGAGATCCGGGACGTCTCGATGGACTTCGCCTACGGCGAGTCCTTCACGGAGTCCAGCCCGGAGGCGTACGAACGCCTGATCCTGGACGTGCTGCTCGGCGACTCCAACCTCTTCCCGCGCACCGAGGAGGTCGAGCTGTCCTGGCGGATCCTCGACCCGATCGGGACGTACTGGGACAAGCACGGCAGGCCCGCGCAGTACCCCTCCGGGACGTGGGGGCCCGCCGAGGCGGACGAGATGCTCGCACGAGACGGACGGAGCTGGCGCCGGCCATGAAGATAGACCTGACCGACACCACGGCCGGCAAGATCAACAAGGCGCTGGTGCGGGCCCGGCGGGCGATCGGCACCCCGGCCGTGGGCATGGTGCTCACGCTGGTCATCGTCACCGACGAGGAGAACGCCTACGACGCGCTGAAGGCCGCCGGAGACGCCTCGCGGGAGCATCCCTCGCGCCTGCTGGTGGTCATCAAGCGGCACGCCCGCACCCTGCGCGACCGCACGTCCTCGCGGCTGGACGCCGAGGTGCGGGTGGGCGCGGACGCCGGCACCGGCGAGACGGTGGTGCTGCGTCTGCACGGCGAGGTCGCCGACCACGCCCAGTCGGTGGTGCTGCCGCTGCTGCTCCCCGACGCGCCGGTCGTCGTCTGGTGGCCGGTGAACGCCCCGCTCGAACCGGCCAAGGACCCGCTGGGCGCCCTGGCGCAGCGCCGGGTCACCGACACGTACGCCGCCGAGCAGCCGGTGCGGGAGCTCTCCGCGCGGGCCGAGGCGTACACGCCCGGCGACACGGACCTGTCCTGGACCCGGATCACTCCGTGGCGCTCGATGCTGGCCGCCGCCCTCGACCAGGTCACCTGCGAGGTCAGGGCCGTGGAGGTGGAGGGCGAGGAGTTCAACCCGAGCTGCGAGCTGCTGGCGATGTGGCTCGCGGACCGGCTGGACGTCCCGGTCAAGCGCTCGCAGTCCGCGGGCCCCGGTCTGACCGCGGTCCGCATGGACACCAGCTGCGGCCCGATCGCCCTGGACCGGGCCGACGGCAGGCTGGCGACCCTGTCCATCCAGGGGCAGCCGGAGCGGGCGGTGGCACTGAAGCGGCGGGAGACCGCCGAGCTGATCGCGGAGGAACTGCGGCGGCTGGATCCGGACGACACGTACGCGTCCGCGCTGCGGTTCGGCGTGGACCGGCTGGACGGCGCCGGCGCGTCCGGCGGTTCGAAGGCGTCCGCGAAGGAGCCGGTCGCGGTGCCCGTCCCCCAGGAGGAGGCCGCCGAGTGAGCACTCCGCAACTGGTCGTCCACCACGACAAGGAGCTGATGGCGCAGGCCGCCGCGGCCCGGCTGATCACCCGGATCGTGGACGCGCAGGCCTCGACGGGCTCGGCGTCCGTGGTCCTCACCGGCGGCCGCAACGGCAACGGGGTGCTGGCCGCGCTGGCGGCCGCGCCCGCCCGCGACGCGATCGACTGGGGCCGGCTGGACCTGTGGTGGGGCGACGAGCGGTTCCTGCCGGAGGGCGACCCGGAACGCAATGTCACGCAGGCCCGCGAGGCCCTGCTGGACTCCGTGCCGCTGGACCCCAAACGCGTGCACGCCATGCCGGCGTCGGACGGTCCCTACGGCGCGGACGTCGAGGCGGCGGCGGAGGCCTACGCCGAGGAGCTGGCCCGCGCGGCCGGCCCCGAGAACCACGGCGCGGTCCCGTCGTTCGACGTCCTGATGCTGGGCGTCGGCCCGGACACCCATGTCGCGTCCCTCTTCCCGGAGCACCCGGGGGTGCGCGAGACGGAGCGTACGGTGATCGGCGTGCACGGCTCCCCCAAGCCGCCGCCCACCCGCGTCTCCCTCACCCTGCCCGCCATCCGCTCGGCCCGCGAGGTGTGGCTGCTGGCGGCCGGCGAGGACAAGGCCAACGCGGTGGCGATGGCCCTCTCGGGCGCGGGTGAGATCCAGGCCCCGGCGGCCGGCGCCCAGGGCCGCGCCCGCACCCTGTGGCTCCTGGACACGGCGGCGGCCTCACAGCTGCCACGATCGCTGTATCCACCGGCCTCGGCGTGAACGGCAAGGTGCGGCGGCGGTGTTCCTCACCGCCGCCGCACCTTGCTTTTTCAGGCCGAACCGGGGATCGCCGTCACTTCACCGACCCCGCCATCACCCCCTGCACGAAGTGCCGCTGGAAGGCGAAGAACACGACCACCGGCACGACCAGCGACAGGAACGCTCCCGGCGCCAGCACATCGATGTTGCTGCCGAACTGCCGGATCTGCGACTGGAGTGCCACCGTCAGCGGCTGCGAGGAGGTGTCGGCGAACAGCAGCGCCACCAGCATGTCGTTCCACACCCACAGGAACTGGAAGATGGCGAGGCTCGCGATCGCGGGCCGCCCCACCGGCAGCACCAGCCGGGTGAAGATCCGCCACTCGTTGCCCCCGTCCATGCGGGCCGCCTCCAGCATCTCCTTCGGCATCTCGGCGAAGTAGTTCCGCAGCAGGAACACCGCGAACGGCAGTCCGTAGGCCACGTGGAACAGGACCACACCGGGGATCGTGCCGAACAGGCCGAGCTGGCCGAAGAGTTTGGCGACGGGCAGCAGACCGATCTGCACCGGCACCACCAGCATCGCCACCACCAGGAGGAACAGCGGCTCACGGGCCGGGAAGTCCAGCCAGGCGAAGGCGTATCCGGCCAGCGCCGCGATGACGACGACCAGGACCGTCGTGGGCACCGAGATCAGCACCGTGTTCCAGAAGGCCTTGGTGATGCCCGAGTTCTTCAGCAGTGCCGAGTAGTTGTCGAAGGACAGCTGCCCGGGGCTGGCCAGCGCCGTCCACCAGCCGCCCTTCGCGGTGTCCTGGGCCGAGCGCAGCGACGACAGGAAGAGTCCCGCGAGCGGGGTCATCCAGACCAGGCCGATCACCACGAGGACGGCCTGGACCAGCCCGTTGCCCAGGCCCCGCCTGACCGCGTTCATCGCTGACTCCTTCGGAAGCGGCGGACGTTGAACACCATCGCCGGGATCACCAGGAGCAGCAGGAGCACGCCGAGCGCGCTGCCGAGGCCCTGGTTGTTGCCACCGCCGAAGGACACCAGCCACATCTGGGTCGCCAGCACGGTGGCGTCCTGCTGCACCGGGCCGGGCGCGATGATGTAGACGAGGTCGAAGACCTTCATCACGTTGATCACGAGGGTGACGAAGACGACGGTGAGGACGGGGGCGAGCAGCGGCACGGTGATCCGGCGGAAGATCTGCCACTCGTTGGCCCCGTCGATGCGCGCCGCCTCCAGCGCGTCACGCGGCAGCGCGGACAGTCCGGCGCCGATCAGCACCATCGCGAACCCGGTCCAGATCCACAGGTAGGCACCGATGATCATCGGGGTGACGAGTGTCGGGCCGAGCCAGGAGACGCCCTGGTAGGGCTGTGCGAAGTTGGCCTGCGGCAGCTTCACCTCGTACGAGCCCGCCGTCAGGCCCGTGAGGCGGAAGGAGCCGTCGGAGCCCGTGGTGGTGGTCGCGACCGTCCGGCCGTCGCGCACCGCCTCGACCTTCATGCCGGGCAGGCCGCTCTCGCCGCGGTCGACCTTGCCCTGGGTGCCGCCTCCGCCGGGCGCGAAGTCCAGGTAGACGACTCCGCGCAGTTCGTCCCCGGCGGCCTTCCCGCCCTCCACCGGGCGGGCGGGCGAGGCATCGCCGGGCAGGTCCTTGGGCAGCACGCCGACCATCGGCAGGGTCACCGTGGCGCCCGGCGAGAGGCTCGCGTCGGTGAGGTACGAGCCGTCCCGGCCCTGGGTCAGCCCGAATCCCTCACGGGCGCGTGCGCTCGGGTAGGACGGGGATCCCTTGAAGGCGTCGTGCACGGAGACCACGGCGGCGTTGAGGACGCCCTTGTCCGGGTCCTCGTCGTAGGCGAGCCGGAAGATGATGCCGGCGGCCAGGAAGGACACCGCCATCGGCATGAACAGCAGCAGCTTGAACGCCGTCGCCCAGCGGACCTTCTCCACCAGTACGGCGAGGACGAGTCCGAGCCCGGTGAGCAGCGCCGGGGCGACGACGACCCAGATCGTGGTGTTCCGGACGGCCTTCAGCGTCGCCGGATCGCGGAACATCTCGGTGTAGTTGTCCCCGCCGACGAACCGGCTGCCGGAGGCGTCGAAGAAGCTCCGGCCGACGGAGAACAGGACGGGGTAGACGACGAGCGCGCCGAGCAGCAGCAGTGCGGGGAAGACGAACAGCAGCGCGACGACCCGCCCCCGCCGCCGCGCGCGCCGAGTACGTTCGGCGCGCGCGGCGGGCGTCGGGGGGCCCGCTCCCTTCTCCTTCGCGAGCGTGGTGGCGGTCATGGTGCGTCAGCCCTGGTTCTTGTACGCCTTGGCCGCCGCGGCCTCCAGCTTCGCCGCGGTGCCCTTCGGGTCGGACGGGTCGCGCAGGAAGTCCTGGAGCAGCTTCCACTCGCCCACGCCGCTGGTGCCGCCGAAGGACGCCGGGGCCTGGTCGGACATGTCGAACCGGACCGCGTCGGAGTCGCCCGCCGCGACCAGGGACTTGGCGGTGGCGCGGGTGACGTCGTCGCCGTAGGAGGCGAGGTCGAGGTTCTTGTTCGGGGACAGGAAGCCGCCGGCCTTGGCCCAGACGGCCGCGGCCTCCGGAGTGGCCAGGTACTCGAGGAGCTTCATGCCGGCCTTGGCGTTCTTGCCGTCCTTGAGGACGGCGGCCGCGTCGCCGCCGCTGACGACCGGCGCGTTGCCGCCGTCGACCGGCGGGAACGGGAAGAAGTCCGCGTCCTTGCCGATGGTCCGGTCGAACTGGTCGTGCGCGACACCCGCGACGAAGTCGCCCTCGTAGACCATGCCGGCCTCGGGCTTGGGCCCGAAGACCTTCTCCACCGAGCCCGGGAAGTCGGTGTTGAGGGCGCCCTTCTGGCCGCCCGCGATCAGCTGCTTGTCCTTGAACAGCTTGCCGAGCGTGGTGAGCGCCTTGACCACGCTGTCGTCGGTCCACTTCAGCTGGTGCGCGGCGAGGGCGTCGTACTTCTCGGGGCCGGCCTGGGAGAGGTAGATGTTCTCGAACCAGTCGGTCAGGGTCCAGCCGTCCTGTCCGGCGACCGCGAAGGCGGCGAGCCCGGAGTCGGAGAGGGTGTGCCCGGCCTTGAGCATCTCGTCGTACGTCGCCGGCGGCTTGACGCCGGCCTGGTCGAGCGCGTCGGGGCTGTACCAGACGGTCGACTTGTGGGCGGCCTTGAAGTACAGGCCGTACAGGGTGTCGTCGACGCTGCCGTACTTCTTCCACACCGGCGCGAAGTTGGCGTCCACCGACTTCTGGGTGGTGTCGGACAGCGGCTCCAGCCAGCCCTTCTTGGCGAACTGCTGGAGCACGCCGACCTGCGGGACCATCACGACGTCGGGGGCGTTGCCGCCCTCGATCTTGCTGCCGACGACGGTGGAGACGTTGTCGCCGGTCGACATGAACTGGGTCTTGGCGCCGGTCTTCGCGGAGAACGCGTCCAGCACCTTCTGGAAGTTCTTCTGCTCACTGCCGGACCAGACGCCGGCCACGGTGACCGTCTGGCCGTCGAGCGTCTTGTCGCCGCCGCCCGCGGAGACGGGGTCGTCGCTGCCGCAGGCGGTGGCGCCGAGGGCGAGGACGAGGGCGGTGCAGCCGGTGAGCAGGGTGGTACGTCGTCGCATCATCGTTGATGTCCCTTCGGAAGGTGGGGAATTGACGAGGTTCAGAGGTCGGTGCCTTCGGTGATCCACCAGGCGGCGGTGGATCCGGGAAGCACTCCGGGCGGGCAGTCGCCGCTGGCCAGCAGCGGGCTGCCGGGAACCGGCGCGGTCGTGGGCGAGGTACCGAAGTTGACGGCGCAGACCAGGCCGTCGCCGCGGACGAAGGCGAGGACGTCCGGCGGGGTGTCCAGCCAGCGCAGCGAGCCCTCGCCCAACTGGGGAAGCGCGGAACGCAGTTGCAGGCCGTCGCGGTACAGGTGCCAGAAGGAGCGGGTGTCGGCGAGGGCGCGTTCGGTGACGTACTCGGCGAAGTACGAGGGCTGCGGCAGCCAGGGCTTGGCGCTCTGGGTCCCGGAGGTGAAGCCGAACGGGGAGACCTGCCCCGACCAGGGCAGCGGCACCCGGCAGCCGTCGCGGACACGGGCGCGGCTTCCGGTGCGGCGGAAGATCGGGTCGGTGAGCACGTCGTCGGGCAGGTCGACGACCTCGGGCAGGCCGAGTTCCTCGCCCTGGTAGACGTACGCGGCTCCGGGCAGCGCCAGCATCAGCAGCGCGGCGGCGCGGGCGCGGGCGGCACCGAGACCGCTGCCCTCCACGGCGGCCTCGCCGTAGCGGGTGACGGTGCGGACCTGGTCGTGGTTGTTGAGGACCCAGGTGACCGTGGAGCCGGTGCCGGCGATGTCCTGCATGGCCTCGGAGATGACCTTGCGGAAGGCGTCGGGGTCCCAGGGGGCGCCGAGCAGGTCGAAGAAGAAGGCCTGGTGCAGTTCGTCCGGGCGGACGTACATGGCGTGTTCGCGGGCGCTGGGCACGGACACCTCGCCGACCAGCAGGCGTTCGCGGCCGTCGCGGGCGGTGTACTCCTCGCACACCGCGCGCCAGTGCCGCCACACGTCGTGCACCTCGGGCTGGTTCCAGGCGAGCGGGTTGACCGAGTCGCGGGTGCGGGCGTCGGCCTCCGGGTCCGGGGAGTCGGGCAGTTCGGGGTGCTTGAACAGGCCGGCGGCGACGTCGATGCGGAAGCCGTCCACGCCCCGGTCCAGCCAGAAGCGCAGGACGCGCTCGAACTCGGCGGGGATCTCGGGGTTGCGCCAGTTCCAGTCGGGCTGCTCGGGCGTGAACATGTGCAGGTACCACTGGCCGGGGCGGCCGTCCGGCTCGGTGATCCGGGTCCAGGCGGGGCCGCCGAACATGGCGTGCCAGTTGTTGGGCGGCTTGGCGCCGTCCGGGCCGCGGCCGTCGGTGAAGTGGAAGCGCGCACGGGCCTCGCTGCCGGGCTCGGCGGCGAGCGCCTCGCGGAACCACGGGTGCTCGCTGGAGCAGTGGTTGGGGACGATGTCGAGGAGCACCCTGATCCCGAGCCGATGCGCGGTGGCCATCAGCAGGTCGAACTCGGCGAGGTCGCCGAAGAGCTGATCGACTCCGCAGTAGTCGGCCACGTCGTAGCCGTGGTCGTGCTGCGGGGAGGGATAGAAGGGACTCAACCAGATGCCGTCGACGCCGAGCTTCTTCAGATACGGCAGCCCGGCCCGGACCCCGGCCAGATCGCCGATGCCGTCGCCGGTGCTGTCCAGGAAGCTGCGCACGTAGACCTGGTAGATCACCGCGTCGCGCCACCAACCATGCCTGTTCAATCCATTGACCTGTTCCTGTGAAGGCAGCAGTTATGCATGCATGTTAGGTATCAGTGTCACGGAGGTGTCAACGAACGAAACAGAAGCTACTGGGCAGTTGACTTCTCATGTCCGGACTTGTCCGGACGGGATGGCCATAGATGTGATGGCGGCGTTACCTAACAAGTAACTACTGCCGCGCTTCCGCCGTGAGCGGTACAAGCGCTACGAGCGCCCGGCGATGGCGTCGAGCTCGCGCGCGAGGCGCCGCACGGCCGCCTCGGGGGTCTGCCGCCCGGCCAGCGTGTCGTGCACGACCGCCTGAACCACCAGGCTGACCTGGTCGTAGTGCGGGCTCTTGGGCCGCGGAGCGGCGGCCAGCACGGAGGCACGCAGGGTCGGCAGGTACGGGAACCGCCGTACGAGTGCGGGGTCTTCGTACAGCGCGGCGCGCACGGGCGGCAGCGCGCCCTCGGTGAGCACCTGGCGCTGGACGGGCTCGCTGGTGAGGTACGCGATGAGGCGCGCGGCCGAGTCGGGGTGCCGCGCATGCGTGTTGACGGCCAGGTTGGAGCCGCCGAGGACACTGGTCCCCGGCCCGTCGGGTCCGGGCAGCGGTACGGCGCCGATCTTCCCGGCGACCGCGGAGCCCTCGGCGGAGGCGACGGCGTACGCGTAGGGCCAGTTGCGCAGGAAGAGCAGCCGGCCGTCCTGGAAGGCCTGCTTGGACTCCTCCTCCTTGTACGTCAGCGCCTCCTCGGGGATCCAGCCCTCGGCGAAGCCGCGCGCCAGGAAGCCGATGCCCTCGCGGGCCGCGCCCGAGTCGACGGTGACGCGCTCGCCCTCGTCGCCGAGGATCGTGCCGCCCGCCGAGTACACGGCTTCGGCCGCGTTGACGGTCAGCCCCTCGTACGGCAGGAACTGGCCCGCGTAGCCGTCCAGTCCGTACTTCGGCGCGATGGTCCGGGCGGCGTGCTCCAGCTCGGCCCAGGTGCGCGGCGGCGGGACGCCCTCCTTGGCCAGGACGTCCTTGCGGTACAGCAGCAGGCCGGCGTTGGTGACGTACGGGACCGCGTACAGCCGTCCGTCGTAGGTGGCGGTGTCGACGACCGGGGGCAGGAACGTCTCCAGCGGGAAGCGCTCGCGCGGCAGCGGGCGGATCCAGCCGGCGGCGGCGAACTCCGAGGTCCAGTTGACGTCGATGTTGAGCACGTCGAACCGGCTGCGGTTGCCGCCGCGCAGGTCGGTGGCCATCTGCTCGCGGGTCTCGTCGGCGGCGTCGGGCAGCTCGACGAGGGTGACCCTCTCGGTGGGGTGGGTGCGGTTCCAGCCCTCCAGCAGCGGGCCGAGGTAGCCGGTCAGGTCGCCCGCGGTGGCCAGGGTGAGCGGGCCGCGGCCCTCACCGCTCCCCTCGGTCGCCCGGGCACCCGAGGAGATATAGCCGGTCATGACCACGACCAGAACAAGGAGGCCCCTACCGGCGGCGTGGATCCACCGCATAGGTTCCTCCTTGCACACCGGCGCCGGGCACCTTCGCCCGGCTCAGGCCATGTATACCTGTTAGGTATGGGCGATACTAGGGCTTGGCGTCAATCTCACGTCGTCCACCCGGAGACACCCCGCATGACGCGTCTGACGAGGACCTAGGAGGAGAGCACGCGTGCGCCTGCCCCTCCTGGCACTTCTCGCGCGCGGTCCCGCCCACGGCTACGAGCTGAAGCAGGACCTTGAGCAACTGCTGGGCTCCGCGTACCCTCAGCCGAACGTCGGCCAGATCTACGTGACCCTCGGCCGCCTCGAGAAGTCGGGACTGATCGAGGGCGAGGAGGTCGAGCAGTCCAGCCGGCCCAACAAGAAGATCTACCACCTCACCGACTCCGGGCGGGGGGCGCTGCGCGCCTGGTTCGAGGAGCCCGAGGACGAGCCGCGGGTGCGGGACGAGTTCTTCATGAAGCTCGCCCTCGCCCCGCAGACCGGTCTCGCCGACCAGATCGCCCTCATCAACAAGCAGCGGCGCCAGTACCTCAACACCATGCGCAACCTGTCGAAGCTGGCCGCCGCCGAGAACCGGGACAACCGAATCGCCCAACTGCTGATCGAGGGCGCCATGCTGCACCTTCAGGCCGACCTGGACTGGCTGGAGCGGTGCCAGGAGGAACTGGAGGGGCTGGAGTGAGCGACGTCCGAGCTCCGGCGCTGCTGCGGGCCGAGGGCCTGGTCAAGACGCACCACGGCCAGGGGGCGCCCGCGCGGGCCGTGCGCGGGGTGGATCTGTCGGTGACCCGCGGCGAGTTCGTGGCGGTCACCGGCCCGTCCGGGGCCGGCAAGTCGACGCTGCTGCACCTGCTCGGCGGACTTCAGCGGCCGGACGAGGGCAGCATCTGGCTGGACGGCCGGTGCACCGACTCCTACGGCGAGGCCCGCTGGGCCGAGGAACGCCGCAACGGCATCGGGATCGTGTTCCAGTTCTTCAACCTGGTCTCCAACCTGTCCGTCGCCGACAACGTCGAACTGCCCGCGCTGCTCGCCGGCCGCTCGCCGCGGCAGGCCCGTGCCGAGCGGGAGGAACTGCTGGCCGAGCTGGGCCTGGAGGGCAAGGAGCGCAGTATGCCGGGCGAACTGTCCGGCGGTGAGCAGCAGCGGGTCGCACTGGCCCGCGCGCTGGTCAACCACCCTCCGCTGCTGCTCGCCGACGAGCCCGCCGGCAGCCTCGACAGCAAGGGCACCCGCGAGGTGATGCGGCTGCTGTCCCGCTTCCACGGGCGCGGCCAGACGATCGTACTGGTCACCCATGACGCCCGGCTGGCGAGCGCCGCGGACCGGGTGATCAGTTTCTTCGACGGCCGGATCGCCGACGACGCGGCACTGGACGGGACGACGCCGTCGCGGAGCACGGGGATCTCGGGCGTGCTGGAACTGAGGGACTGAGTGCGGTGTACGACCACCTGATGTGCCCGGGGTGCGACCACCCGGCGTGCCCGGGGTACGGCCGCCCGGCGTGCCCCGGGCCGCGTTCCGGGCCGAGGGACTGAGGCCGGTGCGAGCCACGTTGCGCTGGGCGCACTCCGATCTGCGCGCCCACCGGGGGGAGGCGCTGTTCATCGTGCTGGCCACGGCCGGCATCGTCGCCTCGCTGCTGCTGGCCACCGCGCTGTTCGGCTACGCGACCAATCCCTGGCAGCGGGTCTTCACCCAGTCCCACGGGGCCCATGTGTGGCTGCACACGGCGAGGTCCGCCGAGACGGGACGACTCACCGCGCTGGACGGCGTCGAGTCGGTCACCGACGCCTACCTCGTCGAGTCCGCCACCGTCGTCTCCCGCGGCACCCGCGCCACCGTGGAACTGCGCGGTACACCCTCGCTGCCCGCCGTGGGACGCCCGCTGCTCACCGCCGGGCACTGGCTGGACGCCGGGGAGCCGGACGGCGTGGTCCTGGAGAGCCGCCTGGCCACGGCCCTGCTGGCCGAGCCCGGGGACACGCTCGTCCTGCCCGGTAGCGGGCGCGCGCTGAGCGTGGTGGGCATCGCCGACAGCGCCGAGCCCCGCTACGGCCCCGGCGAGCAGCCGGGGCTGGTGTGGGCGCAGCCGTCCGCGGTGCGCGAGCCCGGCGGACGGGTGGTCGGACTGCGGCTGGCCGATCCCGACGACACGGACTACGCCGTGCAGCGCGCCGTCACCGTGCTGGGCGCCGGCGTGGTCGGCGAGGTGTCCACCTGGCAGCAGGCACGGGCCGAGGCGCAGAGCGACAACCGGCTGCTCGGGCAGGTGCTGGGCCTGTTCGGGCTGGGCGCGCTGATCGCGGCCGGGCTGGCGGTGCACGGCGCGATCGGCACCCGCATACGGGGGCATCTGCGGGACATCTCGGTGCTGAAGGCGATCGGTTTCACGCCCGCCCAGGTGGTCCGGATCTTCCTGCTCCAGCATGTGGCGTACGCCGTGCTGGGCGCCGTGGCCGCGGTGGTGCTGACCGAGGGGCTGGGCGCGCGGATCCCGGGCCGGCTGGGCGACGCGGTCGGGGTGTGGCAGGGCCTGCCGGGCCAGACGGTGACGATGGGCGCGGTCCCGGTGGGCGCGGTGCTGTTCATCGGCGCGGTGACCGGGCTCGCGGCGTGGCGGGCGGGACGGGTGCCGCCGGTCCCGGTGCCGCACCCGGCGGCGGTGCCGGGCGGCGGCCTGCCCGGGGTCGCCCGCGGGGCGCTGGGTCTGCGCCTGCCGCCCGCGCTGGTCCTGGGCTGGCACCGGGCCTTCACCCGTCGCCCGCGCACCTTCGCCACGGTGGGGCGGCTGGCGCTGCCGCTGCTGCTGATCGTGGTGGCGATGAGTGCCTGGACCACGATCGACCGCTTCCACAACCGGCCGGAGGAGCTGGGGCTGCCGGCCGCGCTGACCGTCCGCCCCGACAGCACCCTGAACGACGGCGGCACGCGGGAGCTGCTGGATCGGGAACCCGGGGTCGCCGCCGTCTACCCCGGTGTGGAGGTGGCCGCCCTGGTCCCCGGCCAGACGGCAACGATCGCCCTGCGGGGCCTGGGCACCCGCGAGGCTCCCTACCCGTTCGCCCTGGCCGAGGGCCGCCGCGCCGACGGGCCCGACGAGGCGGTCGCCGGGCAGGGCCTGCTGGACCTGCTCGACGTCCGGGTCGGCGACTGGGTGCGCATGACGGTGGGCGACCAGCCGCAGATCCTGCACATCGTCGGCCGCAGCATCGAACCGGAGAACGCCGGCCGGGTCATCTCCACGTCCCTGGACACCCTGCACGAGAACGACCCGAACCTCAGCCCCACCTTCTACCAGCTCCGCCTCGATCCGGGCACCGATCCGCGCCACGTCGCCACCGCCCTGTCCGCCGCCGCCCACGGCCACCTCGACGTCCATCCGGTGACCAACCCGGCCGACGGCCTGTCGTCGATGCGCGCGGTCATCGTGGGCCTGACCTGTGTCCTGGCCCTGATCGGCCTGATCGAGCTCCTCTCCGCGATCGGCGGCACGATCCGCGAGGGCGAACGGGACCTCCTGGCCCTGAAGGCCATCGGTCTCTCTCCCCGCCAGATCACCGCGATCACGGTGACCGCGACCGGTTGCACGGCCCTGGCCGCCGCAGCCGCCGCCACGGCCCTGGCGCTCCCCCTGTCCACCTGGTTGATCAACGCCCAGGGTCACTCCAGCGGCATAGGCGCCGGCATCGCCAGAACGCCCTCCCCGCTCCTGCTGCTCCTCTTCGTCGCCTCGGCGGCCCTGGGCGCCGCGGCCCTGTCCGCCCTCCCCGCCACCAGAGCCTCCCACCGCCGCCTGGCGGACACGTTGTCAGCGGTGGCCTGAACACCCACGGGTCCGGACGGGCTGGGGCGGAGCCCCGGGTGACCCGGAGAATCCGGGGATCCGGAGATCCGGGGAGCCGGGGAGCCGGAGATCCGGAGAGCCCGGGGATCCGGAGAGCCCGGGGATCCGGAGAGCCCGGGGGCCCCAGGGACTCCACTCCAGCGAGACGGGTGGGAAGAGGGATCAGCGGGAGCGAAGGGCGCGGTACTTGGCGACCAGGGTCGTCGTGGAGGGGTCCAGCCCCTCCACTTCCGCGCCCTCCGTCAGAGCCGGCTCCACGCGCTTCGCCAGGACCTTGCCCAGCTCGACTCCCCACTGGTCGAAGGAGTCGATGTTCCAGACAGCGCCCTGTACGAACACCTTGTGTTCGTACAGCGCGATCAGCTGCCCCAGCACCGACGGAGTCAACTCACGCGCGAGGATCGTGGTCGTGGGGTGGTTCCCGCGGAACGTCTTGTGCGGCACCAGCTCCGTCGGCACCCCCTCCGCCCGTACCTCCTCCGGCGTCTTGCCGAAGGCCAGCGCCTGGGTCTGCGCGAAGAAGTTGGCCATCAGCAGATCGTGCTGCGCCCGGAGTTCATCGCTCAGCTCGGCCACCGGCTCGGCGAAGCCGATGAAGTCCGCCGGGATCAGCTTCGTACCCTGGTGGATCAACTGGTAGTACGCGTGCTGCCCGTTCGTGCCCGGCGTCCCCCACACCACCGGCCCGGTCTGCCACTCCACGGGCTCTCCGTCCCGCTGCACCGACTTCCCGTTGGACTCCATGTCCAGCTGCTGAAGATACGCGGTGAACTTCGACAGATAGTGCGAGTACGGCAGCACCGCATGCGACTGCGCGTCGTGGAAGTTGCCGTACCAGATCCCCAACAGTCCTAGCAGCAAGGGCACGTTGGACTCGGCCGACGCGGTCCTGAAGTGCTCGTCGACGAGCCGGAAGCCGTCCAGCATCTCCCGGAACCGGTCCGGCCCGATCGCGATCATCAGGGACAGGCCGATCGCGGAGTCGTACGAGTACCGACCCCCGACCCAGTCCCAGAACTCGAACATGTTCTCGACGTCGATGCCGAACTCGGACACCTTCTCCGTGTTCGTGGACAGCGCCACGAAGTGCCGGGCGACCGCCTCCGGGCCGGCCTTCAACTCTCCCAGCAGCCAGTTGCGCGCCGACGTCGCGTTGGTGATCGTCTCGATCGTGGTGAACGTCTTGGACGCGATGACGAACAGCGTCTCCGCCGCGTCCAGATCCCGCACGGCCTCGTGCAGATCCGCGCCGTCGACGTTCGACACGAACCGCACCGTCAGACCGCGGTCGGTGTAGGCCCGCAGCGCCTCGTACGCCATCGCGGGGCCCAGGTCGGAGCCGCCGATGCCGACGTTGACCACATTGCGGATCCGCTTGCCGGTGTGCCCCGTCCACTCCCCCGACCGCACCCGGTGCGCGAAGTCGCTCATCTTGTCGAGGACCGCGTGCACCCCCGGCACGACGTTCTCCCCGTCGACCTCGATCACCGCGTCCCGCCGCGAGCGCAGCGCCGTGTGCAGCACGGCCCGGTCCTCGGTGACGTTGATCTTCGCACCGCGGAACATGGCGTCCCGCAGCCCGAACACGTCCGTCGCGGCGGCCAGCTCCCGCAGCAGCCGCAGGGTCTCGTCGGTGACGAGGTGCTTGGAGTAGTCGACGTACAGATCACCGACCTGGAGGGCGTACGCCTCGCCGCGCTCCGGGTGGGCCGCGAACAGATCCCGTAGACCGGTGTCGGCGAGCTCCTCACGGTGCCTGGCCAGAGCGGTCCACTCGGGCCTCTGGTTGAGCCTGGTACGGGCGTCTGCGTTCATTCGGACCTCAGCCTTCTTTCCTAGCTGTCCTGCGTCCTTGCCCCGCTGCCGGTCCAACCTAGTTGATCAGCGGGAGACATGAGTCGTCGTCACGCCGTCGTCCGGCGTAACAACGAGTACGTCGGCACGGCGCGCGGGTATCAGCGCGGCCACGGAAAGCACGAAGAACGCGGCCGTGAGCAGCGCCGGCCAGTTCGGCCCCCACACGGCCGCGACGGCCCCGCCGAGCACCGCGCCCAGCGGCGCCCCGGCCACCGCGAGAGTGCGGAAGGCCGCGCTGACCCGGCCCAGCATCCCGGCGGGGCTGCGCTGCTGCATCAGTGTCGTCGTGTTGACGTTCCACACCATGCCCATCAGCCCGAACACGGCCAGTGCGGCCACCGCGAAGGCCAGGCTGGGCACCAGTCCCAGGACCACCAGCGCGGCGATCTGCACCCCGCCGGCCAGCACCACGGCCCGCATCCGCCCGAGCCGGGCCACGATCCGCCGGTTGACCGCTCCCCCGGCCAGGCTGCCGAGCGTGTACGCCGTCAGGGCCGCCGCGTATCCCTTGGTGCCCGCGCCCAGCCAGCCGGTCACGACGACCACCAGGGTGGCGATGAGCGCGCCCATCCCGACGTTGCACAGGGCGGTGGCGGCGCACAGCCCGCGCAGGGCCCTGTCCCGCCCGAGGGCGCGCAGCCCCTCGGTTATCTCCCGCCGCAGCGTGCTGCCCGCCGGTCTCGGCCCGCGCTCGGGCGCCGGGACCCGCAGGGAGGCCACGAGAGCGGCGGCCACCAGGAAGGTGACGGCGTCGGCCGCGAAGGGCGCGGCGGCCCCCGCCGCGAACAGCAGGGGCACGACCGGGCCGCCCAGCAGCCCGCCCGCGAGGCGCTGCCCGGTCATCAGACGGGCGTTGGCGCTGCCCAGCGCCTCGGACTCCACCAGGGCGGGCAACAGGGCCGTGGCTGCGTTGTCGAAGAGTGTCTGGAGCGTGGTCAGCGCGAAGGCCAGGGCGATCAGCAGGCCGATCGAGGCGTGTCCGAGGGCCACCGCCAGGGCGAAGCCGCCGACCAGGAGGCCCCGTACCGTGTCCGCCGCCCACATCGCACGCCGCTGGTCCACACGGTCCGCGACGGCGCCGCCGAGCAGCCCGAAGACGATCCAGGGGAGATAGCCGCAGGCCGTGACGGAGGCGATGAGCAGCGGGTCGTCGGTCAGGGACAGGGCGAGCAGCGGCAGCGCGGCCGTACGCAGCGCGTCGCCGAAGCTGGACAGCACGGCGGCGCTCCACAGCCGTCCGAATCCGCCGCGCCACGCCGGCGCACCCGCGTCGACGGCTTCGCACCCGGCCTCGATCCCCGTCATGGTTGCCCCTCCGCCTCACGATTCACCGATACGCAAACCGTAGAGGGCACCACTGACAATCGGTCCGCGGCGGCCGGTCCGTCCGGATACGCGACAGGTCCGGTACGCAACAGGTCCGGCCCCGCGCCCGAAGGCGGCCGACCGGACCTCAAGTCCTAGATCTCGCCCCGGAGTTTGGCGAGCGCCTCGGCGAGGATCGCCTCACCGTCCGCGTCGCTGCGGCGCTCCCGCACATAGGCCAGGTGCGTCTTGTAGGGCTCGGTCCGCGGCGGGGCCGGCGGGTTGTCCTGGTCCTGACCGGCCGGAAAACCGCAGCGCGGGCAGTCCCAGGTGTCGGGAACCTGCGCGTCGCTGGCGAAGCTCGGCTGGGTCTCGTGTCCGTTGGAGCACCAGAAGGAGATGCGCAGACGCGGCGCGGACTCGCCACGCTCGGCCTCGCCCATCGGCCCCGCCCCGACCCGGCTTCCTCGGATCGCGTTGCCACTTGCCACGGTCGTAACTCCCTGCGTGATGGTGCCGCGAAACGGGTCGGCCTCCGCTTCGCCGCGAGCGCCTCAGTCTACGTAAGGCCCAACGCGCGTCCAGTGATGGGAGTTACCGCTCCCACACAGACGCAAGCCCCATGATAGGCCGCGCTCAGGAACGCGTACCGACCATGGGGCCTTACGTACGGAATGTGCGGTCCCGACCGACGGGCAGCCGCTCGTCAGCTGCTCGTCTTCATCAGGATGCCGAGCACGATGATGCAGGCGAGCCACAGCAGGCCGATGACCACGGTGATGCGGTCGAGGTTGCGCTCGGCGACCGAGGAGCCGCCCACGGAGGACTGCATACCGCCACCGAACATGTCGGAGAGGCCGCCGCCCTTCCCCTTGTGCATCAGCACCAGCAGCATCAGCAGCAGGCTGAAGACGATCAGGGCGATCGAGAACCCCAAAACCACGGCTGGACCAACTTCCTCGGATTCGGATGGACGACGGGGTGTGGCAGGTCATGCCTACCATGCCCCCGCAAGGGTACGACGGATCGCCGCCCGCGCATACTCACAGCCCGGCCCGCCGCTCACGGCGGGCCCGGCCCGGTGCCCGCGACGGGCCCCGGCTCACTGCTCGCCGAAGCGCACGATCTTGACGAACTCGTCGGTGTCCAGCGAGGCACCGCCGACCAGGGCGCCGTCGATGTCCTTCTGCGCCATGATCTCGGCGACGTTGCCCGACTTCACCGAGCCGCCGTACTGGATGCGCACCTGGTCAGCGACCTCCTGCGAGTACAGCTCGGCGAGCTTGCCGCGGATGGCGCCGCAGACCTCCTGGGCCTCCGCCGCGCCGCAGACCTTGCCGGTGCCGATGGCCCAGACGGGCTCGTAGGCGATCACGATCGACTCGGCCTGCTCGGCCGGGAGGTCCTTCAGGCCTCCCTCGACCTGGGTGAGCGTGTGCGTGACGTGGTTGCCCGCGTCGCGGACGTCCAGTTCCTCGCCGACACACAGGATCGGGGTCAGGCCGTGCTTGTAGGCGGCCTTGACCTTGGCGTTCACCAGCTCGTCGGTCTCGTTGTGGTACTGCCGACGCTCGGAGTGGCCGATCACCACATAGGTGCACTTCAGCTTGGCCAGCATCGGACCGGAGATCTCGCCGGTGTACGCGCCGGTGTCGTGCGCCGAGACGTCCTGGGCGCCGTACTTGATCTTGAGCTTGTCGCCGTCGACCAGCGTCTGCACGGAGCGCAGGTCGGTGAAGGGCGGCAGGACGGCGACCTCGACGGCCTCGTAGTCCTTGTCGGCAAGGGCGAAGGCGAGCTTCTGGACGTGCGCGATGGCCTCGAGGTGGTTGAGGTTCATCTTCCAGTTGCCCGCCATAAGCGGCGTGCGCGTGCTCATACGGTTTCAGTCCTCCAGTGCGGCGAGGCCGGGGAGCGTCTTGCCCTCGAGGTATTCGAGGGAGGCGCCGCCGCCGGTCGAGATGTGGCCGAATGCCGACTCGTCGAAGCCCAGCGTACGGATCGCCGCGGCGGAGTCGCCGCCGCCCACGACGGTGAAGCCGTCCGAGTCGACCAGGGCCTGGGCGACCGCCCTGGTGCCCTCGGCGAAGTCGGGGTGCTCGAAGACGCCCATCGGGCCGTTCCAGAAGACGGTGGCGGCGTCGGCGAGCTTCGCGGCGTACAGCTTGCGGGACTCCGGGCCGATGTCCAGGCCCTGCTGGCCGGCCGGCATGGCGTCCGCGGCGACGGCGGTGGGGTGGACCGGGGCCTTGGCCTTCAGGTCCGGGAACTCGGGCGCGACCAGCGTGTCCACGGGCAGGACCAGCTCGACGCCGGTCTTCTCGGCCCGCTCGATGTACTCCTTGACGGCGGAGAGCTGGTCCTCCTGAAGGAGGGAGGTGCCGATCTCATGGCCCTGGGCCTTGAGGAAGGTGTACGCCATGCCGCCGCCGATGAGCAGCCGGTCGGCCTTGCCGAGCAGCTCGTCGATGACGGCGAGCTTGTCGGAGACCTTGGCGCCGCCGAGCGCGACGACGTAGGGCCGCCGGACGTCCTCGGTGAGCTTCTTCAGGACACCGACCTCGGTGGCGATGAGGTAGCCGGCGTAGTGCGGAAGGCGGGCCGGCAGGTCGTAGACGGAGGCGTGCTTGCGGTGCACGGCGCCGAATCCGTCGCCGACGTAGACGTCCGCGAGGGCGGCGAGCCGGTCGGCGAACTCGCCCCGCTCGGCGTCGTCCTTGGACGTCTCGCCGGGATTGAACCGCAGGTTCTCGATGACCGCGACCTGGCCGGGCTGAAGGCCGTCCACGGCGGCGTGGGCGGCCGGGCCGACGGTGTCCTGGGCGAACGCCACGGGGGCACCCAGGAGTTCACCGAGCCGCTCGGCGGCGGGCAGCAGCGAGAAGGCCGGGTCCGGGGCGCCCTTGGGGCGGCCCAGGTGGGAGGCGACGACCACCTGGGCGCCGGCCTCGGCGAGGGCCTTGACGGTGGGCAGGACGGCGCGGATGCGGCCGTCGTCGGTGATGACACCGTCGGCCAGCGGCACGTTGAGGTCGGCGCGGACGAAGACCCGCTTGCCGTCCACGCCTTCGGAGAGAAGTTCGTCGATCGTCTTCATTGGGTGGGACTCCTGAGGAGGGGGCTCTTGATCGTACGAGGGCTGATCGATCCGCACGTGGGCGGGTTGTGGTCGTTCGGCCCGCTGTACGTGCGTCAGGGCCCGGACGGCGCGTCGGCGCGCCGCCCGGGCCCTGATCTCACATCGAGGTGCCTGCCCTGCCGGTCAGAGCTGGTTGCCGACGAAGACCGTGAGGTCGACGAGGCGGTTGGAGTAGCCCCACTCGTTGTCGTACCAGCCGATGATCTTCACGTTCTTGCCGTCCTGAACCATGGTCAGGGAGGAGTCGAACGTGCAGGACGCCGGGGCGTTGACGATGTCCGAGGAGACGATCGGGTCCTCGGTGTAGTCCAGGAGGCCCTTCAGCTCACCCTCGGCGGCCTTCTGGAAGGCGGCGTTGACCTCTTCCTTGGTGACCTCGCGGGAGAGTTCGACGACGAGGTCGGTGACCGAGCCGGTGGGAACCGGGACGCGCATGGCGATGCCGTCCAGCTTGCCCTTGAGCTGCGGCAGCACCAGGGCGGTGGCCTTGGCGGCGCCGGTGGTGGTCGGGATGATGTTCTCGGCGGCGGCACGGGCGCGGCGCAGGTCCTTGTGCGGGAAGTCCAGGATGCGCTGGTCGTTCGTGTACGCGTGCACGGTGGTCATCAGACCCTTGACGATGCCGAAGTTCTCGTCGAGGACTTTCGCCATCGGCGCCACGCAGTTGGTGGTGCAGGAGGCGTTGGAGATGACGTGGTGATTGGCCGGGTCGTACTTGTCCTGGTTGACGCCCATCACGATGGTGACGTCTTCGTTCTTCGCCGGGGCGGAGATGATGACCTTCTTGGCGCCGCCGGCGATGTGCTTCTCGGCGTCTTCCTTCTTGGTGAAGATGCCGGTGGACTCGATGACGATGTCGACGCCGAGTTCACCCCAGGGGATGTCGGCGGGGTTGCGCTCCGACAGCACCTTGATGGTGCGGCCGTCGACGGTGATGGTGTCGGCGGTGTGGGAGACCTCCTGCTTGAGGCGGCCCAGGATGGTGTCGTACTTCAGCAGGTGAGCGGTGGTCGCGGTGTCACCCAGGTCATTGACAGCCACGATCTCGATGTCTGCACCCTGCTCCAGCAGCGCGCGGAAGTAGTTACGACCGATGCGGCCAAAGCCGTTGATGCCTACGCGGATCGTCACGAACCGATCTCCTCGTTGGTACGCCGGTTTCGACGCCGGCGAGCTGTATTGGGATGTCCCCGACCACCCACGACCCTACCCCTCCAAGGCCTCCGAAGTGACATCCGGACGCGTCCTGGACAGCACGACTTCGACAAAGGCCCGAACCCCTCGCACAGGCCGCCGGGATCACCCGATTTCGCTATGGATTGCCCATACCAATTGACCGTGTTGGTCACTCGTTCGTGAGCACCTCAGCTCACTTGTGAAATGCCATGATCTCCGACCAATCCGGACTTCCGGCAAACCCGTCAATTCCCCCACGGGGCCGCCGCGGCGGCAGACCGAACCCACCGCCCCGTCCACACCCGGGCCACCCCTCCCCGCGGTGGCCGAAGCAGCCTGTCAAGCACCGTCGCCGACCCGCGTCGCCCGGCCCGGGCCGGTCACCGTCGGTAGTTGCACACCAACCGACCGGCCGCCATCGGTCAACCAGCCGGTGCTGGTTGGCCGATGGCGGCCGGTCGGAGTGTGGTGACGGTCGACGTGAGGCGGCACGCCCGGTGGCGGCCTGCGGGGGCGGTGGGGGGTGCCGACCGACCCGTGGCAGGAGACGCGGCCGACCGGAGGCGGCAGGGCGGTCGGGAACGATCAGGACGTGATCCGGTCGGAACATGAAGCCGGGCCGGTCGGCCGGGCCCGCGCGGGTCAGCCCGCCAGGTTGTCCGCCAGTTCGTCGGCGAGGTTCGCCTCGGTGCCGGGGATGCCGAGGTCGGAGGCCCGCTTGTCGGCCATGGCCAACAGGCGGCGGATGCGGCCGGCGACGGCGTCCTTGGTCAGCGGGGGGTCGGCGAGGGCGCCCAGCTCCTCCAGGGAGGCCTGCTTGTGCTCCATGCGCAGGCGTCCCGCGGCGGCGAGGTGCTCGGGGACGTCGTCGGCGAGGATCTCCAGGGCGCGGGCCACCCGCGCGCCGGCCGCGACGGCCGCGCGCGCCGAGCGGCGCAGGTTGGCGTCGTCGAAGTTGGCGAGGCGGTTGGCCGTGGCGCGCACCTCGCGGCGCATCCGCCGCTCCTCCCAGGCCAGCACGGACTCGTGGGCGCCCAGACGGGTCAGCAGGGCGCCGATCGCGTCGCCGTCACGGACCACCACCCGGTCCACGCCCCGCACCTCCCGGGCCTTCGCGGCGATGGACAGCCGGCGCGCGGCACCGACCAGCGCGAGGGCCGCCTCCGGGCCCGGGCAGGTCACCTCCAGGGAGGAGGAGCGGCCCGGCTCGGTGAGCGAGCCGTGGGCCAGGAAGGCACCGCGCCAGGCGGCCTCCGCGTCGCAGGTGGCCCCCGAGACCACCTGCGGCGGCAGGCCGCGGATCGGCCGGCCCCGACCGTCGACCAGACCGGTCTGGCGGGCCAGCTGGTCACCGCCCGCGACGACGCGTACGACGTAGCGCGAGCCGCGGCGCAGCCCGCCCGGCGCCATCACGATCAGCTCGGAGCTGTGACCGAAGATCTCCAGGATGTCCCGCTTCAGGCGCCGTGCCGCCATGGCGGTGTCCAGTTCCGCCTCGATCACGATCCGCCCGCTGACCAGGTGGAGGCCGCCGGCGAACCGCAGAAGGGCGGAGACCTCCGCCTTCCTGCAGCAGGTCCGGGTGACGGGGAGCCGGGAAATCTCGTCCTTCACCGCTGCCGTCATCGCCATGGGCCGATCCTTCCATGCATCCGAAAAATACGGTCGTACGCGGCGGCCAGCTGCTCCGGGTCGTGCCGCGGAGTTCCGTCCCTCCGGGCCACCGGCGCGAGCTCGACCGCGGCGCCGAACCGCTTGGCGGCCTCGGTCAGCACTTCGCGGTCGGGCACGGCGGCCTCGTCGGCCAGCACCACGTCCAGGGCGAGTTTAGGGGCGTGTCGTCCCAAAACCTCCAAATGACGCTGCGGGGAGAAGCCCTCGGTTTCTCCCGGCTGCGGCGCGAGGTTCAGGGACAGCACCCGGCGTGCCCTGGTCTCGGTGAGCGCGTCCAGAAGCTCGGGCACCAGCAGGTGCGGAATGACCGAGGAGAACCAGGAGCCGGGTCCGAGCACCACCCAGTCCGCGTCCAGGACCGCGTCCACGGCCTCGGGCACGGCGGGCGGGTCGTTCGGCACCAGGTGCACGGACTGCACCTCGCCCGAGGTGAGCGCGACGGTGGCCTGGCCGCGCACGGTGTCGACGGCCTCGGGCCGCTCCGGATCGTGCCCCTTGACCAGGGCCTGGAGCTCCAAGGGCACGGCGGACATGGGCAGCACGCGCCCGTGCGCCCCCAGCAGCTTGCCCACCAGGTCCAGCGCCTGGACATGGTCGCCGAGCTGTTCCCACAGGGCGACGATCAGCAGGTTGCCCACCGCGTGGTCGTGCAGGTCGCCCTGGGAGGTGAAGCGGTGCTGGATCACCCGGGCCCAGGTCTGGCCCCAGTCGTCGTCGCCGCACAGCGCGGCCAGCGCCTTGCGCAGGTCCCCGGGCGGCAGCACGCCCAGCTCGTCGCGCAGGCGCCCGCTGGAGCCCCCGTCGTCGGCCACGGTCACGACTGCGGTGAGGTCGCCGGTGATCCGGCGCAGTGCGGCGAGCGAGGCGGACAGGCCCATGCCGCCGCCGAGGGCGACCACCTTGGGCTGAGCGCCGCGGCGGCGCGCCCGGCCGCCCCGCGCCTCGGCCGGGCGCCCCGCGCGCGCCGCGATCGCCTGACGTGCCGAACGCCCCTCCGGCACCACCCGGCGCAGCCTGCTCAGCCGCGGAGTACGTCCGCTCACTCGCGCCCCATGTCCCGGTGGACGACGACGGTCTCCACGCCCTCGGCCGCGAGCCGCGCGGCGAGCTTCTCCGACGTGGCCACCGAGCGGTGCTTGCCGCCCGTGCAGCCGATCGCGATGGTCACGTACCGCTTGCCCTCGCGCCGGTAGCCGGCCGAGATGAGCCGCAGCAGCTCGGCATAGCGGTCGAGGAACTCCTTGGCGCCGGGCTGGTTGAAGACGTACGCGGCGACCTCGTCGTTCAGGCCGGTGTACGGGCGCAGTTCGGGGACCCAGTGCGGGTTGGGCAGGAACCGCATGTCGGCGACCAGGTCGGCGTCGACCGGCAGGCCGTACTTGAAGCCGAACGACATCACGGTGGCCCGCAGTTCGGGCTCCTCCTCGCCGGCGAACTGGGCGTCCATCTTGGCGCGCAGTTCGTGCACGTTGAGGCTGGAGGTGTCGATCACCAGGTCGGCGTCGCCGCGCAGCTCGCGCAGCAGCTCACGCTCGGCGGCGATGCCGTCGACGATGCGGCCGTCGCCCTGGAGCGGGTGGGGCCGGCGCACCGACTCGAAGCGGCGCACCAGGGCCTCGTCCGAGGACTCCAGGAAAACGATCCGCCGGGTGACGTTCTTGGCCTCCAGGCCGGCCAGGGACTCGCGCAGGTTGTCGAAGAAGCGGCGGCCGCGGACGTCGACGACGACCGCGATGCGTGCCACGTTGCCTTGCGAGCGGGCACCGAGCTCCACCATGGTGGGGATCAGCGCCGGCGGCAGGTTGTCGACGACGAACCAGCCGAGGTCCTCCAGACATTTGGCGGCCGTGGACCGGCCTGCCCCGGACATGCCGGAGATGATCACCAGTTCGGGAATGGCCGTGTCGGGGACGCCGGCCGTGTCGATGCCCGTACTCACCTGTGCTCCGTTTTCCTTGGACGCGCGCTCGTTCTGTTCCTCGCGCGGTCCCTCGTGGGACTGATCTCGCTCGGCGCTTCGCCGTGCGTCGTGCTCGGTCATGTCTCCTGCCCCCGTCGGTCGTCCGGAACGCCCGTGGACACGGGCGTCTCCGCGTCACCCGCCGTCGTCGCCGGTGGCGCTTCTTCCACGTCTTCCATGATCTCTCCAGTCGCCGTGTTGACGGCGGGTGCGGCCGGGGCCGCCTGGGCGAGTGCCGCGGCGATGGTCTCGGCCGTCTTGCGGCCTATACCGGGTACCCCGCAGATCTGGTCGATTGTCGCGGACCGCAGCCGCTTCACCGAGCCGAAATGCTTGATCAGCGCCTGTTTGCGTGTCTCGCCGAGGCCGGGCACGTCGTCCAGGGGCCCGGCCCGGAAGCGCTTGGCCCGTCTGGTGCGCTGGTAGGTGATGGCGAACCGGTGGGCCTCGTCGCGCACGCGTTGCAGCAGGTACAGGCCCTCGCTGCTGCGGGGCAGGACCACCGGGTCGTCGTCGCCGGGCAGCCAGACCTCCTCCAGGCGCTTGGCCAGTCCGCACACGGCGATGTCGTCGATGCCGAGTTCGTCCAGGGCCCGCTGGGCGGCCGCGACCTGGGGCTGCCCGCCGTCGACGACGACGAGCTGGGGCGGGTAGGCGAAGCGCTTGGGACGGCCGTCGTCCTCGGTGAGGGCAACGACGGGGCCGCCGGGTGCGTCGTCGGGCGAGCCGTCGAGGGAGCCACCGGGTGAGCCGTTCACCAGGACGTCCTCGCCGTCGGCCCACTCGCCGGTCTTCTCCTTCTCCGCGAGGTAGCGCCTGAAGCGGCGGGTGATCACCTCGTGCATGGAGCGGACGTCGTCCTGGCCCTCGCCGTGCCACAGCTGCGTGTCTCCGGCACGGCCCTTGATCTGGAAGCGGCGGTACTCGCTCTTGCGCTGGAGGCCGTCCTCGAAGACGACCATGGAGGCCACCACGTCGTCGCCCTGGAGGTGGGAGATGTCGTAGCACTCGATCCTGAGGGGGGCGCTGTCGAGGTCGAGGGCCTCGGCGATCTCCTCCAGGGCACGCGAGCGCGTGGTGAGGTCGGAGGCGCGCCTGGTCTTGTGCAGGACGAGCCCCTGCTGGGCGTTGCGCTGCACGGTCTCCATGAGGGCCTTCTTGTCGCCGCGCTGCGGGATGCGCAGCGAGACGTTCGACCCGCGGCGCTCGGCGAGCCACTCCTGGACCGGTTCGACCGGGTCGGGCAGGGCCGGGACGAGGACCTCCTTGGGCACGGCGTCCCCGCTCTCCTCGCCGTACAGCTGCTGCAGGGCGTGCTCGACGAGGGCGCCGGTGGTGACGTCCTCCACCTTGTCGGTCACCCAGCCGCGCTGGCCGCGCACCCGTCCGCCGCGCACGTGGAAGATCTGCACCGCGGCCTCCAGCTCGTCCTCGGCGACGGCGATGAGGTCGGCGTCGGTCGCGTCGGCGAGCACGACCGCGTTCTTCTCCATGGCCTTCTTCAGGGCCTCGATGTCGTCGCGCAGGCGGGCGGCCCGCTCGTACTCCATCTCCTCGGCCGCCTCCGTCATCTGCTTCTCCAGGCGGCGCAGATACGTGCCGGTGCGGCCGGCCATGAAGTCGCTGAAGTCCTCGGCCAGTTCACGGTGCTCCTCGGCGGAGACACGACCGACGCAGGGCGCGGAGCACTTGCCGATGTAGCCCAGCAGGCAAGGGCGGCCGGTGCGGGCGGCGTTCTTGAAGACACCGGCCGAGCAGGTGCGCACCGGGAAGACGCGCAGCAGCAGGTCGACCGTGTCGCGGATGGCCCACGCGTGCCCGTACGGCCCGAAGTAGCGCACGCCCTTCTTCTTGTGGCCGCGCATCACCTGCACGCGTGGGAACTCCTCGTTCATCGTCACCGCGAGGTACGGGTAGCTCTTGTCGTCGCGGTACTTGACGTTGAACCGGGGGTCGAACTCCTTGATCCAGGAGTACTCCAGCTGCAGCGCCTCGACCTCCGTGGACACCACCGTCCACTCCACGGACGCGGCCGTGGTGACCATGCTGCGGGTGCGCGGGTGAAGGTTCGCGAGGTCCTGGAAGTAGTTCGCCAGGCGCTGGCGCAGGCTCTTGGCCTTTCCGACGTAGATGACCCGGCGGTACTCGTCACGGAACCGGTAGACCCCGGGGGAGTCCGGGACGTCTCCCGGCTTGGGGCGGTAGCTGGAGGGGTCGGCCATGACTCAACCCTACTGTCGAGCACCGACACCGCGGCGGCCCTCCACGACCCGGGCCGCGACGCGCCCCGGCCGGGGCTGCTTCCTCGGCCAGGAGCTCACTCCTGTCGGGTCTCAGGTGTTGTCGGGACTTGGTCAACACGCTTCAATGCGTTGGAACTCGGGGCCGTGAACGACGGCGTACGGATGTGAAGAACCCTGCCTTCGCGCGGGGCGGCCCCGACGACCCGCGTGAAGGGTCCGCCGAGCCGCCCGCACCTTCACAGAAAGGCCCGCGCATGCCGCACGCCCCACAGCAGGCGGACGTCGCCACCGCGGAACTGGACACGGTCCTGCGGGGCGGCCCCTTCCACGTGGCGCTGCGCGCCGCGATCGCCGCTCGTGGACTGCCGTTGCAGCGCGTGCAGCACCATCTGACGCGCTACGGGGTGAAGGTCGGCGTCACCAGCCTCAGCTACTGGCAGCAGGGTGCCCGGCGCCCGCAGCGCCCGGAGTCACTGCGGGCCGTACGGGCGCTGGAGGAGATTCTGCGGTTGCCGGACGAGTCGCTGATCCGGCTGCTGGCCGACGCCGACGAGCACACGGCCGGCGGGCGGCCCGGCGTCCGCTCCTACCGCTCCCTGGTCCGGGCCTCGGACGTGCTGCGCGGGCTGCTGGCGGAACTGGACTGCCCACCCGGCGGCGGGCTGCACGTGCTCGGGCACCACGAGCGGGTGCTGATCGGGGCGCGGCGCGAACTCGCGGGCCGCGAGTCCGAGCACATCGTGCGCGCCCACCGGGACGGCGTGGACCGTTTCGTGGCCGTCCATCACGGCGATCCGGGCTGCGCGCCGGAGCGGATGACCGTGCGGGCCCTGGAGAACTGCCGCACCGGCCGGATACGCCGGCACCACGACACCGGGGTGCTGGTGGCCGAGCTGCTCTTCGACACCCGGCTGCGGGCCGGCGACACGTTCCTGTTCCGGCACGGCGTGGAGGACGGAACGGCCGGGACGACGCGCGAGTACGTCCGGGAGTTCCCCTCCGCCGGCGGCCAGTACGCCCTCCAGGTCCGGTTCGACGCCGGCACCCTGCCGGTGCGCTGCCACCGGTTCACTCAGGCGTCGGCGGCGGCTCCGCGCAGCGGCCGCCGGGAGCTGCCGGTGAGCGAGCGGCACCGTTCGGTGCACCTCGTGGAGCCGCGCGTGCGGTCGGGGACCGTGGGGGTCGGCTGGGACTGGGAGTGAGCGGGCCGGACCGGCGGCCGGATGTCAGGCCCCGGGTCCGGCGACGAGCCTGCCGCCCTCGGCGCGCACGGGCAGTTCGGGCAGCGGCGTGCTTGCCGGGGAGCGCACCACCTCGCCGGTCGTGGCGTCGAACTCGCTGCCGTGGCAGGGGCAGATCAGCTTCGTCCCCTGGAGCTTGTTGATCGGGCACTGCGCATGCGTGCAGATCGTGCTGAACGCCTTGAGGGTGCCGTCCGCGCCCCGGCTGACCACCACGTTGTGGTCCCGGTACAGCTTGGCGCCACCCTCGGGGACCTCGCTCTCGGCGCCGAGGTCGACCGGCGCGGTGGGCGTGGCGGGGGTCGTGACGCCGCCGCCGATCGGTCCGCAGGCAGTGAGCCCGAGCGCGACGGCGGGGGTGAGGGCCGCTCCCCGCAGGATCGTGCGGCGGCTCGCGGAGGGGCGGCCGGACATGAAGGCCTCCACTGGTCAAGGGGCTGGACAACGCCGACGATACCCACCGGGCCCGGACCGGACGGGGGCGGGTCGGACGGACGGACGCGGACGACCCGGGCCGGCGTTGTACCTCCGGCGCGCAATGGGATAGCTTCCCGGCCCGAGCTGTCCGAGAGAGGAACCGACTCGTGATCGTCGTCGCCGGTGAGGCCCTGATCGACCTGGTACCGCGGGGAAGGGGCGCCCTCGCGGACCTCAGACCGGCGCTCGGCGGCGGCCCGTACAACACGGCCGTCGCGCTGGGCCGCCTCGGCTCGCCCACGGCGTTCTGCTCCCGCACGTCGTACGACGCCTTCGGCGAGGCCCTGCTCGACGGGCTGCGGGGTGCCGGGGTGGACGTGTCCGGTGTGCAGCGCGGCGCCGAGCCGACGACGCTGGCGGTCGCCACGGTCGGCACCGACGGCTCCGCCGCGTACTCGTTCTACGTCGACGGCACCGCCGACCGTCTGTTCACGGCGCCCGCCGCCCTTCCCGCCGGAACCCGCGCGGTGTCCTTCGGCACCTGTTCGCTGGTGCTGGAGCCGGGCGCGACCGCCTACGAGGAGCTGATGCGGACGGCTTCCGCGCAGGGTGTGTTCACCGCGCTGGACCCGAACGTCCGGCCCGGACTGATCGCGGACGCTGACGCCTACCGGGCGCGTTTCATGAGCTGGCTGCCCTCGGTGTCGCTGCTGAAGCTCTCCGAGGAGGACGCGGGGTGGCTGGGCGGCACTCCGCGCGAGTGGTTGGCCGCCGGGCCCGGGGCGGTGGTGATCACCCACGGCGGCGACGGGCTCACCGCGTACACCCGGGACGGCGCGGAGCACTCCGTTCCGGGCGAGAAGGTCGACGTCGTCGACACCATCGGCGCGGGCGACACCGTGAACGCGGCCCTGCTGCACGGACTGGCCGTGCAGGACGCCCTCTCCCCCGAGGGCCTCGCGGGCCTCGGGGCCTCGGGCTGGAGCCGGCTGCTGCGGTTCGCGGCCCGCGCGGCCGCGATCACCTGCTCGCGCGCGGGAGCGGAGCCGCCGTACGCGGCGGAGGTGGGCGCGCCGTAGGCCTCCGGTGCCAGCAGCGCCCCGCAGGAGTGCCCGCGGGGCGCTGTGGCCGGACTGTGTCTCAGGCCTTGCGGGCCCGCGTCGTCTTCTTCGCGGGCGTCGCCTTCTTGCTCGCCGTGCTGTTGGCCTTGGTCGTCGTCCTCGCCGTGGCCGTCTTCCGGGTCGTCGACGCGGCCGCGACGGCCTTCTTGACGGCGGTCCCGCGCGGGGCCTTGGCCGAGGATGCGGCATCGCTGATCCGGTCCGGCTGAAGGATCTCGCGCAGGAACTTCCCGGTGTGGCTGGCCGGGACGCCGGCGACCTGCTCGGGCGTGCCCTCGGCGATGACCAGGCCACCGCCGGCGCCGCCCTCGGGGCCCATGTCGACGACCCAGTCGGCGGTCTTGATCACATCGAGGTTGTGCTCGATGACGATGACCGTGTTGCCCTTGTCGACCAGTCCGGACAGCACCTTCAGCAGCTTGCTGATGTCCTCGAAGTGCAGACCGGTGGTGGGCTCGTCCAGGACGTAGACCGTGCGCCCGGTGGAGCGGCGCTGCAGTTCGCTGGCGAGCTTCACGCGCTGCGCCTCACCGCCGGACAGGGTGGTCGCGGACTGCCCGAGCCGGACGTAACCGAGGCCGACGTCCTTGAGGGTCTTGAGGTGGCGGGCGATCGCCGGGACGGCCTCGAAGAACTCGGTCGCCTCCTCGATCGGCATGTTGAGCACGTCGGCGATGGACTTGCCCTTGTAGTGGACTTCCAGGGTCTCCCGGTTGTAGCGGGCGCCGTGGCAGACCTCGCAGGGGACGTAGACGTCCGGCAGGAAGTTCATCTCGATCTTGATGGTGCCGTCGCCCGCGCAGTTCTCGCAGCGCCCGCCCTTGACGTTGAAGGAGAAGCGGCCGGGCTGGTAGCCCCGGACCTTCGCCTCGGTGGTCTCGGCGAACAGCTTGCGGATGTGGTCGAAGACGCCGGTGTACGTCGCCGGGTTGGACCGCGGGGTGCGGCCGATGGGCGACTGGTCGACGTGCACCACCTTGTCCACGAGGTCGTCGCCGTCCACGCGCGTGTGCCGCCCGGGCACGTTGCGGGCGCCGTTCAGCTCGCGGGCCAGGTGGGTGTACAGGATGTCGTTGACCAGCGTCGACTTGCCGGAACCGGAGACTCCGGTGACCGCCGTGAACAGGCCGAGCGGGAAGGACACGTCGATGTCCTTCAGGTTGTTCTCCCGGGCGCCGTGCACGGTGAGCTGCCGGGACGGGTCGAGCGGGCGCCGGATGTCGGGCAGCGGGATCGCCTTCTTGCCGGCCAGGTACTGCCCGGTCTGCGACTCGGCGTTGGCGAGCAGTTCCTTCAGGGAGCCGCTGTGCACGACCTTGCCGCCGTGCTCGCCCGCGCCGGGGCCGATGTCGACGATCCAGTCGGCGGTCTTGATGGTGTCCTCGTCGTGCTCGACGACGATGAGCGTGTTGCCCATGTCGCGCAGCCGGACCAGGGTCTCGATCAGCCGGTGGTTGTCGCGCTGGTGCAGGCCGATGGACGGCTCGTCGAGGACGTACAGGACGCCGACGAGGCCGGAGCCGATCTGGGTGGCCAGGCGGATGCGCTGGGCCTCGCCGCCGGAGAGCGTGCCGGCCGCGCGGTTCAGCGAGAGGTAGTCGAGGCCGACGTCGACCAGGAACCGCAGCCGCTCGTTGACCTCCTTGAGGACGCGCTCGGCGATCTTCTTGTCGCGCGCGTCCAGCTTCAGCCCGCGCAGGAAGTCCGCGCAGTCGCTGATGGACATCGCGGAGATCTCGGCGATCGACTTGCCCATGAGCGTGACCGCGAGGACGACCGGCTTCAGGCGCGTGCCCTCGCAGGTGGGGCAGGGCACCTCGCGCATGTAGCCCTCGAAGCGCTCGCGGCTGGCGTCGCTCTCGGCCTCGCTGTGCCGGCGCTTGACGAACGGCACGGCGCCCTCGAAGGGCGTGGTGTAGACGCGCTCGCGCCCGTACCGGTTGCGGTAGCGGACCTCGATCTGCGTCCTGTGGCCGTAAAGCAGGGCCTTCTTGGCGCGCTGCGGCAGGCCCGCGAAGGGGATGTCGGTGCGGAAGCCGAGGGCGTCGGCGAGGGCGCCGACCAGCCGGCCGAAGTAGTCCTTGGTGTGCCCGTGCGACCAGGGGTGGATGGCGCCCTCGTCGAGGGACTTCTCCTCGTCCGGGACGATCAGCTCCGGGTCGACCTCCATGCGGGTGCCGATGCCGGTGCACTCGGGGCAAGCGCCGAAGGGCGAGTTGAAGGAGAAGGAACGGGGCTCCATCTCCTCGAAGGACAGGTCGTCGTACGGGCAGTACAGGTGCTCCGAGTACATCCGCTCGCGCTCGGGGTCGTCCTCGGGCAGGTCGACGAAGTCGAGCACGACCATGCCGCCGGACAGGCCGAGCGCGGTCTCGACGGAGTCGGTGAGGCGGCGCTTGGCGGAGTCCTTCACCGTGAGGCGGTCGACGACCACCTCGATGGTGTGCTTCTCCTGCTTCTTCAGCGTGGGCGGGTGGGAGAGCTGGACGGTCTCGCCGTCCACGCGCGCGCGGGAGTAGCCCTTGGTCTGGAGGTCGGCGAAGAGGTCGACGAACTCGCCCTTGCGCTCGCGCACCAGCGGCGAGAGCACCTGGAAGCGGCTTCCCTCCGGCAGCTCGAGCACCCTGTCGACGATGGCCTGCGGCGACTGCCGTGAGATCGGGCGGCCGCACTCGGGGCAGTGCGGCTTGCCGATGCGGGCGAAGAGCAGGCGCAGGTAGTCGTAGACCTCGGTGATGGTGCCGACCGTCGAGCGCGGGTTGCGCGAGGTCGACTTCTGGTCGATGGAGACCGCCGGCGAGAGGCCCTCGATGAAGTCGACGTCCGGCTTGTCCATCTGGCCGAGGAACTGGCGGGCGTACGAGGAGAGCGACTCCACGTAGCGCCGCTGCCCCTCGGCGAAGATGGTGTCGAAGGCCAGGGAGGACTTGCCCGACCCGGACAGGCCCGTGAAGACGATGAGCGAGTCCCGAGGCAGGTCGAGCGAGACGTTCTTCAGGTTGTGCTCGCGCGCGCCACGGACGATGAGACGGTCGGCCACGCCGGTCCGCACCTTTCTTGAGAGAAGTGACAGGGGCGGGGCCCCCGTGCTTTCTCAGACTAGGGGGAGCCACTGACAACGCCGGGCGGGATTCCCGGATGCGCCCGGATACACAACAATCCCCGGCTCTCCAGCATGCCCGATGCCGCATCCGACCTTATAGCACGTACATTCGATTTACGGCCGTCCTTCACCGCCTTCACCCGAACGTGTGGCGCGACTAGGGTCGGCGTCATGATTGATCACGCGCGCGACCTGGCGTCTGTGCAGGACGCAACCGAACGACTGCTGACCGCTGTCGGCAAGCTGGACAACGCGGCTGTGACCGACCAGTCACGACTGCCCGGCTGGACCCGGGGCCACATCCTGGCCCATCTCGCCCGCAACGCGGACGCGCTGGTGAACGTTTTCGAGGGCCGTCCCATGTACGCGTCCGCCGAGACCCGGGACGCCGACATCGAGCGCGACGCCCCGCGCCCCCTCGACGTCCAGGTCACCGACGTGCGCGACACCGCGGCCCGCTTCCAGCGGACGGCGGCCGAGCCCGCGGACTGGTCGCGGACCGTGGAGCTGCGCAACGGCGTCACCGACTCCGCGTCCCGGGTGCCCTTCCGGCGCTGGGTGGAGGTCGAACTGCACCACGTGGACCTCGGCATCGGCCACGAGCTCGAGGACCTGCCGGCGGAGTTCGTCGAGCGGGAGATCGAGTTCCTGGCCCAGCGGTTCTCCGGGCACCCGGACGTGCCGCCGGCCCGGCTGACGGACGGCACGCACGCGTGGGACACGGGCCGGGAGGCGGAGGAGCCCGCGGTCACCGTCACGGGGGGCCGGGCGGACCTGCTCGGCTGGCTCGCGGGGCGCCGCGACGGATCCGCCCTGACGGTGGCGGGCGGCTCGCTCCCGGCACTGCCGCCGCTGTAGCCGCGTGCGCGGTCCCCGGGCGGCTGCCCCCGCTATAGGCTGACGGCCATGACGTACAGCGGAGAGGTGAAGGTCGGCGGCCCGGCGGACGTGCACGAGCTGAAGGACCTGATGATCACCAAGATCGCGGTCGGCCCGATGGACAACAACGCCTATCTGCTGCGCTGCCGGGCCACGGACGAGCAACTGCTGATCGACGCGGCGAACGACGCGCACACGCTGCTCGGCATGATCGGTGACGACGGCATCGCCTCCGTCGTCACCACCCACCGGCACGCCGACCACTGGCAGGCGCTGGCGGAGGTCGTGACGGCCACGCGCGCGCGTACGTACGCGGGACGGGACGACGCCGAGGGCATCCCGGTGCCGACCGACGTCCTCGTGGGCGACGGGGACACCGTGCGGGTGGGGCAGGTGGAACTCACCGCGCGCCACCTCGTCGGCCACACCCCCGGCTCGATCGCGCTGGTCTACGACGACCCGCACGGGCATCCGCACGTGTTCACGGGCGACTGCCTCTTCCCCGGCGGGGTGGGCAACACCCGCAAGGACCCGAAGGCGTTCGCCGGCCTGATCCACGACGTGGAGACGAAGATCTTCGACGTCCTCCCGGACGAGACCTGGGTCTACCCGGGCCACGGCAACGACACCACGCTGGGCGCCGAGCGCCCGCATCTGCCGGAGTGGCACGCGCGCGGCTGGTGAACGGGCGGTGGGTGGTGAACGGGCGGCGTACGGCCGCACGCCGCTCTCCGCCTGTGCACCCCGCGCACCCCGTGTGCACCCCGCGCACACAGCGGTGGCACGCACCCGCTCCCCCTCCGCGTCGTCGCGCAGTCGACTGGGGGCAGCCCCGCGTGGGAAGACGGCTCCCGCGCGGTACGGGCCGCCGGTCCTCTGTCCCGCCCTCGACCGGCGGCCCCGGCCACGCGCCGCGGGCGGCTACGCGTCGGCCGCCCGCTGTGCGCCGGCCAGTGCCGCGACCCGCTCCACCGCGAACGCGTAGCCCTGCACTCCGCACCCGGCGATGACGCCGTCGGCGCGCAGGGAGACGTAGGAGTGGTGCCGGAACTGCTCGCGCTGATGGATGTTGGAGATGTGCACCTCCACCACCGGCATCCCGTCGCAGGTGTTGAGCGCGTCGAGGAGGGCGACGGAGGTGTGCGAGTAGGCGGCGGGGTTGATGACGATTCCGCAGTGGTTCAGCCGGGCCTCGTGGATCCAGTCGACCAGTTCGCCCTCGTGGTTGGACTGGCGGAAGTCGACCGTGCCGCCGTGCGCCGCGGCCGCCTTGGCGCACAGTGCCTCGACGTCCGCGAGCGTGTCGGAGCCGTAGATCTCCGGCTGCCGCTGCCCGAGCAGGTTCAGGTTGGGGCCGTTGAGAATCATGATCGGGGCGTTGGCCAGGGTGCGGGGCACGGTTCCTCCGGTCCGTTCGTCCGACGCGGCCGATGGGCGACCGCCGTTCGGAGCCGGTCTATCACGGCACGCCGGTTCGCCTAGGGGTTGATCGCCAGCTCCAGATAGGCCGCGAAGATCACCAGATGGACACCGCCCTGGAGCGGCGTGGCCCGTCCCGGCACCACGGTCAGCGAACTGACCACCACGGTGAGCAGGAGCAGCAGCATGTGAGTGGGACCGAGGCCGAGGACGAGCGGCCCGGACAGCCACAGCGACGCCAGCGCGACGGCCGGGATGGTCAGGCCGATGCTGGCCATCGCGGATCCCAGAGCGAGGTTGAGGCTGGTCTGCACCCGGTCGCGCCGGGCGGAGCGCAGCGCGGCGATGGTCTCGGGCAGCAGCACGAGCAGGGCGATGATCACTCCGACGACCGCGTGGTGCAGACCTGCGGACTCCACCGCTGACTCGACGGTGGGCGACACGCCCTTGGCCAGTCCGACCACGCCGACCAGGGCCAGGCCCAGCAGTCCCACGCTGATCCAGGCGGTGCGGGTGGACGGCGCCGCCGCGTGGTCCTCGGAGGTGATCACCTCGCCCTGCCGGGTGATCGGCAGGAAGTAGTCGCGGTGCCGCACGGTCTGGGTGGTCACGAACAGGCCGTACAGGACGAGTGAGGAGATCGCGGCGAAGGTGAGCTGGACTCCGGAGAACTGCGGTCCCGGCTGGGTGGTGGTGAACGTCGGGAGGACCAGGCTGAGCGTGGCCAGGGTCGCCACGGTGGCGAGCGCGGCGCCGGTGCCCTCGGCGTTGAAGACGGCCGTGCCGTGACGCAGGGAGCCGACCAGCAGACTGAGTCCGACCACGCCGTTGCAGGTGATCATCACGGCCGCGAACACCGTGTCCCTGGCGAGCGTCGAGGACTTGTCGCCGCCGTCCGCCATCAAGGTCACGATGAGCGCGACCTCGATGACGGTGACGGCGATCGCGAGGACCAGGGAGCCGAAGGGTTCTCCGACCCGGTGGGCGACCACCTCCGCGTGGTGCACCGCGGCCAGGACCGAGCCGGCGAGGACCAGGGTGACCACGCCGACGACCGCGCCGGGCAGGGACCGCCCCCAGGTGAGGATCAGCAGGACGACCGCGAGAACCGGCACGATGATCGTCCACGCCGTCAAGAGTCCCCTGAGCCGCGTGATCATGCTGCGATCGTCGCAGAGTCCCGGAACGATCGCATGCGCGATGAGGGGCCGGGTGTGCTCCCGCTCACGCTCACGCATCGACCCGGTCCTTCGCCGCGTCCTCGTGGCCCGCCTCCCGTGCCTCCGTCTCCCGCACCTCCTTCGCGGCCTGCTTCCGGGCGGCCAGCAGGCTGGTGACGGTGGTGACGGCCAGAACCGCGCAGATCACACCGAGGGAGACCGGGATGCTGATCTCGGGGACATGCACGCCGGACTCGTGCAGCGCGTGCAGCACCAGCTTGACGCCGATGAAGCCGAGGATCACCGACAGGCCGTAGGACAGGTGGACCAGCTTCTTGAGCAGGCCGCCTATCAGGAAGTACAACTGCCGGAGGCCCATCAGCGCGAAGGCGTTGGCGGTGAAGACGATGTACGGGTCCTGGGTGAGGCCGAAGATCGCGGGGATGGAGTCGAGGGCGAACAGGATGTCGGTGGTGCCGATCGCGAGCATCACGACCAGCATCGGCGTCATCACCCGCTTGCCGTTCTGCCGGATCCACAGCCGGGTGCCGTGGTAGCGGTCGGCCACGCCGAAGCGGCGCTCGGCGGCCTTGAGCAGCTTGTTCTCCTCGAAGTCCTCTTCCTCGTCCCCGCCGGAGCGGGCCTCCTTGATGAGCTTCCAGGCGGTCCAGATCAGGAAGGCGCCGAAGAGGAAGAACACCCACGAGAAGCTCGCGATGATCGCGGCTCCGGCGGCGATGAAGCCGGCCCGCAGCACCAGGGCTATGAGGACGCCGATCATCAGCACCCGTCGCTGGTACTGCGACGGCACGGCGAACTTGGCCATGATCAGGACGAAGACGAAGAGGTTGTCGACGCTCAGCGACTTCTCGGTGATGAAGCCGGCGAAGAACTCGCCGGCTGGGCGGCCGCCGCCGAAGACGAGCAGACCGAGCCCGAAGAGACCGGCCAGGACGACCCAGACGGCCGTCCAGATCCCGGCTTCCTTGATCGACACGTCATGGGGTTTGCGGCCGATGAAGAAGTCGACGGCGATCAGGGCGGCCAGGCCGATGATGGTCAGGACCCACAGGGACAACGAGACATTCACAGGACAAAACGGTACCCGAACCCCAAGGAATGGTAAAGAGCAAGGCAAAGAAAAGATCAAAGTTGCAGGTCAGAGGGATTTACTATTCCTTGGGAAGGGGTGGTGCGGGGCGTGTACCCGGGCTCAGCGGTTCCAGTCGCGACGACTGAGGCGACCGAGGCCCCGGTCGGGACCGCTCAACGGCTCCCGTCGCGCCGGGCCGCCGCGACCTCGGTGAGCACCAGTTGGAGCACCTGGCTGCCCGGCGGCACCACCGGCGGCTCGTACGTCCAGGCGTGTCCGACCCAGGGGTCGGCGAGGTGGTCGTCGGGCACCGGGGTCAGTCGCATCAGCGAACGCCACAGCGGGTCGAGCAACGGGCCGTAGGCGGCGGCGTCCTCGCGGTCGGCGACCATCATCAGGTGGACACCCACGGCCGGGCCCTCGTCGGCGAGGTAGCGCAACTGGGTCACGGCGCGGTCGTCGAATCCGTGCGGGAAGTCGTTGACGATCAGCAGCTGTTCGGCGGCGTCGAAGCCGGGCGGCAGCGCGTCCGGCGCGCCCCCGCGCACGGCCATCTGCACCAGGTCGACCCGCTGGGTGAGCCGGCTCAGGACATCGGCGACCCCGGCAGCGCCGGCCGCGGGCGGCCCCGCGAGCACGCCCGTGTGCACCAGGGGCGCGAGTGCCTGCGCTCCGGATCCGGCCGGGTCGATGACGTGGACGCCGAACTCGCCCGCCGGGTAGACGGCGATCAGCCGGGCCGCGTGCGCCACGGCCGCCTCCATCGCCAGGCGGCGCCGTTCGCCCGCGTCCGCGAAGGTTTCGTCGGGGGACGCCCAGCGGCCGCTGTCGATCCACAGGCCGCGCTCCAGCGGCAGCCGGATCAGCATGGGGATGCGCAGGGACGGGTCCTCGGGCAGGTGGAGATCGCCGAGGCGTACCGCCATGGGGATCTCCATCGGCACGCGGTAGCCGTGCCAGACCGGGTTGTCCCAGCGGGCGTACGCCGCCGGCAGGGCCGGCTCGACGACCTCGGACTCGTCGGTGAGCTGGGCCAGGTCTCTGTCGAGCGACGCCCTGGCCTGGTCGACGAGCCGCGCGTGCTTGGCACGGGCCGCCTCCCGGGCGGCATCGCCCTGACCGCCGATGCGGCTGCGCGGGTCGGACAGGACCTGGTCCAGCTCCTTCTCCATGCGCGACTCGGCGAAGTCGACGGCACTGCGGTAGGCGGCCGTGGTGCGGGCCAGGTCCTCGAACATCCCCCAGACCTGGTTGTAGAGCCGCTCCTCCATCGACCACCCGGTCGCGTCCCCCGCGACGGGCCGCGCGGGCTGCCCGGCGTGGCCGGGACTCGCGGCCGGTGCGGCCGGTGGCGCCGCGGGCTGTCCGGACGGGGCCGAAGGCTGCCGGGGCGGGGGTGCGGGCTGTACGGACGGGGGTGCGGGCTGTGCGGGCTGTCCGGGCGGGGGTGCGGGCTGTCGCCGCGGGTGCCGGTAGTCGATGGTTCCGCCCGCGGGCACCGATGTCGTTGGTCCGGCCGCGGGGGTCCCGCCTCCGGATCCTCCTGGGCCCGCGGACTGCGGCGCCGAGGGCCCGGCGGTCCCGGAGACCTGTCCCTCGTGGGAAGAACCCTCGTGGGAGGAAACGGAAGCAGCGGGGTTCGGCCCGGGCGGCGCGGAGGCCTGGTGGGAACGGGCTTCATCCGTCGTGCGGGGCGGGGGTGCCGCCACCGAGCGGGCCAGTCCCTCGGCCACCGCCTCCTCGGTGGCGGTGGCCAGTTCAGCGGCCTGGGTCAGCCCCAGGTCACTGAGAAGTTCGGTGAGGCCGCCCGCGTAGCCCTGGCCGACGGCGCGCACTTTCCAGGAGTCCTGGCGGCGGTACAGCTCCATCGCGATCACGGCGGACTCGGCGTCCAGGCCGGTGATCGTATAGCTGGCGAGTTCGGTGCCGTCCGGGCCGGTGACCGCGACGAAGGGGGCGGCGACCGCGCCGAACCGGGTCGGGCCCCCACTCGCGGCGGGCAGGGCCAGCAGCACGTCGACGCGGTGCACCGCCTCGGGTATGGCACCCAGGTCGACGGCGAGCCGGTGGTCGGCGGCTGCCTGGCGCGAGACCTCCAGACCGGGCAGGACGGGAGCGCCGGGGTGCACCACCCACTCGGCGCCCCGCGCCCTGCCGCTGTCGTCGCTGAGCGTGGCCGCAGCCACGACCGGACAGCCGGCCGAGATCCGGATCTCCAGGCGGACCTCGGAGAGCGGGTGGTTCTGCCCCCGCACCAGCTCGGCCGTCATCGCCTTCGTCCCCCTGGTGTCATGTGCTGTCGCCCGCCGACCGTCCGGACAATCCGAACCGTTCGGGCCGTTCTACAGGTGCGGCAGGATCGTCGGCATCAGGTCCTGGAAGGTGCGGCCGTTGGCGGGGGCGCCGAGGGCCGTCATCGTCCAGGCGCCGTTCACGCGGTGCACCTTCGCCATGATCTGGGCGGTGTAGTTGCCACCGCCGGCGAGGGTGTAGCGGGCGAGCTCCTGGCCGTTGGTCTCGTCGACCAGGCGGCAGAACGCGTTCTGCACCTCCTGGAAGGTCTGGCCCGTGAAGGAGTTCACGGTGAAGACGATCTGGTCGATGTGGACCGGGACGCGCTGGAGGTCGACGAGGATCGACTCGTCGTCGCCGCCCTGCCCCGCGCCGCCGACCAGGTTGTCGCCGGTGTGGCGCACGGAGCCGTCGTCGCTCACCAGGTGGCGGAAGAAGACGACGTCGACCGGCTGCTTCTCGGCGAAGAGCACGGCGGAGGCGTCGAGGTCGATCTCGCGCGTGCGCGAGCCGAACAGGCCCCGGCGCGGAGCCGCCTGCCAGCCGAGACCCATACGGACCGCGGTCAGGCTGCCCCCGTCGTTCTTCTGCAGACTGATGGCCTGACCCTTGGTCAAGTTGACGGTCACGGCTGATTCCCCTCTCGAGCTACGCCCCTGTCGCCGCCGGTACCGCGGCTGCCAAGAACCCTACGCAGCGGCAGTGGCTCCGCCGCACACGGGTCCGCACTTTGTGTCGGTCTTGCAACACAGCGCAGTCGGTCAGGACAGCCCCGCCTCGCGCATCTGACGCAGTTCCTTCTTCATCTCCGCGACCTCGTCGCGCAACCGGGCCGCGACCTCGAACTGGAGGTCGGCGGCGGCGGCGCGCATCCGCTCCGTCATCTCCTCGATCTGCTCGGCGAGTTCGGCGGCGGGACGGTCGGTGGGCACCGTCTCCTTCGCCTTGCCCTTGGCGGACTTGGCGGATTTGGCCGGCTTTGCGGCACCGGCGGCCTTGGCGCCGTTCTCGCCGCGGGACGGCACGGGGGTCTTCGCGCCCTTGCCCTCCTTCCCCTTGCGGTACCCGGAGCCGAGCAGCTGCTCGGTGTCGACCTCCTCGCGGGCGATCTGCGCGACGATGTCGTTGATCTTCTTGCGCAGCGGCTGCGGGTCGATGCCTTTCGCCTTGTTGTACGCGATCTGCTTCTCCCGGCGGCGGTTGGTCTCCTCGATGGCCTTCTCCATCGCCGGGGTGATCTTGTCGGCGTACATGTGGACCTGGCCGGAGACGTTGCGCGCCGCGCGGCCGATGGTCTGGATCAGTGAGGTGCCCGAGCGCAGGAAGCCCTCCTTGTCGGCGTCGAGGATCGCCACCAGTGACACCTCGGGCAGGTCGAGGCCCTCGCGCAGCAGGTTGATGCCGACCAGGACGTCGAACTCGCCGCTGCGCAGCTCGCGCAGCAACTCGATCCGGCGCAGGGTGTCGACATCGCTGTGCAGGTAGCGCACCTGGATGCCGAGTTCCAGGAAGTAGTCCGTCAGGTCCTCGGCCATCTTCTTGGTCAGCGTGGTGACCAGGACACGCTCGTCCTTCTCCACGCGCCCGCGGATCTCGTGCACCAGGTCGTCGATCTGGCCCTCGGTGGGCTTGACGACGACCTGCGGGTCGACCAGGCCGGTGGGGCGGATGATCTGCTCGACCTGCCCGTCCGAGCGGGACAGCTCGTACTTGCCCGGCGTCGCCGACAGGTACACCGTCTGTCCGATGCGCTTCTGGAACTCCTCCCACTTCAGCGGGCGGTTGTCCAGGGCGGACGGCAGCCGGAAGCCGTGCTCGACGAGGGTGCGCTTGCGGGAGGCGTCGCCCTCGTACATCGCGCCGATCTGGGGCACGGTGACGTGCGACTCGTCGATGACGAGCAGGAAGTCGTCCGGGAAGTAGTCGAGCAGGGTGTTGGGCGGGGTGCCGGGCGCGCGGTCGTCGAAGTGCATCGAGTAGTTCTCCACGCCGGAGCAGGTGCCGATCTGGCGGAGCATCTCGATGTCGTAGGTGGTGCGCATCCGCAGTCGCTGGGCCTCCAGCAGCTTGCCCTGCTTCTCCAGCTCGGCCAGGCGCTCCTCGAGCTCCTTCTCGATGCCCCTGACCGCCCGCTCCATGCGCTCGGGACCGGCGATGTAGTGCGAGGCCGGGAAGACGTACAGCTGCTGGTCGTCGCTGATGATCTCGCCGGTGAGGGGGTGCAGGGTCGACAGCGCCTCGATCTCGTCGCCGAACATCTCGATACGGACGGCCAGCTCCTCGTAGACCGGGAAGATCTCGATGGTGTCGCCGCGCACCCGGAAGGTGCCGCGGGTGAACGCCATGTCGTTGCGCGTGTACTGGATGTCCACGAAGCGGCGCAGCAGCTCGTCACGGTCGATCTCATCGCCGATCCGGAGGGGCACCATGCGGTCCACGTACTCCTGCGGGGTGCCCAGGCCGTAGATGCAGGAGACGGAGGCGACCACGACGACGTCGCGACGGGTGAGCAGTGAGTTGGTCGCCGAGTGGCGCAGGCGCTCGACCTCCTCGTTGATCGAGGAGTCCTTCTCGATGTAGGTGTCCGACTGCGGGACGTAGGCCTCGGGCTGGTAGTAGTCGTAGTACGAGACGAAGTATTCGACCGCGTTGTTCGGCAGCAGTTCGCGGAACTCGTTGGCCAGCTGGGCGGCGAGCGTCTTGTTCGGCGCCATGACGAGGGTCGGTCGCTGCAGCTTCTCGATCATCCACGCCGTGGTGGCGGATTTTCCGGTGCCGGTGGCGCCGAGCAGGACGACGTCCGGCTCCCCCGCCTCGATGCGCTGGGCGAGTTCGGCGATGGCCTGCGGCTGGTCGCCGCTGGGCTGGTAGGGACTGACGACCTCGAAGGGCGCCACCGTGCGTTCGATGTGAGAGACGGGCCGCATGACATCCACCGTACGACCCGCCACTGACAACGGGTCCCGATCAGCGGTTCTGCGGAACGCGGGGGCGTTCGCGGACCGTCTCACGGCCGGGATCGCGGTGGGCGCCGGCCGGGGGACACCCGGCGGAATGGGCGAGTTCACGCGCCGGCACGCCCGGCTTGTGCTCGGCCGGGGTCCAGTCGGACCTGCCCGTGATCATCAGCGGGTCGAACAGCACGACGGCACCGGTGAGCAGCAGGAAGACGAGCGGACCGATCAGCATCGGCGTGAGCAGGGCGGCCGACGACTCGCCGGTGGTGGCGCCGCTCGTTTCGTGCAGGTGGACGCTGAGGGCGGCCATGCCCGTGTAGTGCATGCCGACGACGGCGAGACCCATGACGAGGCTGGCGCCTACGCTCCAGAGGAACCCTTTCGCCCGCCCGGCCGCCCAGAGGGCCGCGGTCGCGGCGACGACGGCGATGACCACGGAAGCCGCGACGGTGAGGGTGTTGTACTCGAGCGTGCCGTCGAGCCGCATCCCGGCCATGCCCAGATAGTGCATGCTGGCGACGCCGAGCCCGGTGATCGTGCCGCCGGTGAACAGAGCGGAGCCGGTCGCACCCCGGTAGCCGACGATGAAGATCCCGATCCCCGTCATGATGATGGCGACGGCGAGGCTCGCGTACGTCGTCGGCCGGTCGTAGCCGATCGACGCCTCTTCGACGGTGAAGCCGGTCATCGCGACGAAGTGCATCGTCCAGACGCCCGAGCCGATCGCGGCCGAGCCGAGGGCGAGCCAGCCGGGGCGCCAGGAGCGCGCGACGAGCAGTGCGCGGGTGGTGCAGCGCAGACCGAGGGCCCCACCGAGGCAGGCCATGAGACAGGCCACCAGCGGGGTGACGAGCCCGTAGCTGAATCCGTCGACGGTGCCGTGCATGCGCGGTTGCCCTTCCGCCCTCTTGAAGTCCCGGAAATCGTGAATGCCCCCCGTCCCAGGACCGCCACGCGGTCAAGGTTGACGCTGAGAGTATGACTGCCACCGGAATGGCCGAACGACTTTCCGGCAAAGAAGCACGGCCTCGTCGCAGATGTGCGGCACCCGTGAGCGAGCACGGTCGGTTCCGTGTGGTCCGTGACTCCACCCGTGGCTCTTCCTCGAGCGCCTCGTTGACTCTGTGCTGTCACTCTTGTGCTATCCGTGATCATTTGTCGCGAGGAGTACGTATGCACGCGCGCGCAGTCGCCGTCCTGGCCACCGCCCTGGCGGCGGTCGCCGTCCTGTTCCTGCCCGGCTCGGAGGTACGGGCCGCGGAGGCCCACCGGCCGCAGCCCGCGGTCGTCGCCCACCGGGGTGCCTCCGCCCACGCCCCGGAGAACACGCTGCCCGCCATCGACAAGGCGGCGGCGCTCGGCTTCTCCTGGGTGGAGAACGACGTCCAGCGCACCAAGGACGGCAAGCTCGTGGTCATCCACGACGCCACCCTGGAGCGGACGACCAACGTCGAGCAGGTCTTTCCCGGCCGGGCCCCGTGGAAGGTGAAGGACTTCACCGCCGCCGAGATCGCCCGCCTGGACGCGGGCAGCTGGTTCTCCCCCAAGTTCGCGGGCACGCGCGTGCCGACGCTCGACCAGTACATGCGCCGGCTCGAACGCAACCACGAGAAGCTGCTCCTGGAGATCAAGAACCCAAAGCTGTATCCGGGGATCGAGGCACAGACCCTCAAGGTGCTCGCCAACGACGGCTGGCTCGACCACCGGCACCTGGCGAGCCGACTGATCGTGCAGAGCTTCAGCGCCAACAGCGTGCGGACCGTGCACGCGCTGAAGCCCGCCGTCCGCACCGCTTTCCTCGGCCGCCCGGACACGGCGGACCTGCACCGGTACGCGGCCTTCGTGGACCTGATCAACCCCTCCTACCGCACGCTGTCGGCGGACTACGCGGCGGCCGTCCGTGCGCACCGAGGGCCGCACGGCGTCCCGCTGGGGATCTTCACCTGGACGGTCAACAACGCCGCCAGTGCCCGGACCGTCGCCGGCTTCGGCGTGGACGGCATCATCACCAACAAGCCGGAAGTGGTGCGCAGGGCGCTCAAGACCGCCTGATCGCTTGAGACCGCCTCATCGCCCGAGACCGTCTGGTCCCGCGGCGGTGCAGGTCGGAGGGCGTTGTCAGTGGCGGGCCGTACCGTAATCGCATGGACAACCACGAGCAGGACGAGCATCGGTTCGTACCGGACGAGCAGCGGGTCGTGTGGGCCGTCGTCGGTACCGGCATCGGCCCCCTGCTGCTGGCCGCGACCCCCGAGGGCCTGGTCAACGTCGTCTTCCACGCCACTGACGCGATACGGGAGCGCGCGCTGGACCGGCTGGCGTCCCGGCTGGGCACCGAGCCGGTCGAGGCGCCCGACTCCCCGCTGCTCGCGGAGGCGATACGCCAGGTGCGGGCGTACTTCGCGGGCGAGCGGCAGGACTTCGAGCTGCCGCTGGACTGGTCTCTGATCTCGGGCTTCAACCGGCAGGTGCTGCGCGAACTGGCGTCGGGCGTGCCGTACGGCACGGTCGTCGGGTACGGCGATCTGGCCGACCGGGTGGGGCAGCCGGGTGCCGCCCAGGCGGTGGGCGCGGCGATGGGCGCCAATCCGCTGCCGGTGGTCGTGCCGTGTCACCGGGTCGTCGAGAGCGACGGGGGCATCGGCGGCTTCGGCGGCGGCCTGGAGGTCAAGCGCAGGCTGCTCGCGCTGGAAGGCGTGCTGCCCGAGCCGCTGTTCTGAGGCGCCGGGCGCGAGGCGCACTGCCCTACGGGCGCGAGGCGCGCTGCTCGTAGTACCTGGCCGGGTGTGCCCTTCTCGTGGTGCCGGACCGCGCGTGCGCTGGTCACCGCGCGTGCGCCAGTCGTAGTGCCGGACCTCGAACGGGGTGGCCCGCGCTGCCCGCCGCGCCGGGGACCATGCTCATGCGTTCGGCCATGTCGAGCGGGGCGAGGTCGAGGATCGTCTCCTCGGTCAGGCGTACGGAGGGGAAGGACGCCTCGCATGCGTCCCAGGCTGGGCCTCGCGGGACGGGCCGCGAGGGTTTGGCCCGGTGCGGCACCCGCCAGAGATGAGGGGAGAGCGCGACAGACGGGAGGCAGGCACGTGCTGGTGGTGTCCGAAGAGGTGCGGGAGGCGCTGGCCGCGCGTCGTCCCGTGGTGGCCCTGGAGTCAACGATCATCGCCCATGGGCTGCCGCGCCCGCGCAATCTCCAGGTGGCGCTGGAGCTTGAGGACGCGGTACGGCAGGAGGGCGCCGTGCCCGCGACCATCGCGGTGCTGAACGGCCACCCTCACATCGGCCTGGACAAGGGGCAGTTGGAGCGGGTCGCGAACGAGGAGGGGATGCGCAAGCTCGGCCACCGCGACCTGCCGCTCGCGATGGCCGCGGGGGCGAGCGGGGCGACCACGGTGTCGGGGACGGCGCTGCTGGCCTCGCTGGCGGGCATCCGTGTGTTCGCCACGGGCGGGCTGGGCGGAGTGCACCGCGAGTGGACGGTGACGCAGGACGAGTCCGCCGACCTCGGACTGCTGGCGCGCACACGGATCACGGTCGTGTGCGCCGGGGTCAAGTCGATCCTGGACGTGCCGGCGACGTTGCAGCGGCTGGAGACGCTGGGGGTCGCGGTGGCCGGGTACGGCACGGACCGCTTCCCCGGGTTCTATCTGTCCGACTCCGGTCATCCGGTGGACTGGACACTGCGGACGCCGGAGGACGTGGCCGCGGTGATGCGGGCGCAGAACGCGCTGCGGGCGCCGGAGTCGGCGCTGATCGTCGCCAACCCGGTGCCGCTGCAGGAGCAGTTGGATCCCGAACTGCACGCGCGTGTGCTCGCCGACGCGCTGCACGCGTGCGAGGAGGAGGGCGTCACGGGGCAGGCGGTCACCCCGTTCCTGCTCGACTACCTGGTGCGGCACACCGACGGCGCCTCGCTGCGCGCCAACCTGGCGGCGGTGCGCGGCAACGTACGGCTGGCGGCGCTGATCGCCGCGGCGTGGGCCCTGCCGTGACGGACGGCGGGGGTGGGGCGCTGCTGGTGGTCGGGGACGTCGTGACGGATGTCGTCGTGCGGCATCGCGGCCCTCTCGCGAGCGGCACCGACACCTCCGCCGCGGTCCGGATGCTGCCCGGCGGGGCGGGGGCCAACGTGGCCTGCTGGGCGGCCCACAGCGGGTGCCAGGAGGTCCGGCTGCTGGGGCGGGTGGGCGCGGAGTCGGCGGCCTGGCACGAACGGGCGCTGGTCGCTTCGGGCGTGCGCCCCCATCTGGTCGTCGATCCCGGGGCGCCGACCGGGACGGTGGTCTGCCTCGTCGACTCCTCGGCGGCGGCCGAGCGCACGTTCCTCACGGACAGCGGGGCGTCGCTGCGCCTTGAGGCGGGTGACTGGTCCGACGCGCTGCTCGACGGGGTGGCCCGGCTGCACCTGTCGGGCTACCTGCTGTTCTCCGGTACGGGCCGGGCGCTGGTGGCGAGCGCCGTCGCGGCGGCCCACGCGCGTGGCGTGCCGGTGAGCCTGGATCCCGCGTCGGCCGGGTTCCTCGTCACGCTGGGCGTGGACCGGTTCCTCGCGCTCGTCGAGGGGGTGGACGTGCTGCTGCCGAGCCGCGACGAGGCCTGCCTGCTGACGGGCCTGCCCGACCCGGCGGACGCGGCGGCCGAGCTGAGCCGCCACGTCCCGCTCGTGGTCGTGAAGCAGGGCGCCGCCGGGGCACGGGTGGCACACGCGGGTGCCGTCCGTGCCCACGTACCCGCGGTGCCTGCCACCGCGCGGGACACCACCGGCGCGGGCGACGCCTTCACCGGCGCCTTCCTCGCCGCCCTTCTGGCCGGCGCCGCTGCTGGGGCCGCGGCAGCCCGGGGATGCGCGGCGGGCGCGCTCGCGGTGGCGCGGGTGGGCGGGAGGCCTCCGAGAGCCCGGTAGCGTTCCGATGCCTCCGAGAGCCGGTGACCTGCCGGTCGGCGGCCTCAGGTGCTACGGCTTGGTGCCCCAGGCGGAGATCATCGGTGCTGTGGTCAGGTCCATGGTGCCGGAGGCCACGTTGGCCAGGTGCTGGTCGATCTCCTCGTCGGCGGCCAGGCCCGCGGTGACGAGGCGGGTACGGATCTGCCGGACCGTGGCCGACTCCAGGGCGGTGCAGGCCGGGGAGGTGACCGGGAAGTAGGCGTCGGCCTCCACCTGGCCCAGGCCTGCCTCGCGCAGCAGGCGCGGGAGTCTGCGGCCGTAGGACAGGTCGGCGCCACGGTCGGCCAGCAGGCGGCGGAAGCCGCGGCGCAGCCGGTTGGCCAGTTCCTCCGCCGGGCCGTGTTCGTCCGGGCAGAGCAGGGGCTGGAGGGCGGGGTCGGCGTCCTCCAGCAGCAGCCGTCCGCCGGGGCGCAGTGCCTTGATCATCGACCGCAGCGCCCGTTCCCGGTCCGGCACGTGGACCAGGACGAGCCGGGCGTGCACGAGGTCGAAGCCCTCGCCCGGCGGCTCCTCGGCGCCCACGTCGTGCATTCTCACCTCCACCGGCGGGCGGGCGGCCTTGGCGACCAGTGAGGTGTCGATATCGGTCGCGACGACCGTGCCGGTGAGGCCGACCCGCTCGGCCAGCCAGGAGACGACGGAGGTGCCGCCGGCGCCGACCTCCCAGCAGCGCCATCCTGGTCCGACGCCGAGTCCTTCGAAGTGACGGAACGTCGTGGGATCGAAGAGGGTCGCGAAGGCGTCGAAGCGCTCGCCGGCCTCGGTCTGCCGGTTCTCGAGCAGATATCGGCCTCCACCCGGGCCTTCGCGCCGCCCCTCGCCCCGGCTCTCGGGCTGACCCGCGTCCCGGCCGCCCTCGTTCCCGTCCTTGTCCTGGTCGGTGTCCGCGCCGGAATGCCCGTCCGGATGCCCGTCGCTGTGCGTCATACCGGGATCATCCCAGCCTTCCCCGGCGCCTGCCGTGCCCGTCCACAGGCGGGAACAAAGCGGAATGTGTGGTTTCCACAGGCTTACCCGGCGCTCACGTGGGCCTGGCAAACTGGCTCGACCAGGCGGCAAAAGGTGCACGCGAGGAGATCCGGATGTCCATGGCGGGGAATCTGCGGAAGGTGGCTCGGCTGGCCCGAGGGCGGCGCCGGGTCGACCTGAGCCATCCCGCCCGGTCGCCGCTGGGCTCCTCCGTGGTGAACTGCGTGGCCTACCAGGACGGCGAGCGGGTTCCGGAGGCCGGTGATCTGGTGGAGGCCGTGGCGCGGGTGCGCAAGGCCCGTGACGGTTTCGTCTGGCTGGGACTGCACGAACCGACGGACGCGGAGTTCGCGGGCATCGCGGACCTCTTCGACCTGCACCCGCTGGCGGTGGAGGACACGGTCAAGGCGCATCAGCGCCCGAAGGTGGAGCGGTACGGCGAGACGCTGTTCGCGGTGTTCAAGACGGTGTGCTACCTCGAGCACGAGAAGCTGACGGCGACCAGCGAGGTGGTCAGCACCGGCGAGATCATGGTGTTCACCGGGGAGGACTTCGTGATCACCGTGCGGCACGGCCTGCACGGCTCGCTCGGTCCGCTGCGCGAGGAACTGGAGTCCGATTCGGGGCAGCTCGCCAAGGGGCCGGCGGCGGTGCTGCACGCGATCGCGGACCATGTGGTCGACGACTACCTGAGCGTCACCGACTCGTTCCAGGAGGACATCGACGAGGTGGAGGCCGAGGTGTTCGCGGAGGATGGCGCGCGTGTCGATCCGGGGCGGATCTACCAGCTCAAGCGGGAGCTGCTGGAGCTGAAGCGGGCCGTCGTGCCGCTGGGGCGCCCGCTGGAGGAGCTCTCCGCCCGGCCGATGAAGGTGGTCGGCGCGGAGATACAGGCGTACTTCAGGGACGTCCTCGACCACCAGACCCGGGCCAAGGAGCAGATAGCCGCCTTCGACGAACTGCTGAACTCGATTCTCCAGGCCCACCTCGCGCAGGTGACGGTGGCGCAGAACGAGGACATGCGCAAGATCACGGCATGGGCCGCGGTGATCGCCGTGCCGACCATGGTGTGCGGGGTGTACGGCATGAACTTCCGCGTGATGCCAGAGCTCCACTGGCGGTTCGGCTATCCGCTGGTCATCTGCCTGATATCGGCCGTGTGCGTGTCGCTGTACCGCGGCTTCCGCCGTAACGGCTGGCTCTGAGCCGCCGGCCCTCCCCTGCCGACGGCTGACCCGGCAGACGGCTGACCCGGGAACTGGGTGGCGTCTCAGGGACCGGCCGCCCGGACCGGGAGCCACGGCCGGGACCGGGTGCCGCAGGGGCCGGCCGCCGGACCGGGTGCCGCAGGGGCCGGCCGCCGGAGCGGGTGCCGCAGGGGCCGGCCGCTGGGTGACCAGGGGGCGCCGGGGCTCAGCCGTTCCAGGCCGGGTGCCGGGGGTCGTCGGCGCGTACCAGGACATCGGCGGTGCGGGCCGGGTCGGTCTCGGCGTCGTAGCGCTCGAAGGCGGGCAGCGTCCAGTGCTCGGCCTCCGGAGTACGGCGGCGCAGGGCGCCCGGGGAGAGGAGGACGTGGACGGTCAGGTCGAAGGGGAACCAGTGACGCAGCAGGAGGGGACCGTGCAGCAACAACAGGGCGCCGGGCGGGAGCTGGACGTAGGCGCTGCGGGTGGCGCGGTCGGTGACCGGGTCCCGCAGGTCGGGCAGGACGCGTCCGTCACCGCCGGGTTCGAGCGGGCCGAAGACCTCGCGCCACAGGGCGCCGGTGTCGAGCCAGCCGTTGTAGTAGGACTCCTCGTCCCGGTGGCCGTGTTCCAGCCGGAGGGAGGCCGGGCGCAGGAAGCCCTCTGTATCCACGACCAGCGCGGAACGGCCGAGCGGCCGCAACGCCTCGGCGACGCGGTGCGCCAGGTCGCCCGGGAGGGCGGCGGGGGCACCGTCGAAGGCGATGCGCGGCCAGGGGCTGCCGTCGGCGGGCTTCAGGTCGAGCAGGCGCTCGGCGAGGAGGTCGCCGAGCCGTTCCCAGGTGATCGCTTGAAGACGCACACGGCCCATGATGCGTCAGGGCGGAAGCGGGGTGCGGCGGGAGGAGCGTCCGGGTACGCGCCCGGGAATGTGCGTCGTATGGCCCCGCGTATGGCCGCGCTCCCGGTCCCCCGGCCGTCCGACGGCCTCCTCGTCCTCCAGCCGCTGCGGCGCAAGCGGTGTGCCGCGTGCCGGCGCGGCCCGCTGCCGCTGCTCGTACTGGAGGAGGGGGTGCCGCGGTGCCTGGACTGCGCCGACCTCGGGCACCTGGTCTTCCTGCCGCGCGGCGACACCGCGCTGACGCGCCGGTCGCGGGAGGAGAGCGCGCTGTCGGCGGTGGTGGTGCGGTTCAACCGGCGCAGAAGCCGGTACGAACGGCAGGGCGTCCTCGTCGAGGAGGCGGCGCTCGCGCGCGCGGAGCTGCGGTGCCTGGCGGACGCCGAGGCGCGACGCCGTCGCCGCGCGCGCGACGCACGGCGACGGGCGGCCGAGGACATACGGTTCGCGGACGCGTTCGCGGCGGAGATCCTGCGGCTCTTTCCCGCCTGCCCGCCGGACCGCGCGCGGGCCATCGCCGGGCACACCTCCCTGCGCGGCAGCGGACGGGTCGGCCGCAGCGCGTCGGGGCGCGCTCTGTCCGAGACCGCGGTCACCTCGGCGGTCGCGGCCTCCGTACGCCACCTGGACACGCCCTACGACCGGCTGCTGATGAGCGGGGTGGCACGGCCCGAGGCCCGGCAGCGGATCAGGGCCGACGTGGACTCGGTGCTGCGGGCCTGGCGGGAGCAGAACCCGAGCGCGTAGCACCCGCCCGAGCCGGCGGCTCCGCACATACCGCTCCACGGACAAACCCGGCTCCGCGCTCCGCACCACCCGCACCACGGACAAGCCCCGCCACACACACCACCCGCACCACGGACAAGCCCCGCCACGCGCACCCCGCAGCACGGACATACCCGGCTCCGCGTGCCCCTCACGACGGGCATAGCGGGCTCTGCGCCTGGGGCCCGGCGGTCGTATCGTGGCCGGAAAGAGGTGGTGCCCGAGGCAAGGGGGACGGCCATGGCCGATCCCAAGGGTTTCATGACCACACCCCGCCAGGAGTGGCCCCGCAGGCCGGTCGAGGAGCGGGTGCGGGACTGGCACGAGGTGTACGTGCCGGGCGGGCTGCTTCCGATCATCAGTAAGCAGGCCGACCGGTGCATGGACTGCGGGGTGCCGTTCTGCCACGAGGCCTGTCCGCTGGGCAATCTGATCCCCGAGTGGAACGACCTGGTGTCCCGGGAGGACTGGCGGGCGGCCGCCGACCGGTTGCACGCGACGAACAACTTCCCCGAGTTCACGGGGCGGTTGTGCCCGGCGCCGTGCGAGGCGGGGTGTGTGCTGGCGATCAACCAGCCCGCGGTCACCATCAAGAACGTCGAGTGCGCGATCGCCGACCGGGCCTGGGAGGAGGGGTTCGCCCCGCCGCGCCCGCCGGACCGGCTGTCCGGGCGGACCGTCGCGGTGGTCGGGTCGGGGCCGACCGGGCTCGCCGCGGCCCAGCAGCTGACGCGCGCGGGACACACGGTCGCCCTGTACGAACGGGACGACCGGCTCGGCGGACTGATGCGGTACGGCATTCCCGCGTTCAAGATGGAGAAGCACCACCTGGAGCGGCGGTTGGAGCAGATGCTGGCCGAGGGGACGAAGTTCCGTACGTCGACGGAGGTCGGGCGGGACGTCGGGGCCGGGGAGTTGCGGGCGCGCTACGACGCCGTGGTGATCGCCACGGGCGCCACGGCCTGGCGTGAACTACCTGTACCAGGAAGGGAGTTGGCCGGAATCCACCAGGCGATGGAGTACCTGCCGCTGGCCAACCGGGTGGGTGAGGGCGACGTGGAGACCTCACCGGTGTCCGCGGCCGGCCGGCACGTCGTGATCGTCGGCGGCGGGGACACGGGAGCCGACTGCCTGGGCACGGCGGTGCGGCAGGGCGCCGCGTCCGTGACCCAGCTGGACATCTACGCCCTGCCGGGCGCGGAGCGCGACGAGGACCTCGAGCCGTGGCCGACCTACCCGAAGATCTACCGGCTGTCGCCCGCGCACCAGGAGGCGGGCGACCTGGGCACGGCGCCGGTCGCGGACGCCGACGCGCGGCTGTTCGCCGCGTCCACGCTCCGCTTCGCCGGTGACGCCGACGGGCATGTCCACGAGCTGCACCTGACCGAGGTGGACGCGGCACGGCGCCCCCTGCCGGGCACCGAACGCACGCTCCCCGCCGATCTGGTGCTGCTCGCACTGGGTTTCTCCGGCCCGTCCCAGGAGGACGGCCTCATCGACCAGTTGGGTCTGCGGCTCACCCCGCGTGGCACGATCGCCCGCGACCCCGCCTTCGCGACCAACGTCCCGGGCGTGTTCGCCGCCGGGGACGCCGCCCGCGGCCAGTCGCTGATCGTCTGGGCCATCGCCGAGGGCCGCGCGGTCGCGGCGGCCGTGGACCACCACCTGACGGGCGTCTGGAGCCTCCCGTCCCCGATCGGCCCGTACGACCGTCCGATGCGGGTGTGATGCCGACGGCGTCCCACCCTGGCCGACGGCACCCCGCCTGGCCGGCGGGGCGCCGCGGACATCACTCCGTCACGGCTTCCGGGCCACAGCCCCGTAACCCGGGATGACTCCGTCGTCCTGGCCCGGAACCGGTTCGCCCAGTTCCGGGTGCCACTTGTGGACGACCTCAACGCCGGGTTCGACGAGTTCCAGGCCGTCGAAGAAGCGGGTGAACTCCTCGCGGGTGCGGAGGGCGAGGGTGACGCCTCCCGCCTTCAGTCTGGCCGTAGCCGCCGCCGACTCCTCCGGGGTGAAGTCCGAGGTGGCGTGGGTCATCATCAGGTAGCTGCCGGAGGGCAGTTCGGCGAGCAGACGCGCGACCAGGTCGTGGGCGCCGTCCTCGTCGGTGATGAAGTGGAGCAGCGCCACCAGGGACAGGGCCACGGGTTGGCCGAAGTCCAGGACCTTCCCGGCGCCCTCCAGGATCGTGGCCGGGTCACGGACGTCGGCCTGCACGTACTCGGTGATGCCACCCGGCGCGCTGCGCAGCAGGGCCGCCGCGTGGGCCAGCACGATCGGATCGTTGTCGCAGTAGACGACACGCGCGTCGGGCGCGATCGACTGGGCGACCTGGTGCAGGTTCGGCTCGGTGGGTATACCCGTGCCGATGTCCAGGAACTGCCGTACGCCCTGGCCGGCCAGCCACCGCGTCGCCCGGTGCATGAACGCGCGGTTGACCTTGGCCATCACCGGCACCCGCGGTTCGAGTGCGAGCATCTGCCGGCCCAGTTCCTCGTCGACCGGGTAGTTGTCCTTGCCGCCGAGGTACCAGTCGTACATCCGCGCGGGGTGCGGCTTGCTGGTGTCGATCTCGGTCATACGGCACCTCGTAAGCGTCTGGAATGAGCAATGATCATGATCAAGTCAGTACCAAGATTAGGGAGTTGAGTTAGCCAACAGACAGGGTCGTTCAAGTCAGCAGGAAGTCCGCCTCTCCGGCCTTCGCGCCCTCGATGAACGCCGTCATCTCGTCGGTCGTGTAGATGAGGGCCGGTCCGTCCGGATCGGTGGACTGACGGACCGCGATCCGGCCGTCGTCCAGCTTCATGGCCTCCAGGCAGTTGCCTCCGTTGCCCCCGCTCCACGGCTTGTGCCAGCCCTCGCTGCCGAGTTCACCGGCGGGCATGCCGTTGTAGATCCCGCGGCGCAGCCGCGGCTTGGGCTGGGACGTGATGCGTTCCATTCACAGCTCCTTGCGGAAATCCCGGAGGATCTCCTTCGTGCGATGTGCAGTAGCGGCCTGCGCCGCCATGCGGTCCATGACCTCGAGGTGGCTCGCCACCTCCTGACGCGCGTCCAGGTAGACCGCGCCGGTCAGGTACTCGCTGTAGACCATGTCCGGCAGTTCGGGCATGGCGAATCGGAACAGCACGAAGGGCCCGTACGTGCCGGCGTGCGGCCCCGCGGAGAACGGGGCGACCTGCAACGTCACGTTGGGCAGTTTCGCGGCTTCCAGCAGCCTGTCGATCTGAGCACGCATCACCTCGGAGTCGCCGACCTGCCGGCGCAGCGCCGTCTCGTCCATCACCACCCAGATCCTGGGGGCGTCCGGACGGGTGAGCAGATCCTGGCGTTGCATGCGCAGCGCGACATGGCGCTCTATGTCCTCGGGGCTGGTCTGGCCGACGGCGCCGGACTTGAGCACTCCGCGCGCGTAGTCCTCGGTCTGGAGCAGTCCGGGGACGAAGTGCGGCTCGTAGGACCGGATGAGGGTGGCGGCACCCTCCAGGCTGACGTACATCGAGAACCAGCCCGGCAGGATGTCGTGGAACCGCTGCCACCAGCCCGGCTGGTTGGCGTCCTCGGCCAGCCGCATGAAGGCCTCGGCCTCCTCGTCGGAGACGCCGTACGCCTTCAGCAGCAGCTGGAGGTACGGGATTTTGAGGGCGACCTCGGCCATCTCCATCCGGCGCACGGTGGCGGGGGCCACGTGCAGGATGCGGGCGGCCTCCTCGCGCTTGAGCCCCGCGCTCTCCCGCAGGTCCAACAGGCGCCGGCCGAGCACGACCTGCCCGACTGTCGGCGCGGACCGCGGCTCACTCACACTCCACCTCCACTGACCCAAGACCGAACTGTAAGGACGGACGTGAGGATTCAGGAGGTTCCCGTCATGAATCCCGCACAGCCCTCGGCAACCGCTCGAAGACCCGTTCGAAAATCCGGTGGACCCGGTGGTCTCAACTGGCGCCGCTCGACGTGCTGTTGCGAGCAGTGTGCCATGGCCCCTGAGCGCGTCACCAACACTCTGCAATTTTCAGAGTGCCACTTGCCAAGTGTTCACGGCGGGGCGATAGTGGCAAGCGTGATTCCGTCTCCGCCCTTAGGAACAGACGCCGCCGCGATCCCGCTGAGCCGCGGCGCGAGTACGGGAGCGGGCCCCGGCGGGGCCGTTGCCGAGCGTCGGTTCCGTTTCGAGCTGGCCGCGCATCCCGGTTCCCCCGCGCGGGCCAGGCGCCTGACCCGGACCCGCCTGACCGGCTGGTCCGTGTGCGAGGACACCTGCGACGCGGCGGCCCTGGTCGTCTCCGAGCTGGTCACCAACGCCATCGTGCACACCGCCAGCAGGCAGATCGTGTGCGAGCTGCAGGACGAGGACGAGCTGGTGCGCATAGCCGTGCGGGACGAGGGGTGCGCGCCGGGTGAGCCGCAGCCGTCGCCGCGGCAGCCCGAGGAGGAGCACGGAAGGGGACTGCTCCTCGTCGACGCCATGTGCCTGGCCTGGGGAGCCCTGGAGCAGGGCACCGGCCTGGTGGTGTGGGCGGAGCTGCCGCGCCGTTCCGCTCCCGCCCGGAGCGACCTGGGCTGGGGCGCCCGCCCCAAGCCGGCCCCTGCCCGCGACACGGACGACAAGAACGGAGCGCAGGCTCACGGCCAGGCGCACCGGCAGGCACATCACGGAACGGGGACCGCATGGCTGTGACCGGCGCCGGCTCCTTGGGCGGCTCCGGCCAGTCGCTCAACCTGGACACGCTCGTACGCCTGGGGCGCGGTCGTCGCACCCACGGCGCACCCCGGCGGCTGTCCGTACCCGAGGGCATGACCGTCCCCCTGGGCTGCGACGCGGTCGCGATCCCCGCCCGCCTCGGTCCGCAGCTCATGCCCCGGCTGCCCCGCGTGGGCTGCGTCTTCGCCGACCGAGCGCACTGGTGGTGGATCGTCCCCGCGGACTCCGACTACGCCCTGCGCTGGCCCGCCCCGGCCCACTACTCCCCGGGCGCGACGCTCCCCGCCTCGCCGACGGCGCCCATGCTCATGCACCGCCCGGCGGGCACGATCCCCTACACCCCGCCGATCCCCCTCTATCTGGCCCTGTGCCGGATCACCGGGACGGCACCGGCCTGGTCCCGCACCGTCAGCGCGTAACCGACCGGACTGATCCGGTCGCCGGCCGCCGGGTCACGCCTTGGCGCCACCGCCGGACTCCCCGCCCCGGACGATCACCAGGAACGTGTCTGTCGCGAGGTCCATGACAACCTCGGCGGGCAGGCCTTCCAGACGCCGCGCATGCGCGAACTCCTCCGCCGGCCACGACCCGCGCGGACCGCCGGCGGGAAAGCGTTCGAGCACCGTTCGCCCGTTCACCCTGCACCTCCACGTTCAATGCTGTACTTGCAGATTTAAACGCCTTGCAGGGGGCGAACGCCTCTCCTGGTGACCCTACTGAGACGTACGTGACATCAGTTCACCACCACGGGTGCGTCCCACTTCACATTTCCGGGCGGTACGAGCACCATCCGCGCCGATCCGCGTACACCCCGTGTTCACCCTTGCGCCGCGCGAACACGCCGGTGCCCCGTGCCCCGAGGCGGGGGTCACGGGGCACCGCCACGTTCAGTGCCGAACGGCGAACCCGACGAATTCGGCCCAGGCCTCCGGCTCGACGATCACCGCAGGACCGGCCTTGTCCTTCGAGTCGCGCACGTGCGTGGCGCCCGACCAGGAGGCGACCTCGACGCACTCGCCGCCTTCGCCGCTGCTGTAGCTGCTCTTGACCCAGGCCCACTCGGGTACAGCGTTCATGTCTCTCCCAGCAACTTCTCAGTGAGGGCCAGCGATTCACGCGGACTGAGCGCAGCGGCACGAAGAAGCCCGTACTGCTCTTCAAGCTCCCGGACCGACTCGCGCTCCGTGTAGAGGCGGCTGTCCTTGTACGCCTCCACGTACGCGATCCTCCGCCCATCCCTGGTTTCGATCAAGGTGAACGGACCGGCCAATCCAGCGTGCTCCTCTCGCACGGTCGGCATGACCTGGATCTCCACGTTCCGCTTGTCCCCCCGCAGAAGAAGCTGCTCCAGCTGACCTCGCATGACGGTCGAATCACCCAGTGGCCTGTGCAGTACCGACTCCTCGATGACAAAGCTGACGATCGGCATCGGCGTTCGGCAGAAGATCTCCTGCCGGGCCAGTCGAGCGGCGACACGCTGCTCGATGATCTCTTCCGCCAGCAACGGACGGCGCATGGTGAACACCGCTCGTGCGTACTCGTCCGTCTGCAACAGCCCGGGCACGACCTGGTTGGCGTACACATGCAGGACGACCGCGTCGGCCTCCAACCTGGCCGCATCCCGGAAGAACGCCGGATACTGCGCCCGAGCCACCCCTTCCTTCCCCGCCTTCAACACCCCACCGGCGTTCAGCAGGTCGTCGGCCTGGTCGATGAACTTCGGCGGCGGGATCCGCCTCCCCTGCTCGAAGGAGGCGATCGTCGAGGCCGAGTATCCGACCCGGCCGCCGAACTCGGACCGGTCGAGTCCCGCCCGTTCACGGCACAGCTTCAACTGCCGTCCGAAGATGTACAGGATCCCCGAACCGGGCTCGTTCTCGCGCTCCCGCTCGTCCTCCGCCTGCGTTTCCTCCACGCCCGGCACCTCCCGTACGTACCGCTCTCGCCGAACACCGAACCCGCGCCACGACCGCTGGCGGGACCAACGCGCCGCGTGGAGGGCCGGTCACGCCTCACGCGCGTACAGTCGCGTGCCGGCGGCGTACAGCCGGTGCCGGTGGCAGCGTCACTCCTGGCCGACGTTACGTACAGGCAGCGAACGTTTACCCCATGGAATCAGCGACTTCCCCACAAAGGCGTACGCCGCGGGACCCGGCGGCGGTGCGCGAGTTCGCGATGCGGTTCACATCGACGCCGAGAGGGGCGCGGCTGGCCCGCCGACTGGTGGCGCACCGGCTGAGCGAGTGGGGGCACCCGTACGCCTCGTCCGTGAACGAGACCGCCACGCTGGTCACGGCGGAACTGACCGCGAACGCCGTCCGGCACGGTCATGTCCCCGGCCGGGACTTCCATCTCCGGCTCACGGAGAGCCGGGGCACCCTGCGCGTCGAGGTCACGGACACCCGCACCGAGCGACTGCCCACGCGCGAGGAGCCGTGTCCTGACGGGGAGTCGGGCCGCGGACTGCTGCTCGTCGAGGCTCTGTCGGACGACTGGGGTGTGGTTCCCCGACCGGCCGGTCCCGGCAAGACCGTATGGGCGGAGTGCGCCTGCCCCGTATGACCGGCATGCCGTGCGGGCCCCAAGTGGACACCGTACGTGCCGACTGTGCGGGCGTTGTCGTGGGCACGATCTCTGCATTCCGTTCCATGAGCGTTCAACTCGCGGTCCCCGCACGGGTCGTGTGCCGTCCCTACGGTCCTTGAGGCCTGCGAAGGAAGGGACTCATGGACACACTCCTCGCGATCCGGGCGAGCGGGACGACCAAGTGTTTCGGCGATGTCGTCGCGCTCGACGGCGTCGATCTGACCGTGGAGCGGGGAAAGATCCACGGCTTGGTCGGACCGAACGGCGCCGGCAAGACGACACTGCTCGGCCTGCTGCTGGGCCTGGCCGTCGCCGACAGCGGGTCCCTCGAGATCCTGGGGACGCCGGTCGGTCGGGCGCCGGCCGCTCCCGACGGTGTCGCCGGGTTCGTGGACGGGCCCGGCCTCTACCCCTCGCTCACCGCACGGCAGAACCTCGCCGCGCTGGCCGCTCTGCGCGGCCTCGACGCGCGGACGGCGGGGATCGACGACGTGCTCGACCAGGTCGGGCTCACCGATGTCGCCCACGACCCGGCCCGCGGCTTCTCCCTCGGGATGCGTCAGCGGCTGGGACTCGCCGCGGCCCTGCTCACGAAACCCCGGCTGCTCGTGCTCGACGAACCCGCCAACGGCCTCGATCCGGCCGGCAAGAAGCACGTGCACGGTGTCCTCACCCGGCTCGCGGCGGACGGGACCTGTGTCGTGCTGTCGAGCCACCGCATGGAGGACCTGGAGGCGCTGTGCTCCGAGGTCACCATCCTGGCCACCGGCCGGGTCGTCTTCTCCGGCCCGCTGAGCAAGCTGGCCGCCGAGAACCGTGAACTGGACTACCGGCTGCTCACCTCCGATCCCCGGACCGCCCGCCGGATGGCCGCCGGCACGGCCGGGATCCGCGTCGTCGACGGCGCCGGGACACGGTACGGCACCGAGACGCTCGTCGTGCGCGCGCCGGTGCCCGCTCTCGACGAACTGGTGGCGCGGCTCGTGGGCGCGGGCATCGCGTTGCGCGAACTCGCCCCCGTGGTGTCGCCGTTGGAAGCCGCGTTCCTCGCCCTGACCGAGCAGCAGGAGGCGGACCGATGACCGCGACCGCCACGCACGAGCAGGCCACCGGTGCCCGCCGCATCCCGGTGACCCGCGCCTACCGCTTCGAACTGGTCAAGCTGGTCTCGCAGTGGCGGATTCGCCTGCTTGTCCTCGCCTGCTGGATCGTGCCGGGGCTCTTCGTCGCCGCGGTGAGCCTGCAGAGCACGCTCCCCTCCGACACCCTCTTCGGCCGCTGGATGCACGCCACAGGATGGGCCGGACCGCTGGTGATGCTCGGCTTCGCGGGCACCTGGGCGCTCCCGATGCTGACCTCGGTGGTCGCCGGCGACGTGTTCGCCGCCGAGGACCGGCTCGGCACCTGGCGCCACCTGCTCGTGGCGGTCCGTTCGCCCCGGCGGATCTTCGCGGCGAAGACGCTGGCGGGCCTCACCGTCATCCTGCTGCTCGTGGCCGGACTGGCCTGTTCCAGCACCGTCGGCGGCGTCCTCGCGGTCGGCAACCAGCCGCTGGTCGGCCTCGACGGCCATCTGCTGACGCCCGCGGACGCCGCCGGCAAGGTCCTCCTCGCCTGGCTCTGCGTACTCGCCCCCACCCTGGCCCTCGCCGCGATCGGACTGCTCGGGTCCGTCGCGCTGGGCCGGTCCCCGATGGGGCTGCTGCTGCCCGCGCTCGCCGCGCTCGCGATGCAACTCGCCCAGATGCTGCCACTGCCCGTCGCCGTGCGCCTCGCCCTGCCCGGCTACGCCTTCATCGCCTGGAACGGCCTGTTCACCAGCCCGGCGCAGCTCGGCCCGCTCCTGATCGGCATCGTGGTCGCCCTGGTGTGGACGGTGGCCGCCACGGCCCTGGCGTATCTGCTCTTCCTGCGGCGCGACTTCACCAACCCCGCCTACGACGGCTCCGGGCGCCGCGCGATCACCACCGGGCTCCTGCCGCTGGCCGGGCTGACCGCCCTCACGGTCGCGGTCGTCGCCGTGGCGACGCCGTCGACGGGCTGCGGAGTCGAGCAGGACAAGGTGCAGCGGTCGGTCGCCACGGCGTTCGCGCACCTCTACCGCATACAGACCGAGCAGCTCAACCGCCCAGAGGTCACCGAGGCGCGGCTGCGGGTCACGGCGGCGTGCGACAAGGGCGGCGGCCGGCTCGCCGCGCAGGGGCCGGGCAACGACTGGCGCTGCGTCGTCACCTGGCATCTCCCCGGCGTCGAGGCCCCGGGGACGGCCGTCTACCAGCTCGACGTCACCGCGGACGGCCGGTTCGTGGCCGACGGCGACGGACCGAAGGAAGTGAACGGCTACTTCCTGGTGCGGACCCCGACCGGGGACACACCGAACCCGCTCTGGCAGTTCGACGGCAATGTCGAGCTGCTCAAGACCACTCCGAAGGGATGATCCATGCAGGTAACCCGGCGCCGCCGGCATGTCGAGACGAAGCAGGTCGGCCTGCTCGGCAGACATTTCAACCGCCGGACCTCTCTGGTGACGGCGTGCATCGCCACGGCCGCGCTGGTCGTCTCCGGTACCGCTTTCGCCGAGACGCACCAGTTCGGCACCCAGCAGGTCGGCCAGATGACCGACCAGGGCCTGGTCGTCTCCAGTGACCAGTACATCGCCCCGTACGGCGACCGCCTCGTCATCGACAACGGCAAGATCATGTCGTCCTCGGTCAGCCCGGACGGCAGCCACGTCGCGGCCTCGGTCACCGACGGTGGAATGGCGCTCGCCATCGTGGACCTGAAGGACTGGAAGGTGCAGCAGCTCGTCGGCAACAACGCGTCGGCGAATCTGCGCATCAGCGGCAACGACGTGGGCCAGGAAGGCCCCACATACTCGCCCGACGGTTCGCAGCTGTGGCTGGGCCAGGCCGACGGCTACACCAGGTTCACCGTGAACCCGGACGGCAGCGTCGCCAACCCGACGTCCGTCAAGATCCCGGCGGACGGGTCCAAGCGCGCGCTGGTGGGTGCGGCGGTGTTCTCGGCCGACGGCTCCACCGTGTATTCCGCGGTCAACGGCCAGAACCGGGTGGTCGCCATCAACGCGGCGACCGGGGCCATCGAGCAGAGCTGGGCCGTGGGCAACGCCCCGCGTGGCATGGTCCAGGTCGGCACCAAGCTCTACGTCAGCAACGAGGGCGGGCGTCCGGCGAAGCCCGGCGACACCACGATCAACTCGTACGGCACCCAGGTGCCGGCCGACCCGAAGACCGGTGCCACGACCACGGGCACGGTCAGCGTCATCGACCTGGCAAACCCGTCTGCCGCCGTCGGGAGCATCGACGTCGGTCTGCACCCGACCGCCGTGTACGCCAAGAAGGGGGCGGTGTTCGTCACCAACACCGCCACCAACGACGTGTCGGTCATCGACACGCGCCGCAACAAGGTCGTGCAGACCATCGCCACCCAGCCGTGGCCGGAGGCGTCGGTGGGCTACCACCCCAACGCCGTGACGCTCACCGACGACGGTCATCTGCTGGTGACGCTCGGCGGCGCCAACGCGGTCGCCGTCTACCGGTACACGTCCCCGCAGGAACCGGTCAGCTATGTCGGACTGCTCCCGACGGACTACGTCCCCGCGGAGATCGCCACCGTCGGCAACGAGGTAGTGGTCTCCAACACCCGTGGTATCGACGCCCGCCGCCCCACCAACAGCGCCGGGCACGGCACCCACGACACGACGTCGAGCGTGCAGCGGTTCACGCTGCCGGACGACCACGTCATCAAGTCCGAGACGGCCAAGATCTTCAAGCGGAACGGCTGGACCAACGGCTCGGTCAAGCTGGCCCGGGGCAAGGGCCTGGGCCGGACCCCGGTGCCGGTCCCGACGAAGCTCGGCGACCCCTCGACGATCAAGCACGTCTTCATGATCGTCAAGGAGAACCGGACCTACGACCAGGTCTTCGGCGACATCCCGCAGGGCAACGGCGACCCGTCGCTGACGCAGTTCGGCGAGAACGTGACGCCGAACCAGCACGCGCTGGCCAAGCAGTTCGGGCTGTACGACAACACGTACGACATCGGCACCAACTCGGCCGAGGGTCACAACTGGCTGATGCAGGCCGACAACCCGGAGTACACCGAGTCCTCGGCCGGTGAGTACGTGCGCAGCTACGACACCGAGGACGACGCTCTCGGCCACCAGCGGACCGGCTTCCTCTGGAGCGGTGCGCAGGCGGCGGGCAAGACCGTACGAAACTTCGGCGAGTTCCACCAGTTCCTGACCAAGCCGGCGGACGCGACCTGGCAGAACCTGTACTGCGACAGCAAGAACATGGAGGCGACCGGTCAGGACACCGCCTACACCCTGAAGTCGTCCTCCCCGATCCCGTCGCTCAACGACGTGTCGGTGCCCGGCTTCCCGAAGTACGACCTCAGTGTCCCGGACGTCTACCGGGCCCAGATCTGGAAGCGTGACTTCGAGAAGAACGGGCCGGCGAACCTGAACATGTTCTGGCTCTCCAGCGACCACACCGGCGGTCCGGCGAGCGCAGCCGCTCAGGTCGCGGACAACGACCTCGCGGTCGGCAAGATCGTCGACACGATCTCGCACAGCAAGTACTGGAAGGACTCGGCGATCTTCGTTGTCGAGGACGACTCCCAGGCCGGCCTCGACCACGTCGACGGCCATCGGGCCCCGATCCAGATCATCAGCCCCTGGGCCCAGCACGGCACCGTCGACAGCCGCTACTACTCGCAGATCATGATGATCCGCACCATCGAGCAGATCCTCGGGATCCACCCGATGAACCAGAAGGACAGCGCGGCCAGCCCGATGCGTGGGGCGTTCACCGAGCGGCCGGACTTCACGCCGTTCACCACTCTGCCCAACCGGACCCCGCTCACCGATGGTGTGAAGACCGCGCCTTCCTGCGGTCTGGACACCCCGGCGCCGCAGAACCCCAAGGCAGCGGCCGTGGCGCCGGCGACGGTGCCGGCGGACCAGCAGGCGGTCGCGGCGAAGTGGGACAACTGGAAGTCGAAGCAGCGGCTGACCGGTCCGAACGCCAAGCCCGACTTCGCGAACCCCGCCCAGATGAACCACTTCACCTGGTACGAGACGCACGGGTGGAGCAAGCCGTACCCCGGCGAGAAGAAGATCTTCGCGCCGGAGGACGTGCCGGGCGCGTACATCCCGTCGCCGGAGTCGGACGGCTGACGGCTGACGGCTGACGGCTGACGGCTGACGGCTGACGGCTGACGGCTGACGGCTACTTGATCGCGTGAAGGGCCCCTCGCCGGCATCACAGCCGGCCAGGGGCCCTTGCGGCTCACGTGTCAGGCCTCCCTTTTCACACCTTCGGCATGCAGCCGCCGAGCAGGGCTTCGGCGTCCGTGAGGGCGCCGGTCAGGGTCCCGGGTCCCGGGTCGAGTCCCGCCACGATGTCGTCGACCGCACGCAGGCCCGCGCGGCGGGTCAACCCCTTGTCGTTGGTGGTCCACTCGCCCCGCGCGGCCAGTACCGCGTGGGCGGTCTGGGTCGCGGCCAGGGCGATCGCACCAGCGACCTGGGTGAGGTCGCCTTTCGGGGCGTGTCCGGACTTCGCGTAGGCCAGGGTGGCAGTGGCCCGTCCGTACCAGTGTCCGGGCGCCGAACGTCGAAGGGCGGACGGGTAGGCGGCGGGGCGGGGCAGCTCGCCGCGCAGCACCCGGTTGACGGCGAGCTCCGCGACAACCAGATAGCTGGGGATTCCCGCGAGATGGAACAGCAGCGGCTCCACGCGGAACCGCCCTTCCTCCGCCTCCGCGCACTCGTGCTCCACCACGTCCAGGTCGCGGTAGTGCACGTCGACACGCCGACCGCCGATGGTCAGCCAGGCGCCCCCGTTGAACACACCCCCGCCCCATCCGCCGATCTCGGACACCTCGCCCTCCCAGCCGACGGCCCGCAGATCGGCGGGGTCGAAGCGGCCGCGGTAGTAGACGGCCAGGTCCCAGTCGCTGTCGGGCCGGTGGGTGCCCTGAGCACGAGAGCCACCGAGAGCCACCGCGCGGACTCCGGGAAGGGCGGCGAGGCGGTCGGCGGTGGTGTCGAGGAACGAGGAGTCACGCGTCACCGTCTCTGACTACGCCGACCAGCACCGCGGCGCCAGCGAATTTCCGCTTGCGGCCTGCGGCGAGGGCCTGAAACCGGGGCGGTTCCTCACGGTGGCCGCGGCCCTGACCGCCAATTCGTGTGGCCGCGGTCCCGACCACTAATTCGGCTGCACCGCAGAGGATGGCCGCGCATGATCGGGAAGTTGCCCGTGTCCGTCCCCGTCCAGGAGCTCGCCGTGATCCGTCGTGTCACCGTCCCCAGCCTCTTCGCGCCCCCCGCCTACTCCCACGCCTGCGTCGTCGAGACCGGGACGAGGCTGGCGTTCCTGGCCGGATCCGTGCCCCTGGATGCCCGGGGGGAACTGATCGGTGCGGGTGATCCCGTGCGCCAGGCCGAGCAGGTGATCGCCAATCTCACCGAGCAACTGCGCGAAGTCGGCAGTGACTTGGCGCATGTCCTGGTGACCGACGTGTACGTCGTCAGCAGCGAGCCCGCCGTGCTCTCCGCCGTCTGGGAGGTCGTCGAGGCGTCCGGACTCAGCACGGGACCGCACGCGTCGACGCTGATCGGGGTCGCCTGCCTCGGGTACACGGGGCAGCTCGTGGAGATCACGGCGACGGCGGTGGTGCCGGAGACGGAAGAGGGCGCGCGGGACGCGAGTACGGCGAACGGTGTCGTGCTGCGGCGGGCCGGTGGGGCGGATGCGCGGGACGCCGCCGACGTGTGGCTGCGGTCCTTCGCCGCCGCGCTGCCGGGCGTTGTGAGGCCGCACTCCGACGACGCGGTGCGCGCCTGGTTCCGGGACGTGGTGGTGCCGCGGCAGGAGACCTGGGTCGCCGAGGCCGGCGGTGACAGCGGCGTCGTGGGGGTCATGGTGCTCGACGACGACATGCTGGAGCAGTTGTACCTCGACCCGGACTGGCGTGGACGCGGCCTCGGCGACCGTTTCGTGGCCCTCGCCAAGGAGCGCAGGCCGCGGGGCCTTTCCCTGTGGACCTTCCAGGTCAACCGGCCCGCCCACCGCTTCTACGAGCGTCACGGCTTCGTGGCCGCCGAGTACACCGACGGCGGCGGGAACGAGGAGCGGGAGCCGGACGTACGGTACGTGTGGCGGCCGTGAGACCGGGCCGGGCCGCCTAGCGTCGGGCGTACTTGTCCGTCGCGGCCACCAGGGCCTCCACCACGCCCGGTGCTCCCGAGTCGTGACCGGCCTCGTCCACGACGGTCAACTCACTGTCCGGCCAGGCCCGGTGGAGGCGCCAGGGGGTGCCGAGGAGGTTGCCGAAGTCGAGGCTGCCCTGGACGAGGGTGCCGGGGACGCCCTTGAGCCGGTGGGCGTCGCCCAGCACCACGCCCTCGTCGTTGCCCTCGCCGAGGAAGTGGTCGTTGCCGAAGTAGTGCGTGACCGTACGGGCGAAGCCCATGCGGAACGCGGGGTCCTCGTAGCGCTCGACGGAGCGGGGCGGAGCGGGGACGGTCGCCGTCTCCCAGTCGGTCCAGGCGCGCGCGGCCCGCTCGCGCACCGCCGGGTCGGGCGACTCGATCAGCCGGTTGAAGGCGGCCGCGAGGTTTCCGGCGCGGTCCGGCTCGGGCAACTCGGCGAGGAACCGCTCGAAGGCCTCGGGGAAGACCCTTCCCAGGCCGTGGGTCAGCAGGGTCACCTCGGGGTTGGAGCCGGTCGCGATCCCCGTCAGCACCAGCTCGGAGACCACGCCGGGACGCGTCTGCGCGTAACGCAGTCCCAGCACCGATCCCCACGAAGCGCCCCACACCAGCCACCGCTCGACGCCCAGCTGCCGCCGCAGCAGCTCCAGGTCGGCCATCAGGTGCTCGGTCGTGTTGACGCTCATGTCGGTGCCGTACACGCTCGCGTGCGGCGTGGAACGGCCGCAGCCACGCTGGTCGAGCAGCACGATCCGGTACGCGGCCGGGTCGCAGTAGCGCCGGTGACCCGGCGTGCACCCGGAACCCGGCCCGCCGTGCAGCATCACCGCCGGCTTGCCACGGGGGTTGCCGCAGACCTCCCAGTACACGCGGTTGCCGTCGCCGACGTCGAGCATGCCCTGGTCGTACGGTTCGATCTCCGGATACAGGCCCATCGGGGCACCGTAACGGGCGTACGGCGGCCGCGTCGTCTCATTTCCCCAGGTGACAGGGGGCTACTCGACCGGAAGCCCTGCCACTTGAGCCGCCGTCCGCAGGACGTCCCGGAGCATGCCGGGGGTGAGTCTGCCGGTGAACGTGTTGCGCTGGCTGACGTGGAAGCAGCCGAAGAGGTCGAGGCCGTCGAGGGACACCCGGGTGCCGTGGGCGAAGGGCGGGCGGGGGCGGGGTACGGGCCAGCCGGCTTCGGTGAAGGCCGGGAGGGCCGCCTGCCAGCTGAAGGCGCCCAGGAGGACCGCGGCGCGGAGGGTGGGGCGCAGCAGCGTCAGTTCCTGGACCAGCCAGGGGCGGCAGGTGTCGCGTTCGCCGGGGGTGGGTTTGTTGGCGGGGGGCGCGCAGTGCACGGGGGAGGTGACGCGTACCCCGTACAGCTCCAGGCCGTCGTCGGCGGACGTGGAGGTGGGCTGGGAGGCCAGGCCCAGCTCGTACAACGCCTCGTACAGCACGTCGCCGGAGCGGTCGCCGGTGAACATGCGGCCAGTGCGGTTGCCGCCGTGCGCCGCCGGGGCCAGTCCGACGATCAGCAGGCGGGCGTCCGCCGGTCCGTAGCCCGGTACCGGACGGCCCCAGTACGTCCAGTCGGCGAACGCGGCCCGCTTGGTGCGGGCCACTTCCTCCCGCCAGGCGACCAGCCGCGGGCAGGCCCGGCAGCCGGCGATCCGCTCGTCGAGGGCGGCGAGGCTGCTGCTGTCCATGGCTCCACGGTAATTACCTCCGGTCCGGAGCGGTCGGGCCGCTAAGGTCGGATGCATGGCTTCGCAGGACGACCGAGACGTGGATCCGAAGACCGCCGCCGCCGTCGCCGCCGCCGAGGCGGCCGGGCCGGCGAGCGGGGAGAACGTGCGGATCGACAGCTGGATCTGGGCCGTCCGGCTGGTCAAGACCCGCTCCGTCGGCGCCACCGCGTGCCGGGGCGGGCATGTCCGGGTGAACGGGGAGCGGGTGAAGCCCGCCCACGCGGTGCGCGTCGGTGACGAGGTGCGGCTGCGGCACGAGGGCCGCGAGCGGATCGTCGTCGTCAGGCGGCTGATCCGCAAGCGCGTGGGCGCTCCCATCGCCGTCCAGTGCTACGTCGACAACTCCCCGCCGCCCCCGCCTCGCGAGGCCGTCGCCCCGATCGGCATCCGCGACCGCGGCACCGGCCGCCCGACCAAGCGCGACCGCCGCGAGCTGGAACGCCTGCGGGACCTGGGCGGTCCGGGTGGTTCCGGAGGCGGCCCGAGCCCGGGGAGCCGTCCGAAGGGACGGTGAAGCCGGTCCAGGCGCGTCGCAGTCCGGTCGCGCCGCCGCCGTCCGGACGGTCGGGCCCGTCACGCCTGCCGCCGCACCAGCCGCAGCAGCCGCGCGTTGTGGTCCCGACGGGCCCAGGCGATGACCGCCAGCGGAACGATCAGGACGATCGGGGTCGCCGCGTTCTGCCCGCCGAAGGCGGTCAGCTGCACGATGAACGCCCCCACCATCAGCGCGCTCAGCGCCACCGCCGACACCGACTGGAGCACCGGGATCAGCAGCGCCACGCCCCCGGCCAGCTCCAGCACCCCGATGCCGTACATGCCCGCGCTGCCCCAGCCCATCTCGTCGAAGATCTCGACCGCCGACGGATGCGCGATGAGCTTGGGCAACGCGCTGGCGAACACGAAGAACAGTCCGAGCAGCACCTGCACGCCCCGCAGCGCGACACGGGCGGCGCGGCGGCCGGAGGCGGGCGTCTCGGTGGCGACGGACGCCGGGACGGACGTGGTGGGTGCGATGGGCGCGATGCGCTCGGACATGTGGGTCTCCCTGTGTGCGGCGATGAGCAACGGCTGTCGTGCTTTCGCAGGGGTAGACCGGTCCGCGCCCCGGAACTCATCGCTGTCCGGGCTCCGTCATCGCTGTCCGGGCTCCGTCAAGGACGCTCCTTCCGCACCTCCGGAACCGCCCGAACCCACGTCCCGTCCTCGGTCAGACACCTGTCCACCCTCAGGCCCGCCTCCGCCAGCGCCTCCTCGAACTCCTCCTCGGACAGCGGCCGGGACCTGAAGGTCTGGGTCCAGGTCGCGTCCGGGAACACGTACTCCGCGCGGACCGCGTTCACCCCGTCCCCGACCGGCTCGGCCGACAGGATCCGCACCGTGAAGCCCGCCGGGTCCATCCGCTCGCGCGGCACATTGATGTGGTAATCGCCGCCCTCCCTCTGGATCAGTACGCAGCCGCCCTCCGCGACATGCCGTGCGCAGGTGCGGAGCAGCCCGCGCCGTACCTCGGGGTCGCCCGTGTGCACCAGGAACGACGCGAGCACCACGGCGTCGAAGGTCTCCCCCACGTCCAGACGCTCGATGGGGCTGCATATGGTCCGCGCCCCGCGCACCCGCTCCAGCATGTCCGGTGACTCGTCCACCGCGGTGACGGTGAAGCCGCGCTCCAGCAGCGGACGGGTCACGCGGCCCACACCGCAGCCCAGCTCCAGGATGTGCGCGCCCACGGGCACGACCGCGGCGATGACGTCCGGCTCGCTCCCCACGGGCAGCCGCGCGTACAACTCCACCGCGCAGCCGTCCGGCGTGATCGCTCCCGGTCCCGTCCCCTGATGACCCTCGCGCATTCTCAGCTCCATGCCCGGACAACGGCCCGCCTCCGCACGGCCGTTCCCCTCCCAGCCTGATTCACCCGTCCGAGTGAGGCCGGCACGGCTTTGGAGTGCGGCCCGGGCCAGAGTTACGTTGCAAGGAGGAGTGGAGATCGGCGATGCGTACAGGCAGTGAACCCGCCACCGCGCGCAGTGCCCTGCGGGCGCGGTTCTGGCTGAGTGTGTGGGGGCTGGTCTGGGCGGGCTTCGGCACGGTGATCTTCGTGCTGGTCGGACGGCCCGGCTGGGCGGCGGCCTGCGGGGTGCTGTGGCTGGTGATGGCCGTCGACCTCACGGTGGTCGTCCGGCACCTTCGGCAGGGTCCGCACTACCAGCCGGGGCGGGACGTACCGCCGTACTGGCCGCCGGACGACCGACAGCGGTAGCCGCCGGCCGCCGGCCGCGCGAAGGACGGCCGGCCGCGGGCGGCCGTCAGGTGTCGAACCGCGCCCGTTGCAGGTACTCCGGGTTCGGGTCCAGCGCGGCGGCCAGCCGGAAGTGGCGCCTGGCCTCGTCGGGGCGGCCCTGCCGCTCGTAGGTGCGGGCGAGTGCGAAGTGCGCGTACGCGTTGTCCGGTTCGCGCTCCAGCACGATGGTGAACTCCAGCTCCGCGGGCCGGAGCTGGGCGGCTGCGAAGAAGGCGCGGGCGCGCAGCAGCCGGGCGGAGGTGTTCTCTGGATGGGCGGCTATGACCCGGTCGAGCAGCTTGACCGCGCCCCGCGGGTCCCGCGCGGCGAGCAGCTTCTCGGCGGCGCGGTAGTCGATGACGTGGGTCTCCGGAGTACGTTCGGGCACGACTGCTTCCTTCCCTGGCCGAGGTGGTTCAACGCCCCGGCCGGGCAGCCCTATTCCTGGGATCCCTGTTCCCGGTACGCCCGACGGGGCGTGTGCGCCCTGCGGACCAGCTCCGCCCAGACCTCCCGCACCCGCCGCTCGAGCCGCTCCAACGGTACGTCGTTGTCGATGACGATGTCCGCGATCTCCAGGCGCTTCTCCCGGGTCGCCTGCGCACCCATGCGCGCGCGTGCGTCCTCCTCGGTCATCCCGCGCAGCCGCAGGAGCCGGTCGAGCTGGGTCGCCGGGCTCGCGTCCACGACGATCACGAGGTCGTAGAGCGGGGCCAGGCCGTTCTCCGTGAGGAGCGGGACGTCGTGGACCACGACGGCGTCCTCGGCGGCGGCCTCCTCCAGTTCGCGGGAGCGGGCGCGCACCAGGGGGTGCACGATCGAGTTCAGGACGGCCAGCTTCCCGGAGTCGGCGAAGACGACGGAACCCAGCCTGGGCCGGTCCAGGCTCCCGTCCTCGGTCAGCACGTCCGGGCCGAAGGCGTCGACGACCGCCGCGAGGCCGGGCGTGCCCGGAGCGACGACCTCGCGCGCGATGCGGTCGGCGTCGATCAGCACCGCCCCGCACTTCACGAGCAGCCGCGACACCTCGCTCTTACCGGCACCGATGCCCCCGGTGAGGCCCACTCTCAGCATGAGCGGCAGCTTAGGCCCTGTCCCCGGCGGCCCGCCCGCCGGGCGGGCACCACCTCTTGCCCTCCCCCGCCGGCTCACGCACCCCGCGTCAGTTCTCGCCCTCCCGCTCCGCCAGGAAGCGTTCGAACTCGCGGCCGATCTCGTCCGCCGACGGGATCTCGACCGGCTCGGCGAGCATGTTGCCCCGGGTCTCCGCGCCCGCGGCGGCGTCGTACTGGTGCTCGAGGCCCTGGACGAGGGAAGTGAGCTCCTCGTCGCCCTCGCGGATCTGCCGGTCGATCTCGGTCTGGGTGCGGTGGGCCTCGTTGCGCAGGGCGTGGGCGACGTTCGGCAGGACCAGCCCGGTGGCCGAGGTGATGGCCTCCAGGGCCGTCAGCGCCGCGTCCGGGTACGGGGAGCGCGCGATGTAGTGCGGCACGTGCGCGGCCACGCCCAGCACGTCGTGCCCGGCCTGCATCAGGCGGTACTCCAGCAGCGCCTCCGCGCTGCCCGGCACCTGTGCCTCCTCGAACGGGCTGCGGTGGCCCGGTACCAGGTCACTGCGGTTGCCGTGCGGCGTCAGGCCCACCGGGCGGGTGTGCGGGACGCCCATGGGGATGCCGTGGAAGTTCACCGACAGGCGTACGCCGAGACGCTCGACGATCTGCCGTACGGCCGCCGCGAAACGCTCCCACTCCACGTCGGGCTCGGGCCCGGACAGCAGCAGGAACGGCGCGCCGGTGGCGTCCTGGACGAGACGCACCTCGATGCCCGGCACCTCGTACTCGGTCCAGCGGTCCCGCTGGAACGTCAGCAGCGGGCGGCGGGCCCGGTAGTCCACGAGCCGGTCGTGGTCGAAGCGCGCCACGACCTGGTGGGGCTGCGAGTCCAGCAGCCGATCGACGATCTGGTCGCCGGTCTCCCCCGCGTCGATGTATCCGTCGAAGTGGTAGAGCAGGACAAGGCCGGCCGACTCCTGGGCGAGCGCCATGTCGACGACGGCCAGACCCTTCGGCTCCCATGCGTACAAACCCTGCGGATCAAGCACTGTGTGACCGCCCCTCCTCGTATTCGTAGGTTCACAACGAGCTGTGGGACGTTCGCATTCCCCGTCGGCCGCAAGTGGCCGCGAGGTACCCCGAACAGCCCGAAGGGCCGCACCCGGAACGGGTGCGGCCCTTCAAGTCATCGGCTGAGCCTCAGCGGCTGGGCCCCTGTGCGGGAGCTCAGCTCTGGCCGCCGGCCAGCTTCTCGCGGAGCGCGGCCAGCGCCTCGTCCGACGCCAGGGCGCCGGAGTTGTCGCCACCCTCGGAGGAGTACGAACCGCCGGACGCGGCCGGAGCGGCGGCCTCGCCACCCTCGGCGGCGGCAGCGGCGTCCGCCTCGCGGGACTTGATGACCTGCTGCTGGTGCTGCTCGAAGCGGGACTGCGCCTCGGCGTACTGGTGCTCCCACGCCTCGCGCTGGGTCTCGTAGCCCTCGAGCCAGTCGTTGGTCTCGGGGTCGAAGCCCTCGGGGTAGATGTAGTTGCCCTGGTCGTCGTAGGACGCGGCCATGCCGTACAGGGTCGGGTCGAACTCGACCGCGGACGGGTCGGCACCGAAGGCCTCGTTGGCCTGCTTCAGCGAGAGGCTGATGCGGCGACGCTCGAGGTCGATGTCGATGACCTTGACGAAGATCTCGTCGTTGACCTGGACGACCTGCTCCGGGATCTCCACGTGGCGCTCGGCCAGCTCGGAGATGTGGACCAGACCCTCGATGCCCTCGTCCACGCGGACGAACGCACCGAACGGAACCAGCTTCGTGACCTTGCCGGGCACGACCTGGCCGATCTGGTGGGTGCGGGCGAACTGCTGCCACGGGTCTTCCTGGGTCGCCTTCAGCGACAGGGAGACGCGCTCGCGGTCCATGTCGACGTCGAGAACCTCGACGGTGACCTCCTGGCCGACCTCGACAACCTCGGACGGGTGGTCGATGTGCTTCCAGGACAGCTCGGAGACGTGGACCAGACCGTCGACGCCACCCAGGTCCACGAAGGCACCGAAGTTGACGATCGAGGAGACCACACCGGAGCGGACCTGACCCTTCTGGAGGGTCGTGAGGAACGTCTGGCGGACCTCGGACTGGGTCTGCTCCAGCCAGGCACGGCGGGACAGGACCACGTTGTTGCGGTTCTTGTCCAGCTCGATGATCTTGGCCTCGAGCTCCTTGCCGACGTACGGCTGGAGGTCGCGGACACGGCGCATCTCGACGAGGGAGGCCGGGAGGAAGCCACGGAGGCCGATGTCGAGGATGAGACCACCCTTGACGACCTCGATGACGGTACCGGTGACGATGCCGTCCTCTTCCTTGATCTTCTCGATGGTGCCCCAGGCACGCTCGTACTGGGCGCGCTTCTTCGAGAGGATCAGGCGGCCTTCCTTGTCCTCCTTCTGGAGGACAAGGGCCTCGATCTCGTCGCCGACGGCCACGACCTCGTTCGGGTCGACGTCGTGCTTGATCGAGAGCTCGCGGCTCGGGATGACACCTTCGGTCTTGTAACCGATGTCGAGCAGGACCTCGTCCCGGTCGACCTTCACGATGACGCCGTCGACGATGTCGCCGTCGTTGAAGTACTTGATCGTCTCGTCGATCGCGGCGAGGAAGGCTTCCTCGTTACCGATGTCGTTGACCGCTACCTGCGGGGTGGTGGCGGTGGTCTCGGTGCTGCTCGTCATGTGGGAAAGGGCTCCGGTACGGACATTGAAGTCGTAGGTACTGCATTACGCCGGGAGCCCGTTTCGCTCTGCAGAAGCCGGACAGCCAAGGAAGCGTCACACAAAATCGGTGACGCCTCGACAACCGAGGGGACATACAACAGATGCGAGCGCAGCCTGCTCCGTCTGAGGCGCGCAGGCCCGCAGCGCAACTTGTAGCATACGGGGGCAGCCGGGCAGGGTCAATGCGCGAAGCCGCACAGCCGGGGCAGATCACCCCATATCCGGCAGAAAACCCGTCTCCCGAGGCCACGCAGAGCCGAGTCGGTCCCTTTGTTGACAGTGCCGGGACCGACCGGACGGGAGAGCCCGCAGATTAGTACGAGGGAGCCGATCATCCAAGAGTCAGCACCGTCCGAACAGTTCGAACCGGCCGAACCGGAGGCCACCCGGCGCGAGGCCGGTGCCGCGGAGAGCTCCCGGGCCAACCGGGGCTGGTGGGACCGCAACGCGGACGAGTACCAGATCGAGCACGGCACGTTCCTCGGCGACGACCGTTTCGTGTGGGGACCGGAGGGCCTGGACGAGGTGGAGGCGGGGCTGCTCGGCGACCCCGAGGACCTCAAGGACAAGGACGTCCTGGAGATCGGGGCCGGCGCGGCGCAGTGCTCGCGCTGGCTGGCCGGGCAGGGGGCGCGCCCGGTCGCCCTGGACCTGTCGCACCGCCAGCTCCAGCACGCGCTGCGCATCGGCGGAGCGTTGCCGCTGGTGTGCGCCGACGCGGGCGCGCTGCCGTTCGCGGACGGCTCCTTCGACCTGGCGTGCTCGGCGTACGGGGCGCTGCCGTTCGTCGCCGACCCGCGCGCGGTGCTGCGGGAGGTGCGCCGGGTGCTGCGGCCGGGCGGGCGGCTCGTGTTCTCGGTGACGCATCCGATCCGCTGGGCGTTCCCGGACGAGCCCGGCCCGGAGGGGCTGTCGGTGTCCGGCTCCTACTTCGACCGCACGCCGTACGTCGAGCAGGACGAGGACGGCCGCGCGGTGTACGTCGAGCACCACCGGACCGTCGGGGACCGGGTGCGCGACGTGGTGGCGTCGGGCTTCCGGCTGGTGGACCTGGTCGAGCCGGAGTGGCCGGCCTGGAACACCTCCGAGTGGGGCGGCTGGTCGCCGCTGCGCGGGAATCTGATCCCGGGAACGGCGATCTTCGTCTGCGTACGGGACTGAACGCGGGAGTGAGTGCGGGACCGGGGGACCAGGTGCGGGAGTACGGGACTGAGCGCGTGATCCGCCACGACGAGCTGGGCGCGTTGCCGGTGCGCGGCGCGCTGCCGGCCCTTCACGAGGCCCTGGACGGCCACGGGACCGCGGTCCTGGTGGCACCGCCCGGCACGGGCAAGACCACGCTGGTGCCTCTGGCGCTGGCCGGGCTGCTGGGTGAGCGGCCCGCACGGCGGGTGGTCGTGGCCGAGCCGCGGCGGATCGCGGCGCGTGCGGCGGCCCGGCGGATGGCGTGGCTGCTGGGCGAGAAGGTCGGCGAGAGCGTCGGCTACACCGTGCGCGGGGAGCGTGTCGTCGGACGCCACGCGCGCGTGGAGGTCGTCACGACCGGTGTGCTGCTCCAGCGGCTCCAGCGGGACCAGGAGCTGGCGGGCGTCGACGTGGTGGTGCTCGACGAGTGCCACGAGCGGCATCTGGACGCGGACACGGTGGCGGCGTTCCTGTGGGACGTGCGCGAGGCACTGCGGCCGGAGCTGCGTCTTGTGGCCGCCTCGGCCACCACGGACGCGCGCGTGTGGGCGCGGCTGCTGGGCGGGGCGCCGGTGGTCGAGGCGCACGGCGTGTCGCATCCGGTGGAGGTGCTGTGGGCGCCGCCGGCCCGGCCGGTACGGCCGCCGCACGGGATGCGGGTGGACCCCGCGCTGCTGACGCATGTGGCGTCGGTGGTGCGGCGGGCGCTGGCCGAGCGCGCGGGGGACGTGCTGTGCTTCCTTCCGGGCGTGGGCGAGATCGGGCGTGTCGCGGGTCTGCTGGAGGATCTCGGGGACGTGGACGTGCTCCAGGTGCACGGGCGGGCGCCGGCGGACGTTCAGGACGCGGTACTGGTGCCGGGGCGGCGGCGCCGCGTGGTGCTCGCGACCTCGGTCGCCGAGTCGTCGCTGACGGTGCCCGGGGTGCGGGTGGTCGTCGACTCGGGGCTCGCGCGGGAGCCCCGCGTGGACCACGCGCGCGGGCTGAGCGCGCTGACGACGGTACGGGCCTCGCGGGCCTCCGGGCGGCAGCGGGCGGGACGTGCCGGACGCGAGGCGCCGGGCGCGGTGTACCGGTGCTGGGCAGAGGCCGAGGAGGCACGTCTGCCCGCCTTTCCCGCGCCGGAGATCAAGGTGGCGGATCTGACGGCGTTCGCCCTTCAGGCCGCCTGCTGGGGCGATCCGGACGCTTCCGGCCTCGCGTTGCCGGACCCGCCGCCGGGCGGGGCGATGGCGGCGGCCCGGGAGGTGCTGACGGCCGTGGGCGCGGTGGACCCCGCCGGACGGGCCACGGACCGGGGGCGGTCGCTGGCGCGGCTGGGGGTGCATCCACGGCTGGGGCGGGCCCTGCTGGACGCGTCCGCCGTCGGCGGGGCCGAGCGGGCCGCGGAGGTCGTGGCGCTGCTGAGCGAGGAGCTGCCGCGGGAGTACGGGGACGATCTCACCGCGGCGCTGCGGGCCGCCCGGCGCGGCGGTGACGCGTACGCGACGCGGTGGCGAGCGGAGGTCCGGCGACTGCGGGCCGCCGTGTCGGAGGTCTCCGACAGGTCCACCGGGACGGCGCGCTCACGGACGGACCGCCAGGCCGAGGCGGTGGGCCCGGAGGGGAACAACGCGGAAGCGCTGCCCGGTGCCGGACGCGGGGGCCGACCGGGGGCCGCCGGGGCTACGGGCCTCGCCGGGCCCCCACCCGCACACTCACGGACCGACCGCGAAGCGAGGGCCGTGGGCCCGGCAGGGAAGAACGCGGACGTGCCGACCGGTGGCGGGAACGGGAGCGGGGGCCGAGGGGAGGCCGCCGGGGCTACGGGCCTCGCCGGGCCCCCAGCCGCACGCTCACGGAGCGATCGCGAAGCAGGGGCGATGGGCCCGGAAGGGAAGAACGCCGACGCACTGCCCGGTGCCAGGCGCGGGGGCCGAGCGGAGGCCGCCGCGGATACAGGCCTCGCCGGGCCCCCACCCGCACACTCACGGACCGACCGCGAAGCGAGGGCCGTGGGCCCGGCAGGGAAGAACGCCGACGCGCCGGCCGGTGGCGGGGGCATGGGGCTCGTTGGACTTGTTGCCGCTCTTGCCTTTCCGGAGCGGGTGGCCCGGCTCGACGGCGGCTCGTATCTCATGATCTCCGGGACCCGGGCGGAACTCACGGACGGGTCCCCGCTGTGGGGCGCGCCCTGGATCGCCGTCGCCGTGGCCGATCGGCCGGTGGGCAGGCGGCACGCGCGCGTGCAGCTCGCCGCGGTCGTCGACGAGGACGTCGCCCGGCTCGCGGCCGGGGCGCTCCACGCGGAACAGGACGAGGTGCGCTGGGGCGACGGGGACGTCGTCGCGCGGCGGGTCGAGCGGCTGGGGGCCGTGGAGCTGGCGGTGCGGCCCCTGGCGGACGCCGGGCCCGGTCTCGTACGGGCGGCGCTGCTCGACGGGTTGCGGCAGGAAGGGTTCGGGCCGCTGCGCTGGTCGGCGGAGGCGGAGGTGCTGCGGCAGCGGCTCGCCTTCCTGCGCCGGCACCTCGGTGAGCCCTGGCCCGACGTGTCCGACGACGCGCTGCACGCGCGCGTGGACGAGTGGCTGGAACCGCAGCTCGGGCGGGCCCGGCGACGCGCGGACCTGGCGCGGATCGACGCCGGGCAGGCGCTGACCCGGCTGCTGCCCTGGGCCTCCGGCGACGCCGTCCGGCTGGACGAGCTGGCCCCGGAACGGCTCACGGTGCCCAGCGGGTCCCGGATCCGGGTCGACTACGCGGATCCCGAACGGCCCGTGCTCGCCGTGAAGCTCCAGGAGATGTTCGGCCTGGACGACTCGCCCACGGTCGCCGGGGTCCCGGTCCTGGTGCACCTCCTCTCCCCGGCCGGGCGTCCCGCCGCCGTCACCGCCGACCTCGCCTCCTTCTGGCGGACCGGCTACCGGGACGTACGGGCGGAGCTGCGCGGGCGGTATCCGAAGCACCCCTGGCCCGAGGACCCGGCGTCCGCGGAGCCGACCCGGCACACCAACGCCCGGCTCAGGCGCTGACCGGTACGGGACTCCGTTCGGCTTCCCTCCCCCGGGCGGGGGTCGAGCGGGCCGGCCGCCGGACATCATGAGGGCGCCCCGCCGCTGCGGCGGGGCGCCCTCATGATGTCCGTGCCGGTGCTACGAGGATGCCGACGGGCTGGGGGACGGCTCGGCCGAGGTGTCGGCCGCCGCCACCTTCAGCTCCACGGTCAGCGTCGCGCCACCGGCCGTGGTGATGCGCAGCAGGAACGTGCCGGTGGTGTCGTCCGCGTACAGCTTCGGCAGCCTCAGCAGGCCGTTGGCGTCCGTCTGGAGGTCCTTCAGGGTGCGTACGGGCTTGCCGTCGGCGTCCTTGAAGTAGGGGCCCTTGTCGTTCTGGGCGGGGTCGTCGGCCGACTTGACGAGGGTTGCGGTGGCCGCGACCCGGTCCGCGACGGCGCCCTTGTAGGTGGCCTTGACCTCGACCTGGTCGGCGAACTCGCCGCCCGGGGTGCAGACCAGTGCGGTGTCGGTGGTGCGGGTGAGGGCGTCGGCGGCGCGCTCGGTGACCGTGGCCGTGTAGTCGACGCCGGGGAGCGTACGGCCGACGACCGCCGCCTGGACGGTGAAGTCGCCCGTCTTCTCGCCGGCCCGCAGCGCGGGTGCGACGGCCACGCCGGAGGCGTCGGTGGCCACGGTGGCGACCTTCTCGCCGCCGGTGAAGGCGGCGTCGGTGCCGCCGGTGATCGTGAACCGGATCCGAACCTTGCCGACGGCCTTGTCGTCCCTGGTCACGGCACGGGTGCTGATCTTCTCCGCGAACGCGTCGCCGGCCATGGCGGTGAGCTTGCCCGTGCCCGCGTCCTGGAGGTGGTGCACGGTGTCGGTCGCGGTGGGCGGCGCGGTGGGCGTGCCCGGGGTGGACGGCGGAGTCGGCTCGGACGGCGGGGACGGCTGCGCCGGCTGGGACGGTTTCGGGCTCGCGGAGCCGCCGCCCTGCTTGCCGGGCGTGGCGGGCTTGCCGGAACCGCCGGGCTTGTCGCTCGCCCGCGGGGCGGGCGGCTGCGGGGTCGGACCGGGGTCCGCGCCGGGCGTGTGGTCGCTGCGGTGGGACGGCAGGGGGCCGGTCCCGTCCGGGACGGAGTGGCTGCCCTTGCGGTAGAACTCCAGCCACGTCAGGACGGTGTTCAGATAGTCCGTCGAGTTGTTGTAGCTGAGGATCGCGCTCCGGAGGTCGGCGTCGGTGGACAGGTCCCAGCCGTAGCGGCACAGGTAGTGACCGGCCGCGAGGGCCGCGTCGTAGATGTTGTTGGGGTCCTTCTTGCCGTCGCCGTTGCCGTCGCGGCCCGCCCAGGCCCAGGTGGAGGGGATGAACTGCATGGGCCCGACCGCGCGGTCGTACCTGCTGTCCCCGTCGTACTGGCCGTGGTCGGTGTCGCTGATGTGGGCGAAGCCGTTGCCGTCGAGGACCGGGCCGAGGATCGGGGACACCGTGGTGCCGTCGGCGCCGACGTTGCCGCCGCGGGCGTGTCCGGACTCGACCTTGCCTATGGCGGCGAGCAGTTGCCAGGGCAGGTTGCAGCCCGGCTTGGACGCGCGCAGTTCGGCCTCGGCCTTCTTGTAGGCGTCGAGCACGGTGGCGGGTATGCCGGACTCGGCCGGGCCCTTGGAGATCGGGGTGCCGACGACGGGCGCCGGGCTGGGGCTGTTGAGGGGCGGCAGGTCCGTGTAGTACGGCGAGTCGCCGGTCGCGCTGTCGTCGGTGTTCCCGTCGGGCAGGGGCGTCGCCCCGGCCGCGGACTGTCTGCCGTGGTCGTCGACGGTGACGCCGGGAGCCTGCGAGGCGGCCAGAGCCGCGACCGCCGCTGCGGCCACGGCCGTGGTTGCCGCTCCCTTGCGCAGCCTGCTGCCGAAATGCGCCGCCATAGAGTGAGCCCCTCCTGTGGACGCCCGGGCGTCCGTCTCTGTCTGTCCGTTCGCCCTGTTGTGACGATCGACCCGTGTGACTGGTTGCCCTCGCGGAGCCTCACGGTTGACGAATCCAGGTGACCCTACGACAACTTCCCTCGCATAGGGACCCGTTCACGTCCGATTTTCACCGGTTGGCCACGACTGGTTAACGGGTGCGCCCCTCGCGCGACGCGCATACTGGACGGCGATGATCACACGGGCCCGCCGGCCCGGTCGACGCGTGCCAGGAGGAGCCCCCGTTGCCGTTCACTCTGAGCCATGCGGCGGCCGTACTTCCCGCGGTGCGCGGCGACGGAACGGGGCGCGGTCGGCTGGTCCCGTCGGTGCTCGTGGCCGGCTCCTTCGCGCCCGATCTGACCTATTACACGGCGGGAGTTGTGCCCGGGGCGATGGAGTTCGGCACGGTCACGCACTCCTTCGCCGGGGTCTTCACCCTCGATGTGCTCGTCGCCTGGCTGCTGGTCATGGTGTGGCTGCTGCTGCGCGAGCCGCTCGTCGCGCTGCTGCCGCGCGCCCGGCAGGGGCGGTCGGCGGCGCTGACGCGGTGCGGTACGCCCTGGACGCGACCGCGCCCGGCGTCGGTGCCGTGGTGGTACGCCTCGGCCGCGCTGGGCGCGCTGACGCACGTGGTGTGGGACGCGTTCACCCACCACGACCGGTGGGGGATGCGGCTGTTCCCCGTGCTGGGCCGACAGTTGGCCGGGGCACCCGTCTACTGGTACTTGCAGTACGGCAGCTCGGCGGTGGCGGCGGTCGTGATCGCCGGGTTCCTGGTGCACGCGCTGCGGCGGGCTCCGGCGGGTGAGCCGGTGGGGGTCCCCGAGTTGTCGGTACGGGACCGGCGGCGGGCCTTCGCCGTGATCGCGGTCTGCGCGGTCGCCGGTGCCGTGCAGCGGACCTGGCACTGGTGGACGGGCCGGGGGTCGACGGCCGCTCTCTGGGAACTGATTCCGACCCTCTGCTTCGGCGCGGGCGCGGGCCTGGCCGTGGGTCTGCCCCTGCACGCCCTGGACGTCAGGCTCCGGCGTGGTGTCCGGGCTCCGGGCGGCGGGGACGGTGTGCCGGGGACGGACGGATCGGTCGGTTCCGGCCATGAGGCGAGCTGTGCCGGTGCGGCTGGTGCTGGTGCTGGTGCTGGTGTCTCTGGCGGTCGCGGCGGTGGGAGCGGCTCGGCGTCCGCAGGTTGACGGGTCCCGTCACTTGGAGGCCGATCCGGCCGGTCTCAGTGGTTCCGGCGGTCCTGACGGGAGCGGTGTGCGGGCGGGCCGCCCGGCCGGTCTCCGGTGCTGGTCGCGGTGGCGACGAAGACGGTGACGCTGCGCACGGGGCGATGTCGGTGCAGCGGGGAGAGGAGCAGCGCGAGGTAGCCGCGCGCGGTGTCCGCCCACAAGCACCAGGGGTGTGTCTCCCCGAGGACGGGATCGCCGCGGCCGCACCGGTCGCGGAGCCGTCTCGCGGCACGGCGCAGGGTCGCCGTCAGATCCGCGGGAACGCGGGCCGTACTGGCGTCGGCCGCGACGGGCCGGACCGACGGAGGTGGTCCTGCCGGAACCTCGTCCATGTCCGCCCGAATCACCGCCGGTCGGCGGTTGAGCATGCGTATACCCATGCCCGCATCCTGTCGGCCGCGGCGCACGGCTGCGCCTCTGCGGGGTCCACGTGAGTGACGAGCCCTGCCGCGCGTGCGCCACGGGAGGGAAGACCCCGCCGTGACCACGCCAAAGCTCGCGGAGCCACCCCCAGAGACCGGCACGCAATACCCACGGAACGCACGGAACGCACGGAGCCCACGGGGCTCCAGCCCCCAGACCCCAGGCAGGATGTTCACGGCGAGGGCCACCCCGCGCCGTGACCCGCCCGTGGCGGCAGGGCTTCCGAGCCGGGCGGTTGCCCGCGCGGGCGGCGCCGCGGAACCACGGCGAAGGGACGGCCGGCCGAGCCACCGTCGCGGAGGCCCCACCGCACCAAACGCCCCCGCCATACCGCCGCAGACCGACGGGCCTCCCCCGCCACACGGCACGCCCCGCAGGCCGCGCCGGGCCGGCGGGCCTTCCGGGCCGGACGGTGCTCAGTGCGCCCCCGCGGGCCGCGCTGCGGAACCGCCATGGAAGGCATGGCCGGCCGAGCCACCGTCGCAGGGCGTCGCGTCGCCCGGGCATCCCTGCCACGCCATCGCGGACCGGCACGACTCCCAAGCCGGACGGTGCACCCCCCAGGCCGCGCTGCGGGGCACCCACGAAGGCACGGCCGCCACGAGCCGCCGTCGCGGGGGATGCCGGGGCACCCAGCCACGCCCCCGCCGCAGGCTAGTGTGCCGCCGACTCCCAGTCCGGGCCCACGCCGACGGAGACGTCCAGGGGGGCCCTGAGCTGTACCGCGCCGGCCATCTCGTGGCGGACGATCCGCTCCACGGTCTCGCGTTCGCCGGGGGCGATCTCCAGGACGATTTCGTCGTGGACCTGGAGGAGCATGCGGGAGGCGAGGCCCGCCTCGCGCAGGGCGCGGTCCACGTGCAGCATTGCGATCTTGACGATGTCGGCCGCCGTGCCCTGGATCGGTGCGTTGAGGGCCATGCGCTCGGCCATCTCGCGGCGCTGGCGGTTGTCGCTGTTGAGGTCGGGCAGATAGCGGCGGCGGCCGAAGAGGGTCTCGGTGTAGCCGGTCGCCCGCGCCTCCTCGACCACGCGGCGCAGATAGTCCCGTACGCCGCCGAAACGCTCGAAGTAGGCGTCCATCAGGCCGCGCGCCTCGGCCGCCTCGATGTTCAGCTGCTGGGAGAGGCCGAAGGCCGACAGCCCGTAGGCCAGGCCGTAGGACATCGCCTTGATCTTGCGCCGCATCTCCGCGTCCACCGCCGAGCGGTCGACGCCGAAGACCTGCGAGGCCGCCGTGGTGTGCAGGTCCTCGCCGGACGTGAACGCCTCGATCAGGCCCGCGTCCTCGGACAGGTGGGCCATCACGCGCAGTTCGATCTGGCTGTAGTCGGCCGTCATCAGCGACTCGAAGCCCTCGCCGACCACGAAGCCGCGCCGGATGGCCCGGCCCTCGTCGGTGCGGACGGGGATGTTCTGAAGGTTCGGGTCCGTCGACGACAGGCGGCCGGTCGCGGCGACCGTCTGGTTGAACGTGGTGTGGATCCGGCCGTCGGCCGCGATCGTCTTGATCAGGCCCTCGACGGTGACGCGCAGCTTCGCCTGCTCGCGGTGGCGGAGCATGATGACCGGCAGTTCGTTGTCCGTCTGGGTGGCCAGCCATGCCAGGGCGTCGGCGTCGGTGGTGTAGCCCGTCTTCGTCTTCTTCGTCTTCGGCAGGGCCAGTTCGCCGAAGAGGACTTCCTGCAGCTGCTTGGGCGAGCCGAGGTTGAACTCGTGCCCGGCCGCCGCGTGCGCCTCCTTCACGGCCTGCTGCACCGCGCCCGCGAACGTCTGCTCCATCGCTTCGAGGTGGGAGCGGTCCGCCGCGATGCCGTGCCGCTCCATGCGGGCCAGCAGCACGGACGTCGGCAGTTCCACGTCGCGCAGCAGGTCGGCCGCGCCGACCTCCGGAAGGCGCGCCTCGAAGGCCTCACCGAGGTCGAGGACGGCCCGGGCCTGGATCATCAGGGCCTCGGCCTCGGCTCCCTCGTCCGCGCCGAAGGCGAGCTGACCGTCGGCCGCGGCGGCGGGGGCCAGCTCCCGGTGCAGGTACTCCAGGGACAGCGCGTCCAGGTCGAAGGAGCGGCGGCCCGGCTTGACCAGGTAGGCGGCGAGCGCGGTGTCCATGGCGGCGCCCTCGATGGTCCAGCCGTGCTCGGCGAAGACCCGCATGGCGCCCTTGGCGTTGTGGAAGACCTTGGGCCGTTCCGCGTCGGCCAGCCAGGCCGCGAACGCGCTCTCGTCCGCCTCGTCCAGCTGCGAGGGGTCGAACCACGCGGCCGCTCCCCCGGGCGCGGCGAGCGCGATCTCGGCGACCGAGCCCGCGCCCAGCGCCCAGGTGTCGACGGTGGCCACGCCGAGCACCTGCGTGCCGTGCTCGGCGAGCCAGCCGGCCAGCTCGCCGGTGCCGAGCACGGTGCCGTCCAGCTGCACCCCGTCCGTCGTGATCGGGGTGGTCTCGGCCTCCTCGGCGCCCGGGTCCACGGCGTAGAGCCGCTCGCGCAGGGAGGGGTTGCGGATCTCCAGGGTGTCCAGGACCATCGCGACGGCCTTGCGGTCGTACGGCGTGCGGGCGAGGTCGGTGACCGCCTTGGGCAGCTCCACGCTCCGCTCCAGCTCGGTGAGCCGGCGGTTGAGCTTGACGGACTCCAGGTGGTCGCGCAGGTTCTGGCCGGCCTTGCCCTTGACCTCCTCGACCCGCTCCACGAGCTGGGCGAACGAACCGAACTGGTTGATCCACTTCGCGGCCGTCTTCTCACCGACACCGGGGATGCCCGGCAGGTTGTCCGACGGGTCGCCGCGCAGCGCCGCGAAGTCCGGGTACTGGGCCGGCGTCAGTCCGTACTTCTCGATCACCTTCTCCGGGGTGAACCGGGTCAGCTCGGAGACGCCCTTGGTGGGGTAGAGCACCGTCGTGTGCTCGGAGACCAGCTGGAAGGAGTCGCGGTCGCCGGTGACGATCAGCACCTCGAAGCCCTCGGCCTCGGCCTGGGTGGCGAGGGTGGCGATCACGTCGTCCGCCTCGTACCCCTCGACGGCGAAGCGGGAGGCGTTCATCGCGTCGAGCAGTTCGCCGATCAGCTCGACCTGGCCCTTGAACTCGTCCGGGGTCTTGGAGCGGTTCGCCTTGTACTCGGTGAACTCCGCGGAGCGCCAGGTCTTGCGGGAGACGTCGAAGGCGACCGCGAAGTGCGTCGGCTCCTCGTCACGCAGGGTGTTGGCCAGCATCGACGCGAAGCCGTAGATGGCGTTCGTCGGCTGGCCCGTCGCGGTCGTGAAGTTCTCCGCGGGCAGCGCGAAGAACGCGCGGTAGGCCAGCGAGTGCCCGTCCATGAGCATCAGCCGCGGCCGGGCGCCGCCGGGGGTGGTGTCGGTCTTCTTCGATGCTGTCTCTGCCACGTCCCCGATCCTGCCACGTGCCACTGACAGCCGGGCCCGCCGCCCGCCTCCGTGACCCCCGGGACGGGCCGCCCCGGGTCCGGCCTGCCCGGCCGTCGCGCGGGGCCTTCCCGGCCGGCGTCCCCGGCCGTAAGCCCTGTCAGGGGGCCGTGCGAGGATCGGAGACGTTCTTCACACACCGCAGTCGAAGGAGAGCGTGCGATGGCAACGAAGCCGCCCATGGGTGATCCGGTTCAGGACGCGCCGCAGGTAGCCGAGCCGCAGCACGCGGCGGCCGGGCTGCCGGCCATCGGCCACACGCTGCGGATCGCCCAGCAGCAGATGGGGGTGAGGCGCACCGCGCTGACCCTGCTGCGGGTCAACCAGAAGGACGGCTTCGACTGCCCGGGCTGTGCCTGGCCGGAGCCGGAGCACCGGCACACGGCGGAGTTCTGCGAGAACGGCGCGAAGGCGGTCGCCGAGGAGGCCACCCTGCGCCGGGTCACCCCGGAGTTCTTCACCGCACACTCCGTTTCCGACCTGGCGGACCGGAGCGGGTACTGGCTGGGCCAGCAGGGGCGGCTCACCCACCCCATGTACCTGCCCGAGGGCGCCGATCACTACGAACCGGTCACCTGGGAGCGCGCCTTCGACATCGTCGCCGAGGAGATCGCCGCCCTCGGCTCCCCCGACGAGGCCCTCTTCTACACCTCCGGCCGCACCAGCAACGAGGCCGCGTTCCTCTACCAGCTCTTCGCGCGCGAGCTGGGCACCAACAACCTGCCCGACTGCTCCAACATGTGCCACGAGTCCTCCGGATCGGCCCTGTCGGAGACGATCGGGGTCGGCAAGGGCAGTGTGCTCCTGGAGGACCTCTACAAGGCCGACCTGATCATCGTCGCCGGGCAGAACCCGGGGACGAACCACCCCCGTATGCTCTCCGCCCTGGAGAAGGCCAAGGCGGGCGGCGCGAAGATCATCAGTGTCAATCCGCTGCCCGAGGCGGGTCTGGAGCGGTTCAAGAACCCGCAGACCCCGCAGGGCATGCTCAAGGGCGCCGCGCTCACCGACCTGTTCCTCCAGATCCGCATCGGCGGCGACCAGGCCCTCTTCCGCCTCCTCAACAAGCTGATCCTCGACACCGAGGGCGCGGTGGACGAGCAGTTCGTCCGCGAGCACACCCACGGCTACGAGGAGTTCGCGCAGGCCGCCGGCACCGCCGACTGGGACGAGACGCTCACCGCGACGGGGCTCACGCGCGCGGAGATCGACCGCGCGCTGGAGATGGTCCTCGCCTCCGAGCGCACCATCGTGTGCTGGGCGATGGGTCTGACCCAGCACAAGCACTCGGTGCCGACCATCCGCGAGGTGGTCAACTTCCTGCTGCTGCGCGGCAACATCGGCCGTCCGGGCGCGGGCGTGTGCCCGGTGCGCGGCCACTCCAACGTGCAGGGCGACCGCACGATGGGCATCTTCGAGCGCCCGGACCCCGACTTCCTGGACGCCCTGGAGAAGGAGTTCGGCTTCGCGCCGCCGCGCGAGCACGGCTACGACGTCGTACGGGCCATCCGCGCCCTGCGCGACGGTGAGGCGAAGGTGTTCTTCGCCATGGGCGGCAACTTCGTCTCCGCGTCCCCCGACACCGACGTCACCGAGGCCGCCATGCGGCGGGCCCGGCTGACGGTGCACGTGTCGACCAAGCTCAACCGCTCGCACGTGGTCACGGGCGCGCGTGCGCTGATCCTGCCCACCCTCGGCCGTACCGAGCGGGACGTGCAGGACGGCGGCGAGCAGTTCGTCACCGTCGAGGACTCCATGGGCATGGTGCACGCCTCCCGGGGCCGGCTGCGGCCCGCGGGCGCGCAGCTGAAGTCGGAGCCGGCCATCGTGTGCGGGCTGGCCCGCCGGGTGCTGGGCGAGAAGACCGTGGTGCCGTGGGAGGAGTTCGAGAACGACTACGCCGCGATCCGCGACCGGATCGCCCGGGTCGTCCCCGGCTTCGAGGACTTCAACGCGCGCGTGGCCCACCCCGGCGGCTTCGCGCTGCCGCACGCCCCGCGCGACGAGCGCCGCTTCCCGACGGCCACCGGCAAGGCCAACTTCACCGCCGCGCCGGTGGAGTACCCCGAACTGCCCGAGGGCCGGCTGCTGTTGCAGACACTGCGCTCGCACGACCAGTACAACACCACGGTGTACGGGCTCGACGACCGCTACCGGGGGATCAAGAACGGCCGGCGGGTGGTGCTGGTCAACCCGGAGGACGCGCGGGCGCTGGGGGTGGCCGACGGGTCGTACGTGGATCTGGTCGGTGAGTGGAAGGACGGCGTGGAGCGGCGGGCGCCGGGCTTCCGGGTCGTGCACTATCCGACGGCCCGGGGCTGTGCCGCGTCGTACTACCCGGAGACCAACGTGCTGGTGCCGCTGGACGCCACCGCCGATACCAGCAACACCCCGGCCAGCAAGTCCGTCGTGGTGCGTCTGGAACAATCGGCGGCCGACTGAGCGTTCGCTCAGTGAATGCGGTGGCCGGGTCGACGCCGAACCGGACGACGCCGAGCCGATCAAGGACGAAACGGAGCCGGACCCCATGGGCGAGCAGCAGAACGTGAAGTTCCCGCAGGAAGTCCTCGACGAGTACGCCGCGCTCGGCGTCGACCTGCCCGCCCTCTTCTCCGCCGGACACCTCGGCACCCGCATGGGCGTCCAGATCCTGGAGGCGTCCGCCGAGCGCGTCGTCGGCACCATGCCGGTGGAGGGCAACACCCAGCCCTACGGGCTGCTGCACGGCGGCGCCTCAGCCGTCCTCGCCGAGACCCTCGGCTCGGTCGGTGCCATGCTGCACGGCGGCAGCTCCAAGATCGCCGTCGGCGTCGACCTGAACTGCACCCATCACCGCGGGGCGCGCTCCGGTCTGGTCACCGGCGTGGCCACACCCGTCCACCGGGGACGCTCGACGGCGACGTACGAGGTCGTCATCAGCGACGAGGAGGGCCGGCGGGTGTGCAGTGCCCGCCTGACCTGCCTGCTGCGCGACGCGAAGCCCGGCGACGGCCCCGCCGGCGCGGCCGGCTGAGCCGCTGCGCCACGAAGGCGTCTGCGCCACCATTGCCCCCGGACACCGGGCCGCCTAGCTTCTTGCCATGACAACGGGAGGAGCCCCCCGGCCGGGGGCGCGGTCGAGCCGGTCCTGCCGCCAACTACCGCCCCTGCCGCACGCGTCGGCGGCCATCCCGGGCGGGCGGACACCCGGCGGACCCACACCCGTCGGACCTGCCCAGGCCCAGCCGACACCCGGCGGACCCACACCCGTCGGACCTGCCCAGGCCCAGCCGACACCCGCCGGGCCTGCCCAGGCCGAACCCACACCCACCGGGCACACCCACACCGAACCCTCACCCGCCGGGCCTCCTCCCGCCAAGCCCACACCCACCGGGCACGGCACCGCACCCCCGGCACCACCCCGGAACCCGCCCGGACACGGCACCGCACCCCCGGCACCACCCCGGCTCGCCCCGCACCGGCCGGGCCCCGAGGGGAGGCGCCAAGCCGCCTGCCCCGTCGGCGAACTGACGTGCCGTCGATCAGCAGGAGACCGCCCCGGCCGGCATCGAGTCGGCGCGCCCGGCGGGAGGCCGTTGCCGTGAGCGGCGTCGGGCCCCTCGAACCGGGCGAGGGCACGCGCGCGTGGGGTACGCCCGACCCGGACGACCCACCCCGCACCGGCGGCCTCGCGCACACCCCTCTCGCGCGGCTGTACTGGCGGCACCGCCGCGCCGCCCTCACGGCCCTGACGTTCGCTCTCCTCCTCGCGGGCGGCGGCTACCTGTTCGCCACCCGCCAGGACGCGCCGCAGCCCCGGCCGCAGCCTCCGGCGCCGCCTTACCCCTCTCTGGTGACCGACGTGTCCTACCTGGACGCGGTCGCCGCACCCGGCGACGCCGGAACCAGGACATTCAGCTTCGCGGTGCTGGTCAGCGTGCAGTCCGGTCCGCCCGTGACCGTCACCGGCATCACCCAGCCGTACGCGGGACTTTCCCTCACCTCCGAGCCCCGCACCCCATTCCGCACGAGGGCGGGATCCGCCCACAAAGTTGTGATCACCATGCATGTGAAGGAATGCGGAAAAGTGCCGGGGAACGCCGGACTCCCTTTCCTGGACGTAACACTGCGTAATAAGCGCGCAATCCAGGTGCACAGTTTCATCCTCGGGCCACGCTATGCACAGAGCCTCTCCCAGGCCCTGCAAGTCGCCTGCGGCAACGGTTCGTTGTAATCACCAAAACTGGTGAGACGCCTGAACGCAGCGCCGCGCGTCCTGCGGGTTCTCAGAATCCGGACCGGGCGAATCTGCCTGAATTCCACACTTCCACCCGCCGCGCACCGCTCTGCATTACGTCGTGTCATAACAAGAGAGTCACAGCCTTGGCCAAGCTCTCCTCGACGTTCCCTGAGCACGCCTAGAGTCACCGCCAGTCACGGCGCGTCGGATTACCTCTTCGACTCCGCGCTCGACTCGACCTCTTCCAGGGGGGAGGGGCCGTGCCAGGGAAAGGACTGATCGTGCGTCAACGTTCACTCATCGCCATTACCGCAGCGCTGGCAGCGGGAGCACTCACCCTCACCGCCTGCGGCTCGCGGGGTGGCGGAGACAAGGGTTCGGACTCCGGCAACGGTGGCACCACCGTGGTCATCGGCGTCGACGCCCCGCTGACCGGCGACCTGTCCGCCATGGGTCTCGGCATCAAGAACTCCGCCGACCTCGCCGCCAAGACGGCCAACAAGCAGAAGTTCGTCGAGGGCGTCACCTTCAAGATCCAGGCCCTGGACGACCAGGCCCAGCCCTCCTCGGGCCAGCAGAACGCCGTCAAGCTCGTCGCCAACAAGGACGTCCTCGGCGCCGTCGGCCCCCTCAACTCCTCCGTCTCGGAGTCCATGCAGAAGGTCTTCGACGACGCCAAGCTGGTCCAGGTCTCCCCCGCCAACACCGGCCCCTCGCTCAGCCAGGGCCCCGACTGGCGGACCAAGAAGGTGCGCCAGTACAAGTCGTACTTCCGCACCGCGACCACGGACGCCATCCAGGGCCCGTTCGCCGCCCAGTACGTCTACAACATGGCGAAGAAGACGAAGGTCTTCGTCATCGACGACAAGAAGACCTACGGTGCCGGCCTGGCCGGCACCTTCACCGACGAGTTCAAGAAGCTCGGCGGCAAGGTCGTCGGCACCGAGCACATCAACCCCGACACCAAGGACTTCTCCGCGGTCGCCACCAAGGTCAAGAAGTCCGGCGCGGACATCGTCTACTACGGCGGCGAGTACCCGCAGGCCGGCCCGCTCAGCAAGCAGATCAAGGCCGCCGGCGCCAAGATCCCGCTCATCGGCGGCGACGGCATCAACGACGCCAAGTTCATCGAGCTGGCCGGCCCCGACAGCGGCGGCGACCTCGCCACCTCCGTCGGCACCCCGGTCGAGGAACTCGACTCCGCCAAGCAGTTCACGGCCGACTACAAGGCCGCCGGCTACAAGGAGGAGTACTCCGCCTACGGCGGCTACTCCTACGACTCCGCCTGGGCCATCATCGAGGCCGTCAAGAAGGTCGTCGACGACAACGGCGGCAAGCTGCCCGACGACGCCCGCGCCAAGGTCACCGAGGCCATGCAGAACGTCTCCTTCGACGGAGTGACCGGCAAGGTCTCCTTCGACGAGTTCGGCGACGCCACCAACAAGCAGCTCACCGTCTACGCCGTCAAGAACGGCGCCTGGGAGTCGGTCCACTCCGGGACCTTCACGGGCTGAGTCACCACCAGCACCGCTCAACCGTCGCGCGGGGCGCTGTTCCACTGGCGCCCCGCGCGCACGCGCATCCGGCCCCAATCCGTCAAACATCCGAACGTCTCGGAGGACATGCGGTGAACGAACTGCCGCAGCAGCTGGTCAACGGCCTGCTACTGGGATCCATGTACGGGCTCGTCGCCATCGGCTACACGATGGTCTATGGCATCGTCCAGCTCATCAACTTCGCCCATGGCGAGATCTTCATGACCGGCGCCTTCGGGGCACTCTCGGTCTACCTGTGGCTGCCGGGCGGCACCACCATGTGGGTCACGCTGCCACTCATGCTCGTCGGCGCCATCATCGTCGCCGTGCTCGTCGCCATCGGGGCGGAACGGTTCGCCTACCGCCCCCTGCGCGGCGGCCCACGCCTGGCGCCCCTGATCACCGCGATCGGCCTCTCCCTCGCGCTCCAGCAGGCGGTGTGGGCCTGGTACCCGGACGCCAAGTCCGCGCGCACCTTCCCGCAGATCGCCGGAGGCCCCTTCGAGATCGGCAGCGTCACCATCCAGACCGGTGACATCTTCCTCCTCTGCGCCGCGCCCCTCAGCATGGCCATCCTCGCCTACTTCGTCATGAAGACCCGTACCGGACGAGGCATGCAGGCCACCGCGCAGGACCCGGACACCGCCAAGCTGATGGGCGTCAACACCGACCGCATCATCGTGGTCGCCTTCGCCCTCGGTGCCACGTTCGCCGCCGTCGGATCCGTCGCCTACGGCCTGAAGTACGGCGAGATCCAGTTCCGGATGGGCTTCATCCTCGGCCTGAAGGCCTTCACCGCGGCCGTCCTCGGCGGCATCGGCAACATCTACGGCGCCATGATCGGCGGCATCGTCCTCGGCGTCGCCGAGACCCTCGCCACCGCCTACATCTCCGACATCCCCGGCATGCACCAGTTCGGCAGCCAGTCCTGGGCCGACGTCTGGGCGTTCGTACTCCTCATCCTCGTGCTGCTGTTCAGGCCCCAGGGCCTGCTCGGCGAGCGCGTGGCGGACAGGGCGTGACACCGATGACCACACAGACCACCGCACCCGACGCCGCCGGCGCACCCACCGCCGGCAGCGCCGCCCCCACCGGCCTCATCCGCCTGCCCGAGCACATCGGCCTCGCCCTGGCCACCGGCGGCTCCGTCCTGACCGTCGTCTCCGCCTTCCTCGCCTGGACCTGGACCTCCGAATTCCCCGGCGACCTCACCGTCTACGGCTACCCGGGCGGCCTCCAAGTCCTCGTCCTCATCGGCGGAGTGCTCACCACCCTCCTCGGCCTCGCCGCCTACGGAGTCAAGGGCCTCGGCTGGCTCGTGCCCGCCGGCGGCAACGGCGCGCTCACCCTGGCCGCACTCGGCACCTTCGGCACCGCCTGGTACACCATCCTCGCGATCAGCGGCAAGCTCGGCGGACTGGTCAACCTCGAACCGGGCGCCTGGATCCTCGCCGTGGCCACCGTCCTCACCGTGATCGGTGTGCTCTCCCTGCCGTTCGAGCGGCCGGCGACCGAGCCCGCCGACCCCGAGGACGGCGCCTGGGACCGGATACGCCACAACACGCGCAACAAGCTCGCCGTGGCCCGGGCCGCCATCCCCTCCGGCACCCCCGCCCCGGCCCGCGCCCTGCCGGTCTACGCCGAGATCCTCATCATCATCGTGGCCATGGCCATCGGCCTCACCGTCTTCACGTACGGCATCAGCACCTCGTACGACGAGCTCTTCATCGGCTTCCTCATCACCGTCGGCTTCGGCTTCGCCGCGATCTTCAAGGCCGGGCTCGTGGCCCGTGTCTCGGCGATCACCAGCAAGCACCGGAACATCACCATGCTCGGCGCCTTCGTGGCCGCCGCCGCCTTCCCCTTCACCCAGTCCGACGACCAGTACGCGGCGATCGGCGTCTACATCCTGATCTTCGCCACCGTCGCACTCGGCCTGAACATCGTCGTCGGCCTCGCCGGTCTGCTCGACCTCGGTTACGTCGCCTTCCTCGGTGTCGGCGCCTACACCGCGGCTCTGGTCTCCGGCTCGCCGTCCTCGCCCCTGAACCTCCATCTGCCGTTCTGGGCCTCGGCGTTGCTCGGTGGTGTGGTCGCCATGATCTTCGGCGTCCTCATCGGCGCCCCCACCCTGCGGCTGCGCGGCGACTACCTCGCCATCGTCACCCTCGGCTTCGGCGAGATCTTCCGGATCGGCGTCCTCAACATGGACGGCACCTCCGGGCCCGACGTCACCAACGGCTCCAACGGCATCTCGTCGGTCCCGAACCTGAACATCCTCGGCTTCGACTTCGGCCAGGAGCACACCTTCCTCGGGTTCACCATCGCCCGGTTCGCCAACTACTTCCTGCTGATGCTCCTCATCACGCTGATCGTCGTGGTGGTCTTCCGGCGCAGCAGCGACTCCCGCATCGGCCGCGCCTGGATCGCCATCCGCGAGGACGAGACCGCCGCGCGCGCCATGGGCATCAACGGCTTCCGCGTCAAGCTCGTCGCCTTCGCCCTCGGCGCCACCCTGGCCGGCCTCGCCGGCGCCGTCCAGGCCCATGTCACCTACACCGTGACCCCCGAGCAGTACCAGTTCGCCCACGTCGTGCCGCCCAACTCCGCCTTCCTGCTCGCCGCGGTCGTCCTCGGCGGCATGGGCACCATCAGCGGCCCCCTGGTCGGCGCGGCGCTGCTCTACCTCATCCCGGCCAAGCTCCAGTTCCTCGGCGACTACCAGCTGCTGGCCTTCGGTCTCGCACTCGTACTGCTGATGCGCTTCCGCCCGGAAGGCCTCATCCCCAACCGGCGCCGCCAGCTCGAGTTCCACGAGCAGACGGAGGCACCCGCGGTCCTCAGCAAGGCAGGGGTCTGACCCATGACTACCGACACCACCACCAGGGACACCGCGCCCGCCGCGGCCGCGCCGGGCGAGACGGTCCTCGACGCACGCGGCGTCACCATGCGCTTCGGGGGTCTGACCGCCGTACGCGGAGTCGACCTCACCGTCCGCAGCGGCGAGATCGTGGGACTCATCGGCCCCAACGGCGCCGGCAAGACCACCTTCTTCAACTGCCTCACCGGGCTCTACATCCCCACCGAGGGCGAGGTCCGTTACAAGGGCGACGTCCTGCCGCCCAAGTCCTTCAAGGTCACCGCCGCCGGCATCGCCCGCACCTTCCAGAACATCCGTCTGTTCGCCAACATGACGGTCCTGGAGAACGTGCTCGTCGGCCGGCACACCCGCACCAAGGAAGGACTCTGGTCCGCCCTGCTGCGCGGCCCCGGATTCCACCGGGCCGAAGCCGCCTCCCGGGCACGGGCCATGGAGCTCCTGGAGTTCGTGGGCCTCGCCCACAAGGCCGAGCACCTCTCGCGCAACCTGCCCTACGGCGAGCAGCGCAAGCTGGAGATCGCCCGCGCCCTGGCCAGTGAACCGGGCCTGCTGCTCCTGGACGAGCCCACCGCAGGCATGAACCCGCAGGAGACCCGGGCCACCGAGGAACTGGTCTTCGCCATCCGGGACATGGGCATCGCGGTGCTCGTCATCGAGCACGACATGCGGTTCATCATGAACCTCTGCGACCGCGTCGCCGTGCTCGTCCAGGGCGAGAAGCTCATCGAGGGCGACAGCGCCACCGTCCAGCGCGACGAGCGCGTCGTCGCCGCCTACCTCGGCGAGCCCTTCGAGGGAGCGCCCGGAGCCGAGGAGGCCGCCGAGGTCGAGAACGCCGAGATGCAAGCCGCGGCGGCCGAGGCACAGGCAGAGGCGCAGGCAGAGGACGACACCCCGCAGGACGCCGCGCCCGGCAAGGAGAACGACCGATGACCGCACTGCTCGAAGTCGAGGACCTCCGCGTCGCCTACGGCAAGATCGAGGCCGTCAAGGGCATCTCCTTCACGGTCGAGGCCGGTCAGGTCGTCACCCTCATCGGCACCAACGGCGCCGGCAAGACCACCACGCTGCGCACCCTGTCCGGGCTGCTCAAGCCGGTCGGCGGGCACATCAGGTTCAACGGCAAGTCGCTGAAGAAGGTCCCCGCCCACCAGATCGTCTCGCTGGGACTCGCCCACTCCCCCGAGGGGCGGCACATCTTCCCGCGAATGACGATCGAGGACAATCTCCGGCTCGGCGCCTTCCTGCGCAAGGACAGGGAAGGGATCGAAAAGGACATTCAGCACGCCTACGATCTCTTCCCCATCCTGGGCGAACGCAGAAAGCAGGCGGCGGGCACCCTCTCCGGCGGCGAGCAGCAAATGCTCGCCATGGGCCGGGCACTGATGTCCCAGCCGAAACTGCTCATGCTCGACGAGCCCTCCATGGGTCTTTCGCCGATCATGATGCAGAAGATCATGGCGACCATCGCCGAACTGAAATCCCAGGGCACGACGATTCTGCTCGTCGAGCAGAACGCCCAGGCGGCGCTTTCCCTCGCCGACCAGGGACACGTCATGGAAGTCGGCAACATCGTGCTGTCCGGCACCGGCCAGGACCTGTTGCACGACGAGTCGGTCCGCAAGGCGTATCTGGGCGAGGACTGACCCGCCCGGTGACCACCGGAACGAGAATGGGCCCGCGTCCCCTGAGGGGACGCGGGCCCATTCCCTGTCGCTGCCGGTCCGCCCGGCTCAGTCCTTGTCGGGCCTGGCGCCCTTCGCGGCCTTCTTCTCCTCGCTGTCCTGGATGACCGCCTCCGCGACCTGCTGCATCGACATGCGGCGGTCCATCGAGGTCTTCTGGATCCAGCGGAACGCGGCCGGCTCGGTCAGCCCGTACTCCGTCTGAAGGATCGACTTGGCACGGTCGACCAGCTTGCGGGTCTCCAGCCGCTGGGCGAGGTCCGCGACCTCCTTCTCCAGTTCCTTCAGTTCGGTGAACCGCGAGACGGCCATCTCGATGGCGGGCACGACGTCGCTCTTGCTGAACGGCTTCACCAGGTACGCCATCGCCCCGGCGTCCCGGGCGCGCTCCACCAGGTCGCGCTGCGAGAAGGCGGTGAGCATGAGCACGGGCGCGATCCGCTCCTCCGCGATCCGCTCCGCCGCCGAGATGCCGTCGAGCTTGGGCATCTTCACATCGAGGATCACCAGGTCCGGGCGGTGCTCACGGGCCAGCTCCACGGCCCGCTCGCCGTCCCCGGCCTCACCGACGACCCGGTAGCCCTCTTCCTCCAGCATCTCTTTGAGGTCGAGCCGGATCAGCGCCTCGTCCTCGGCGATGACGACGCGGGTCGTCAGCGGAGGCACGTGCGACTTGTCGTCGTCGGACACGTCTACGGGCTCGGGCGACTCGGCGGTCACGGGGGCGCTCCTTGTTCCGGGGCGGGCGGGTACTGCTCCAAGAGCGTACCCAGCTGCGGTAAGGTGGGGGGACGGCGGGTGACCGTCGATCTTTGTTTCAAAGGGGGCCCCGGTAGCCCAGCGGTAGAGGCAATGGTCTCAAACACCATCCAGCGTCGGTTCGAATCCGACCCGGGGTACGTTTCCTCCGAATCCAAGGTCGCAAGTTCTACTTGGGAGTGTCGTCCTCCCCGATGTGGTGAACCCTGACCAGGTTCGTCGAGCCCGGCACCCCCGGGGGCGAGCCCGCTGTGATCACCACCACGTCGCCCTTCTCGCAACGGCCGTACCGCAGCAGCAGTTCGTCGACCTGGTCGACCATGGCGTCGGTCGAGTCGACGCGCGGCCCCAGGAATGTCTCCACGCCCCAGGTGGCGCTGAGTTGGGAACGGGTGGCCTGCTCCGTGGTGAAGGCCAGCAGCGGGATGGGTGAGCGGTAGCGGGAGAGCCGGCGGGCGGTGTCGCCCGACTGCGTGAAGGCGACCAGGAACCTGGCGCCGAGGAAGTCGCCGATCTCCGCCGCCGCGCGGGCGACCGCGCCGCCCTGGGTACGAGGCTTGTCGCGGTCGGTCAGCGGCGGCAGGCCCTGGGTGAGGAGGTCCTCCTCGGCCGCCGCGACGATGCGGGCCATCGTCCGCACCGTCTCCACCGGGTGCTTGCCCACACTGGTCTCGCCCGACAGCATCACCGCGTCCGTGCCGTCGAGCACCGCGTTGGCCACGTCCGAGGCCTCCGCGCGGGTCGGGCGGGAGTTGCCGATCATCGAGTCGAGCATCTGGGTGGCGACGATCACCGGCTTGGCGTTCCGCCGGGCCAGCTTGATCGCGCGCTTCTGGACGATGGGGACCTGCTCCAGCGGCATTTCCACACCCAGGTCGCCGCGGGCGACCATGATGCCGTCGAAGGCGGCCACGATGTCGTCGACGGCCTCCACCGCCTGCGGCTTCTCGATCTTGGCGATGACGGGGAGGCGGCGGCCCTCGTCGTCCATGACGCGGTGGACGTCGAGGATGTCCCGGCCACCGCGGACGAAGGACAGCGCGACGATGTCGAAGCCGGTGCGCAGCGCCCAGCGCAGGTCGTCCTCGTCCTTCTTGGACAGGGCGGGGACCGAGACGGCGACGCCCGGCAGATTGAGCCCCTTGTGGTCGGAGATCACGCCGCCCTCGATCACCCGGGTGCGCACGCGGGGGCCGTCGACGGCGGTGACCTCGAGGCCCACCTTGCCGTCGTCGACGAGGATGCGCTCACCGGGGGTGACGTCCTCGGCGAGGCCGGCGTGGGTGGTGCCGCAGATGTGCCGGTCGCCCTCGACGCCCTCCTCGACGGTGATGGTGAAGGTGTCGCCGCGTTCGAGGAGTACGGGTCCTTCGCGGAAGCGGCCGAGCCGGATCTTCGGGCCCTGAAGGTCGGCGAGTATTCCGACGCTGCGTCCGGTCTCGTCGGCGGCCCGGCGCACGTGCCGGTAACGCTCCTCGTGCTCGGCGTGGCCGCCGTGGCTGAGGTTCAGTCGGGCGACGTCCATTCCGGCGTCGACCAGTGCCCTGATCTGGTCGTACGTGTCGGTGGCGGGCCCCAGAGTACAGACGATCTTTGCTCGGCGCATGATGTGAGCCTAGGCCTTACCAGTGGGTAGACGATTGGTACGACGTGACTACTCAACAACCTTTGAATGAAGGAGTATTGACAACTGTTGAACTGTGGGGGGCGGCACTCCGACGAGCGTTCGCCCCGTTCGCGGACCGGAAGACGCAACTGACGTAATCACAGTCTGGGCGGTGCCATGGTGAATCGCGCGTCGAGTTGCGCGTGGATGTGCTGCCGCTCGGGTTCGAGGTCCAGGGGCGCGGTCTCGTCCTGCGGCGCCGGACCTCCGTAGGCCGCCGTCGCCCGCATCCGTCCGGGGGCCTGCGGCCGGAACGGGGCGCTCTCCGCTCCGATGTCGGCGATCTCGACGAGCGCGGTGAGCGTGGTGCCGAGCGCCTCGGCGTACTCCCTGGCCCGCTGGACGGCCTCCCGCACGGCCTGCCTGCGTGCCTCCCGGTGGGCCGGTGAGCCGGGGCGCAGCGACCACCAGGGACCATCCACCCGGGTGAGTTCCAAGTCGGCCAGTCGGGTGGCGAGTTCGCCGAGGGCGGTGAAGTCGGAGAGTTCGGCGGTGAGGCGGACGGCGCCGTGGTAGGTGCGGACGCGCTCGCCGCGGCCGTGCCGGGCCGGTTCGGGGGCGAGGGAGAAGGCGCCGGTCTCCAGGTGTTCGACCGCCTGGCCGTAGGACTTGACGAGGTCGAGGACGCGGGCGTTGCGCCGGGTGAGGTCGTCCAGGGCGGAACGGCGGTCCTTGCCGCGGGCGGTGACGGTGATGCCGATACGGGCGATCTCGGGGTCGACTTCGAGGTGTGCCTCACCGCGGACGGCGATCCGGGGTGCGTCGGGGGTGCCGTAGGGGACGGCGGGGACGGGTTCCGGTGCGGGGGCTGAGGTCATACGTCCCACTCTGTCACCGGTGCCCTGTTTTTCGCGCCTGTCGGTCACCAGATCGCAACCTTCCGGGGGTGTTGCGGTTCGCCCGGGCCCGCCAGAATCTACGCGCGTCATCGACCTGTTCACGAGGAGAACCAGCCATGCCGTTGAACCGCCGGAAGTTCCTGACGAAGTCCGCCGCCACGGGGGCGGGGGTGGCGCTGGCCGGCGCCGTGGCGGCTCCGGCGGCCCAGGCCGCGCCCGCCGCCGCTGCCGCGGCGGGCAAGTCGCCCGAGAAGCCGGGCAAGCGTTACTCCCTCACCGTCATGGGCACGACCGACCTGCACGGTCACGTGTTCAACTGGGACTACTTCAAGGACGGCGAGTACAGCGACGCGGCGGGCAACGCCCAGGGCCTGGCCCGGGTCTCCACGCTCGTGGACCAGGTCCGCAAGGAGAAGGGCCGCGAGAACACGCTGCTCCTGGACGCCGGTGACACGATTCAGGGCACTCCGCTGACGTACTACTACGCGAAGGTCGACCCGATCACCGCCAAGCGCGGTCCGGTGCACCCGATGGCCAAGGCCATGAACGCCATCGGGTACGACGCGGTGGCACTCGGCAACCACGAGTTCAACTACGGCATCGAGACCCTGCGCAAGTTCGAGGAGCAGTGCGACTTCCCGCTGCTCGGCGCGAACGCGGTGGACCACAAGACCCAGAAGCCGGCCTTCCCGCCGTACTTCATGAAGAAGTTCCACGCGCCGGGTGCCGCCCCGGTGACGGTGGCCGTGCTGGGTCTGACCAACCCGGGCATCGCGATCTGGGACAAGGCCTACGTCCAGGGCAAGTTGGACTTCCCGGGTCTGGAGGAGCAGGCCGCGAAGTGGGTGCCCAAGCTGCGTTCGATGGGCGCGGACGTGGTCATCGTCTCGGCGCACTCGGGCACGTCCGGCACCTCGTCGTACGGCGACCAGCTGCCGTACGTGGAGGACGCCGCCGCGAACATCGCCCGGCAGGTGCCCGGCATCGACGCGATCCTGGTGGGCCACGCGCACAAGGAGATCGCGGAACTGAAGGTCGTCAACGACAAGACCGGCAAGACGGTCGTCCTGTCGGAGCCGCTGTGCTACGCCGAGCGGCTCTCCCTCTTCGACATCGAGCTGGTGTTCGTCAAGGGCAAGTGGGAGGTGGAGTCGGTCTCCGCCTCGCTGCGCAACGCCAACACCGTCGCCGACGACCCGAAGATCACCAAGCTGCTGTCGGACCAGCACGCGAAGGTCGTGAAGTACGTCAACCAGGTGGTCGGCCAGGCGACGGTGACCCTCACCACCGTCGACGCCCGCTACAAGGACGCGCCGATCATCGACCTGATCAACAAGGTGCAGGAGGACGTGGTGAAGGCCGCGCTGGCGGGCACGCAGTACGCCGCGCTGCCGGTCGTCTCGCAGGCCTCCCCCTTCTCGCGCACCTCCGAGATCCCGGCCGGCAACGTCACGATCCGGGACCTGTCGAGCCTGTACGTGTACGACAACACGCTGGTCGCCAAGCTGATGACGGGTGCCCAACTGCGGGCGTACCTGGAGTACTCGGCGGAGTACTTCGTGCAGACGGCCGCCGGCGCGCCGGTCGACGTGGACAAGCTGACGAACGCGGGCGGCCGCCCGGACTACAACTACGACTACGTGTCGGGGCTCCAGTACGACATCGACATCGCCCAGCCGGTCGGCTCGCGGATCAAGAACCTGACGTTCAACGGTGCGGCGCTTGACGGCGCCCAGGAGTTCGTGATGGCGGTGAACAACTACCGGGCCAACGGCGGTGGCGCGTTCCCGCACGTGGCCTCGGCGAAGGAGCTGTGGGCGGAGTCGACCGAGATCCGCACCCGGATCGCGGAGTGGGTCACGGCGAAGGGCGTGCTGGACCCGAAGGACTTCGCGTCGCTGGACTGGAAGCTGACGCGTAACGGCACGCCGGTGTTCTGATCGGTTCGACCGGTTTCCTTCTCCACGGGACGGCCTCAGATTCCGTCCGCCAGGGGCGTCAGCGCCCTGACCTGGCGGGACGGCGGGATCTGGGGCCGCCGCCGTTCCAGGCCGAAGGTGGTGAAGGCGGTGCGGGCGGGCAGCGGGTAGGCCTGTGTTCCGGTCACCGCGTTGAGGATGGTGGCGCTGCGCCAGGCGGCGAGGCCCAGGTCGGGGGCGCCGACGCCGTGGGTGTGGCGTTCGGCGTTCTGCACGTAGACATGGCAGCCGGTGGCGGTGATGGCCGGGTCGAGGGCGAGGCGGAACTGCTCGTCGACACGGAGGCGTTCCTTGCCGTCGCGGCGCAGATAGGGGTCGAGACCGGTGAGCAGGGGGGTGACGGGGCGTTCGCGGTAGCCGGTGGCGAGGACGACGGCGTCGGTGGTGAGGCGGGTGCGGGTGCCCTGCTGGACGTGTTCGAGGTGGAGTTCGATCCGGGAGCCGGCGACCCGGCCGGCGGTGCGGACCCGGACGCCGGGGGTCAGGACGGCGTCGGGCCAGCCCCCGTCCAGCGTGCGGCGGTAGAGCTCGTCGTGGACGGCGGCGAGGGTGTCGGCGTCGATGCCCTTGTGGAGCTGCCACTGGCCGCCGACGAGCCGGTCGCGCACGGGTTCGGCCAGGGCGTGGAAGTAGCGCATGTAGTCGGGGGTGAAGTGCTCCAGGCCGAGCTTGGAGTATTCCATCGGGGCGAAGGCCTCGGTGCGGCCGATCCAGTGCAGCCGCTCGCCGCCCACCCGGCGGTGGCGCAGCAGGTCGAGGAACACCTCGGCGCCGGACTGTCCGGAGCCGACGACGGTGATGTGGCCGGCCGCGAGGAGGGTGTCGCGGTGGCCGAGGTAGTCGGCGGCGTGCACGACGGGAACTCCGGGGGCGTCGGCGAGGGGCCTGAGCGGGGCGGGCACATGGCGTTCGGTGCCGATGCCGAGGACGACGTTGCGGGTGTGGGCGCGGCCGACGGCCTCCGCTTCGCCGTCGGCGTCGAGCTGGGTGAAGTCGACCTCGAAGAGGGCGAGTTCGGGGTTCCAGCGGACGGCGTCGACCTGGTGGCCGCAGCGCACCGCGGGCAGGTTCTCGGAGACCCAGCGGCAGTAGGCGTCGTATTCGGCGCGCTGGATGTGGAAGCGCTCGGAGAAGTAGAACGGGAAGAGCCGGTCGCGGGTCTTGAGGTAGTTGAGGAAGGACCACGTGCTGGCCGGGTCGGCGAGGGTGACCAGGTCGGCCAGGAAGGGCACCTGGACGCGGGCGCCCTCGATGAGCAGGCCGGGGTGCCAGTGGAAGCGGGGGCGCCGTTCGTAGAAGACGGTGTCGAGACCGGTGAGCGGGTGGGCGAGCGCGGCCAGGGACAGGTTGAACGGCCCGATGCCGATGCCGACCAGGTCGCGGGCCTGGGGGGTGTGGTGCGCGGGATGGTTCATCGGGGGGTGCTTCCTTCCACCAGTTTCAGCAGGGCGGCCAGGTCTTCGGTCCGGGTGTCCGGGTTGAGCAGGGTGGCCTTGAGCCAGAGCCGGTCGTCGAGGCGGGCCCGGCCGAGGACGGCGCGGCCTTCGGTGAGGAGCCGGCGGCGTACGGTGGCGACGGCGTCGTCGGTGACGCCGGCGGGCCGGAACAGGACGGTGCTGATGGTGGGCCGGTCGTGGAGCTCGAAGCCGGGGTGGTCGTGGATGAGGTCGGCGAACTCGCGGGCGCGGGCGCAGACCTGGTCGACGAGGGCGCCGAGACCGCGGCGGCCGAGGGCCTTGAGGGTGACGGCGATCTTGAGGACGTCGGGGCGGCGGGTGGTGCGCAGGGAGCGGCCGAGCAGGTCGGGCAGGCCGGCCTCCGTGTCGTCCCCGGCGTTGAGGTAGTCGGCGCGCTGGTGCAGGACGGCGAGGTCGCGGGGGTGGCGGACGGCGAGGAGTCCGGCGGCGACCGGCTGCCAGCCGAGTTTGTGCAGGTCGAGGGTGACGGTGTGGGCGGCTTCGAGCCCGGTCAGCTTGTCCCGGTGGCGTTCGCTGAACAGCAGTCCCCCGCCGTGGGCGGCGTCGATGTGCAGCCGGGCGCCGTGCGCGGCGCACAGCCCGGCGATCTCCGGGAGGGGGTCGATGAGGCCGGCATCGGTGGTGCCGGCGGTGGCGGCCACGAGGAGGGAGCCGCGCGCTCCGCCGAGGCCGGTGAGGACGCTGTGCAGCGCGGCGGGGTCGAGGGTGCCGGAGGGAGCGGGCACGATCACGGGTTCGGGCAGGCCGAGCAGCCAGGCGGCGCGGGGCAGGGAGTGGTGCGCGTTGGCGCCGCAGACCAGGCGGATACCGCCGCCGTGGGACTCGCGGGCGAGCAGCAGGGCGAGTTGGTTGGACTCGGTGCCGCCGGTGGTGACGACGGAGTCGGCGAGGCCGGTCTCGTGCGCGAGCGTCCGCGTGACGAGGGCTTCGAGTTCGGAGGCGGCGGGTGCCTGGTCCCAGGAGTCCAGGGAGGGGTTGAGGGCGCTGACGGCGAGGTCGGCGGCGGTGGCCACGGCGAGCGGCGGGCAGTGCAGATGGGCCGCGCACAGCGGGTCGGCGGGGTCGGCGGCGCCTTCGGCGAGGGCGTGCACGAGGCCGCGCAGGGCGTCCGGGTCGCCGTGCTCGGGCAGGACCTCGCCCACGGCGTCGCGCACCCGGGCGGCGACCGCCTCGGGGCCGCCCGCGGGCAGGGGGCCGCCGCGGGCACGGCGGCCGCTGTCGAGGGCGTCGAGCACGGTGTCGAGCAGGGGCCGCAGGGCGTGCGGGCCGTCGGGACCGGAGGCGAGGCGGGCGGGGTGGTCCGGGGGCGGCGGGGTGCTCATGGGACTGTCCTCCGTGACGCGGGGGCAGGGACTTCCAGCTTGTACGCAGTAAAGCCGGACGCGCCCGAAAGATCGACGATCGGAACCCGAAAGTGGGTACTGCCGTACGGGGAAAACGTGTTGGGGTCCCGTGAGTCCGCCGCCGCCCGGCGATCCCGTGAGCCCGCCGCCGCCCCGGGAAGCCGTCAGCCGAGGAAGCCGGCCCGGTGGTCCTCGGCCCAGCGGGCGAAGGGGCGGGCCGGGGTGCCGGTGATCCCCTCGACGGTGTGCGTGATCTCCGGGCGGACGCCGACGGCGGACTCGAAGGTCTTCAGCAGGCTCTGGAGCAGGTGCGGCGGCACGTGCGGGTAGAGCTCGGGCCCGGCCTGTTCCGGCGGGATCTCGACGAAGGCCAGGTCACGGCCGAGGGCGCGGCCGATCGCGGCGACCTGCTCGGCGTTGGTGAGGGCCTCCGGGCCGGTGAGGCGATGGACGGCGCCCTCGTGGCCGGGGTCGAGGAGGGCGCCCTCGGCCACGGCGGCGATGTCGTCCTCGTGGATGGGCGCGGTCAGCGCGTCGGCGAAGACACCGCGGACGGTGTTCCCCGCACGGATCTGGGGTGCCCACTGCAGAGCGTTGGCGGCGAAGGCGTTCGGCCGGAGGAGGGTCCACGCGAGGCCGCTGTCGCGGATCCGCCGCTCGGCTCCGGCGTGCATGACGTGGATGGGATGGGTCTCGTCGGCGCCGTCGCGGACGATCCCGGAGGAGAGCAGTACGACGTGCCGGACGCCGGCCTCGCGGGCCGCCTTCAGCAGGGCGCCGCTCCCGCCGGCGGCCTGGACGTACAGGAAGAGTCCGGTCACGCCCGTGAACAGGGCGGCCGGGTCGTCGGGCCGGAACCGCACGACCTCTGCCCCCGCGGGCAGCACGGCCCGTTCCGGGTCGCGGGTCAGTGCCCGCACGGGCCGGCCGGCGGCGACGAGACGTTCGACGAGGGCACGGCCGACGTTGCCGGTCGCTCCGGTCACTGCGATCACGGGTCTGCCTCCGGGGGCTCGGGCCGGTCGTCCTGACTCCAGCAGCCTGACTCCAGCAGCCTAGGAGCGGACGACCGGCCCCGCGCGGCATCAGCGACGGCCGGCCCGCCCGGACGGCACCGTCGCCTCCACGGCGCGCCCCGGCGTCACCGACGGCGTCGCCCGCGTCCAGCGGTCGCCGCCACGGCCACCACGGCCACCGTCCGGGACGTCGGCCAGGCGGAGGTGGCCGTGCCGCCCACGCCGCCGCGGGCCGACCGCACCGCCCTGGCCGGGCCGGCGAGCGACCGGTTCGGAACGACCGGCCCGGACGACAGGGCCTACGCCTCCCGGACGCGCAGTGCGCGGGACAGGTCGTCGAGCTGGTCGACGAGCTTGCGGCGGAGCGCGGGGGTCGGGGCGCCGTCGTGCAGGCAGGCCTCGCCCAGTCGCAGGTGGTCGGCGTCGACGGCGTGCACCGGGAACGCCCAGCGTCCGGCGGCCTCGGCGATGGCGGGGCCGCGGCGGTCGGCGAGGGCGACCGCGTCCTGGTAGAAGCGGGGGACGTAGTCCCGTACGAGATCGGCCTGTTCGGGCTGCCAGAAGCCCTGCGCGGTGGCGATGAACAGGTAGTTCGACAGGTCGGTGCGCTCGTCGGTGGCGAACATCGACTCCCAGGCCGCGCGCTTGGCCTCGGCGTCGGGCAGCGCGGCCCGGCAGCGGGCGGCGCCCTCCTGGCCGGTGGCGGACGGGTCGCGGTCGAGTTCCCGGGCGATGGCGGCCTCGTCGACGGCGCCGAGGACGGCGAGACGGCCCAGGACGCGCCAGCGCAGCTCCGGGTCGAGTTCGGGGCCGCCGGGGACGGTGCCGTCGGCGAGCCAGGCGGCGACGGTGTCCGGGTGCGCGGCGACGTCGATGAAGTGCCGCACGGCGATCAGGCGCAGACCGGGGTTGTCGCCGTCCTCGGTGCGGCGGATGAGATCGCGGCACAGGGAGCCGAGGGCGGCCAGGGCGGCGGGCCGCTGCCCCGGGTGGACGTACCGGTCGGCGATCTGCCCGGCGGCGAAGGCCAGGACGCCCTGGACGAGGGCCAGGTCGGTCTCCTCGGGCAGGTGGGCGGAGGCGGTCGACAGGTAGTCGGCGGGGGCGAGTTCACCGTCGCGGACCATGTCGCGCAGCGTGTTCCACACCACGGCGCGGGTGAGCGCGTCGGGGACGCCGGACAGGTCGCGCAGGGCGGTCTCCAGGGAGGTCTCGTCCAGGCGGATCTTGGCGTAGGTCAGGTCCTGGTCGTTGGGCACGATCAGGGCGGGCCGGGTGCCGGAGCGGGGTTGGCCGGCGCCGTCCTGCGGGACGTCGGTCTCGTAGCGCTCCCGGACGACCAGGCTGTGGCCGTCGCCCAGGTCGCGGTCGTAGACGCCGACGGTGACGCGGTGCGGGCGGCTGCCGTCGCGGTCGAGGGCGAGGGTCCACTGGCCGGGCGCGGCGTCGACGGACGCGGTGAGCGTGTCCACGCCGGTGGTGCGCAGCCAGGCCTCGGCCCAGGCGTGCACGTCGCGGTCGGTGGCGGAGGCGAGGGAGTCGATGAAGTCGGCGAGGGTGGCGTTGGCGAACCGGTGCCGCTTGAAGTGGGTGTTGATGCCGGCCAGGAAGTCCTTCTCGCCGAGCCAGGCGACCAGTTGCCGCAGGGCGGAGGCGCCCTTGGCGTAGGAGATGCCGTCGAAGTTGAGCAGGGCGGAGGCGGTGTCGTCGACGGCGTCGGGGGCGACGGGGTGGGTGGAGGGGCGCTGGTCGGCGTCGTAGCCCCAGGACTTGCGGGCGACGCCGAAGTCGGTCCAGGTGCCGGTGAAGCGGGTGGCCTCGGCGGTGGTCTGGTAGCCCATGTACTCGGCGAAGGACTCGTTCAGCCAGATGTCGTCCCACCACTTGAGGGTGACCAGGTCGCCGAACCACATGTGGGCCATCTCGTGGGCGATGACCATGGCGCGGGTCTGCCGCTCGGTGTCGGTGACGGCGGAGCGGTAGACGAACTCGTCCCGGAAGGTGACCAGGCCCGGGTTCTCCATGGCGCCCGCGTTGAACTCGGGGACGAAGGCCTGGTCGTAGGAGTCGAAGGGGTAGGGCTCGTCGAACTTCTCGTGGTAGCGGTCGAAGCAGGCACGGGTGACGTCGAGGATCTCGTCGGCGTCCGCGTCGAGGTGGGGCGCCAGCGAGCGGCGGCAGTGGATGCCGAAGGGCAGGCCGCGGTGCTCGGTGCGTACGGAGTGCCAGGGGCCGGCGGCGACGGCGACCAGGTAGGTGGAGATCAGCGGGGTGGGCGCGGCCTTCCAGACGCCGTCGCCGGTGTGCTCGGTGACGCCGTTGGCGAGGACGGTCCAGCCCTCGGGGGCGGTGACGGCGAGTTCGAAGACGGCCTTGAGGTCGGGCTGGTCGAAGGCGGCGAAGACGCGCTGGACGTCTTCCATGAACAGCTGGGTGTAGACGTAGGTCTCACCGTCGGTGGGGTCGGTGAAGCGGTGCATGCCCTCGCCGGTGCGGGAGTAGCGCATGACGGCGTCGACGCGCAGCTCGTGTTCACCGGGGGCGAGGTTCTTCAGCGGCAGGCGGTTGCCGGTGAGGTCGTGCGGGTCGAGGGGCTGTCCGTCGAGGGTGGCGGAGCGCAGGTGGGCGGGCTTGAGCTCGACGAACGTGTCCGTGCTGTCCCGGCCTTCCCGTACGGTGAACCGGATCACGGTCCGGGAGTCGAAGGTGTCGTCCCCACCGGTCAGGTCGAGGTCGACGGTGTACCGGTGGACGTCGAGGAGCTTGGCACGGGTATGCGCTTCGTCGCGCGTGAGTACGGACATGGACGCCATGCTGCCTGATGGCCCGGAGCGGGCACGAGGGGGTGTCGCCGACGGACGCAGGGCGTTCGCGGTCCGCGGGGGCGCGTTCGGCGGCGCGCGGGCGGGGGGTCAGGTCGCCGGGGTCTCGCCGTTGCCGGCGTCCTCCGCGATGCGCTCGTGGTGGCGGATCACCTCGGCGATGATGAAGTTCAGGAACTTCTCGGCGAACGCCGGGTCCAGTTTGGCGTCCTCGGCGAGGGCGCGCAGCCGGGCGATCTGCCGGGCCTCGCGGGCCGGGTCGGCGGGCGGCAGCTGGTGGGCGGCCTTGAGGTGGCCGACCTGCTGGGTCGCCTTGAACCGCTCGGCGAGCATGTGGACGACGGCCGCGTCGATGTTGTCGATGCTGTCGCGCAGCCGCGCGAGCTCCTCGTGAACGGCGGGGGCGACGTCACCGGTACCGGTGCTGCTGGTGGTCATGGGCTCCAACCCTACGGGCTGGGCGGCGCTCCGATCACGAGCGTCCGACCCGTGGTCAACGGCGGGCACCGGGCACCGTGTGGCGTGGGCGCCGGGCGGAATCGGGGCTCCCGCGCATAAAGTGGGAGAGAGTTCAGGGCGTCTTTGGGGGTTCGGACGTGGCGAACGGCGGACCGGTGGTGCACGGCTACCCGCATCTGGAGACGGTGCGGGCCGCGATCACCTCCCTGTACAAGCGGCTCTCGTACGGCACCGTGCAGACGTTCGCGACCAGCGTGGCCCCGGCCGACGTGGCCTTCTGCGACACCGACGACCTGCATCTGGGGGCCCAGCGCGTGGCCCGCGAAATGGTCCGCCACTACCGGCTGCCGGACGCCCGCATGATCGTCAGCTTCCGCGAGATGACGCACGCGGCGAACGTCGAGCTGGCGGCGGGCCCCGAGTACTTCGTCGAACTGAACGACCGCTTCCGCACCCACCGCCGGGACATCGGCGCGGCCCTCGCCCACGAGGTGACCCACGTCTACCTGCACCGGCTGGACCTGTCCTTCCCCAGCACCCGCGACAACGAGATCCTCACGGACACGGTGGCGACGTACCTGGGCGCGGGCTGGCTGCTGCTGGACGCCTTCCGGGAGGACGGCGTGTCGTCGCAGAAGCTCGGCTACCTCACTCCGGAGGAGTTCGGCTACGTGCTGGCCAAGCGGGCGCTGGTGTTCGGCGAGGATCCCTCGACGTGGTTCACCAGCCCCCAGGGGTACGAGGCGTACGTCAAGGGCATGGCCCGGGCCCGCGGTGACGAGCAGCAGCCGCCCCTGACGGCGGCGGGCTGGGCGGGCCGCCGCCGGTACGCCCGCGACCGCCGGCACGCCCAGGACCACGGCCGTGCGCCGCTCGCCCAGCCGGAGGCGCCGTACTCCTTCAGCCGCGGCGGCCCGGAGCCTCTGCGGGTGTCCTTCTCCTGCCCCACCTGCCATCAGCGCATCAGGGTCCCGGTCGGAGGCCGTATGCGCGCCCGGTGCGCCCTGTGCCGCACAGTCCTGGAGTGCGACACCTGACCTGATCGCGGTTCCGGGATCACGGGCCCCGCCTTTACCATCTGTCACAGCACTTCGCTATTTTGTTCGCCGCCGTCCCCACCGGCTCAGCCATGTCCCCGCGTTTCCCGAGGAGCCGGCCGTGGATGCCGAGTCCGCTGTCACCACTTGCTACCGCCACAGCAGAGTGGAGTCCCACGTCCGCTGCGTCCGCTGCGACCGGTACATCTGCCCGGACTGCATGCGGGAGGCCTCCGTCGGCCACCAGTGCGTGGAGTGCGTGAGGGAGGGTGCCCGGTCGGTACGGCAGGCACGGACGGCGTTCGGCGGCCGGATCAGCGCGGTGCCGGTCGTGACGTACGTTCTGATCGGGCTCAACGTCCTCGCCTATCTGGGCGAGTTGGTGCGCCCGGCGGTCGTGGACGGTCTGGGGATGCTCGGGCGCGGACTGGCGGGAACCGACGGCGGGCACTACCTGTGGGAGTACCCGTACGGCTCCGACGTGCACGCGGAGGGGCTGGTCGGCGGCGAGTGGTACCGGCTGCTGACCGGCGCGTTCCTGCATGTGCCCGCCACCGAGGGGACGTTCGGCATCCTGCACATCGTGATGAACATGACGGCGCTGTGGAGCACCGGCCGCGTGGTCGAGGCGCAGCTGGGCCGCGCCCGCTACCTCGCCCTGTACCTGCTGTCGGCGCTCGGCGGCTCGGTCCTGGTCCTGCTGATCGATCCGGACGCCCTGACGGTCGGCGCGTCCGGCGCGATCTTCGGGCTCGGCGCCGCGTACTACGTCATGGCCCGGCGCCTGGGCTACGACATGAGCGGCGTCAACCGGTACATGGCGGGCCTGCTGCTGTGGCTGGTGATCTCCGCCGGGCTCACTTCCTGGCAGGCGCACCTCGGTGGCCTGCTGGCGGGCGGCGTGGTGACCCTGGCGTACGCGTACGCGCCGCGCGGCGGCCGTCGCACTCCGGTCCAGGCGGGCGTGTGCGTGGCCCTGCTGGTTCTGCTCATGGCGCTCAGCTGGGCGAAGGTCTCGGAACTGTCGGGAGGGGCGGCCTGATCAGGGCCGTACGGTAACTGTCATGAAACGTCCTGGAATATTGTTTTTGGTGGCCACTCCGGTCCTCGCGTTGGCGGTGTTGCTCGCCTTCGATCCACAGGACCGGGACCCGTCCGCGCCGAAGCGGCACACGGCCGCGCACGAGTCCCGTGAGGACACCAAGGCGCGGGCCGAACGGTCGGAGAAGGCCCAGGACGACGAGGTGGCCGACGAGGCACCCCGAGGCCTGGCCGCGCCCGCGAAGAAGGAGCTGGCCCAGCGGCTCGTGGCGAGCGCCGAGAACTCCACGCTCGACTGGCGCAGCACCTACGGCTCCATCGAGGACGCCGACGACGGCGACGGCTACACCGCGGGGATCATCGGCTACTGCACCGGTACGCACGACCTGCTCACCCTGGTCGAGCGCTACACCAAGGCCCACCCGGACAACGGTCTCGCCCGGTTCCTGCCGGCGCTGCGCAAGGTCGACGGCACGGACTCCCACGAGGGCCTGGACCCGGACTTCGCCGCGGCGTGGAAGGCGGAGTCGGAACGACCGGCCTTCCGCAAGGCCCAGGAGGACGAGCGGGACCGCGCCTACTTCAATCCGGCCGTCCGACTCGCCAAGCTCGACGGCCTCGGCACGCTGGGCCAGTTCATCTACTACGACGCGATGGTCTTCCACGGCCCCGGCGTCGACAAGGACGGCTTCTACGCCCTGCGCGAGCGCGCCCTGAAGGAGGCCGACACCCCGGCCGCGGGCGGCCGGGAGAAGAGCTACCTCGACGTCTTCCTGGACATCCGCCGCGAGGCCATGAAGGCCCGCAGGACGAACCGCGACACCAGCCGTATCGACACCGCCCAGCGGCAGTTCCTGTACGACGGGAACATGGACCTGAAGACCCCGCTGGTGTGGAAGGTGTACGGGGAGACGTACAGGGCGCCGTAGTCCCCCGGACATGCGGCGGCGCCTGCCCTGTGGTCCGGTCGGGGACTGGGCAGGCGCCGCCTGTGTTCCACACGCCTTTGTGCGGGACGTATATGAGTGACCGTCAGGTCACCGTTGTGCCGTCAGACCGTCAGCGCGCGGTCCGTCGGGCGGATCGGGGCCGGCAGGTCGCCGGCGCCCATGAGGTGGCGGTCGACGCCGCGGGCGGCCGAGCGGCCTTCGGCGATCGCCCACACGATGAGGGACTGACCGCGGCCGGCGTCACCGGCGACGAAGACACCGGGCACATTGGTCCGGAAGTCCGCGTCACGGGCGATGTTACCCCGCTCGTCCAGCTCCAGGCCGAACTGGTCGACCAAGCCGTTCTCCCGGTCGGTGCCGGTGAAGCCCATCGCGAGGGTGACCAGCTGGGCCGGGATCCTGCGCTCGCTGCCCGGCTTCCGGGTCGGCCTGCCGTCCACGAACTCGACCTCGGCCAGGTGCAGCCACTGCACGTTGCCGTCCTCGTCGCCCTCGAAGTGGGTCGTGGAGGCCGAGTAGATCCGCTCGCCGCCCTCCTCGTGGGCCGAGGTGACCTTGTAGAGGATCGGGAAGGTCGGCCAGGGCTGGTCGACCGGGTGCCGCTCGTCGTTCGGGCGGGGCATGATCTCCAACTGGGTGACGGAGGCCGCGCCCTGGCGGTGGGCGGTGCCCACGCAGTCCGCGCCCGTGTCACCGCCGCCGATGACGACGACGTGCTTGCCCTCCGCCGAGATCGGCGCCACCACGTAGTCGCCCTCCTGGACCTTGTTGGCCAGGGGCAGGTACTCCATCGCCTGGTGGACGCCCCCCAGTTCACGGCCGGGGACGGGAAGGTCGCGGGCGGTGGTGGAGCCGGCGGCGACGACGACCGCGTCGTAGCGCTTCTTCAGGTCGGTGGCCTTCAGGTCGCGGCCGATCTCGACACCGGTACGGAAGCGGGTGCCCTCCGCGCGCATCTGCTCGATACGGCGGTTGATGTGCCGCTTCTCCATCTTGAACTCGGGGATGCCGTAGCGCAGGAGGCCTCCGACGCGGTCCGCGCGCTCGTAGACGGCGACCGTGTGGCCCGCCCTGGTCAGCTGCTGGGCGGCGGCCAGGCCCGCCGGGCCGGAGCCGATGACCGCGACGGTCTTGCCGGACAGGCGCTCGGGGATCCGCGGGGCGACGTCGCCGCTCTCCCACGCCTTGTCGATGATCGAGACCTCGACGTTCTTGATGGTGACCGGCGGCTGGTTGATGCCGAGCACACAGGCCGACTCGCAGGGCGCCGGGCACAACCGGCCCGTGAACTCGGGGAAGTTGTTCGTCGCGTGCAGCCGCTCGGAGGCGGCGGCCCAGTCCCCGCGGTAGGCGTAGTCGTTCCACTCCGGGATCAGGTTCCCGAGCGGGCAGCCGTTGTGGCAGAACGGGATGCCGCAGTCCATGCACCGGCCGGCCTGCTTGCTGATGATCGGCAGCAGCGAGCCGGGAACGTAGACCTCGTTCCAGTCCCGCTTGCGCTCCTCGACCGGGCGGGACTCGGCGACCTCACGGCCGTGGTTCAGAAAGCCCTTCGGGTCAGCCATGGATCGCCGCCTCCATCATCTTCTCGGTGATCTCGGTCTCGGACAGACCGGCCCGCTCGGCGGCGTCCTTGGCGGCGAGCACTGCCTTGTACGTGCTGGGGATGATCTTGCTGAAGCGCTCCACCGCGGTGTCCCACTCGGCGAGCAGCTTCTCGGCGACGGTCGAGCCCGTCTCCTCCTGGTGCCGGCGCACCACGTCGTGCAGCCACCGCCGGTCGGAGTCGTCCAGCGGCCCGACCGCGTCGGCGTTGCCGGGGTTGACGTTGTCCCGGTCGAGGTCGATGACGTAGGCGATGCCGCCGGACATGCCGGCCGCGAAGTTGCGGCCGGTCTCGCCGAGGACCACCGCGCGCCCGCCGGTCATGTACTCGCAGCCGTGGTCGCCCACGCCCTCGGAGACCACCAGCGCGCCGGAGTTGCGCACGCAGAACCGCTCACCGGTCTTGCCGCGCAGGAACATCTCGCCGCCGGTCGCGCCGTAGGCGAGGGTGTTGCCCGCGATGACGCTGTACTCGGCGAGGTGGTCGGCGGCGCGGTCCGGGCGGACCACGATCCGGCCGCCCGAAAGACCCTTGCCGACGTAGTCGTTGGCGTCGCCCTCGAGGCGCAGTGTGACGCCGCGCGGGACGAAGGCGCCGAAGGACTGGCCGGCCGAGCCGGTGAAGGTGATGTCGATGGTGTCGTCGGGCAGTCCCGCACCGCCGAACTTCTTCGTCACCTCGTGGCCGAGCATGGTGCCGACGGTGCGGTTGATGTTGCGGATGGCGACCTGGGCGCGCACCGGCTGGGCGTCGGCGGCGCCCGGCGCGGCCAGGGAGTCGGCGGCGAGCTTGATCAGCTCGTTGTCGAGCGCCTTCTCCAGGCCGTGGTCCTGGGCGGTCACCTGGTGGCGCACCGCGCCCTCGGGCAGATCGGGCACGTGGAGCAGCGGCTCCAGGTCCAGGCCCTGCGCCTTCCAGTGGTCGACCGCCCGGGTCACATCGAGGACCTCGGCGTGGCCGACGGCCTCCTCGACGGAGCGGAAGCCCAGTTCGGCGAGCAGCCGGCGGACCTCCTCGGCGATGAACCGGAAGAAGTTCACCACGTACTCGGCCTGGCCGGAGAACCGCTCGCGCAGCACCGGGTTCTGGGTGGCGATGCCGACCGGGCAGGTGTCCAGGTGGCACACGCGCATCATGACGCAGCCGGACACGACCAGCGGAGCGGTCGCGAAGCCGAACTCCTCGGCGCCCAGCAGCGCCGCGATCACCACGTCGCGGCCGGTCTTGAGCTGACCGTCGGTCTGCACGACGATGCGGTCCCGCAGTCCGTTGAGGAGAAGCGTCTGCTGGGTCTCGGCCAGGCCCAGCTCCCAGGGGCCGCCCGCGTGCTTCAGCGAGGTCAGCGGGGAGGCACCGGTACCACCGTCGTGGCCGGAGATCAGGACCACGTCCGCGTGCGCCTTGGAGACGCCCGCGGCGACCGTGCCGACACCGACCTCGGAGACCAGCTTGACGTGGATCCGCGCCCGCGGGTTCGCGTTCTTCAGGTCGTGTATCAGCTGGGCCAGGTCCTCGATGGAGTAGATGTCGTGGTGCGGCGGCGGGGAGATCAGGCCGACGCCGGGGGTCGAGTGCCGGGTCCTGGCCACCCACGGGTAGACCTTGTGGCCGGGCAGCTGGCCGCCCTCGCCGGGCTTGGCGCCCTGGGCCATCTTGATCTGGATGTCGTCGGAGTTGACGAGGTACTCGCTGGTCACCCCGAAGCGGCCGGAGGCCACCTGCTTGATGGCGGACCGGCGGGCCGGGTCGTACAGGCGGTCCGCGTCCTCGCCGCCCTCACCGGTGTTGGACTTGCCGCCCAGCTGGTTCATGGCGATGGCGAGGGTCTCGTGCGCCTCCTTGGAGATGGAGCCGTACGACATGGCGCCGGTGGAGAAGCGCTTGACGATCTCGCTGACCGGCTCGACCTCCTCGACGGGGACCGGCGCGCGGCCGGAAGCGAAGCCGAACATTCCGCGCAGCGTCATCAGGCGCTCGGACTGCTCGTTCACCCGGTCCGTGTACTTCTTGAAGATGTCGTAGCGGCCGGAGCGCGTGGAGTGCTGGAGGCGGAAGACCGTCTCCGGGTCGAACAGGTGCGGCTCGCCCTCGCGGCGCCACTGGTACTCGCCGCCGATCTCCAGCGCGCGGTGCGCCGGGGCGATCCCGGAGGCCGGGTAGGCCTTGGCGTGGCGGGCGGCGACCTCCTTGGCCACGACGTCGATGCCGACGCCGCCGATCTTGGTGGCGGTGCCGTTGAAGTACTTGTCGACGAAGGCCTCGTCCAGGCCGACGGCCTCGAAGACCTGGGCGCCCCGGTAGGAGGCGACGGTGGAGATGCCCATCTTGGACATGACCTTCAGCACGCCCTTGCCGAGGGCGCGGATCAGGTTGCGCAGGGCGTTCTCGGGCTCGCCGCCCGGCAGGAAAGTGCCCGCGCGGACCAGGTCCTCGACGGACTCCATCGCCAGGTAGGGGTTGACGGCCGCGGCGCCGTAGCCGATCAGCAGGGCGACGTGGTGGACCTCGCGGACGTCGCCGGCCTCCACCAGCAGCCCCACGTGGGTGCGCTGCTTGGTGCGGATCAGATGGTGGTGGACGGCCGCGGTGAGCAGCAGCGACGGGATCGGGGCGTGCTCGGCGTCCGAGTGGCGGTCGGACAGGACGATCAGGCGGGCGCCGTTGCCGATGGCGGCGTCGGCCTCGGCGCAGATCTCCTCGATGCGCGCGGCCAGCGACTCGCCGCCGCCGGAGACCCGGTACAGGCCGGAGAGGGTCGCGGCCTTGAAGCCGGGCATGTCGCCGTCGGCGTTGATGTGGATGAGCTTGGCCAGCTCGTCGTTGTCGATCACCGGGAAGGGCAGGACGACGCTGCGGCAGGAGGCCGCGGTCGGCTCGAGCAGGTTGCCCTGCGGGCCGAGCGAGCTGCGCAGCGAGGTGACCAGTTCCTCGCGGATCGCGTCCAGCGGCGGGTTGGTGACCTGCGCGAACAGCTGGGTGAAGTAGTCGAAGAGCAGCCGCGGGCGCTCCGAGAGGGCCGCGATCGGCGAGTCGGTGCCCATGGAGCCGATCGGCTCGGCGCCGGTCTTGGCCATCGGCGCGAGCAGGACGCGCAGCTCCTCCTCGGTGTAGCCGAAGGTCTGCTGGCGGCGGGTGACCGAGGCGTGGGTGTGCACGATGTGCTCGCGCTCGGGCAGATCGCCCAGATCGATCTCGCCGGCCTGGACCCACTCGGCGTAGGGCTGCTCGGCGGCGAGGGTCGCCTTGATCTCGTCGTCCTCGATGATGCGGTGCTCGGCGGTGTCGACGAGGAACATGCGGCCGGGCTGGAGCCGGCCCTTGCGGACGACCCTGGCCGGGTCGATGTCGAGCACGCCGACCTCGGAGCCGAGGACGACGAGGCCGTCGTCGGTGACCCAGTAGCGGCCGGGGCGCAGGCCGTTGCGGTCGAGCACGGCGCCGACCTGGGTGCCGTCGGTGAAGGTGACGCAGGCCGGGCCGTCCCAGGGCTCCATCATCGTGGAGTGGTACTCGTAGAAGGCGCGCCGGGCCGGGTCCATGGCGTCGTGGTTCTCCCACGCCTCCGGGATCATCATCAGCACGGAGTGCGGCAGCGAGCGGCCGCCGAGGTGGAGCAGTTCCAGGACCTCGTCGAAGGAGGCGGAGTCGGAGGCGCCCGGCGTGCACACCGGGAAGATCCGCTCCAGCGTCTCCTGGGAACCGAACAGGCCGGAGGCCAGCCGGGACTCCCGGGCGCGCATCCAGTTGCGGTTGCCCTGGACGGTGTTGATCTCACCGTTGTGCGCGACGAAGCGGTACGGGTGCGCGAGCGGCCAGCTCGGGAAGGTGTTCGTGGAGAAGCGGGAGTGGACGAGCGCGATGGCCGAGGCGAAGCGGCGGTCGGACAGGTCCGGGAAGAAGGGTTCCAGCTGACCGGTGGTGAGCATGCCCTTGTAGACGAGGGTGCGGGCCGACAGCGACGGGAAGTAGACGCCGGCCTCGCGCTCGGCGCGCTTGCGCAGCACGAACGCCTTGCGGTCCAGGGCGATGCCCTCGCTCACGCGGTCGGTGACGAACAGCTGGCGGAAGGCGGGCATGGTGGAGCGGGCGGTGGCGCCGAGCAGCTCGGGGGCGACCGGGACCTCACGCCAGCCGAGGACGGTCAGGCCCTCGTCGCCCGCGATCGCCTCGATGCGCGAGACGGTGTCCTCGGTGCCGTCCTCGGGCAGGAAGGCGATGCCGACGGCGTAGGCACCGGCCGCGGGCAGTTCGAATCCGGCCACCTCGCGCAGGAACGCGTCGGGCACCTGGGAGAGCAGACCGGCGCCGTCGCCGGAGTCGGGCTCGGAGCCGGTCGCGCCGCGGTGTTCCAGGTTGCGCAGAACCGTGAGCGCCTGTTCGACCAGCGCATGGCTCGCCTCGCCGGTGAGGGTGGCCACGAAGCCGACGCCGCAGGCGTCGTGCTCGTTGCGGGGGTCGTACATACCCTGCGTGGCAGGGCGGGCATCCATGAACGACCAGTTCTGGTCGTTCGCGGGATGCTGGGACGGCTGGCGCGGCATACGCATCGGCTCTCCCGTCGTCGTCATGTGGCTGTGGGTCCCTCCCAGGCCGTTCCGGGCTCTGGGGGAGCGAGTGCCGAGGGACGACGTTGGCCCTCTGCCTGAAATGCGAAATTTCGTGCAGATTACATGATGGGGGGTTTCTCGGGAATCGGAAACTCCGTTCCAGCATGCGGGCACCGGGGGTCGCCAGGGGGTACCGCGACCTGCGGTGAAAGCGGTGGGGCGGGCGGCGGACGAGATCGGTCGGATCCATGTCCGTCGGCCCGGGGGGACAGGGAGGACGAAGTCGCCCGGCCCTGCGCATGCGCGACAGGCCTCATTGCCTGCGGGTGCTTACGGCTCATGCCCCGTGGTCACACGGCCGAAACCAACGGGTAAACAAGCAACAGCGTACTTATACGACTATCCGCATAAGTTCCAGCGCCCTATCCTACGGCGGTTCCGAACAGGGTGCCCAGGGCGTAGGTCACACCGGCGGCGGCACCACCCAGGGCGAACTGCCGCAAACCGCTGTACCACCAGGTCCGCGCCGTCACCTTGGCCACCACCGCGCCACAGGCGAAGAGCCCCAGGAGGGCGAGCAGCACGGCCGGCCACAACGCGTTGGCGCCCAGCAGGTACGGCAGCAACGGCAGAAGCGCGCCGAGCGCGAACGAGCCGAACGACGACACCGCGGCGACCAGCGGGGAGGGCAGGTCGCCCGGGTCGACGCCCAGCTCCTCGCGGGCGTGTATCTCCAGGGCCTGCTCCGGGTCCTTCGACAGCTGCCGGGCCACCTCCTCGGCGAGCCCGGGTTCCACGCCGCGCGAGACGTAGAGCGCGGCCAGCTCCCGCTCCTCGTCCTCCGGGTGCTTGCGCAGCTCACGGCGCTCGACGTCCAGCTCGGCCTCGACCAGCTCGCGCTGCGAGGCGACGGAGGTGTACTCTCCGGCCGCCATGGAGAAGGCACCCGCGGCCAGGCCGGCGAGGCCGGTGAGGACAATGGCCTGCTGACCCACCGCACCGCCGGCCACACCGGTCATCAGGGCGAGGTTGGAGACCAGGCCGTCCATCGCGCCGAAGACCGCGGGACGCAGCCAGCCACCGTTCACGTCGCGGTGCGTGTGGTTGTCACGGTGCGCCTCGTGGAGCGTCGCTTCGGTGTCGATGATGGCCATGACGAGGTCCCCCTGAGAGCCGGGCAAGAACTTAGGTAAGGCTGACTTTTGGACGAGTTCTATTTTTTGACAACACCGAATCTACGTTGGAAATTTCGCCGCCGCCAGCAAGGGAAGGCTGGGCTAACCTGCGGTTTTACAGCGTGGCGCTCATCCGTGCTGCAGGACGCACAGATGTCGTACGGGTGATGGTGAGGTTCCCGAGGCTGCACCGGGCCCCACGCCGGGGACAGTTCCGCTGAGGGCTCCCCGCCCTGCGGGCGCCCCGAGAGGAGCCCGCCATGGGATCGACCATCCGCGCCCCGCAGACCCCGGCGCCGGCCCCGGCCGCCTCGCGTGAACGGGCACGCGGCGCGCTGCTCGGCCTCGCCGTCGGAGACGCGCTCGGGGCGCCCGCGGAGAACCTGAAGCCGTCCGAGATCCGCGCCCGCTGGGGCCGGATCACCGGCTACGTCACCGACCGGCCGGCCGGCACGGACGACACCGAGTACGCCATCTTCTCCGGGCTGCTGCTGGCCCGGCACGGCCATGCGCTCACGCCCGCCCTGGTGGAGGCCGCCTGGCACGAGTTCATCGCCGACCGCGCCGAGGGTCCCTTCCACGGGGCCGGGTTCAGCGAGCGGGGCACCCTGGAGAACCTGCGCCGGGGGCTGGCCGCCCCCATCTCCGCCCAGCACCGGCACGCCTGGAGCGACGGGCTCGCCATGCGGGCGGCGCCGTTCGGGGTGTTCGCCGCCGGGCGGCCCGCCGAGGCGGCCCGGCTGGTGGCGATCGACGGCTCGGTCAGTCACGAGGGCGAGGGCATCCACGGCGGCCGGGCGGTGGCCGCCGGGGTCGCGGCGGCGATGGCGGGCGCGCCGCCGGTCGCGGTCGTGGCCGCCGCCCTCGCCGTCGTGCCCGACGACTCCTGGACGGCCCGCTCGCTGCGCCGGGCCACGGCCGCGGCCCACCGCGGCGAACGCGCGGTCCGCTCCGCGGTGGTCATCGGCGGCTATCCCTGGACCGACCTGGCCCCCGAAGCGGTCGCCCTCGCCTTCGGCGCGTACGCCGCCGCCGACGGCGACTTCCGCGAGGCGGTCCTCACCGCCGTCAACATGGGCCGCGACGCCGACACCACGGCGGCGGTCGCGGGCGCGCTGGCCGGCGCGACGCAGGGCCTCTCGGCCATTCCGGACGAGTGGGCGACGGCCATCGGCCCCGCCCGGGGCAGCTGCCTGCCGTCGATGGCGGGCCGGCACGTACTGGACGTGGCGGACCTGCTGGTGAGCGCCTCCACCGGCCTCCACCGGCCCGAAGCCCCCGTACGACGTGAGGCACTCCCCGTTCCGGACCGGTCGGCGTACGCGCTCAGCGCCGGCGAAGAGGAGCCACAGCCGTGAACCACCGAACGGGGCCCGCCACGGACGCCCCGGAGCACCCGGCCACGTGCGGTCACCCCGCCGCAGCGACGACGGATCACCCGGCCCGGAATGGCCACCCGCCGACGACACGACGCCCGCACGCTTGGCACGGCCACGCACCCACCAGCGACGAAGGCGAGACGCAACCATGAGCCGCCGGACCGACGAGCCGACGGCCGATCACCCGGCCCGGAACAGCCACCAGCCGGTGACGGCAAGCCCGCACGCCCGGCACAGTCACGCGCCCGCCGAACGTGAGGCGCAGCCGTGACGCGGCGGGTCGAGGGGCTGTTGCTGGGGCTGGCCGCCGGGGACGCCGCCGGGTGGCCCGCCGCGCGGCATCGGGCCGCTCGGATGCCGGAGTGGACCCGGCGGCTCACCCGGGAGCTGGACACGTTCGCCGAGCTGAACGCGACGACGACGCTGCCCGTGCCCATCGCGCTCAACCAGCCTCCGGAGCCGCTGCGCCTCGGCCCCTCCGACGACGCCGAGTGGGCGGTGTTCGCCGCGGAGGCCCTGCTGCGGGCGGGGGACGACGGGGCGCTCGGCGACCTCGGCCGGGAGCGGCGTATCCGGGCCGCGATCGACCTGACCTGGAACGCCGTCGCCGGCGAGGTCGCGGCGGCGGCCGAACGCGCCCCCGAGGTCGAGTCGGCGGTGCTTCCGCTGCGCGCCCGTATCTCCGTCCGGGCGGGGCTCGGCAACCTGGCGACCGGACTGCGCCCGCCCGCCAGCGGACACGACAACCCGCACTACTTCGACGACGCCGCCTGCGTACGGGCCTGTGTGCTGGCCACGGCCCACCCGGGCGACCCCCGGTGCGCCGCCGAACTGGCCGAGTTCGACGCCCGGTACACCCAGGACGGCGACGGCGTCCACGGAGCCCGCGCGATGGCGGCGGCACTCGCCGAGGCGCTGGCGGGCGCGGACGTCGGGGCGTGCGTCACCGCGGCGCTGGCCGAACTGCCCGAGCGGACGGAGATCGGCCGCAACGCCCGGCACGCGCTGCGCCTGGCCCGGGACACCGAGGGCGCGTTCGCGCTCGTCCCGCTCCTTGAGCACCGGATCGTCGACCACGTCTACAGCTACGGCGTCGCCGCCGCCGAGACGGTTCCGGTCGCCCTCGCCCTGGCCACGGCGGCGGACGGCCGGATCGCCGAGGCGCTGCCGGCGGCAGCCTGCCTGTCCCGGGTCGCCGACTCCGCCCCGGCCCTGGCGGGCGCGCTGACCGGCGCGCTGGGCGGCGGCGCGGCGATCCCGGCGTCCTGGCGGGAGACCTGCCGCACCCTGTCCGGCTGCGTGCTGCCCCGCCTCACCGGCACCGACCTCGTGGAACTCGCCGAACTCCTGGAAGCCGCACAACCGGCCCCTCCAGGAGGATGATTCCGGGCATGACGCCCAAAGGAGAACAGAGCCGAGGCGTGGTCCGGGACGCGGACCTGGAGGAGCGGATCGCCGGCGCGCTCGTGGGAGCGGCCGTGGGCGACGCGCTCGGCGGCCCCGTCGAGGGCTACTCCCCCGACCAGATCCTCGAGCGCCACGGCGGCCGCGTGCACGGCGTCGTCGGCCCCTGGCACGGCGAGCGGTGGCGCACCGCCCGCCCCATCGCCCCGTACCACAAGGGCGACGGCCACGTCACCGACGACACCTTGATGACGCACGCCCTGGTGCGGGTGTACGCACACGTCCGCGACCACCTCGACGCCTACGCGATCGCCGACCACCTGGTGCCCGACCTGATGACGAACCCGCGCTGGATCCCGGAACTCCAGGCGGAGGCGCTGCCGCTGCACCGGGTCTTCCTGGCGGAGAAGTGGCTCGTGGCACGGCTGCACTACGGCCACGTCGACCCGCGCGAGGCCGGCACCGGAAACATCGTCAACTGCGGTGCCGCGATGTACATGGCGCCGGTGGGCCTGGTCAACGCGGCCAATCCGGCGGCCGCTTACGCCGAGGCCCTGGACATCGCGGGCGCCCACCAGTCGTCCTACGGCAGGGAGGCGGCGGCCGTCCTGGCGGCCGGGGTGGCGGCGGCGTGCGCGCCGGGGGCGAGCCCGGACTCGGTGGTGACGGCGTGCCTGTCGCTGGCGAAGGACGGCACCCGCGCCGCGATCGAGCGGGTCTGCGAAGTGGCCCGCTGCGGCACGGACTTCGAGTCGGCGCTGGGCCCGCTGCGGGAGGCGGTGGCGCCGTACGACACGGTCGGGCCGGACTACCGGAACCCGTCCCTGGGCGCCCGCCGCCCCTCCCGACTGCACGCGATCGAGGAACTGCCCATCGCGCTCGGCATGTTGACCGTGGCGCGCGGCGACTTCCGGCAGGCCGTTCTCGGCTCGGTGAACTACGGCCGCGACTGCGACTCCATCGCGACGATGGCCGGGGCGCTGGCGGGGGCGCTGGGCTCGCCCGTCCCGGAGGACTGGGCGAAGAAGGTGGCCGAGGCCAGCCGCCTGGACCTGTGGGAACCGGCCCGCACGCTGGCCGGGGTGACCCGGGAGGTCTTCGAGAAGGACGTACGGCGGCGGCGCGCCCACGAGCGGGCGTTCGCCGGAATGGGAGGCCCGGAATGCTCCGAGTGACCTGGGTCCAGCCGGAGGACCTGCTCGGCCACGAGCTGCGCCAGGCGGTGCAGGACGGCCGCGAACCGTCGGCGATCGCCGCCCGCTGGCGCGCGGCGGGCGGACCCGAGGCGCCGGCCCGCGCGGGCGCGTCCCCCGGTCGCGCCTCCCGCTACCTGCGCCTCCTGGCGGAGGACCTCCTGGACGAACTGGCCGAACTGCCCAGCCTGCTGGCGGACGCGGAACCGACGGACCTGGCCGCGATCAAGGCCCTGTGCCCGGCCTGGCCCGGGCAGCCGGGCGCCCCCGCGCCCTCGGGGACCGCCGAGCGCCTGGAGGCCGCCTGGCTCGGCCGGGCCGCCGGCTGCCTGCTGGGCAAACCCGTGGAGAAGCTGCCCCTCACCGGCATCCGTCAACTCGCCCGGGCCACCGGCAACTGGCCACTGAGCACCTGGTTCACGGGCAAGGGCGTACCAGGGGACCTGGCCGCCGCGTACCCCTGGAACCGCCGCTCGGCGGCCCGTTCCCTGGCCGAGAACATCGACGGCATGCCCGAGGACGACGACCTCAACTACCCTCTGCTCAACCTCCTCCTGCTGCAACGCCACGGGAAGCGGTTCACGACCACCGACACCGCCCGCCTCTGGCTGGACGAACTCCCCGCGGGCCGCACCTTCACCGCCGAACGCGTCGCCTACCGCAATCTGCTGCTCGGCATCGAACCCCCGCTGACCGCCCGGCACCGCAACCCCTTCCGCGAGTGGACCGGCGCTCTGATCCGCGCCGACATGCACGGCTGGACCAACACCGGCGACCCGGCGGCCGCGGCCGCGCAGGCCCACCGCGACGCCACCCTCACCCACACCGCGAACGGCGTCTACGCCGCGATGTTCGCCGCCGCCGTCATCGCCTCCGCGGCGGCCGGAACCCACGACGTCCACACCTGCCTGGCCACCGGCCTGACCGTCGTGCCGCCCGCCTCCCGGCTCGCCCGCGCCGTGCGCCACGGCGTCCAACTCGCGCAAACCCATGAGGACTTCGACACGGTCGTGGACGAACTCCACGCCACCCACGCCGACTGCCACTGGGTGCACGCCGTCCCCAACACCGCGCTGATCGCCGCCGCCCTGACCCACGCCGACGGCGACTTCACCGGCTCCGTCTGTCGCGCCGTCTCCGGCGGCTGGGACACCGACTCGAACGGTGCCACGGCCGGCGGTGTCGCGGCCCTCCTCGCCGGTTCCCCGAACGCGCTGCCCGACCGCTGGACGGCGCCGCTCAAGAACCGGCTGGCCACATCGGTGGGCGACTTCGACGGCACCGGCTTCGACACCCTGGCCCACCTCACGCACCTGGAGGCGTCCCGCCCCATGAGCGACATCGACCGGCCCGCCTCATGACCGCGTCCCACGACGCCGCGCCCGACGCCTCCGGGCCGCTCGCCGGTCTGCGCGTGCTCGACCTCGCCACCCTCTTCGCCGGACCCATCGCCGCCACCATGCTCGGTGACTTCGGCGCCGAGGTGATCAAGGTGGAGCACCCGGTCAAGCCGGACCCGTCCCGGGGCCACGGACCGTCGAAGGACGGGGTCGGCCTGTGGTGGAAACTGCTCGGCCGGAACAAGCACACCATCACGCTGGACCTGTCGAAACCCGGTGGCCGCCGCACCCTGCTGCGGCTGGCCGCCACCGCCGACGTGATCGTGGAGAACTTCCGGCCCGGCACCCTGGAGAAGTGGGAGCTCGGCTGGCCGGAGCTGTCGGCGGCCAATCCGCGCCTGGTGCTGGCCCGGGTGACCGGGTTCGGGCAGTTCGGCCCGCACGCCTCCCGGCCCGGGTTCGGCACCCTGGCGGAGGCACTGAGCGGGTTCGCCGCGATCACCGGCGAGCCGGACGCGCCGCCGACGCTCCCGCCGTTCGGGCTCGCCGACTCGATCGCGGGCCTGGCCACGGCGTACGCGGTGATGACCGCGCTCGCGGCGCGGGAGCGCACCGGGGCCGGCCAGATCGTGGACATGGCGATCATCGAGCCGATCCTGACCGTCCTCGGCCCGCAGCCCCTGTGGTACGACCAGCTCGGCTACGTCCAGCCCCGCACCGGCAACCGCACCCGGAACAACGCCCCGCGCAACACCTACCGCACCCGTGACGGCACCTGGGTGGCGGTCTCCACCTCGGCGCAGTCGGTCGCGGAACGCGTGATGCGGCTGGTGGGCCGCCCCGAGCTGATCGACGAGCCCTGGTTCGCGACCGGCGCGGAGCGGGCCGCGCACGCCGACGTGCTCGACGAGGCGGTGGGCGGCTGGATCGCCCAGCACACCCGCACCGAGGTCCTGGCCGCCTTCGAGAAGGCCCAGGCGGCGATCGCGCCGATCCAGGACGTACGGGACGTGATGGCCGACCCGCAGTACCGGGCCCTCGGCACCCTGACCACGCTGCACGATCCGGAACTCGGCCGGATGCGCATGCAGAACGTCCTCTTCCGGCTCTCCGCCACCCCGGGCGCGATCCGCTGGGCGGGCCGCCCGCACGGCGCCGACACGGACGCGGTCCTGACCGAACTCGGCCTCACCCCGGAGGAACTGGCCGCGCTGCGTGCGGAGGGCGCCCTGTGACGGCAACCGCCTTCTGCCCGCTCACCTGGCTGTACGCCCCCGGTGACCGACCGCACGTCGTGGCCAAGGCCCTGGCCTCCGGCGCGGACGTGGTGGTCGTCGACCTGGAGGACGCGGTAGCCCCGGACCGCAAGGAGTACGCCCGCGCGGCCACCGCCGAGTTGCTGACCGAGCCGCCGCCGGTCCCGGTGCACGTGCGGATCAACGCGGTCGACGGGCCGCTGGCCGCCGCGGACCTGGCGGCGGTGGCTCCCCGGCCGGGTCTGGCCGGGCTGCGGCTGCCGAAGGTGACGTGCGCCGGGCAGGTCGCCCGGGTCGCGGCGCGGACGGAGGCCGTACAGGGCCCGCCGCCGGCGGACGGTTCGGGGCCCCCGCTGTACGCCCTCCTGGAGACCGCGCTGGCCATCGAGCGCGCCTACGCCATCGCCTCCGCGCATCCCTCGCTGCGCGGCGTCTCGATCGGCGAGGCCGACCTCCGCGCCGACCTGGGCGTACGGCAGGACTCCGGTCTGGACTGGTGCCGCGCCCGGGTCGTCGTGGCCGCCCGCGCGGCCGGCCTCGCCCCGCCGCCGCAGTCCGTCCACCCCGACATCCGGGACCTGGAGGGCCTGGCGGCCTCCTGCGCGCACGGTCGCGCCCTGGGCTTCCTCGGCCGCGCCGCCATCCATCCGCGCCAGCTCCCGATCATCGAGCGCGCCTATCTGCCGACCGACCGGGAGCTCGAGGAGGCCGAGACGGTCATCAAGGCGGCCACCGCGGACCAGGGCGCGCAGGCCCTCCCCGACGGCCGCTTCATCGACGCGGCGGTGGTGGCGGCGGCCCGGCGCACCCTCGCGCTGGCCCGGCGGTGCTGACACGACGAGGGCGCCCCCGTGATCCGGGGGCGCCCTGTCCACATGCGGCTTTCGAGGGGCGTCAGGGTCAGTCGTCGGACCGGAAGCGGGAAACCCCTCGTCCGTCGTGACCGGCTGTCCCCCGATCGGGTGCGGCGCGGCGCCGGAGCACCTCGAACACGGTGCCGGGCAGCAGGCCGACCGGGAACCACAGGGCCAGAACACCATTCGGCCCGGCGGTCACGCCCCGTGAGTTCGGCAGACCGGCTCCGCTACGAGCGGGGCTTCTGCTGCTTCTCCCCTGACATCACTGGAGCCTCATCAGCCACTGCGTCCTGACCGGACGTGGACGTTTCCTTGCCCGCGGTCTCCGGAGCGTCCTTGTCCAGTACGACGGGACCCTCCGCGCCTGCGCCCTCTTCCGCGTCCTGCGTGCCGCCGTCCGTGGCGTCCGAGGCGTCCGGCTCGACGGTCTCTTCCCGGCCGGGCCGAAGCCGGGCCGAGAGGACCATGTAGACCACGGCCGCGATGAAGACGATCAACGCGGTCCAGTTGTTCAGCCGCAGGCCCAGGATGTGGTGGGCCTCGTCGACCCGCATGTACTCGATCCAGAACCGGCCCGCGCAGTACGCGGCGACGTACAGGGCGAACGCCCTTCCGTGCCCCATCTTGAACCGGCGGTCCGCCCAGAACACCAGCAGCGCGACGCCGACGCACCACAGCGACTCGTACAGGAACGTCGGGTGGTAGTACCCCGGCACCCGGCCGTCCGCCGAGGACGTGATGTGCAGGGCCCACGGAAGGTCCGTCTCCCGCCCGTACAGCTCCTGGTTGAACCAGTTGCCCCAGCGCCCGAACGCCTGCGCGATCGCCAGGCCGGGAGCCACGGCGTCGGCATACGGCGGCAGCGCGATACCCCGGCGCCGGCAGCCGATCCAGGCACCGAGCGCGCCCAGCGCGACGGCTCCCCAGATACCGAGTCCGCCTTCCCAGATCTTGAAGGCGTTGACCCAGTTCCGGCCTTCACCGAAATAGAGTTCATAGTCGGTGATCACGTGGTACAGGCGACCGCCCAGCAGGCCGAACGGGACGGCCCAGACGGCGATGTCCCAGGCGGTGCCCTTCTTACCGCCACGCGCGACCCACCGGCGGTCGACGATCCAGAGGGCGACGAAGAGACCGACGAGGATGCTGAAGGCATAGCCGCGCAGCGGAATGGGACCGAGGTACAGCACACCGCGCGACGGGCTGGGGATGTAGGCAAGTTCCATGGCAGGGTCGACGCTACCGCAGCCGGAGCGGGGCCAAGGCAAGCAGCCGGGCTACGGGTCCATAACGGGCGGCTCGTGCCTCACTCATTTGCGGTCGGCCGCCTCCACCATCTGCTTCAGCTTCGCCGGGGTCATCGTCTGGTCCTGGAGGATGTTCTTCCCGTTCAGCAGGACGGTCGGGGTGCCCGAGAAGCCGCCGGCCTGGAAGGCCTGGTTGGACTTGTCGACCCAGCTGTCGTGCGTGCCGTTCCGGACGCACTTGTCGAAGGCCGGGGTGTTCAGGCCGCTCACCTTGCCCGCGAGCTGGATGAGCTTGCCGTTGTCGGCGAAGGCGTCGTCGGACTCCTTGGGCTGGTTCCGGTAGAGCACGTCGTGGTAGGCGGGGAACTTGCCGGCGTCCTGCGCGCAGGCCGCCGCGTTGGCCGAGCGCAGGGAGCCGGTGCCCCCGAGGTTGCCGTCGATCAGTCTGACCAGGTGGTATTCCACTTTGAGCTTGCCGGCGTCGGCCAGCTCGTGGACCGTCGGCCGGTACATCGTCTCGAAGGCCTGGCAGGCCGGGCAGCGGAAGTCCTCCCACACGGTGAGCGTCGACTTGGCTCCGTCCCGGCCGACGGGGATCGCCAGGCTGTCCTTGCCCCGCGCGCCGGAGGGCGCCACGACCGGGCCCGCGCTGCTGCTCTTGTGCTTGCCGGAGTTGGCGGCCACCACTCCGATCACCGCCGCCAGGCCCAGAACGCACACGACGGTCGCGGCCACGATCAGCGTGCGCCGTCGCCTCTCCGCGGTCTTCTGCTTCTCGCGCTCGGCCGCCAGCCGCTGCCGGGCGATGCGCTTTCCCTGATGGTTCTTCTCGCTCACACCCCCTGAACGAACCGGGGAGGCGCATTGCGCCTCCCCGGTGCCAGGACCACCCGTTCGGGCGATCGCAGGATGTGCCGCGGCCCGCCGTCAGGCCTGCCCGCGCACCCCGCTCGCCAGCTCGCCCGCGAGGGCGCGGACGGCCTCGAGGCCGGCCGCCGGGTCCGGGGCCTGCAGCATCCGCTTGACGAAGGCCGAACCGACGATCACGCCGTCGGCGAAGCCGGCGACCTCGGCCGCCTGGGCACGGTTGGAGACGCCGAGGCCGACGCAGACGGGCAGGCCGCTACCGGTGGCCCGGGTGCGTTCCACCAGGTCCTGGGCCTGCGTGCCCACCGACTCACGGGTGCCGGTGACACCCATCAGGGAGGCGGCGTAGACGAATCCGGAGCCGGCCGCGGTGATCTCGGCGAGCCGCTCGTCCCTGCTGCTGGGCGCGACGACGAACACCGTCGCCAGGCCGTGCTTCTCGGCGTGCTCCCGCCACAGGGCCGACTCCTGGACCGGCAGGTCCGGCAGGATGCAGCCGGCGCCGCCCGCCTCGGCGAGCTCCGCGGTGAACCGCTCGACGCCGTAGCGGTCGACCGGGTTCCAGTACGTCATGACGAGCACCGGCTTGCCGGTGGCCGCGTGGGCCTCCTTCACCGTCCGCATCACGTCCGCGATCCTGACGCCGCCGCGCAGCGCGATGTCGTCCGCGGTCTGGATGACCGGACCGTCCAGGACCGGGTCGCTGTGCGGCAGCCCGACCTCGACGACGTCGGCGCCGCCGTCGAATACGGCCTTGATCGCCTCGATGCCGCCGTCCACGGTCGGGAACCCGGCCGGCAGGTAGGCGATGAGAGCGGACCGGCCCTCCGCCTTGGCGGCGGCCAGGGTGTCGGCCAGCAGCCGGCCCTGTCCACCGGTCGATGCAGTCCCGCTCACTTGGCGTCCCCCTCGATCTCGGCGGTGTCGGCTTCGTCGGCGGCCACCTCGGCGTCGGTGTCGTACAGGCCGAAGTAGCGGGCGGCGGTGTCCATGTCCTTGTCGCCGCGGCCGGAGAGGTTGACCACGATCAATCCGTCCTCGCCCAGTTCCCGGCCCACTTCCAGGGCGCCGGCCAGCGCGTGCGCGCTCTCGATCGCCGGGATGATGCCCTCGGTCCGCGACAGCAGGCGCAGCGCCTGCATGGCCGCGTCGTCGGTGATCGCGCGGTACTCGCCGCGGCCGGAGTCCTTGAGGTAGGAGTGCTCGGGGCCGATGCCCGGGTAGTCGAGGCCGGCGGAGATGGAGTACGGCTCGGTGATCTGGCCCTCGTCGTCCTGGAGGACGTAGGAGCGGGAGCCGTGCAGGATGCCGGGCTCGCCCGCGGTCAGGGTGGCCGCGTGCTCGCCGCTCTCGATGCCGTGCCCGGCGGGCTCGCACCCGATGAGGCGGACGCCGGTGTCCGGGATGAAGGCGTGGAAGAGGCCGATGGCGTTGGAACCGCCGCCGACACAGGCGACGGCCGCGTCGGGCAGGCGCCCGGCGCGCTCCAGCAGCTGGCGGCGCGCCTCGACGCCGATGACCCGGTGGAAGTCGCGGACCATGGCCGGGAAGGGGTGCGGTCCTGCGACCGTCCCGAACAGGTAGTGGGTGTGGTCGACGTTGGCGACCCAGTCGCGGAACGCCTCGTTGATGGCGTCCTTCAGGGTGCGGCTGCCGGACTTCACGGCGACGACCTCGGCGCCGAGCATGCGCATCCGGGCCACGTTCAGGGCCTGCCGCTCCGTGTCGATCTCACCCATGTAGATCGTGCACTGGAGACCGAAGAGCGCGCAGGCGGTGGCGGTGGCGACGCCGTGCTGTCCTGCGCCGGTCTCGGCGATCACCCGGGTCTTGCCCATCCGCTTGGTGAGCAGGGCCTGGCCGAGCACGTTGTTGATCTTGTGGGAGCCGGTGTGGTTGAGGTCCTCGCGCTTGAGGAACACGCGGGCGCCGCCGGCGTGCTCGGCGAAACGGGGCACCTCGGTGAGGGCGCTGGGGCGGCCGGTGTAGTGGGCGAGCAGGTCGTCGAGCTCGCGGGCGAACTCGGGGTCGGCCTTGGCCTTGTCGTACTCGACGGCGACCTCGTCCACGGCGGCGACGAGCGCCTCCGGGATGAACTTGCCGCCGAACGCGCCGAAGTAGCCCTCGGCGCTCGGCACCTGGCCCTCCGGGTCGGGAATGAAGAACTCGCTGGGCATGCGGATACCTCACAGGGGCGTCTGCCCCGGGATCGGTGGGTCTGAGGGTCACGGTGGTCGCGTGCGCGTGCCGTGCTCCGGGTGTGCGGGCACGGGCGTCAGCGGGCGGGCCACTCGGCCGGCGGGCGGACCGCGGTCGCGGTACGGCGGCACGGGCCGGGAGCGGCGGAGACGGGGCGACCGGCCCGGGGCCGGACGACGCGGCTCAGCTCACCGCTGGTGGCGCGCACGCGGGCGACGCCATCGCATGCCGTTGACCTGGCCCGGTTCGTCACCGATGACGTACCGCACCCTGCGGCCGTGCACACGGCGTGCGGGCGCGCGGCAGCCACGGGGCCGGCAGCCGCGCGCGAGGCGGGCGTACGGGTCCCGGAAGGGTTCGGCGATCGGGAGGGTCATCGGGGCACACTCTACCGGCGTACGGCCACTCGGGTGAGCGGCTCGCTCAGCTCCGCCCGTGCCGCAGCGCCGGGTGCGCCCCGGCCGCCACCAGGTCGGCGACCGCCGTCTTCGGGTCGCGGCCGGTGACGAGGGACTCGCCGACCAGGACCGCGTCGGCGCCGGCGTTGGCGTAGGCGATGAGGTCGTGCGGGCCGCGCACGCCGGACTCGGCGATCTTGACGAGACCGTCCGGGATCTCCGGGGCCACCCGCTCGAAGGTGTCGCGGTCGACCTCGAGCGTCTTCAGGTTGCGCGCGTTGACGCCGATCACCTTGGCGCCCGCGTCCACCGCGCGCTCGACCTCCTCCTCGTCGTGGACCTCGACGAGCGGGGTGAGTCCGATGGACACCGCGCGCTCGATCAGCGACTCCAGGGCCGGCTGGTCCAGGGCGGCGACGATCAGCAGGGCGAGGTCGGCGCCGTAGGCCCGGGCCTCCCACAGCTGGTACGAGGTGACGATGAAGTCCTTGCGCAGGACCGGGATGTCCACGCGCGCGCGGACCGCCTCCAGGTCGGCCAGCGAGCCGCCGAAGCGGCGCTGCTCGGTCAGCACCGAGATGACGGAGGCGCCGCCCGCCTCGTAGTCCGCGGCGAGCCCGGCCGGGTCGGCGATCGCGGCCAGTGCGCCCTTGGACGGGCTGGAGCGCTTGACCTCGCAGATCACCTTGACGCCGTCGCCGCGCAGCGCGGCGGCCCCGTCCTTGGCCGCGGGTGCCTTCGCCGCGCGCTCCTTGAGCTCGTCGAGGCTGACGCGCGCCTGCCGCTCCGAAAGGTCGGCACGGACTCCGTCGATGATCTCGTCGAGCACACTCACGCGAGCGGCCCCCTTCCAGACGGTGGACTGTTCCAGCGGGTCGAACGGCCTCCGGCGGTCCGCCGCGAACCGATCAGGCGGGTGGAACCGGTGGTTACTGCGATGGTATCCGGAGGCGGGCGCCGACCTCGCATCCGGTGGACGGCGGTCCCACTACCTGGACATACCGGGCCCGATCAAGGATGGAGCCAGCCACCGAACGGCAGGTTCCGGACAACGGTGAACACCAGCAGCAGGGCGCCGAGGCTCCACAGGTGCGCCGTCCCGAGTACGAGGCGCGGCGGCCGCCCGCGCACGGCGCGCAGGACCCACAGCGTCCACACCACGGCGAAGACCGGATAGCCCACGGCGGCCAGGGCGTTGTCGTGCAGGGCCGTCACGAAGTCGCCGTGGACGAAGGCGTGGGCGCTGCGCAGCCCGCCGCAGCCGGGGCAGTAGAGACCGGCGTAGCGCAGCAGGGGGCAGACCGGGTAGTGGCCGGGCTGGTTGGGGTCCACGGCCCCGACGTAGGCGAAGGCGCCGACGACGGCGGTCAGGACCCCGGCCGGGACCGCGAGCCGCCTGAGCACGGCCGTGGCGTGCGGGGAAACGGCGGTGGCGACCTGGGTGCGCCGCGGGCGGGGTATGGGCGTCCGGCCGTGCGTCACCCTCCGGCTGTCGGGATTCACGCCTCGCATTCTGCCCCGGACCGGTCACACACGCGCGAGGGGCGGCACCGGGCCGCCCCCTGGGCTGTCGAGTGGTACGGGTCCGCCCCGTGCGGGCCTCAGCTCTCGGCGCGGGCCGGCTCGCGCGGGCCGACCTGGTGCACCGGGTGCTCGTTCTTCTGGCCGAGGCCCATCATGCGCATGATGCCGCCGACGACGCCGCCGGCCAGCACGATCCCCATGCCGGCCCAGAAGCCGACCGGCTGGGCCATCACCATGAAGGCGCCCGCGACGCAGAAACCGATGAAGGCGATGATGACACCGGTCCAGGCGGCCGGGGTGTGACCGTGGCTGCTGCCCGCCATGACTTGCTCCTCGTTGCTGTGTTCTTGTCTGAGCCGGACGCTCGGCTCCATTGTCCCGTACCCGTGCACCCGACGTGAGCGGGGGTGGCTCCTCGCGACCGCCGTCCGGGCACGGCGCGAAGCGCGCCCCGGCCGGGCGGCGGTCAGGCGGGTCCGGAGCCGGTCGGGTCCTCGCCCCGGTCGAGGGCCTTCCACAGGTCCTCGGGGCGGTCGGGGTCGACCGGGCGGGTCGCGCGGGTGCGGGGGGCGCCGGAGCGTTCGTAGCGGCCGGACATGGCCGGCCACAGGCGGCCGTAGCGCAGAGCGAGCAGGCCGGCCAGGAGCAGCAGCGCCCCGCCGACGGCCGCGACGTAGGGCCAGCCGGTGTGGCTGAGCGCGGCGGCGGTCGCGGCGGTGTCGCCGGAGACCTGGGCGGCCTTCTCGTCGAGGGCGCCGCCGTCGTCGGCGCCGAGCAGGGCGGCGGCGACCGTGCCCGCGCCGGAGAGCGCGAGCAGCACGGCGACCAGGACGCGGCCGGAGCGGCGGACGGCGAAGACGGCGACGAGCGCGGCCAGGCCCACTATGGCCAGCGCCGCGGGCACGCCCGTGACCTCGCTGCCCCTGGCGGTCAGCGGGAAGGCGCCGCCGGCCACCGTCGCGGTGCCCTCCGCCCATCGCTGCCGGGTGGCGAGCAGCGCCACGGCCGCGCCGAGCGCGCCGCACAGCAGGGCGACGGCGAGGCTGCGGCGGCCGGACCGGGCGGGTGCGGCGGCTTCGGAACGGGGGTGAGGTAGGGCAGTCACGTACTCCACTATCGCTCGGACCGCGGGCGCCGTGTCATCCGGGGTTCATGTGCCGGACGTGAGAAACGCCCTACCGTCCCAGCCGGTTCGCGGTGTGCACCGCCCGCAGCACGGCCGCCGCCTTGTTGCGGCACTCGGTGTCCTCGGCCACCGGGTCGGAGTCGGCGACGATGCCGGCGCCCGCCTGGACGTAGGCGGTGCCGTCGCGCAGCAGTGCGGTGCGGATGGCGATGGCGGTGTCGGAGTCGCCGGCGAAGTCCAGGTAGCCCACGCAGCCGCCGTACAACCCCCGCCGGGACGGCTCGAGTTCGTCGATGATCTGCATGGCCCGCGGCTTCGGCGCGCCCGAGAGGGTGCCGGCCGGGAAGCAGGCGGTCAGCACGTCGAAGGCGGTGCGGCCCGCCGCGACCCGTCCGGTCACGGTGGAGACGATGTGCATGACGTGCGAGTACCGCTCGACGGACATGAAGTCGACGACCTCGACGGAGCCCGGCTCGCAGACCCGGCCCAGGTCGTTGCGCCCGAGGTCGACGAGCATCAGGTGCTCGGCGCGTTCCTTGGGGTCGGCGAGCAGTTCCTCGGCGAGGGCCTGGTCCTGCTGCGGGGTGGCGCCGCGCGGCCGGGTGCCGGCGATGGGGTGGACCATGGCCCGCCCGTCCTCGACCTTCACCAGGGCTTCCGGGCTGGACCCGACGACGTCGAAGGCGTCTCCATCCCCGCAGGGGAACCGGAACAGGTACATGTACGGCGAGGGGTTGGTGGCCCTGAGCACCCGGTAGACGTCCAGTGCGCTCGCCGTGCACGGCGTTTCGAAGCGCTGGGAGGGGACGACCTGGAAGGCCTCGCCCGCGCGGATGCGCTCCTTGACGTCCTCCACGGCCGCCTGGAAGTCCTCGCCGCCCCACAGCGCGGTGTACTCGGGCAGTTCGGAGGGCGGCAGCGCGGCGGGCGGCTGGACGACCGGGCGGGACAGGTCCGCCTCCATGGCGTCCAGGCGTGCCACGGCGTCGGCGTACGCCTCGTCGACGCCGGTGTCCAGGTCGTTGTGGTTGATCGCGTTGGCGATCAGCAGGACCGTGCCGTCCCAGTGGTCGAGGACCGCGAGATCGGAGGTGAGCAGCATGGTCAGCTCGGGCAGCCGCAGGTCGTCGCGCTCGCCGGGGCCGATCTTCTCCAGGCGGCGCACGATGTCGTAGCCGAGGTAACCGACCATGCCTCCGGTGAAGGGCGGCAGGCCCAGGTCGTGGGCCAGGTCGCGGGGGGTGTGCAGGGTCTCGACGGTGGTGCGCAGGGCCGCGAGCGGGTCGCCCTCGGCGGGGACGCCGACGGGCGGGGCGCCGAGCCAGTGGGCCTGGCCGCCGCGCTCGGTGAGGGTGGCGTCGCTGCGGACGCCCACGAAGGAGTACCGGGACCAGGTGTACGCCGTACTGCCGTTCTCCGCGGACTCCAGCAGGAAGGTGCCGGGGCGCTCGGCGGCGAGCTTGCGGTAGAGCCCGACCGGGGTGTCGCCGTCGGCGAGGAGCTTGCGGGTGACCGGGATGACGCGGCGGTCGGTGGCGAGCTTGCGGAACGTCTCGAGATCCATGGCGGCTGACCTTACTGACCTTCGGCCGGCGCGCCGGAACCTGCGTCCTTCAGCAGGACGTCGGCGTCGAAGCAGGTGCGGTCGCCGGTGTGGCAGGCGGCGCCCACCTGGTCGACCTTGACCAGCACGGTGTCGGCGTCGCAGTCCAGGGCGACGGACTTGACGTGCTGCACGTGCCCGGAGGTGTCGCCCTTGACCCAGTACTCCCGGCGGCTGCGCGACCAGTAGGTGCAGCGGCCGGTGGTCAGCGTGCGGTGCAGCGCCTCGTCGTCCATCCAGCCGAGCATCAGTACCTCGCCGGTGTCGTACTGCTGGGCGATGGCGGGCAGGAGCCCGTCGGCGCTGCGCTTGAGGCGGCGCGCGATCTCCTGGTCGAGGCTGCTGGGCGTGGGCGTACCGGGCGTGCTGGTCATGGGTGCCATTGTGCCGCGCGGGACCGGCGTCCGGGGCGGCGTTCCACTGGCTGAGCGCCCCGGCGCGACGGGGCTTTTCGGGCGCCGGTCCCTCGGTCGGCTCGGCGCCTGGGGTGGCCGGTCGACGGGTGGGCGGACTCGCTGCGTGGTCGTAGGCTGACCACATGTCGACCTTTGCCAAGCGTGAACGGCTCCTTCTCGCCGATCTCTTGGAGACCGCCGGCCCTGAGGCGCCCACCCTCTGCGAGGGGTGGCTCACCCGGGATCTGGCGGCGCACGTGGTGGTGCGCGAGCGGCGTCCCGACGCGGCCGGGGGCGTGCTGATCAAGCCGCTGGCGCCCCGCCTCCAGAAAGTGATGGAGGAGTACGCGGCGAAGCCGTACGAGGAGCTGATCCAGCTGATCCGTACCGGCCCGCCCCGTTTCTCACCCTTCCAGCTCAAGCAGATCGACGAGGCGGCCAACACCGTCGAGTTCTACGTCCACACCGAGGACGTGCGCCGCGCCCAGCCCGACTGGACGCCGCGCGAGCTCGACCCGGTCTTCCAGGAGACCCTGTGGTCCCGGCTGGAGCGCACCGCCCGGCTGCTGGGCCGGGGCATCCCCACCGGCCTGGTCCTGCGCCGCCCGGACGGCCGGACGGCCGTGGCGCACCGGGGCACGCCGGTGGTGACGGTGACGGGCGAGCCGTCGGAGCTGCTGCTGTTCGCGTTCGGCCGGCAGGGCACGGCCCGGGTCGAGACGGTCGGCGACCAGGACGCGATCACGAAGCTGTCGGAGACCAAGCAGTTGGGGCTCTGAACCCCGCCGCGCCGCTTCGGCGGGGTCAGTGGGGCAGTTCGGCGCGGCGCAGGCGGGGGGCGGCCAGGGCCACGACCCCGCCCAGACCGCACACCGCCGCGCTGACGACGAACACCGGGCCGGTCCCCCAGGCCCCGATCGCGGCGGCCGACAGCGGCATGCTGAGCGGGGCGAAGCCGAGGCTGATCAGGCCGCCCACGGCGGTGACCCGCCCGAGGTAGGCCGGATCGGTCTGGGTCTGCAGCAGTGCGCCGCACAGGGCGCCGCTGAGTCCGACGAGGAGGCCGATCAGTACGGCCACCGAGGCGGCGGCGACGACGCTCGGGACGAAGGCGAGGGCGCCGATGGCCACGGAGCCGGCCAGGATCATGTACGCGGCCACGTGTCCGGCGTGCGGCAGCCGGCCGCGCACCGCCAGCAGCAGGGAGGCCGCACCCGCCCCGGTGCCGAATCCCGCCAGTACCCAGCCCATCCCGGAGGCGCCCCAGCCGCGCTGGTCGGCCAGCAGGGCCAGGCCCACGTTGAGCGGGGCGACGAAGCCGAGGTCGCCGAAGGCGATGGCCAGCATCAGCGGGCCGAGGACACGGTGGCGGCGGATGTAGCGCAGGCCCGCCACCAGGTCGCGCCAGGGGGTCCTGTCGGCGGCGTCGGCGGTGTCGTCCTGCGGCAGGTCCCGGATCCGTACGGAGAGCAGCAGTGGCAGGGACACGGCGATCAGCAGTCCGGCGCACCCGAACGCCGCCGCGGCGCCGCCGAGTGCGACGCCGAGGCCGCCGAGCGGCGCGCCGACGACGCTCGCGAACCGGATCGCCAGCCCCCGCATGCCCTGCACGCGCGCGAGCTGGTCCCGGCTCGTCACCCGCGCGGGCAGGGCGCCCACCGCGGGCATGAACACGGCATCCACGGTGCCGAAGACCAGGGCGAGCAGGGCCAGCAGCCACAGGCCGGGGCTGGCGAGCCACAGCAGGGCGGCCACCGCCAGGACGGCGACGCAGCGTACGGCGTCGCTGCCGATCACCACCCTCCGCGGCCCGAGCCGGTCGGCGATCACTCCCCCGCCCAGCATCAGCAGCGCCCTGGGCAGCGCGCCGACCGCCATCACCACCCCGGCCTGCGCGGGCGACCCGGCACGGATGGCCGCCCAGGACAGGGCGAGGTAGTAGACGTTGTCGCCCATCATCGAGGCGGTGTAGGCGGCGAGCCAGCGCAGGACGTTGCCGTCGCGGTGGGCGGGGCGCTCGGCGGCACGTTCGCCGGCGGATATCGCAGACGCGGTGGTCAAGGCAGTGACCTCTCTCAGACGCGGAACGGGAAGGCGTACGTGTGCAGCGCGACGTGTTCGCGCCCTTCGGTGTCGCCGGCCGCCTCGCGGGCCCGGCCCTGCTCGTCGTACTTCGTCAGCAGGTCGTGCACGTCCTTCTTGAGCTCGGCCAGTTCGGCGGCCGTCAGCCGCAGCAGCGACTCCGAGTCGAACGCGGCGTCGTTCCACTCCCGCCCCCAGTGGAGGCGCTCGTCGAGGTAGGTGCGGTACATCTCGACGCGCTGCTCCAGGAAGAGCCGGGAGGCCGCGAGGTGCGCCGTCACCTTCTCCGGCGCGTCCCGGAAGTCCTCGTCACGGATGGAGACGCCGTCCGAGGCCGGCTGCCACCAGCGTTCCCGCGCGTCCCCGCTGCGCGGCTCGGCCGCCTCGATCAGACCGTGCTCGGCGAGCTTGCGCAGGTGGTAGCTGACCAGGGACACGGCTTCGTCCACCTGCTCGGCCAGGTGTGAGGCGGTCGCCGCCTCGGCCACGAACAGCAGCCGGTAGAGCTTCATGCGCAACGGATGGGCGAGCGCCTTGAGCGTGCCCAGATCAGTGACTTTCCGGTTCTCCTCGCGTGGCATGCACCCACCCTAGATACGAAAGGAAAGTTGCACAACAAGAATTGCGCAACTTCTCTTTCGCGTATCGGCACGAAAAGGCCCCGGCCGCTTCGGGGCGACCGGGGCCATGCGCTGCCTCGGGCTACCGAACGGGGTGTCCCGCCCCGCGCAGTGCCTCCTTGACCTGGCCGATGCGCAGATCGCCGAAGTGGAAGACCGAGGCGGCCAGGACCGCGTCCGCGCCCGCTGTGACGGCCGGAGGGAAGTCGGCGAGCTTGCCGGCGCCGCCCGAGGCGATCACCGGTACCGTCACGTGCCTGCGGACGGCCGCGATCATCTCCAGGTCGTAGCCGTCTTTCGTGCCGTCCGCGTCCATCGAGTTGAGCAGGATCTCGCCCGCGCCCAGCTCCGCCGCCCGGTGCGCCCACTCCACCGCGTCGATGCCGGTGCCCCGGCGGCCGCCGTGGGTGGTCACCTCGAAGCTCCCGGAGGGAGTGCGGCGGGCGTCCACCGACAGGACCAGCACCTGGCGGCCGAAACGCTCGGCGATCTCCCGGATCAGGTCCGGGCGGGCGATCGCGGCTGTGTTGACGCCCACCTTGTCCGCGCCCGCCCGCAGCAGCTTGTCCACGTCCTCGGTGGTGCGGACGCCGCCGCCCACCGTCAGCGGGATGAACACCTGCTCGGCGGTACGGCGCACCACGTCGTACGTCGTCTCCCGGTCGCCCGAGGACGCGGTGATGTCCAGGAACGTCAACTCGTCGGCGCCCTCGGAGTCGTACACCTTGGCCATCTCGACGGGGTCGCCGGCGTCACGCAGGTTCTGGAAGTTGACGCCCTTGACCACCCGGCCGCCGTCCACGTCCAGGCAGGGGATGACTCGGACCGCCAGGGTCATGAATCCACGGCTCCTCTGTATGCCTCTAGCTCGATCTCGACCAGGATGCGCGGATCCACGAAGCCCTCGACCACCAGCAGGGTCGAGACCGGACGCACCAGGTCGAACAGTTCCTTGTGGGCCCTGCCCACCTCGTCCACGTCCCGCAGATGCGTCAGGTACATCCGGGTCCGGACCACCGCCCCGGGGCCCAGCCCGAACTCGGCGAGCGCTTCCAGCGCGCTGGTGAGCGCGACCTTCGCCTGCTCGTACGGATCGCCCTCCCCGTACAGCACAAGGCCCTTGAAGGCCGTCATGCCGGCCACCAGGACCCGGTCGCCCGCCGCTACGGCGCCCGCGTAACCGAATGTCTCTTCCCAAGGACTTCCGCTCTGCACGCGCCGTACGGCTTCCGACGTCATGACGCCACTGCCTCCAAGGCCTCTTCCAGGGTGAACGCCTTCGCATACAGGGCCTTCCCGACGATGGCGCCCTCGACACCGAGCGGCACGAGGCCGGCGAGCGCCCGCAGGTCGTCGAGCGAGGAGACACCGCCCGACGCCACCACCGGGCGGGCGGTCGCCGCGCAGACGTTCTTCAGCAGCTCCAGGTTGGGGCCCTGAAGGGTGCCGTCCTTGGCGATGTCGGTGACGACGTAGCGCGCGCAGCCCTCCTTGTCGAGGCGCTCCAGCGTCTCGTACAGGTCGCCGCCGTCGCGGGTCCAGCCGCGGCCGCGCAGTGTGGTGCCCCGTACGTCCAGGCCGACCGCGATCCTGTCGCCGTGCCGGGCGATGACCTCGGCGACCCACTCGGGGGACTCCAGGGCGGCGGTGCCGAGGTTCACGCGGGTGCAGCCGGTGGCCAGGGCGGCGGCGAGGGTGTCGTCGTCGCGGATGCCGCCGGACAGCTCCACCTTGATGTCCATGGCCTTGGCGACCTCGGAGATCAGCTCGCGGTTGTCGCCGGTGCCGAACGCGGCGTCCAGGTCCACCAGGTGCAACCACTCGGCGCCCGCGCGCTGCCAGGCCAGGGCGGCCTCCAGTGGAGAGCCGTACGAGGTCTCCGTGCCGGACTCGCCGTGCACGAGGCGCACGGCCTGGCCGTCGCGGACGTCGACGGCGGGGAGGAGTTCGAGCTTGGCCATGTCTCTACAGGGTTCCGATCCAGTTGGTGAGCAGCTGCGCTCCGGCGTCGCCGGACTTCTCGGGGTGGAACTGGGTGGCCCACAGGGCGTCGTTCTCCACGGCGGCCACGAAGGGCTTGCCGTGCGTCGCCCAGGTCACCTTGGGGGCGTTCAGCACCGGGTTGTGGGTTTCCAGCCGCCAGTCGTGGACGGCGTAGGAGTGCACGAAGTAGAAGCGGGCGTCCGCGTCCAGGCCGGCGAACAGCTCCGAGCCGGCCGGCGCCTGAACGGTGTTCCAGCCCATGTGGGGCACGATGTCCGCCTGGAGCGGCTCGACCGTGCCGGGCCACTCGTCCAGGCCCTCGGCCTCCACCCCGTGCTCGATGCCGCGCGCGAAGAGGACCTGCATACCGACGCAGATGCCCATCACCGGGCGCCCGCCGGACAGCCGGCGGTCGATGATCCAGTCGCCGCGCACGTCCTTCAGGCCCCGCATGCAGGCGGCGAACGCACCCACACCCGGCACCAGCAGACCGTCGGCGTTCATCGCCGCGTCGTAGTCGCGGGTGATCTCGACGTCGGCTCCCGCGCGGGCGAGGGCCCGCTCGGCGGAGCGGACGTTGCCGAAGCCGTAGTCGAAGACCACCACCCTTTTCGCGCCGGTGCTCAATTCCACACCTCCAGCCGCATCACGCCCGCGACGAGGCACATCGCCGCGCCGATGGACAGCAGCACGATGAGGCTCTTCGGCATCTGCTGCTTGACGAAGGAGATGATGCCGCCGAGCAGGAACAGGCCGACGACGATCAGCAAGGTGGACAGACCGGTCACAGCGCGCCCTTCGTGGAGGGGATGATGCCGGCCGCGCGCGGGTCGCGCTCGGACGCGTACCGCAGCGCCCGGGCCAGGGCCTTGAACTGGCACTCCACGATGTGGTGCGCGTTGCGCCCGTAGGGCACGTGCACGTGCAGCGCGATCTGCGCCTGGGCGACGAAGGACTCCAGGATGTGGCGGGTCATCGTGGTGTCGTACTCGCCGATCATCGGCGCCATGTTCTCGGGCTCGGTGTGCACGAGGTACGGGCGGCCGGACAGGTCGACGGTGACCTGGGCGAGGGACTCGTCCAGCGGGACCGTGCAGTTGCCGAAGCGGTAGATGCCCACCTTGTCGCCGAGCGCCTGCTTGAAGGCGGCGCCCAGCGCGAGGGCGGTGTCCTCGATGGTGTGGTGGGAGTCGATGTGCAGGTCGCCGTCCGTCTTCACGGTCAGGTCGAACAGACCGTGCCGGCCGAGCTGGTCGAGCATGTGGTCGTAGAAGCCGACGCCGGTGGCGATGTCGGTCCTGCCGGTGCCGTCGAGGTCGATCTCGACCAGGACCGAGGTCTCCTTGGTGGTGCGCTCGACCCTTCCGATGCGTCCCTCGCGAGTCATCCGCTCTGCTCCTGTTCCTTCTTCAGTTCCCGTACCGCGTCGAGGAACGCGTCGTTCTCCTTCGGCGTTCCCGCGGTGACCCGCAGCCATCCGGGTACGCCGTTGTCCCGGACCAGGACGCCCCGGTCCAGGATCCGCCGCCAGGCGGTGTGGGCGTCCTCGAACCGCCCGAACTGGATGAAGTTGGCGTCCGACTCGGTCACGTCGTAGCCGATCGCGCGCAGTTCGCCGACCAGCCGGTCCCGCTCGGTCTTCAGCTGCTCGACATAGCCCAGCAGCGTGTCGGTGTGTTCCAGGGCGGCCAGTGCCGTCGCCTGCGTGACCGCCGAGAGGTGGTACGGCAGCCGGACCAGCTGCACGGCGTCCACGACCGCCGGGTGCGCCGCGAGGTAGCCCAGGCGCAGACCGGCGGCGCCGAACGCCTTGGACATGGTGCGGGAGACGACCAGGTGCGGCCGGCCCTCGAGCAGCGGCAGCAGCGAGGCGCCGTGGCTGAACTCGATGTACGCCTCGTCCACGATCACCATGGACGGCTGCGCCGCCTGCGCCGCCTCGTACAGCGCGAGGACCGTCTCCGGCGACACCGCGTTGCCGGTGGGGTTGTTGGGGGTGGTGACGAAGACGACGTCCGGGCGGTGCTCCGCGATCGCCCGCTCGGCGGCGGCGAGGTCGATCGTGAAGTCCTCGCGGCGCGGCCCGGAGATCCAGCCCGTGCCCGTGCCGCGCGCGATGAGCGCGTGCATGGAGTACGAGGGCTCGAATCCGATCGCGGTGCGGCCCGGACCGCCGAAGGTCTGGAGCAGCTGCTGGATGACCTCGTTGGAGCCGTTGGCCGCCCAGACGTTCTCGACGCCGACCCGGTGGCCGCCCGTCCTCGTCAGGTATCTGGCGAGTTCGGTGCGCAGCTCCACCGCGTCCCGGTCGGGATAGCGGTTGAGGCTGCGGGCGGCCTCGCGCACCCGCTCGGCGATCCGCTCGACCAGCGGCTCGGGCAGCGGGTAGGGGTTCTCGTTCGTGTTCAGCCGTACGGGGACGTCCAACTGGGGCGCGCCATAAGGGGTCTTGCCGCGCAGCTCGTCCCGTACGGGAAGATCGTCGATTCCGAAGCTCACTTGCTGCTCACTTGCTCGTCGGTACCTTCCAGCCGAACCTCGCCTTGATCGCCGCGCCGTGCGCCGGGAGGTCCTCCGCCTCCGCCAGCGTCACCACGTGGTGGGCGACCTCGCCGAGGGCGTCCCGGGTGTAGTCCACGATGTGGATGCCGCGCAGGAAGGACTGGACGGACAGACCCGAGGAGTGGCAGGCGCAGCCGCCGGTGGGAAGCACGTGGTTGGAACCGGCCGCGTAGTCGCCGAGCGAGACCGGCGCCCAGGGGCCGACGAAGACCGCTCCGGCGTTGCGCACCCGGTCGGCGACCGCCGCCGCGTCGGCCGTCTGGATCTCCAGGTGCTCGGCGCCGTAGGCGTCGACCACCTTCAGGCCCTCGTCGAGGCCGTCGACCAGGACGATCGCGGACTGCTTGCCGGACAGCGCCGGGCGGATCCGGTCCTCGATGTGCTTCGTCGCCGCGACCTGAGGCTCCAGCTCCTTCTCGACCGCGTCCGCGAGCTCCACTGAGTCGGTGACCAGGACGGCGGCGGCCAGCGGGTCGTGCTCGGCCTGGCTGATCAGGTCGGAGGCCACGTGCACCGGGTCGGCGCCGGCGTCCGCGAGGATCGCGATCTCGGTGGGGCCGGCCTCGGTGTCGATGCCGATCTTGCCGGTGAAGTACCGCTTGGCGGCGGCGACCCAGATGTTGCCGGGGCCGGTGACCATGTTGGCGGGCGGGCAGGACTCGGTGCCGTGGGCGAACATCGCCACGGCGGTGGCGCCGCCCGCCGCGTACACCTCGTCGACGCCGAGCAGGGCGCAGGCGGCGAGGATCGTCGGGTGCGGCAGCCCGCCGAACTCGGCCTGGGGCGGCGAGGCGAGCGCGATCGACTCGACGCCGGCCTCCTGGGCGGGCACGACGTTCATGACCACGGAGGACGGGTAGACCGACCGGCCGCCCGGCGCGTACAGCCCGACGCGCTCGACGGGCACCCACTTCTCGGTCACCGAGCCGCCGGGCACCACCTGGGTGGTGTGCGTGGCGCGGCGCTGCTCGCGGTGGACGAGCCGGGCGCGCCGGACGGACTCCTCCAGGGCCGCGCGCACGTCCGGGTCGAGCTTCTCCAGCGCGTCCTCGATCGCCTGGACCGGGACCCGCACCGACTCCAGACGTACGCCGTCGAACTTCTCGGCGAAGTCGATCAGCGCCGCGTCGCCGCGATGATGCACGGCCTCGCAGATCGGGCGCACCTTCTCCAGGGCGGCCGAGACGTCGAAGTCGGCTCGGGGCAGCAGGTCGCGCAGGGCGGGCCCCTCGGGGAGGGCGTCGCCGCGCAGATCGATTCGGGAGATCACGGTGTCAATTCTCTCAGACCGCGCGCGGGCACCGTCCGTCCGTATCAGTGGCTGATACAGAACGCCGTATCAGTGGCTGGCACGGAACACGGAAGGCCCCCTTCACATTTCGTGTTCAGAGCGTCACCGATCGGGCATGACCGGTTGTACGAAGCGTAGCCAACCAGCGAGTAGCCGGGGAGGGAGGGAGGACCGTGGCCGAGGGGGCCGGCTTACACTCCGGTGACCTGTCCGACGACCTGACCGCCACCGAGGCGGGGATGTGGCAGGCCTTCCGCAACGGCAGCGTGTACGACCTGCGCAGCGGCGACGCCGTGGTGGACGATCCGCACGGCGGGCAGCCGTGGGGGCCCGAGCGGACCGTACGGGCGCGCGTCGTCTGCTGGCTGCTCCTGGACGGGCCGCCCGCGCTCGCCGGGCGCGTGTCGTCCCTGAAGCTCCGCGGCCTGCGGATCACGGGCGCCCTGGACCTCGCCGGGGGCGCGGTACTGCCGTACATGGAGCTGAACGGCTGCCGGTTCGACCAGGAGGTCCTGCTGCCGGAGGCGCGCTTCACCACCGTGCGGCTGGTGGACTGCTCGGTGCCGAGGCTGGAGGCGGCCCGCGTGCGCACCGAGGGCGACCTGCATCTGCCGCGCTGCCGGTTCACCGGCGGGATACGGCTGACCGACGCGCACATCGGCACGGACCTGCTGCTCAACCAGGCGGTCGTGCACCGGGACCGCGCCGGCCGCTCGATCGCCGGCGACGGGATGACGGTGGGCCAGGACCTCCAGGCTGAGCTGCTGGAGTCGTACGGCGAGTTCAGCCTGCGCAGCGCGAAGATCGGCGTGTCGCTGAGCCTGCGCGGGGCGCGGCTCACCAATCCGCGGGAGCGGTTCGCGCTGAACGCGCCGCAGCTCACGGTGGAGCGCACGCTGTACCTCACCCCGGCGGGCGTCGGCGGACCGTTGAGCGGGGTGACGCCCGCGCACGGGACGCGGATTCAGCCCTTCGAGTGCCGGGGCGGGGTGCGTCTGGACGACGGGCGGTTCGGTGACGCGGTCGATCTGGAGCGGGCCCGTTTCACCCTCACCGACGAGCAGGTGCTGTCGCTGCGCCGGGTGCAGACGCCGGAGCTGCGCTTCCTCGGGGAGCGGCCGCCGCGCGGGCAGGTGCTGTTGTCCGGGGCACGGGTCGTCACCCTCGTCGACCGGGCGAGCAGCTGGCCCGCGCCGGGCAGCCTGCACATGGGCGGCTTCGCCTACGAGAACCTGGTGCCGCGGGGCCCGTTCCCGCTGACCGAGCGGCTGAACTGGGTGGCGGCGGCGACCGCCGAGTACAACCCGGAGCCGTACGAGCGCCTGGCCGCCGTACTGCGGGAGGCGGGCGAGGACGTGGACGCGCGCGAGGTGCTGCTCGCCAAGCAGCGCCGCCGCCGCGAGACCCTGCCGCTCGCCGCCAAGCTCGTGGGCTACCTCCAGGACTGGACGGTGGCCTACGGGTACCGGCCGGGCCGCGCCGCGGTGTGGATGGCGGTGCTGTGGGCGGCCGGCTCACTCGCCTTCGCGCGCGCGGGCCCGCCCCCGGCCGACCCCGGCGGCCACCCGGAGTGGAACCCCGCCCTGTTCGCCCTGGACCTGCTGCTGCCGGTCGTCGACCTGGGCCAGGCGGGCAAGTGGCAGCTGCGCGGCGGCTGGCAGTGGCTCGCCGCGGCACTGATCCTGCTCGGCTGGACCCTGGCCACGACGGTGGCGGCGGGCGCGACGCGGCTGCTGCGGCGGAGCTAGTGCTGTGGCCGGAAGGGTTTGCCGGGAAGCTCGCGGCGTCCGGCCACAGCACTAGGGACGGGACCGGGGTCGTGCGGCGCCTCCGGCGGAGCCGTTCTTGTCGAACCACAGCTTGTGCACGGCGACCTCGAGCATGCACTCGGTCTCGATCACGCCGTCGAGGGGGCGAACGCGCTCCTGGAGGAACCTCCACAGCTCGGTGTCGTCGGACCCCGGAAGTGCCGGGGAGCGCGGCGAGACAGCCGCTCCCGCAGAGCCCGCCGACAGTTGTTGAAATCGTCACCTTTTACTTGACCTTGACCATCCGTTGTACAACTTTCCTCGCCTTGCCCGAACCCCCTGGCGCGTCCGCGACCTGCGTCTTTCAATGGTCGGCACCATGGCATCGATGCCCGCGTTCATCCGCCCCACCCGGATGACAAGAACCGCCTCCAGCCCCGCCGCCGGGCTCACCGCCGACGACGAGGTGCTCCTCGACGCGCCGGACGAACCCCTCGGCCCGGCGCTGGTCGCCGCCGCCCAGGGCGCGTACGGGCCCGCCGCGTCGCTGCTCGCCGGCACCCGGGAGGGGGCCCGGTGGGAGGAACGCGACCGGTACGCGACGCGGCTGGCGGCCATCGCCCGTTCCCGCCCGGAGTGGCTGGACACCTGGCGGGCCGCCGCCCCGCACGACCCGGACGCGCTGCTGGTCGCCGCCCAGCTCGCGGTCGACCGCGCCTGGGCCTCGCCCGCGCGGGCGGAGCTGCTGCGCGCGGTCAGCCCGCTGATCACGGCCGCCGCACGCGCCGACGGCCGTGACCCGGTGCCGTGGCGGGTCGCCCTGGACCACGCGCGCGGCAGCCGCGCCGGGCACCGGTACTTCGAGGAGCTGTGGGAGGCCGCGGTCCGCCGGGCCCCGCACCACTACGGCTGCCATGTGGCCGCCCTGCGCTATCTGGCGGCCTCCTGGCACGGATCGCACCGCGAGTGCTTCGACTTCGCCGACCTGGCCGCCCAGGACGCCCCGGCCGACTCGCTCGTCCAGGCGCTGCCGGTGCGGGCCGCCTTCGCCTATCTGACGGACGGTTGCGGGCCGCGGGTGCCGCGGGCCCGGCTGCACGCGGCGGCCGACCGGGCGATCGCCTTCTCCGCCCGCTTCCCGGCGGCCGTGACCTGGCCCGCGGAGATCCGTAACCTGCTGACCTGCGTCCTGCTGCGGCTCGAACGCCACGAGGACGCCCTCGCGCAGCTGCGCCTGGTCGGCCCGTACGCCACCTCCTTCCCCTGGGACCGGCTGTCGGACGACCCCCTCGGCCTCTTCCTGAAACTGCGCGTCAACCTGGGGCCGGTACCGCCCGCGCAGCCGTCCCGGCGCCCGCGATACGGGCTCGGCGGACGCGCCCGTCGCGGCGAGCATTAGGCTTTTGCGCCGTGACCACCGTCCGTCTTCCGCTCTTCCCCCTGAACACGGTGCTGTTCCCGGGACTGGTGCTGCCCCTGAACGTCTTCGAGGAGCGCTACCGCGCCATGATGCGCGCGCTGCTGAAGACGCCCGAGGACGAACCGCGCCGGTTCGCCGTCGTGGCGATCCGCGACGGCCACGAAGTGGCCGTGAGCGCCCCGGGCATGCCCGATCCGACCGCACTGCCCGAACGTGGCCCCGCCGCCGGCTTCGGCCCCGATCCGGCCAAGGCCTTCCACTCCGTGGGCTGCGTGGCGGACGCGGCGACGATACGGGAGCGGGCCGACGGCACCTTCGAGGTGCTGGCCACGGGCACGACCCGGGTCCGGCTGCTGTCGGTGGACGCTTCCGGTCCGTACCTCGTGGCGGAACTGCAGGAGCTGACCGAGGAGCCCGGCGACGAGGCGGGCGCGCTGGCCGAGGGGGTGCTGCGGTCCTTCCGCCAGTACCAGAAGCGGCTGGCGGGAGCCCGGGAGCGGTCGCTGGCGACCGGTGCGGACCTGCCGGACGAGCCGGACGTCGTCTCCTATCTGGTCGCCGCCGCGATGATGCTGGACACACCGACGCGGCAGCGTCTGCTCCAGGCCCCGGACACGGCCTCACGGCTGCGCGACGAGCTGCGGCTCCTGCGCTCGGAGACGGCCATCATCCGCAGCCTGCCGTCCTTGCCCGCGGCCGACCTGACAAAGGCTCCAACCAGCCAGAATTGACGCGACGGCCCGCTCTGCGTCTCCCTGAACACCGGCCCCGGCCGTATCGAGATCTTCCACATCCTCCAGACGGAGAAGGACGGCTCGGCGGTCAGGCGGACCTGGCCCGATCAACGTCTCCGGACAGGGGACGTTCCTCTCGTTCCGGCCCGTCTGGGAGGATGCGGCGGGTGGCGAAGAAGTCGAAGAAGCACCAAGGGGAAGAAGGGGCGCGCGGAGCGCGTCCGAACAAGGGCGGCGGGCGGCAGTCGGGCGGTACACCCGCGACGGTGGCGCTCACCGCGGCCGGGGTGCCGTTCACGGTCCACTCCTACGACCACGACCCCTCCCACCCCTCCTACGGCGAGGAGGCGGCCGAGGCGATGGGCGTGTCCCCGGACCGCGTCTTCAAGACGCTGGTGGCCGACGTCGACGGCGCCCTGACGGTGGCCGTGGTGCCGGTCGCGGGCTCCCTGGACCTCAAGGCCCTGGCGGCGGCGGTCGGCGGCAAGCGCGCGGCGATGGCCGACCCGGCCCTCGCGGAGCGCACCACCGGCTATGTCCGCGGCGGCATCTCCCCCCTCGGCCAGCGCAAGAGGCTCCCCACGGTCCTGGACGACTCGGCCCCCGCCCACGGCACCATCTGCGTCTCGGCGGGCCGCCGCGGCCTGGAGGTGGAACTGTCCCCCGGCGACCTGGTGGGTCTCACGAACGCGACCCTCGCCCCGATCGGACGCGCCTGACCGGCCGGCCCTCCCAGGGCCTGCCCGGCGCCGGTGAAACCGAGCACGAGCGTTCACACCCGGCCGCGTCCGGGTCTCGACGACGAAGGCCGTCGTCTTCGAGACCCTGACACCGCAGAGCCGCACGGCCGCGTCCATGACCCCGCGCGGGTCGTAGGGCGCGATCGGCCAGTCCGAGGCGAGGGCGACCCGGCCGCCGGCGGCCAGGATGTCGGCGTAGCGCCACGCCTGGCCCCCGCCCCGCACACCGGGATCGCCACCGTCGCCCGCTCCTACCGCCGCGCCTTCACCGCCCCCCGAACGCGGTCGGCCTGATCGGCGGACGCTCGGTGCGCACCACCATGGCCCTGAACCACTACGACGACATGGTGGCGGCGCTGCTGCGGGCCGGCCGGCCGACGACGCGATGCGGATCCTGCTCGCCATCGACTACCTGGCGCTCGGCGCCGCGCTGGCCCCCTTCGCCGCCGGCTTCGGCCATCTCACCGGCACGACGGGCGGCGAGGACGACCATCCGCGCCTCGGCGCGGCACTGGCCGCCGTCGACCCGGCGACCGTCGACGACCAGGCGTTCGAACGGGTTCTGGCCGCCTTCCTCGACACCCTGACGTGACCGGCCCGAACCCCCGGACCAGGCCGAACGGAACGCGGAAGGCGCGGCCGGAGGGCAACGGGCCGGGCGGCCCCGGCCCGGCGGCGTGGTACCGCCCACTAAGTGAACGGCCCGGGCTCGGCTGGGCTGGGCTCTCGAAGAGGACACGCAAGCGCAACGGGGCGCATGCCGAAGGGTCATGCGAATCAGCCACCGCCCGGCGTGACCGGACGGGCGCACGGCGACGGGTCGCGCCCTGCGGTCGCGGCCCGAGGCGGGAGTTCGAAACCGTGTGACGTCTCGCGGACCGGTACTCGCGGCGGCCGCGCGGGCGGCACGAACCCGATGGCGGTCCCGTCCGGCGGCCGGCCCACCGAGAGCGGCCGGGACGCGCACGGGCGGCACAACCGAGGAACCGGGCCGTCCGCCCCGCGCGTGCGGCTCACCGCGTACGGCTCACTCCGGCGGCAAGGTGGGTCCGAACACTGTCGTGTCCGGCTCCGGGTCCCGCGGCCCGAACAGGGCCGTCAACCCCAGGTGGACGATCAGCGCGGCCAGCGACCAGGCCAGCAGCGCCCCCAGGGCTTCGAGCTTCAGCGGTGCCGGGAACGTCACCCCTTTGCCCACGGCCTTGGCGTGGGCGACCACGTCCTGCTCGGGCCCGAGCCACACCCCGAGCCGCCACGCCAGCAGCGACCCGAGCAGTCCTCCGACGCACAGGGCCACCACCAGCGGCACGCCCCCGCGCCGCCGCACCAGGAAGACGACCACGGCGCTCAGCACACCGAAGGCCAGAGCCAGCAGAGTGAACGTGCCGTCGACGCCGATCGCCTGCTCCCCCTCGGTGTCCTTGAGGTAGACGACCCAGTTGCTCCCGGACACATCGGCGATCAGCGGCACCCGGGGCGCCAGCCGCAGCCAGAGCAGTCCCAGCGGCACCCCGCAGAGCGCCACGGCGACCATGACGACGACGGCCTCCCGGACCTCGGCCGCCCATCCCGGCCCGTCCTGTTCGTACGCGGTCACCGGCCGGGCTCCGGCGGGCGGCACCTGCCAGGACTGCCAGGGCGAGACCGGCCCCGGCTGCGGGGCCTGCCCGGATCCCGATCCCGAGGACTCTGAGGACCCGGAATGCTGTGAGGAGCGCCGGCGCGGCGGTGGTGGCGGAGTCAACGGAGCGGTCACCTTGTCATCGTGCCAGTTGCGGGGGACGGCCGCGTCACCGGACGGCGGCCCGGCGATAGGCCCAGGTGGCGACGGCCAGCGAGACCACCCCGACCCCGGCGCAGACGGCCATGTCACCGGCCACCAGAGCCCAGTCGGGACGGGCCGCGAAGGTGTGCGCGTAGGCCTCCACGCCGTACGTGGACGGCAGCAGGTCGCGCAGCAGCCGTACGGCCCCGGGCATGCGGTCGGGCGGCAGCACGCCCAGCAGCAGCGCCGCCGACATGCCCAACTGGCCCAGCAGGGTGGCCAGTTCCGGGCGCGGGGCGAGCAGGCCGCAGGCCGCGCCGAGCCCGGAGAGCGCGGCACCGGCGAGCGGGATCACCGCCACCAGCACCCACAGGTTGCCGAGCGGCAGCCCGAACAGCACGCACCCGAACACGGCGGTCACCAGCGTGCCCGGCACCGTGAACGAGGCGTACGCGGCCGCCGCGCCCAGCACCACGGCCGCGGGCGGCACCGGCAGCGTCGCGTAGTGGTCGAGCCCGCCACTGGCCCGCAGCTGCCCGAAGTACTGGGCGAGCAGGTTCAGGGCGACGTAGGCGACGACGACGACCGAGGCACCGGACACCACGAACCGGGCCTCGCCGCCACCGCTGACCACGCCCCGCATCATGATCATGATGCCGACGGACTGGAAGGTCGCCACGAACAGCAGCGGGATCCGCGCCACCCGCGCCCGGGACAGCTGGGCCCGGTACACGGCGGCCAGCGACGGCCACAGCCGCGCCCGCGGCCCGAGCGCGGCCGCCTCACCGGCGCCGCCGTCCTGTACGGCCGTCGCGCCCGGCAGCACACCGGCGGGTACGACACTCACGTCGAACTGCTCCCTTTCCCTGCGGCAGCGCACGCGGCCGGCTCACCTCCGGCAGCGAACGCCACCGGGTTACCGCCGGCGGCGCACGCAGCCGGCTCACCTGCGGCAGCGAACGACGCCGCCGGCTTGTCCGCGGCGGCGCACGCGGCGGGCGCGGCAGCGTCTCCCGCACCGGACGGGTTCCTGCCGGCGCCCGCGTAGTCCTGCACGGATCCGCCGCTCCCCGCGCTCATGCCACTCATGGCGCCCACACGGCTCATGACTTCACCAGCCCCTGCCGGGCGGCGCCGCCCAGGGCCAGGTACACGTCCTCCAGACTGGGCGTGGTCAGGGTGAAGTCGTCCAGGGCGGCGAAGGCGGCCCCGCCGGTGACCGTGGCGACGGCGGCGCGGGCGTCCTCGGGCGCCAGCCGCAGCGTCCAGCGGCGACCCGACTCCACGGCCCGCTCCCTGAGCACGGCGACCTCCGCCACCTCCAGGGGCGCCCGCTCCCGCCACACCAGCTCGACCCGCACCTCGCCGGAGACCCGCTCCTTGAGCCGGGCCGGGGTGTCGCAGGCGATGACCCGGCCCTGGTCGAGGACGGCGACCCGGTCCAGGACCGTCTCGGCCTCGATGACGTTGTGGGTGACCAGGACGACGGTCGTGCCGCGTTCGGCGCGCCGCCGGTCGACGGCGGACCACACCGCCCGCCGGGCCACCGGATCCATCCCGGTGGTCGGCTCGTCGAGCACCAGCAGCGGGCGTTCGCCGACCAGCGCGGCCGCGAAGCAGGCGAGCCGCCGCTGGCCGCCGGAGAGCTTCTTCAGCGGGCGCCCGGCGATCGGCGCGAGACCCAGCTCGTCGAGGACGGCGTCCCGCTCGGCCCGCGCCCGCCTGAGGTCCAGGCCGCGCAGCCGCCCGGTGGTCTCGGCGGCGAGCGAGACGGTCAGCTCGTCCAGGGCGGTGGACTCCTGCCCGAGGTAGGCGAGGATCCGCGCGGCCCGCTCGGGGTGCGCCACGATGTCGTGGCCGAGGATCTCGACCGTGCCGCTGTCGGGGCGCAGCAGTCCGGTGAGCTGGCGTACGAGGGTGGACTTGCCGGCGCCGTTCGGTCCGAGCAGTCCGAAGATCTCGCCGCGCCGGACGTCGAGTTCGACCGCGTCGGTGGCCAGCACCGCGGGTGTCCCGGGGGCGCCGCGCCGGCCGCGTACCGCGGGGTAGGTCCGGGTCAGTCCGCGCACCGCGCACACGACGCCGTCCCCGGGCCGAAATGCCTGTGCCGTGCGCGTACTCACAAGGGACGAGGGTACGGGGTCGCGGAGCCTCACTCGCCCTCGGGGCGCCCCGAACCGGTCCGGTCCGCGGTTCAGTCGGCGACGGGAGCGCGCTCGGTGGACGTCCGTACGTCGATCTCCCGCCAGAACCCCGCCCGGATGGCGTACCGGTCGTGCTCATCGATCTGGTCGTCCTTGTGCGCGAGCAGACCGAAGCGGGCGGCGTAGCGCAGCAGCTCGCCGTCGACGCGGTGCGGGATCCGGGGGTACATCGACGACAGTTTCTGAAGGTGCCCCTGGTCGCCCAGCCGGTCCACCCAGCGCCGGGCGAAGACCTGTCCCACCTCGTACGGGTCGCCGCCGACGGTCGTGATGTCCTCCTCCCGGTCCGCCCACCGCTGCTCGGCCGTCGTCAGCTGGGCGAGCGTCGGCATGGAGGCGGCCTCGGGGGGCTCGGCGGGCAGGCCCGGCCGGTCCACCCAGCCCCGGTCCGAGGACCAGCGCAGGGTCGCCGTGGAAGGGTGCTGCGCTGGCGGGGTGCCGGGGGCGCGCAGGGCGGCGAGGTCCTTGGGGGTGGGCACGCCTTTGACGGCGGGCACCCGCTCCTCGGTGCCGCCGCGCCCCGCGGCGGCGGCCGGGTGCTGCCGCTGTTCGGCGGGGCCTTCGGCGGCCTGGGTGAGCGTGGACTCCGGCAGCGGCGCGGAGAGGATCGCGGCGATCTCGGGGCGGGGCGCGGGCGGTGGCGCGCAGATGCCGCCGAGTTCCTTGGCGCGCACGGCCTTCGTGATCCACGTGCGGTCCAGCACGCGCCGCTCGTCGGCCTCGGCGACCAGGTCCTCGGACTGGTTGTAGTCGCCGTCGGCGGCCTGCACCGCCCACAGATGGACGGCGACGCCATGCTCCTTGGCGGCCATCAAGCCGGGCAGCAGATCGCCGTCGCCGGTGACGAGGACGACGTCGGAGCAGGCGCGGTTGCGGGCCAGCTCGGTCAGTTCGGCGTGCATCGCGGCGTCCACGCCCTTCTGTGCCCAGCGTCCGTCGCTTCGGGTGAGCGCGCCGAGCCGGACGGTGACCCGGGGCATCACGCGCAGCCGGCGGTGCTCGGGCTGCGGTACGCGGTCGGGCGCGCCGTCGAACCAGTAGATGCGCAGCAGAGGCCGCTCCGTGTCGGACTCGGCCTGTTCACGCAGCCCCTGCACAAGGGCGGTGTGGTCGACGGTGATCCGGGACCGCGACGGCTCCCCGGCGAGAAGACTGGCCGCGGCGCCCAGCAGATACCCGGCGTCCACCAGGACGATGCAGCGGTCCACGCGATCCACCCTCTTTCCGGGAGGTTGCTTCGGCATGTGCTTCGGGATGTGCTTCGAGTCTGCCCGACCCGGCCGGGGTTAACGGCCCGAACTCGATCTTCGGCGTGGCGTTTCCGGCGCCCGCGCCCCGACGCCCCGCGTTACATACGGTAATTATCCAACATGCGTTCATTGTCGGCCTATGTGAATCTGGTCCCGGCCCTGGCCCCTAGATCCCCCACAGGAGGCTGATCACCATGGCCAAGAACCGCAAGCAGGACCGCAGCCGGCAGAAGGCGTCCGTGGCCGCGAACGGCCCGCAGGAGACGGAGCACTCCACGTCGGAGTCGCAGCCCGAGCATCACGCCCAGAGTCCGCAGACGAGTCCGACTGCCATGGCCCGCAAGGGACGTCAGAAGCGCTTCGGCCACAACTGAGTCCGGTCCATGGACTGTTGAACAAAGCGCGGTAATCGACGAGAGGGCGTACCCGATGCGCACGGGTACGCCCCTCGTTCATGTCAGCCGGCCAGGCAGGACGGGCCGAGCAGGACCTTCAGATCGCCGAACAACGCCGGATCCGGCTTGACCCGGTGCCGGTCCAGACGCAGCACCGTCGTCCTGCTCGGCCCCTGGAGCTTGATGCGGACCTCGCTGTCGCCCTTGTGGTGGCTGAGGATCTCACCGAGGCGGCTCACCATGGGCGGGGTCACCTTCAGTGCCGGGATGGTGAGGATCACCGGTGCGTTGCTCCCCGCGTTCGACAGGTCGGGGATCATCAGCTCCATCGCGACCAGGCGCGGCACGTCCTCGCGCTTGTCGAGGCGGCCCTTGACGAACACCACGGCGTCCTCGACGAGTTGGGTCGACACCAGCTGGTAGGTCGCCGGGAAGAACATGCACTCGATGGAGCCCGCCAGGTCCTCGACGGTGGCGATCGCCCACGCGTTGCCCTGCTTGGTCATCTTGCGCTGGAGGCCGGAGATGATGCCGCCGATGGTGACGACCGCGCCGTCGGCGTGCTCGCCGCCGGTGAGCTGGGAGATGCCCGCGTCGGCCTTGTCCGCGAGCACGTGCTCCAGGCCGAACAGCGGGTGGTCGGAGACGTAGAGGCCGAGCATCTCCCGCTCCTGGGCGAGCAGGTACGTCTTGTCCCACTCCTCGACGGAGAACTCCACGTCCAGCCCGAAGCCGGGCTCGCCGCTGGTCTCCTCGCCCATCCCGCCGAAGAGGTCGAACTGCCCCTCGGCCTCCTTGCGCTTGACCGCGACCACGTTGTCGATCATCGGCTCGTACTGCGCGGTGAGGCCCTTGCGGGTGTGCCCCATCTCGTCGAAGGCGCCCGCCTTGATCAGCGACTCCGTGGTGCGCTTGTTGCAGACCACCGCCTCGACCTTGTCGAGGTAGTCGGGGAACGAGGCGTACTTCCCCTTGGCCTTGCGGGACTTGATGATGGACTCGACCACGTTGGTGCCGACGTTGCGCACGGCGGACAGGCCGAAGAGGATCACGTCGTCGCCCTGCGCGGCGAAGTTCGACTGGGACTCGTTGACGTTGGGCGGGAGCACCCGGATGCCCATGCGGCGGCACTCGTTGAGGTAGACCGCCGACTTGTCCTTGTCGTCCTTGACGGAGGTCAGCAGGCCGGCCATGTACTCGGCGGGGTGGTTGGCCTTCAGATAGGCGGTCCAGTACGACACCAGGCCGTACGCGGCCGAGTGTGCCTTGTTGAACGCGTAGCCGGCGAAGGGGACCAGCACGTCCCACAGGGCTTGGATGGCCTCGTCGCTGAAGTCCTTCTTGCGGGCGCCCTCCTGGAAGATGGTGAAGTTCTTCGCCAGTTCCTCGGGCTTCTTCTTGCCCATCACACGCCGCAGCACGTCGGCCTCGCCGAGCGAGTAGCCGGCGACGATCTGGGCGGCCTTCTGCACCTGCTCCTGGTAGACGATCAGGCCGTAGGTGACGTCCAGGACCTCCTTGAGCGGCTCCTCCAGCTCCGGGTGGATGGGCGTGATCTCCTGCTGGCCGTTCTTGCGCAGGGCGTAGTTGGTGTGGGAGTTCATGCCCATCGGGCCCGGCCGGTACAGGGCCGAGACGGCGGAGATGTCCTCGAAGTTGTCCGGCTTCATCAGGCGCAGCAGGGAGCGCATGGGGCCGCCGTCGAACTGGAAGACGCCGAGGGTGTCGCCGCGCTGGAGCAGTTCGAAGGTCTTGGGGTCGTCCAGCTCCAGGCCCAGGAGATCGATGTCGATCCCCTTGTTGGACTTCACCATCTTCACGGCGTCGTCCATGATCGTCAGGTTGCGCAGGCCGAGGAAGTCCATCTTCAGCAGGCCGAGCGACTCGCAGCTCGGGTAGTCCCACTGCGTGATGGTCACGCCGTCGGTGTGCCTCACCCAGACCGGGACGTGCTCGGTGATGGTCTCGCTGGACATGATCACGCCGGCCGCGTGCACGCCCATCTGCCGCACCAGGCCCTCCACACCGCGTGCGGTGTCGATGACCTTCTTCACGTCCGGCTCGTTCTCGTACATCCCCCGGACCTCGCCCGCCTCCGAGTAGCGGGGGTGCTCGGGGTCGGTGATGCCGGACAGCGGGATGCCCTTGCCGAGGACGTCGGCGGGCATGGCCTTGGTGATGCGGTCGCCCATCGCGTACGGGTAGCCCAGCACGCGCGCGGAGTCCTTGATCGCGTTCTTGGCCTTGATGGTGCCGTAGGTGCCGATCATGGCGACCTTGTCGGCGCCGTACTTCTCCGTCACGTACCTGATCACCTCGACGCGCCTGCGCTCGTCGAAGTCGATGTCGACGTCGGGCATGGAGATGCGCTCGGGGTTGAGGAACCGCTCGAAGATCAGGCCGTGCGGGATCGGGTCGAGGTCGGTGATGCCGAGGGCGTAGGCGACGATCGAGCCGGCCGCGGAGCCACGGCCGGGGCCGACCGCGATGCCGTTGTTCTTGGCCCACATGATGAAGTCGGCGACCACGAGGAAGTAGCCCGGGAACCCCATCTGGATGATGACGTCCATCTCGTACGCGACCTGCTTCTGGCGGTCCTCGGGGATGCCGCCGGGGAAGCGGCGCTCCATGCCGCGGTGGACCTCCTCCTTGAACCAGGTGACCTCGGTGTAGCCCTCGGGGATGTCGAACTTGGGCATGAGGTCGCGCTTCTCGAACATGCCGGTGGTGTCGACCATCTCGGCGACCAGGAGGGTGTTGGCGCAGCCCTCCTGCCAGGCGTCCGAGGAGTCGATGGCGTACATCTCCTCGGTGGACTTCAGGTAGTAGCCGGTGCCGTCGAACTTGAAGCGGTCGGGGTCGGAGAGGTTCTTGCCGGTCTGGATGCACAGCAGGGCGTCGTGGGCGCCGGCCTCGTGCGCGTAGGTGTAGTGCGAGTCGTTGGTGACCAGGGGCGGGATGCCGAGCTTCTTGCCGATCTCCAGCAGGCCGTCGCGGACCTTGCGCTCGATGTCGATGCCGTGGTCCATCAGCTCCAGGAAGTAGCGGTCCTTGCCGAAGATGTCCTGGTAGTCGGCGGCGGCCTTCAGGGCCTCGTCGAAGTGGCCGAGGCGCAGCCGGGTCTGGACCTCGCCGGAGGGGCAGCCGGTGGAGGCGACGATGCCCTCGGACCACTGGGAGATCGTCTCCTTGTCCATCCGGGGCCACTTCTGCAGCCAGCCCTCGGCGTAGGCGTCGGAGGAGAGGCGGAAGATGTTGTGCAGGCCGGTCCTGTTCACCGCCCACATCGTCTTGTGGGTGTAACCGCCGGAACCGGAGATGTCGTCCCGCTTCTGGTGCGGCTGACCCCATAGGATCTTGCGCTTGTTGCGCCGGGACTCAGGGGCGACATACGCCTCGATCCCGATGATCGGGGTGACTCCGGCCTTCTTCGCGGAGTGGAAGAAGTCGTACGCCCCGTGGAGGTTTCCGTGGTCGGACATGGCGATGTGCGTCATGCCCATCTCGTTGCAGGCGTTGAACATGTCCTTCAGCCGCGCGGCACCGTCCAGCAGCGAGTACTGGGTGTGGACGTGCAGGTGCGTGAACGGCGGCTTCGACACGGTTCGGCCTCCATGGACAACATAGACGACGTGCTGCGGACAGTCCGGGGGACAGCGTCGAAGTCTATGCCCCGGCACTGACACGCGGCCGCGTTCGCGCCGTACCTTCAGGCGGGACAGCGCGGGCACTCCGCCGCACCGCCGGACGTTGGTGTGGTGGAACGCCCAAGCCGGACCCACTCCACACGTCATGCACCACCTGCACCAGGAGGCACTCCGCGATGTCGGTCCCCCAGCTCAGCGACGAGCAGCGCGGCAAGGAGATCATCGCCGTCCTCGACACCGTCTTCGGCGAGCTCCTGGCCGACGATCCGGCCGCGTTCGGCATGAGGCTGCGGAGGATGGCCGCCTCGGCCCTCGCGTTCCACCGGGGCACGGCCTGTCTCTTCCACCACGACCTGGGCGCCGACCGGCGCGGCGGACCCTACCTCGACGACCGCACCTCGCGCGTGTGGATCCACGGCGACCTGCACGCGGAGAGCTTCGGCACCTACATGGACGCCGACGGCCGGCTGGTCTTCAGCGCCACCGGCTTCGACGAGGCCTACGTCGGCCCCTTCACCTGGGACCTCAAGCGGTTCGCCGCCTCTCTCGCCCTCGTCGGGTACGCCAAGGCGCTCAGTGACGACCGGATCACCGAGCTGGTGACGCTCTACGCGACCGCCTACCGCGACCGGATCCACGCCCTGGCCACCGGCGCCAAGAGCGACGAGGTGCCGCCCTTCACGCTGGACACGGCCGACGGCCCCCTCCTGGACACGCTGCGTGACGCCCGTTCGCTGACCCGTGCCGGGCTGCTGGAGTCGATGACCGAGATCCGCGACTTCGAGCGCCGCTTCGCGCCCGGCGGCGGCGCGGTCGAGCTGGACGCCGCCACCCGCTACAAGGTCCTCGCGGCGTTCGACGGCTATCTGGAGACCCTGCCGGAGGCCTCGCTGGCCCGCCCGGAGTCCTACCGCGTCAAGGACGTCGTCGGCCGCCACGGGATCGGCCCGGCCGGTCTGTCGTACGACATCCTCCTGGAGGGCCACAGCGACGCCCTGGAGCACGACGTGGTGATCTCCATCCAGCGGGCCCGGACCGCGGCGGCCTCCCGGCACATCACGGACCAGGCGATCCACGACCACTTCCAGCACGAGGGCCACCGCACGGTGGTCTGCCGGCGTGCCCTCCAGGCGCACACCGACCCGTGGCTGGGCTGGACCGAGCTGGACGGCGCCGGCCGGCTGGTCACCGAGGTCTCGCCGTACACCGTGGACCTGGACTGGGACCACGTCGACGACCCGGAGGAGATCGCGCAGGTGGTCGCCGACCTGGGCCGGGCCACGGCCGCCATGCACGCGGCGGCGGACGACACGTCGGGCGAGTCCCTGGTGCCGTTCTCCACCGAGCGGGCCATCGACGCGGCGATCGCGGGCGACGAGGAGGGCTTCGCGCCGCTGCTCGCCGACTTCGCGCACGCCTACGGCGCACGCGCGCGTGCCGACCACCGCATCTTCGTGGACCTGCTGCGCAACGGAGGGATCCCGGGTCTGTGACGGATGGGCCGCACACAGGAACCCTTTAGGGGTCTCTTACCGGCCCGCATGACAGACTCGTGTCTCGCTATGGACATATCCGGGACCAAACTCAGAGCCGTGCGCGCGGCGCTGTTCACGGCCGTGGTCGTGACGCTCAGCACCGCGTCGCACGTGCTGCTGTCACGGGTCCCGCTGCCGCTGAACACGGTGGCCGCGGTCGCGGTCGCCGTGTTCCTGCTCTCCTACGCCCTGGCCGGCCGTGAGCGCGGCTTCGGGCGGATCGCCGCCCTGCTGGTCCCGTTGGAACTGGCGGCCGACACCGTCTTCACCACCGGCCAGCACCTCTGCTACGGCCCCGCGGGCGGCCCGGTCGCCGGTCCCCTGCGCTCGGTCGGCTTCGACGTGCTGTGCGGCGGGCACACCGACGTCGGCACCCCGCTGGCCCAGATGACCGGCACCGACACCGGCCGGCTGACCGCACTGCTCGCGCACGCCGACCCGGCCACGGCCTGGCTGCTGCTGGCCGCGCACGTCGCCGTCGGCCTGGTCGCGGCCGGCTGGCTGCGCCGCGGCGAGCGGGCGCTCGCCCAGCTGCTGTGCGCGGTGGCCGCCACGACCTTCCGGCCGCTGCTGCTCGCGGTGGCGGCGGTCACGGTGCGCAGCACCCGCTCGGTGGGCCGGCCGGCGCGTCCCGCGCCGCGGATCGCCGCGCTGCGCGCCCGCATCCTCGTGCACTCCCTGGGACGGCGCGGACCGCCGTGCCCGGACGCCCTCGCACTCGTCTGAGCGACGACCCCGGGCGCCCCGAGCACGACCAGTCCCCATTCGTAGTCCCGCGCACGAAGCTGCGCGTCCCACAGGAGAACACCACCATGAGCAAGCGGAACAGCCAGACGGCGAAGACGGCGGCCCGGGAGCGGCTGCGCGCCGAGCGCGAGCGCGACGCCAAGCGGGCCAAGGCCAAGCGGCAGATAACCGTGGCGTGCGCGGTCGTGGCCGTGCTGGCGGCGGCCGGCGGCATCGGCTACGCCGTCGTCCAGGCCAACAAGCCCAGCCACTGGGAGGCCGTGAAGGACGAGAAGGTCGTCGCCCCGGCCAACACCACCGGCACCGACGGCACGACCGTGGTCATCGGCAAGAGCTCGGCCCAGAAGACCCTCAAGATCTACGAGGACCCGCGCTGCCCGATCTGCGGCCAGTTCGAGGAAGCGGTCGGCGCGACCGTCAAGAAGGATGTCGACGACGGCAAGTTCAAGCTCCAGTACATCGGCGGCACCTTCATCGACAACCACGACAACGGCGAGGGCTCCAAGAACTCGATGAGCGCCATGGGCGCCGCGCTCAACGTCAGCCCCGAGGCGTTCCTCGAGTACAAGTCCGCGCTGTACTCGAAGAAGTGGCACCCGGAGGAGACCGACGACAAGTTCAAGAGCGACGACTACCTCATCAAGGTGGCGGACACCGTGCCGGCCCTGAAGAACAACGCGTCGTTCCGCGACGACGTCAAGAGCGGCAAGTACGACGCCTGGGCGGTCGCCATGTCGAAGACCTTCGACAACAACAAGGACGGTGTGGACGGCACCCCGAGCCTGGTCATGGACGGCAAGAAGGTGACCACCCCCGGCACCCAGAACCCGCCGATGACGGCGGACGAGTTCAACGCGGCGTTGGACGCGGCCCTCAAGGGCTGATCCCCGGGCGGCGCCGCCGCCTGCCGTGAATCCCGCGCGAAGAGCGGGCGAACCTTTTCCGGTTCGCCCGCTCTTCGCACTTACCGGTCAGTAATCTGATCGCCCGTGACCAGTCGACAGTGCCACCTCGAGAGCGCCGACTCACCCGTCGCGCGCCGCCGTACGTTCGTCAAGGCCGCGGCGGCGGGCGCCGTACTGGCGGGCCCGCTCGCCGCCGCGCTGCCCGCACGCGCCGCCACCGGTGCGCCCGCCTTCCTGCACGGCGTCGCCTCCGGCGATCCTCTGCCGGACGGCGTCCTGCTGTGGACCCGCGTGACCCCCGTCCCCGAGGCGGTGCCCGGCTCCGGGCTGGGCCCGGACACCGAGGTGCGCTGGGCGGTGGCCGGGGACAAGGGGTTCACCGACGTCGTCGCCGAGGGCTCGACCACCGCGACGGCCGCCTCCGACCACACCGTCAAGGCCGACGTCCGGGGGCTGCGCCCGGCCACCGACTACTGGTTCCGCTTCTCGGCCGGGGGCACCGACTCCCCCATCGCCCGCACCCGCACCGCGCCCGCCGCCGACGCCGCCGTCGCCAACCTGCGCTTCGGCGTGGTCTCCTGCGCCAACTGGGAGGCCGGCCACTTCGCGGCCTACCGCCACCTCGCGGCCCGCGGCGACCTCGACGCCTGGCTTCACCTCGGCGACTACATCTACGAGTACGAGTCGGGGGAGTTCGCGGCCCGCGGCAAGGTGGTGCGGCCGCACGTTCCCGCGCACGAGATCCTCGGCCTCGCCGACTACCGCACCCGGCACGCGACGTACAAGACCGACCCCGATCTGCGGGCGCTGCACCACAGCGCGCCGGTCATCGCCATCTGGGACGACCACGAGTTCGCGGACAACGCCTGGTCGGGCGGCGCGGTCAACCACACCGAGGGCGCCGAGGGGACCTGGACCGCCCGCGTGGCGGCCGCCCGGCAGGCCTACTTCGAGTGGATGCCGGTGCGCACGGCGGTCGAGGGCACCACCTACCGGCGGCTGCGCTTCGGCAAGCTGGCCGATCTGTCCCTGCTGGATCTGCGTTCCTTCCGCTCGCAGCAGGCCGCCACGGGCAGCGGCTCGGTCGACGATCCGGACCGAACGATCACCGGACGCGCCCAACTCGACTGGCTGAAGGCCGGGTTGAAGGCGTCGAACACCACCTGGCGACTGGTCGGCAACTCGGTGATGATCGCGCCGTTCGTCATCGGCTCGCTCTCCGCCGACCTGCTGAGGCCGCTCGCCGAGCTGCTCGGGCTGCCGCGGGAGGGCCTGGCCATCAACACCGACCAGTGGGACGGCTACACCGACGACCGCCGCGAACTGCTGTCCCATCTGCGCGCGAACGCCATCCGCAACACCGTCTTCCTGACCGGCGACATCCACATGGCGTGGGCCAACGACGTCCCGGTGGACGCCGGCACGTACCCGCTGTCGGCGTCCGCCGCCACAGAGTTCGTGGTCACCTCGGTGACCTCCGACAACCTCGACGACTTCGTCAAGGTTCCCGAGGGCACGGTCTCGGCGATCGCCGCGCCGGTGATCCGCGCCGCCAACCGGCACGTCCACTGGGTCGACACCGACCGCCACGGCTACGGCGTGCTGGACCTGACCGCCGACCGCGCGCAGATGGACTACTACGTGCTGTCCGACCGCACGAGCCCGAACGCGACCTCGGCCTGGACCCGTTCGTACCGCACACGCAGCGGCACGCAGAAGATCGAACGCGCCTACGACCCGGTCTGAGCCCTGGCCGGCGGCCCCAGGGTCTTTCGTTTGGATCAGGCCGGATCAGGGAGAGCGGGGTCCGGTGCCGTGCGTCGCACGGCGGAGGAGGGCGGCAGGGCGGAGCCCTGCCGACCGACGACAACGCGGCTGGGGGTACCCCCTGCTCGAAGAGCTTGGGGGAGCGGTGCCAGGGCCCGCGAGCCCGGCATGATCCAAACGAGAGGCCCTAGTCGGTTTCGAGCTCCGCGAGGAAGCCGAGCGCCACCCGCCAGGTGGCCTCGGCGGCCTCCTCGTCGTAGTCCGGCAGGTCGGGGTCGGTGTAGAGGTGGCCGGCCCCGGCGTAGCGGTAGACCTCCACGTCGGCGCCGGTCCGGCCCATCTGGAGGTACCAGGCGCTCAACCAGTCGTCCGGCTCGAACGGGTCGGGCTCGGCCACGTGCAGCTGGACGGGCAGGCCGTCGGCGCTCGCGTTCGGCGCGACGTCCGAGGTGCCGTGCAGCAGGAGCAGTCCGCGGGCCTTCTCGTCGCCGAGGGCGAGCGTCTGCGCGGTGGCGGCCCCGAACGAGAACCCGGCGTAGACCAGGCCCCGCTCCGAGTAGGGCGCCGCGGCCAGCACGGCCCGCTTGAGCAGTTCGTCCTTGCCGATCGATTCCTGGCAGGCCCTGCCCTCCTCGACGGTGTCGAACGTACGGCCCTCGAAGAGATCCGGCGTCCACACCTCATGCCCGGCGGCACGCAGCCGGTTCGCGGCCTGACGCACCGCGGGTCCGAGGCCATAGGTCGAGTGGAAGAGCACGATGTTCATGGGCCCATGGTGCCAGCCGGGTACGACGGCGTCGGCCCACCGCGGTACGCCTCCGCCCGAAGAGAGCCTCGTCACACCGCCCCGCCCTACCCGCGATCTCCACATCCACACATGTTCACACCGCGCGTCGCGGGTTAGGTTCGCAGGCATGGAGAACGTACTCCGCCCTCTGATCGTCGTCGGCGGCTCGGTCGTCCTCACACTGGTCATCGACTGGGCCACCGACCTGCTGCTGCGCAAGGCCGACGAACGGCACCACGACAAGCCGTTGTGGGGCCTGCTGCGTCGTGCCCGCGTCCCCTACCAGCTCGTGTTGTGCGCCGCCCTGCTGCGCGGCTCCTACGACCAGGCCCAGTTGCTGGAGCAGCACCGGGTCGGCATCGGCCGGACGCTGACCCTGGTGCTGATCGGGTCGGCGGCCTGGCTGGTGATCCGGATCGCGGGGGCCGTCGTCGAGACCACGTACACGCGCTACGCCAACGCCCGGGCGCACCGGGATCCGGCCCGGGTGCGGCGGGTGCGCACCCAGGTCGAGCTGATCATGCGCGTGGTCTCGGCGGTGGTCATCGTGGTGGCGGCGGCCTCGATGCTGCTGACCTTCCCGGCGATGCGCGCGGCCGGTGCCTCACTGCTGGCCTCGGCCGGCCTCCTCGGCATCGTCGCCGGTGTCGCCGCGCAGTCCACGCTGAGCAACATGTTCGCGGGGCTGCAGATCGCCTTCGGCGACATGGTGCGGATCGGCGACACCGTGGTCGTCAACGGCGAGTGGGGCACGGTCGAGGAGATCACGCTGACCTTCCTGACGGTACGGACCTGGGACGAGCGCCGGATCACCATGCCGGTGTCGTACTTCACGTCCAACCCGTTCGAGAACTGGTCGCGCGGCACCCCGCAGATGACCGGCACCGTCTTCTTCCACCTCGACCACCGGGCGCCGATGGACGCGATGCGCGAGAAGCTGCGCGACATCCTGCGCGAGTGCCCGGCCTGGGACGGCCGCGCCTACAACCTGGTGGTCACGGACACGACGCCGACCACGATGCAGGTACGGGCGCTGGTGACGGCGAAGGACGCCGACGACATCTGGACGGTACGGGTCGTGGTCCGCGAGCAGATGCTCCGCTGGCTCTCCGAACACCACCCCTACGCCCTCCCCCGCGTCACCACAGCCAACGCCACCGCACCCCACGACGGCACGCCCCACCCCACCTTCGACAACTCCCAGCCGGCCTCCGGCTGACCACCCACCCACCACCGGTACCCGAGCCCCGCGCTCCCCCGACCGGCAGGCGCACGTCCGTCCTCAGGACCACGCATCGACGCCGCTGGGCGGCCGGGGACGCTCGTCGGCCGCCCAGCGGCACGCATGCCAGCAGAGCGCCCGCGCCCGCACAGCAGGCTCAGCCTGAGCGAACCACCCAGCCAACGCCGACTGGGAGCGGGCCGCCAGGCGCCAGGACCGCCCCGGCCACGCAGACCGGTCGGGGCACGTCAGGCGCACGGGCCCCACGCTCTCCCGACAGGCAGGCGCGCACCACCGGGGCCGGGCCCACCGTCGTCGGTCCGGTCGCCGCGTACCGTCCGCGGTGATCGTCGGCCGCCCAGCGGCGCGTGTTCGGTGGCCGTGGGCGCGCTGCGGGCTCAGTGGCCGCGTTCCGCGCCGCCGTTCACCTGGATGATCTGGGAGGTGATGTGGCCGGCGGACGGGGAGGCGAGCCAGTGGAGGGTGGCCGCGATGTCGCCCGGGGTACCGGGGCGGCCGGTGGAGGTCTCGGCGATGAGCCGTTCGCGGCGGGCGTCGTCCATCGCGTCGCCGAAGAAGTCGGTGTCCTCGACGTACCCGGGCGCAACCAGGTTCACCGTGATCCCGCGCGGGCCCAACTGGCGGGCCAGATCGTGGGCGTAGGGATGCAGGGCGGCCTTGGAGGCGGCGTAGGCGCCGCTGCCCGAACCGCGGTAGGCGGCGATGGAACTGAGGAACAGCACCCGGCCGCCCGGCTCGGCGAGCCGCTCCTTGAGGGCCTCCGTGAGCAGCACGGCGGTCAGGGTGTTGATCCGGAAGTTGACCGACCAGTTGTCGGCGACGAGGTCGAGCGGATCCTCCCGCTCCACCCCGGGCTCCAGCCGCCCCGACCCTCCGGCGCTGTGGATCAGCACGTCCACCGCCCCGAGCTCGTCGGCCACGAACCGGGCGACCGACCGCACCCCGGCCACGTCACCCACGTCCGCGGCGAACGTCAGCGCACCCGGCACCCCGGCCCGGTGCAGCACCTCGCCCCGCCGCCCGAGCAGCAGCACCCGGTCCCCGTCGGCCGCGAAGGTCCGCGCCGCGGCGAGTCCGATCCCCGTTCCGCCCCCGCTGATGACGACGTTGCGACTCATGGTCGCGAGCGTACCGAGACGGCACCGGCCGGTCCCGTACGCCGAGCGGGGCTCACCGCAGACTGCGTACATCCAGGTGGCGCAGTACCCGGTCCACGATCTCCGGGTCGGCCCCCGGTTCCCGGCGCGCCGCCAGCACCTCGTGCCGCGCCGCGCTGAGCATCTCGCTCTGGATCCGCCGCAACCGCTTCAGCCGCCGTACGCGCTTGTCGTGGCCCTCCCGGCGCTCCTCCTCGCCCCACTGCGGGCTGATCCGCAGCCCGATGTCGAAGGCCCGCCGCAGCATCTGCTCGGACAGCTCCTCCGGCAGTTCCTCGACCGCCTCGATCTCCCGCAGCCGCCGCCTGGCCGCCCGCGCCGCCCGCGCCGCCAGCTCCTCCTCGAACGCCTTCTCCCGTTCGGTGTCCGCCCGCACCCCCAGCCGTTTGACCAGCCACGGCAGTGTGAGCCCCTGGAGCACCAGCGTCGCCATGATCACCCCGAAGGCGATGAACACGATCTCGTCCCGGTCGGGGAAGGGCGCGCCGCTGTCCGTCTTCAGCGGAATGGCCAGGGCGAGCGCCACCGAGGCCACACCGCGCATTCCGGACCACCACATGACGACGCTCTCCCGCCAGGTCATCGGGATGTCCTCCTCGTAGTCCCGCAGCGCGTGCAGCCGTCTGGTGAGCCAGGAGGCCGGAAGCAGCCACACCAGCCGTACGAGCACCACCACGGCCACGACCGCGCCCGCCCAGCCCAGCAGCTCGCCCCACCGGCCCGAGGCGGTGCGCAGCGCGTTGTGCAGTTCGAGGCCGATCAGCCCGAACGCGACCCCGGTGACGAGCGTGTCCACGACGTCCCAGACGGTGTGCCCGGCCAGCCGGGTCAGCACGTCGTCGGCGTCGGCGGCGTACTCGGCGAGGAACAGCGCGGTGGTGAGCACGGCGAGGACGCCGGAGCCGTGGAGCTCCTCGGCCAGCACGTAGGAGGCGTACGGCACGAGCAGCGTCAGCCCGATCTGCAGGGTCGGGTCCCCCAGCAGGTCCAGCACCTTGTTCGTGCCCCAGCCGAGCGCCATGCCCACGGCCACCGCCACCACCGCGGACAGCACCAGGTCCAGCCCGGCCCGCCAGGCCGAGAACTCCCCGCTGACGGCGGCGGCGATCGCCACGTGGTAGAGGACGATGGCGGTGACGTCGTTGAACAGCCCCTCGCCCTCCAGGATCGACACCAGGCGGCGCGGCAGCCCGAGCTGCCCGGCCACCGCGGTCGCCGCGACCGGGTCGGGCGGCGCGACCAGCGCGCCCAGGGCCACGGCCGCGGCGACGGACAGCCCCGGCACGATGGCGTGCGAGACGAGGGCGACACAGAAGGTGGTGACGAACACCAGCGCCACGGCCAGCAGGAAGATCGGCCGTTTGTGCGCCGTGAACTGCCGCCAGGAGGTACGCCGTACGGCGGCGTAGAGCAGCGGCGGCAGCAGGGTGGGCAGGATCAGAGCGGGCGGGATGTCGACGTTCGGCACGAAGCCGAGCACCGCGAGGACGATCCCGAGCAGCGTCATCAGGACCGGCGCGGGCAGCCCGAACCGGTCGCCGACCGGGACGCTGATCACGGCCCCCAGCAACACGACGAACAGCAGGGCCAACTGATCCACGCTCAGCGCTCCGGGACGTCGGACGTTCACACGACAGGCTTCCAGCCTGCCACGCCACCCCGCTCACCGGCCGCTTCGCGCCCGTGGACTACAAGGCGCGCCGCATCGCCCGGTGCGGGATGCCCGCGTCGGGGAACTCAGGTCCGTACGCCTCGTATCCCAGCCGCTCGTAGAAGCCGAGCGCGTGGCTCTGCGCGTGCAGGTCCACCGCCGAGAGGCCGCGCGCGCGTGCCGCGTCCTCGATGGCGCGCACCAGGGCCGCGCCGACACCCAGCCCGCGCGTGTCCCCGGTGACGGCGAGCCGCCCCAGGGAGCCGACCGCCGGGTCGCCGCCCGTCTTCGCGGCGGCCTCCGCGCCGTACAGCAGCCGCCCGGTGCCGAGCGGCACGCCGTCGTCGCGGACCGCGAGCACGTGCACCGCGAGGGCGTCGTACGCGTCGTACTCGATGTCCTGCGGAACGCCCTGCTCCACGACGAAGACCTCCTTGCGCACCGCGAAGCAGGCCTCGCGGTCGGCGGGGTCCTCGGCGACACGCACCTCGTACGGCAGGCTCATGCGTACGTCTCCTCGCGGACCTGGTCCAGGGCCTTCCGAAGGTCCTCGGGGTAGTCGCTGGCGAACTCCACCCACTGGCCGTCGCCGGGATGCTCGAAGCCGAGCCGCACCGCGTGCAGCCACTGGCGGGTCAGCCTCAGCCGCTTGGCGAGGGTGGGGTCGGCGCCGTAGGTCAGGTCGCCGACGCAGGGGTGGCGGTGGGCGGCCATGTGGACGCGGATCTGGTGGGTGCGCCCGGTCTCCAGCTTGACGTCGAGCAGGGAGGCGGCGCGGAACGCCTCGATCAGGTCGTAGTGCGTGACGGAGGGCTTGCCGTCGGCGGTGACCGCCCACTTGTAGTCGTGGTTCGGGTGCCGGCCGATGGGCGCGTCGATGGTGCCGCTGGTCGGGTCGGGGTGGCCCTGGACCAGGGTGTGGTACCGCTTGTCGACCGTGCGCTCCTTGAACTGGCGCTTGAGCGACGTGTACGCGTACTCGGACTTGGCGACCACCATCAGGCCCGAGGTGCCGACGTCGAGGCGGTGCACGATGCCCTGGCGCTCGGCGGCGCCGGAGGTGGAGATGCGGTAGCCGGCCGCCGCGAGGCCGCCGATCACGGTCGGGCCGGACCAGCCGGGGCTGGGGTGCGCGGCGACGCCGACCGGCTTGACGATCACGACCACGTCATCGTCGTCGTGCACGATCTCCATGCCCTCGACCGGCTCGGCGACCACCTGCACGGGTGCGGGTGCCTGCGGCATCTCGACCTCCAGCCAGGCACCGCCGTGCACCCGCTCGGACTTGCCGGCCACCGTGCCGTCGACCAGCACCTTGCCCGCGGCGGCCAGCTCCGCCGCCTTCGTACGGGAGAAGCCGAACATCCGGGAGATGGCGGCGTCGACGCGCTCGCCCTCCAGGCCTTCGGGCACGGGCAGGGTACGGATCTCGGGAAGCGTGCTCACCCGTCGAGTATGCCGGACCGGTCCGGCGGTCCCGTCCCGGGCTCAGTCCTTGTGGACGGTCCCGTCCGGGTCCAGGCCGCGGAAGGAGAGCAGCACGATCAGGATTCCGCCGCACACGATCGCCGAGTCGGCGAGGTTGAACACGGCGAAGTGCTTGGGCGAGATGAAGTCGACGACCGCGCCCTCGAAGACGCCCGGCGCGCGGAAGAGCCGGTCGGTGAGGTTGCCCAGCGCACCGCCGAGCAGCAGGCCGAGCGCGATGGCCCAGGGCAGGCTGTAGAGCTTGCGCGCGAGGCGGGCGATCACCACGATCACGGCGGCCGCGATGACCGTGAAGATCACGGTGAAGGCCTCGCCGAAGCCGAAGGCGGCGCCCGCGTTGCGGATCGCCTCCAGTTGCAGCCAGTCGCCGATGAGCTGGATCGGCGGGCGGTGCTCCAGCTTGGCCACCACGAGCATCTTGCTGGCCAGATCGAGGGCGTAGGCGATGACCGCGACCGTGAACAGCACGGCGATCCGGCGCCGGCCGCGCGGCCGCTCGGCGGCGGTTGCCCGTCCGTCCACGCCCGCCGCCGTGCCGTCGGTGCCGGGCCGGCCGGCCGGGTCCTGTGCCCCTTCGGCGCCGGACGGGCCGCCCCGCCCGGCGTTCCCTCCGGGGCGCTGCCGCCCCGCTCCCGCCGCGTCCGGAGTGTCCGGCGTACCGATGATGCGCTCCGCCTCTGCCACGTGAGTCCCTTGACCTAGGTACCTGACTGAGGACGAGACTACGGCACGCCTCGCACCCGGTTCAGTACCGGCGTTCCTGCTTCTGCTTGCACGCCACGCACAGGGTGGCGCGCGGGAAGGCCTGCATGCGGGCCTTGCCGATGGGGTCGCCACAGTTCTCGCACAGGCCGTAGGTGCCCGCGTCGAGCCGTTGCAGGGCGCGCTCGGTCTGGGTGAGCATCTCGCGCGCGTTGGCGGCCAGCGCCATCTCGTGCTCGCGCGTGATGTTCTTGCTGCCGGTGTCCGCCTCGTCGTCGCCCGCGCCGTCGCCGGAGTCCCGCATCAGGCCCGCGAGGGACTCCTCGGACGAGGTGATCTCCTTGCTCAGCCGCTCCATCTCGGACTCCAGCTCCGCGCGGGCCTCCGAGACCTCCTCCGGGGTCCAGGGATCCTCGCCCGGGCGGACCGGGAGGTCTCCCGGTTCCACCGCCGCGGCGATGCGCGCCTTGGGCACGGCGGTCTTCGCCGCCGCGGCCGTGCCAGGAGTCTTCTTCGCAACCACCGTCGTGGCTCCCGTCTGCTTCGCGGCCCGCGCCGCGCCCACCTTCTTGGCCGTCCTCTTCCTGCCCCCACCCGCTCCGGAGACACCAGGAGCCGCCACGCGACCCGCACCGTCCGCATCCCCCTGCGCCGCCGCATCCGCACCGCCGCCCCGGTCGGGGACCGTCCCCGCGGTCGCCCTCCTGGCGGCCTTCCTCCGTTCGCCCGCCCCCGCCGAGCCCGCGCCGGCACCCGCCCCGCCACCAACGCCCCGCTCCCGCGCGTCCACCTCCCCGGCAGCCACACCCCCACCGGCGGCGACCACCCTCCCGCGAGCACCCTTCCCACCCGTCTTCTCGGCGGCAGCAGCGCTCCGATCACCCGCCCCCGCCCCGGCCGCCTCCCGCACCGAGGCCTCGTAGGCACCTGTCCCATCACGGACGGACTGCTCCCGCGCGTCCACCTCCCCGGCAGTCGCGTCCCGGCCGGCGGCGCCCCCCTTCCCGTGAGAGCCCTTTCCACCCGCCTTCTTCCCGGCAGCCGCCTTCTCGGCGGCGGTGTCGTGGGCACCCCCGCTCCCGCCGCCGGGGTACCCGCCCCCGGCGCGCCCAGCAATCGTCCCCTCGGCGCCCACCCCGGCACCCGGCCGCTCGGCGGACGCCTTCTTCGCGGCCGTCCGACCGGTACGGGCGCCCCTGTCGGCGGCCTCCGCCGTCCCGAGGCCCTCGGCGGCCTTCTCCTCCACGTCCGGGGCTTCGGCGGTGGACTTCTTCGCCGTGGCCTGCTTGTTCAGGGACTTCTTCGCCGCGGCGCCCTTGGCGGCGGGCCGCTTCTCCGACGCCGCCTCCGGCGGGGCCTCGCCCGCCACGGGCTTCTTCGCGGCCGCCCTCTTCGCCGTCGTCTTCCGCGCGCTCTTCGCGGGAGCCGCCTCCGCGGATTCCGGAAGGGCCGCCGGCCTCTCCCCCACGGCCTCCGACGCGGTGGCCTTCCGCTCCTCGCCCGACCTCGCGGCAGCCGGTTCGTCCCCCGCCGGGCCGGTCCCGGCCGGCCGGGACCGGCCCGGCTTGGCCGTGTTCGCCCTGGTCGTCGGGCCCCTGCGCCCGCGTCCCGTCACCGGTCCGGCCTTGGCCGTCTGCTTCGGCGTGACCCTGTCCTTCATGGCCACCACCTCCTTCGCGGCCGTGCCTGACGCCCTGGCCGCCGCTCGGGTGGTCTTCCTGGCCGCGCCGGCGGCGGAATCGGGGACGGTGCCCCGGGACCTGCCGGACGCCGACTGCTCGGCGGTCTTCTTCGCCACCATGGCCGCGGCCCCTTCACATATTGTGATCTTGCTCGCGAATCGTGCTGGGACGATAAATCGACTGGAGTCCCGCGGCAACGGGGCACGCCGCCCGATTCGCCCGCCTCGCGCGGATCGCGCGGCCGGCATGCATGCGTTGTGCCCAGCTCGCCGCCACGTAATCCGACCAGCCGCACGTCCTACGATCCGATCGGCACCGCCGCGCCATCCGGGTCACCCCCGGCGCGGAAATCGGGTCGGCCCCGGTCGCCGGGGCGCCGTACACTGGGCGGAGCGAAAAGCGTGGATGGGGACGAGTAGCGGCGTAAGCAGCCCAGAGCGACCCGGGGACGGTGTGAGCCCGGGGGCGAGCGCGACGTGAAGATCACCCCGGAGCCGCCGGAAGAACGCCCCAGCACGGAGCCAGGGGCCGGTAGAACCGGCATCGCGACCCCAATGAGGGGGCTCGTCGGAGCGTACGGCGCACCGGGGAGCCAAGGAGGGTGGTACCGCGGGAGCGCGCCGCACACGGCGTGGACAGCTCAAAGGCTCTCGTCCCTCCGACGGAAGGCAGCACATCCGCCGGAGGAAGCTCGTTGAATACGCAGCCGCAGTACCGCCAGGTGCCCGCGCAGGTCGACCTGCCCGCCCTCGAGCACACCGTGCTCGACTTCTGGCGCGAGCAGAAGATCTTCGCCAAGAGCCTGGAGCAGTCCGAGGGGCGCCCCGAATGGGTGTTCTATGAAGGCCCGCCGACCGCCAACGGCATGCCGGGCGCCCACCACATCGAGGCACGCGTCTTCAAGGACGTCTTCCCCCGCTTCCGCACCATGCGCGGCTACCACGTGGCCCGCAAGGCCGGCTGGGACTGCCACGGCCTCCCGGTGGAGCTGGCGGTCGAGAAGGAGCTCGGCTTCAGCGGCAAGAAGGACATCGAGGCGTACGGCATCGCCGAGTTCAACGACAAGTGCCGCGAGTCCGTGCTCCGCCACACCGACGCGTTCTCCGAGCTGACCACCCGCATGGGCTACTGGGTCGACCTCGACGAGGCGTACGTCACCATGGAGCCCGAGTACATCGAGTCCGTCTGGTGGTCGCTGAAGGAGATCTTCAACAAGGGCCTGCTGGTCCAGGACCACCGGGTCGCCCCCTGGTGCCCGCGCTGCGGCACGGGCCTGTCGGACCACGAGCTGGCCCAGGGCTACGAGACGGTCGTCGACCCCTCCGTCTACGTCCGCTTCCCGCTCACCTCCGGTCCGCTCGCCGGCCAGGCCTCGCTCCTGGTGTGGACGACGACCCCGTGGACGCTGGTGTCCAACACGGCGGTCGCCGCGCACCCCGACGTGACGTATGTGGTCGCGACGAACGGCGAGGAGAAGCTCGTCGTCGCCGAACCGCTCGTCGGCAAGGCGCTCGGAGAGGGCTGGGAGACCACGGGCGAGACCTTCACCGGCGCCGAGATGGAGCGCTGGACGTACCAACGCCCCTTCGAGCTCGTGGAGTTCACGGAGCCGGCGCACTACGTGGTCAACGCCGAGTACGTCACCACCGAGGACGGCACGGGCCTGGTCCACCAGTCCCCCGCCTTCGGTGAGGACGACCTGAAGGTCTGCCGGTCCTACGGCCTGCCGGTGGTCAACCCCGTCCGCCCGGACGGCACGTTCGAGGAGGACGTCCCGCTGGTCGGCGGCGTCTTCTTCAAGAAGGCGGACGAGAAGCTCACCGAGGACCTCGGCGACCGCGGCCTGCTGTTCAGGCACGTGCCGTACGAGCACAGCTACCCGCACTGCTGGCGCTGCCACACCGCGCTGCTGTACTACGCGCAGCCGTCCTGGTACATCCGCACCACCGCGATCAAGGACCGGCTGCTCGAGGAGAACGAGAAGACCAACTGGTTCCCTTCGAGCGTCAAGCACGGCCGGTACGGCGACTGGCTGAACAACAACATCGACTGGGCGCTGTCCCGCAACCGCTACTGGGGCACCCCGCTGCCCATCTGGCGCTGCGAGGACGGCCACCTCACCTGTGTCGGCTCCCGCGCGGAGCTGACCGGACTGACCGGCACCGACCAGTCGGAACTCGACCCGCATCGCCCGTTCATCGACGACGTCACCTTCCCGTGCCCGCAGTGCGAGAAGACGGCCACGCGCGTGCCCGAGGTCATCGACGCCTGGTACGACTCGGGTTCGATGCCGTTCGCGCAGTGGGGCTACCCGTACAAGAACAAGGAGCTGTTCGAGAGCCGGTACCCGGCGCAGTTCATCTCCGAGGCGATCGACCAGACCCGCGGCTGGTTCTACACGCTGATGGCGGTCGGCACCCTGGTCTTCGACAAGTCGTCGTACGAGAACGTCGTGTGCCTCGGTCACATCCTCGCCGAGGACGGCCGGAAGATGTCCAAGCACCTGGGCAACATCCTCCAGCCGATCCCGCTCATGGACCAGCACGGCGCGGACGCGGTGCGCTGGTTCATGGCGGCCGGCGGCTCGCCGTGGGCGGCCCGCCGGGTGGGCCACGGCACCATCCAGGAGGTCGTCCGCAAGACGCTGCTGACCTACTGGAACACGGTCGCCTTCCAGGCCCTGTACGCCCGTACGTCCGCCTGGGCGCCCACCGGGGCCGACCCGGCCCCGGCCGACCGCCCGCTGCTCGACCGCTGGCTGCTCAGTGAGCTGCACGCGCTGACCGACCAGGTCACGCAGGCCCTGGAGGCGTACGACACCCAGCGCGCCGGCAAGCTGCTGTCGGCGTTCGTCGACGACCTGTCGAACTGGTACGTCCGCCGCTCGCGCCGCCGGTTCTGGCAGGGCGACAAGGCCGCGCTGCGCACGCTGCACGAGGTGCTGGAGACGGTGACCAGGCTGATGGCGCCGATCACCCCGTTCATCACCGAGCGGGTCTGGCAGGACCTGGTCGTGCCGGTGACCCCGGGCGCCCCGGAGTCGGTGCACCTGGCCACCTGGCCGGAGGCGGACCTGCCGGCGATCGACCCGGAGCTGTCGAAGCAGATGGTGCTGGTGCGCCGCCTGGTGGAGCTGGGCCGTGCCACGCGCGCGGAGTCGGGCGTCAAGACCCGCCAGCCGCTGTCCCGGGCGCTGGTCGCGGCGGCCGGCTTCGAGTCCCTGGACCGGGAGCTGCACACGCAGATCACGGAGGAGCTCAACGTCTCCTCCCTGGCGTCGCTGAGCGAGGTCGGCGGGTCCCTGGTGGACACCACCGCCAAGGCCAACTTCCGTGCGCTGGGCAAGCGGTTCGGCAAGCGGGTGCAGGACGTCGCCAAGGCCATCGCGGGCGCGGACGCGGCGGCGCTGTCGCTGGCGCTGCGCGAGGGCACGGCGTCGGTGGAGGTCGACGGCGAGACGGTGACGCTCGCGCCGGACGAGGTCATCATCACCGAGACCCCGCGCGAGGGCTGGTCGGTGGCGTCCGACTCCGGCGCCACGGTCGCCCTGGACCTGGAGATCACGGAGGAACTGCGCCGTGCGGGCCTGGCCCGGGACGCGATCCGGCTGATCCAGGAGGCCCGCAAGAACAGCGGCCTCGACGTGGCCGACCGGATCGCGCTGCGCTGGACCGCGACGGACCCGGCGACCATCGCCGCCCTGAGCGAGCACGCGTCGCTGATCGCCGAGGAGGTCCTGGCGACGGACTTCGCCCAGGGCGAGGCGGACACCGCCTACGGCGACGCCTTCACCGACGAGGGCCTGTCCCTGGTCTTCCGCCTCCGCAAGGCATGACCCACCGGGGGACGACGCCCGAGGGCGCCCGTCCCCCGTCCCGGCGGGGAGCCCGCCCGGCCACGAACCGGCGGGCTCCCCGCACGGCTTGACGGGGCGCAGCCCCTGGGTGGGACAGCGGGCGCGCGGCCCCGGCACACGAGAACGGCCCCGGAGGGATGTCCCTCCGGGGCCGTTCTCTCAGGCTGCCGACGCCTAGTCACCAGAAACCCTTCAGGGTTCCCTCAGTTGTCGTCCTCGTCGATCAGGAAGCCGCGCATGGGCGAGGGCGCCTGACCCATCGGGGCCGGGCCCTGCGGACGCACCGGGGCCATCGGCTGGGTCATCGCCGGGGCCATCTGCTGCTGACCGCCGTAGGACGGACCGGACGGGCCGGGCGCACCGCCCATCGGCTGGCCGCCGCCATACGACGGGGCGCTCGCGCCGGCCGGGGCCATGGAGGGCGCCGGGGACGGCGGGAGGGACGGGGCCGCAGGCGTGCGCGGCGGGGCGAGGGAGTCGTCGGCCTGGGTCTCCAGCTGACGCAGCTGCGACTCCAGGTACGACTTCAGGCGCGTGCGGTACTCGCGCTCGAAGCCGCGCAGGTCCTCGACCTTGCGCTCCAGCGTGGCGCGGGCGGACTCCAGGGAGCCCATCGCGACGCGGTGCTTCTCCTGCGCGTCCCGCTCCAGGGCGTCGGCCTTGGCACGGGCGTCACGCTCCAGACCCTCGGCACGCGAACGCGCCTCGCCGACGATCTTGTTGGCCTCGGACCGGGCCTCGGCGATCGCCTGGTCGGCGGTCTGCTGGGCCAGCGACAGGACGCGCGCGGCGCTGTCGCCACCGGGACCCTGACCCATCGGGCCGGGGCCGCCCATGGGACCGGGACCCTGACCCATCGGACCGGGACCCTGACCCATCGGACCGGGGCCGCCGCCCATCGGGCCGGGACCCATCTGGCCCTGCATCTGACCCGGCATCTGACCCTGCATCTGACCCGGCATCTGACCCTGCATCGGTCCCTGGCCCATCGGGCCCTGGCCCATCGGTCCAGGACCCATCTGGCCGGGGCCGGGACCCTGAGGGCCCTGGCCGCCCGGGCCGGCGGGCAGCTGCGGGGCGCCGCTGGGCAGCTGGGGCGGACCACCCATGGGGCCGCCCATCTGCTGCTGCGGCGGGCCCGATATCCCGGCGGGCACCGGAGCGCCCGGCCCTCGCATGCCCTGCTGCTGAGGATGCGGTGGTTGCTGGTCCTCCGGAGGCTTGCGCATGTTCTGCTGATTCTGGGCAGCAGCGCGCGTGGCCGCGGCCAGTTTGGCGCGCAGGTCCTCGTTCTCACGGAGCAGTCGGGTCAGCTCGGCTTCGACCTCGTCGAGGAAGGCATCGACCTCGTCCTCGTCATAGCCTTCTCGGAGGCGGACGGTCGTGAACTGCTTGTTCCGCACGTCCTCGGGGGTCAACGGCATCTCTTCACCTCAACGTAGTCATCGGCAGTCGGCAAGACCGTATCGTCCACAGTCACCTCGCGAGGTTCCCCACGACGGAGATCAGGATGTAGACGATGATCATCAGTACGAAGAAGGACAGGTCGAGCGCCACGCCCCCGAGACGCAGCGGCGGGATGAACCGCCGCAGAAGCTTCAGCGGTGGATCGGTGACAGTGTAGGTGGCCTCCAGAACGACCACCATCGCCTTGCCGGGTTGCCATGAGCGGGCGAACTGGAACACATAGTCCATGACCAGCCGAAAGATCAGCACGATGAGGAACACCATCAGCGCGATGTAAAGAACCTCCATGGCCACACGCATGATCGGTGCTTCCCTCTCCCCTGTTCCGTGCCAGTTCTACGGTGGTGCGTCTCAGCTCTGGTTGAAGAACCCGCCCTCTGCGATGCGGGCCTTGTCCTCCGCCGTGACATCGACGTTAGCAGGCGACAACAGGAACACCTTCTGCGTCACCCGCTCGATACTGCCGTGAAGACCAAACACCAAACCGGCGGCAAAGTCGACAAGTCGCTTCGCGTCTGTGTCATCCATCTCAGTCAGATTCATGATCACCGGGGTGCCCTCACGGAAGTGTTCCCCGATGGTACGGGCCTCGTTGTAGGTCCGGGGGTGAAGTGTGGTGATCCGGTACGGCTCTCGTTCCGACACGACCTTGGGCATGATCACCGGTGCGTTCTTCTCCAGGCTTGCGCGGTCTTGTGTGATGGACGCCACGGGCGCGATGCGCGCCGGACGCCCGGATTCCGCCGGGAGCGAAGCGGAATGCGACACCGGTTCGCGGGGCGTCGGAGGCTGCACCACTCGCACCGGTTCATCCCTTTGGGGCTGATGCACCCCATGCGACTGGTGCGGTGGGTCGTGCCGTCGGCGGTCCCGCTCGGGTTCCGGGTCCAGCTCGGGTTCGAAGTCGTCATCGGGGTCGAATCCCCGGCCGTCGTACCCATCGTCCTCCACGAGGCCGAGGTAGACCGCCATCTTGCGCATCGCGCCGGCCATGCTCTGAGTCCTCCGCTCTGTGGTGGATCCGCTGACGACCGCCAAGTGCCCGCGATCCACGAGGTCGTTGCGCCCCGTTGGGCGATATTGACCATATTTTCTGCTGTGGTCCGACTTCTTGGCGACGTTACCCGAGCCTGGGGCGGACTCCGAGTACCGCGCTTCCGACGCGCACATGTGTCGCACCGGCGGCCACGGCCTGCTCGAGGTCCCCACTCATCCCTGCCGAGACCATGGTGGCAGCCGGATGGGCCGAGCGCAGGTCGGTCGACAAATCCACGAGGCGCTCGAACGCGGCCTGTTGCCGGCCGGCGTACTCCCCGGTCAGCGGGGCGACGGTCATCAGCCCGTCGAGCCGGAGCGCTTCGGAGCGGGCGACGAGGTCGGCCAACTCTTCGATTCCGCCGGGCCCGACGCCTCCCCGCTCCCCGCGTCCGCTCTCCCCCGCGTCCAGCGCCACCTGGATGAGACAGCCGACCTCACGCTCCGCCCGCACGGCCTCCCTGGAGAGCGCGGTGATGAGCCGGGAACGGTCGATCGACTGTACGACATCGGCGTAACCGACCACGGATCGCACTTTATTGGTCTGAAGTTGACCAACAAAATGCCACGTCAGGGGCAAATCCGCACAGTCGGCGGCCTTGGGCGCCGCCTCCTGGTCCCGGTTCTCGGCGGTGTGGCGCACACCGAGTTCCGACAGGATCCGCACATCCGAGGCCGGGTACGTCTTGGTGACCACGATGAGGGTCACCTCTTCCCGCGCCCGGCCCGCGGCCGCGCACGCGGCGGCGATACGCCGCTCCACCTTCGCCAGGTTCGCGGCGAGTTCGTTCCTACGGTCCGTCATGCCCCATCAGTCCAGCCAGACATAGCCCGCGAGCCGACCGGTGGTGCGGTCGCGGCGGTACGAGAAGTGATCACTCGATTCCCGCGTGCACACCGGCGACTGCTCCCGGTCGTGCACCCCGAGGCGCTCGAGTTGCGCGTGCACGCCGGCGCTCACGTCGACGGCCGGTGTACCCCAACTCGTCTCGGAGTGCGCCGCCGGCTCGACGGCGGCCACCTCGGCGCGCATCGACTCCGGCACCTCGTAGCACCGGCCGCACACGGCGGGTCCGGTGCGGGCGGTGATGCGGTCGGGCCGGGCGCCGAGCGACTCCATCGCGTCGACCGCGGCCGGGACGACCCCCTTGACCATGCCGGGCCGCCCGGCGTGGACCGCGGCGACCACACCGGCGACCGGGTCGGCGAGCAGTACCGGAACGCAGTCGGCGGTGAGCACGGCGAGGGCGAGCCCGCGGGTCGCGGTCACCAGGCCGTCGACCGGCGGGGTGAGCCGCGTGGTCCACGGCCCGTCGACCTCGGCGACGTCGTTGCCGTGCACCTGGTTCATCCAGACGACCCGGTCCGGGTCGAGTCCGAGGGACTTGGCGGCCAGTTCACGGTTGGCGCGTACCGCGCCGGGGTCGTCGCCGACCGCGCCGCCGAGATTGAGCTCCTCGAACGGAACGGCGCTCACCCCGCCCCACCGGTCGGTGAAGGCGAAGTGCGCGCCGCTCACGGTGTCGTGCCGACCTATCACTTGAGGAAGTCCGGTACGTCCAGCTCCTCGGCCGCGCTGTCGGAGTAGCTGCGCGGCGACGGCGTGATGGGCGGGGTCACGGGCTGCAGGTCCTGCACCGGCTCGGGGACCACGGGCTCCGGCTCCTCCTTCGGCGTCACGCTGCCGAGCGAGCCGAAGGTCGGGCGGCTCTCGGGCTGGCGCACCGGGGCCGTCTCCTCGCGGCGGGCCGGGGGCGGGGTGGAGGACGAGCCGAGGACGTTGTCCCGCCGGGCCGGAGGCTGCCCGCCGTCGAAGCCGGCCGCGATCACGGTGACCCGGACCTCGTCGCCGAGGGCGTCGTCGATGACCGCGCCGAAGATGATGTTGGCCTCGGGGTGCGCCGCCTCGCTGACCAGTTGGGCGGCCTCGTTGATCTCGAACAGACCGAGGTCCGAACCGCCGGAGATGGACAGGAGCACGCCCCGGGCGCCGTCGATGGAGGCCTCGAGGAGCGGGGAGGAGATCGCCATCTCGGCCGCAGCCACCGCGCGGTCGTCACCGCGGGCCGAGCCGATGCCCATGAGCGCCGAGCCGGCCTCGGACATGACCGACTTGACGTCGGCGAAGTCGAGGTTGATCAGGCCGGGGGTGGTGATCAGGTCGGTGATGCCCTGCACACCGGACAGCAGCACCTGGTCCGCGGACTTGAACGCGTCGAGCACACTGACCTGGCGGTCCGAGATGGACAGCAGCCGGTCGTTGGGGATGACGATGAGGGTGTCGACCTCTTCGCGGAGCTCGGCGATACCGTCCTCGGCCTGGTTCGCCCGGCGCCGCCCCTCGAAGGTGAACGGGCGCGTGACCACGCCGATGGTGAGGGCACCCAGCGAGCGAGCGATGTTGGCCACGACGGGCGCGCCGCCGGTACCGGTGCCGCCGCCCTCACCGGCCGTCACGAAGACCATGTCGGCCCCCTTGAGGACCTCCTCGATCTCCTCACGGTGGTCCTCGGCGGCCTTGCGGCCGACGGCCGGGTTGGCCCCGGCGCCGAGTCCGCGCGTCAGTTCGCGGCCGACATCGAGCTTGACGTCGGCGTCGCTCATCAACAGCGCCTGCGCGTCGGTGTTGATGGCGATGAACTCGACGCCCTTGAGACCGACCTCGATCATCCGGTTGATGGCATTGACACCACCGCCGCCGACACCGATGACTTTGATGACTGCGAGGTAGTTCTGCGGTGCTGCCACGTCGAAGGCCTCTCGCCTCGAGTTACGTGTCGCCGCCTCGCGGTCCTGCCGCGATCCGACGACTGATGCCGAATGGGACGGTCCGAACGCCGACCCGAACCCTAACCCTGAAGTTTAGGGTTACCAGTGTGTCTGTTCCCTGAAGTCTTCGGAACAGGACACTAAGTCGACAAGTGGCGCCCGTTCAACGAACACGCCGAACCTCCCGTTTTTCTTTTCACCCTATGTGATCAGCCATAGCGGCGCTCAACCAGGGTGTTGGCCTGCGCTGATGTGCGTCAACTCCCCGATGACGCCGGGGCGGTGGGGACCCTGACGTCGAAGTGCCGTGCGCCGGGCGCCGCTTTCATCAGCGCGGTCAGGGTGCGGGCCTTCAGCCGGCTGTTCTCCCCACTGCCCCAGGCGACGGTGCGGCCGCCCGTCAACTCCAGCGAGATGTCGTCGTAGGTGCGGACCTTGACGACCCGGGTCTCACGGGCGACCGCGGCGGGAATCCGCCCGGCGACCACGACGGCCTCGCGCACCAGCCGGGCCTCGCCGAAGCGCCGCAGGCTCGCGGCGGCCGTACTCGAGCGGGAAAGCGACAATTCCAGCAGGGGCACGCCTTTCGGTGCCTGTGAAACCGTGGCGAACCGGACACCCTTCGCGTCCACTTCGACGAACTTTCCGCCCTTTTCCTCCACCATGACCGGAGTGCGCTCGACGACTTTCAACGCGATTCCGTGCGGCCATGAACGCACCACGTCAACCGAGTCAATTCGGGGCAATTCACGACGCAGCCGGGTCTCGACCGCATCGGTGTCGACGGAAATCAGCTGCGTTCCGAGCCGTACGCCGGCGGTCGCGCGCACCTGGGTGGGCGTCAGAACCGTGGTACCGGAGACGGATACGTGCTCCACGCGCGTCCACTGCGAGCCGTACAGCACCCACAGGGAACCGGCGCCCAGGCAGATCAGGGCCAGCGAAAGGATGACGATCGTACGAGGGCTCATCCGTCTCAGCCGGTGGACCAGAGGCGGGCCGGACGACGACTCCTGCTGACGTTCACCGCGCTCCGCGGTCGCCGGTCCGGCCACGCTCTCAAGCCCTTTCGTGCATACGGTCCTAACGGTGCGAGGCGATGGCCTCGTACACCATGCCGACGAGCAGGTCGTCGGCGTCCCGGCGGCCGAACTCCCCGGCGGCACGGGACATCTGGTACAGCCGGTGCGGATCGGCGAGCACGGGCAGGACGTTCTGCTGCACCCACTCGGGGGTGAGTTCCGCGTCGTCGACCAGCAGTCCGCCGCCGGCCTTGACCACCGGCTGGGCGTTCAGCCGCTGTTCGCCGTTGCCGATGGGCAGCGGAACGTAGGCGGCCGGGAGCCCGACGGCGGAGAGTTCGGCGACGGTCATCGCGCCGGCGCGGCAGAGCATCATGTCGGCCGCGGCGTACGCGAGGTCCATCCGGTCAAGGTAACTTACCGGGATGTAGGGCGGCATTCCCGGCATCTGCTGCACCTGGGGCAGTTCGTTCTTCGGGCCGACCACGTGCAGGATCTGGATGCCCGCCTGCTGCATCCAGGGCGCGACCTGCTGGACCACCTCGTTGAGCCGGCGGGCGCCCTGGGAGCCGCCGGAGACCAGCAGCGTGGGCAGGTTCGGGTCGAGCCCGAACGCCGCACGGGCCTCGGGGCGCACGGCCGCCCGGTCCAGGGTGGCGATGGCGCGGCGCAGCGGGATACCGATGTAGCGGGCGCCGCGCAGCTTGCTGTCGGGCGTGGAGACGGCGACCTGCGCGGCGTACCGCGAACCGATCTTGTTGGCCAGGCCCGGGCGGGCGTTGGCCTCGTGGATGACGATGGGCACACCGAGCCGCTTGGCGGCCAGGTAGCCGGGCAAGGCGACGTAGCCGCCGAATCCGACCACGGCGTCCGCCTTGGTGCGCTCCAGGACCTGCTCGGCCGCCTTGATCGTGCCGCGCAGCCGGCCCGGGACGGTGATCAGCTCGGGGGTGGGCTTGCGCGGCAGCGGCACCGCCGGGATGAGCGCGAGCTCGTAGCCCCGCTCGGGGACGAGCCGGGTCTCCAGGCCGCGCTCCGTGCCCAGGGCCGTGATCCCCACGGTCGGGTCCTGCCTGCGCAGGGCGTCCGCGAGGGCGAGCGCGGGCTCGATGTGGCCCGCGGTACCTCCGCCGGCGAGTACGACATGCACCGAAATTCACCGCTCTCCGGACGGACGCGCCGCCGAGGCACGCCGTCGCATCGTGTTCCATCTCCGAGGCTCGCGACCGGATCCGCGGTCGGATCTCCGGCCGGGCGCGGAGCCTCCTGCCCGCTTTCTACCAAAGCGAGGTTGCCGCATGGCAAGCGCCGCCCGCGCAGCGGGCTCTTCACGCGCGAAGGCGATCAGCAGCCCGATGGCGAACATGGTCGGCAGCAGGGCGGATCCTCCGTAGGAGAACAGCGGGAGCGGGACGCCGGCGATCGGCAGCAGACCGAGCACCGCACCGATGTTGATCACTGCCTGCGCGGTGATCCAGGTGGTCACGCCTCCCGCGGCGTACCTCACGAAGGGGTCCTCCGTGCGTCCGGCCACGCGGATGCCCGCATAGCCTAGAGCGGCGAACAGGGCGAGCACCGACAGCGTCCCCCCGAGGCCCAGTTCCTCGCCGGTGACGGCGAAGATGAAGTCGGTGTGAGCTTCTGGTAGTTGACCCCATTTTTCCACGCTTGCACCGAGTCCCGAACCGAACAGTCCGCCGGAGGCCAGGGCGTAGATGCCGTGCACCGCCTGCCAGCACTTGTCCGCGTCGCTGGAGCCGACGCAGGCGAACCGGCCGAGGCGGTTGGGGCTCGTCTGGATCAGCAGGAAGCCGATCACGCCGGCGAACGACAGCACCCCCACGAAGAGCCGGGTGGGCGCCCCCGCCAGCCACAGCAGCCCGAACAGGATGGCGGTGAGGATGATCGCGGTCCCCATGTCGCCGCCGAGCATGATCAGCCCGAGCAGCATGAAGGCGACCGGGACGAGCGGCACCAGCATGTGCTTCCACTGGGCCAGCAGCCGCTTGTCCTGTTTGCGCGCGATCAGGTCGGCGCCCCACAGCACCAGCGCCAGCTTGCCGATCTCGCTGGGCTGGATCTGGAAGGAGCCTCCGAGCGAGATCCAGTTCTGGTTGCCGTTGACCGCCATCCCTATCCCCGGCACCTGCACCAGCGCCATCAGGGTCACCGCGCCCGCCAGGATCGGGTAGGCCAGCGCCCGGTGCAGCCTGACCGGCATCCGGGCGGCGAGCAGCAGCAGCCCGGCGCCGATCGCGGCCGCGAGCAGCTGCTTGCGGAAGAAGTAGGAGCCCGGCAGTGCCTTCTGCAGCGCGGTGATCTGGGAGGCCGAGTAGACCATCACCAGACCCAGCACGGTGAGCAGCAGACTGGCGCCGAGGATCAGGTAGTAGGCGGTCAGCGGCCGGTCCCAGGCCCGGCGCGCGCGATCGATCAGGCTCCCCGAGGGGCGCCGGCCGGGGGTCCGGCCGGCCATCGGGCGCTTGACGGTCCGCTGCACGGGCGGGCGACCGGTACGGCTGCTGCCGGGGCTACCGGGCATCGGGTCCTCCGCTGTACGTCGGCCGCGCAAGTCCGGCTCGGCTCACGGGTCCCACGCCTCCCTCCCGAGGTCGCCCGGCAGCGGGGGCGGCCGGGATCAGGCGCCGAGTCCGGATACGGCCTCCGCGAACGCCTCGCCGCGCCTGTTGTAGTTGGCGAACATGTCCATGGAGGCGCAGGCCGGGGCCAGCAGTACCGTGTCGCCGGGCCGTGCGAGCCGCCGCGCCTCCTGGACGGCCTGGAGCATCGCCCCAGTGTCGGTCCGGTCGAGGTCGACGACGGGTACCTCCGGGGCGTGTCGCGCGAGGGCGTCACGGATGAGCGCGCGATCGGCACCGATGAGGACGGCGCCGCGCAGCCGCTTCGCCGAGTTCGCGACGAGCTCGTCGAAGGTCGCGCCCTTCGCCAGACCGCCCGCGATCCACACGATCGACTCGTACGCCGCCAACGAGGCCTGAGCCGCGTGGGTGTTGGTGGCCTTGGAGTCGTCGACGTAGGCCACGCCGTCCACGTCGGCCACGTGCGCGATGCGGTGGGCGTCCGGGGTGAAGGCCCGCAGACCGTCCCGGACGGCCTGCGCCGGGACGCCGAAGGCGCGTGCCAGGGCCGCCGCGGCGAGGGCGTTGGCGATGTTGTGGGGGGCGGGCGGGTGGACGTCGGAGACCTCGGCCAGCTCCTGGGCGTTCTTGTGCCGGTTCTCGACGAAGGCGCGGTCGACGAGGATGCCGTCCACGACGCCGAGTTGGGAGGGGCCGGGCGTGCCGAGCGTGAAGCCGACGGCGCGGCAGCCCTCCTCGACGTCCGCCTCGCGCACCAGGTCCTCGGTGGCCTTGTCGGCGGCGTTGTATACGCAGGCGACGCGGTTGCCCTCGTAGATACGGCCCTTGTCGGCGGCGTAGGCCTCCATGGAGCCGTGCCAGTCGAGGTGGTCGGGGGCGAGGTTGAGGACGGCGGCGGAGTGGGCGCGCAGCGAGGGCGCCCAGTGCAGCTGGTAGCTCGACAGCTCCACCGCCAGTACATCAAGATCGCTGTAGCGCTCCTCGCCGAGGACGGCGTCCAGCAGGGAGACGCCGATGTTGCCGACGGCCGCCGTGCGCAGGCCCGCCGCCTCGAGGATGGAGGCGAGCATCTGCACGGTGGTGGTCTTGCCGTTGGTGCCGGTCACGGCGAGCCACGGAGCGGCGTCCGGGCCGCGCAGCCGCCAGGCGAGTTCGACGTCCCCCCAGACGGGTACGCCGGCCTGCCCGGCGGCGCGGAAGAGCGGCTTGTCCGGCCGCCAGCCCGGTGCGGTGACGATCAGCTCGGTGCCCTCCGGCAGGGTGTCCCCGTCACCGAGGCGCACGGTCACACCGAGCGCCTCCAGCTCGGCCGCCTGGGTCCGGGCGCGCTCGTCGTCGCCGTCGTTGACGACGGTGACGTGCGCGCCGAGACCGTGCAGGACCTTGGCCGCCGGGACACCGGAGACGCCGAGTCCCGCGACGGTGACGTTCTTACCCTGCCAGTCGATCACTTGTCCGCTGCCCATCCCGCATAGAAGAGGCCCAGTCCGACAATCACACAGATACCTTGGATGATCCAGAAACGGACCACGACAAGCACTTCGGACCAGCCTTTGAGTTCGAAGTGGTGCTGGAGCGGTGCCATCCGGAAGACCCGCTTCCCGGTGAGCCGGAAGGAGCCGACCTGGATGACCACCGACATGGTGATGAGCACGAACAGACCGCCCAGCAGCGCGAGCAGCAGCTCGGTGCGGGAGCAGATCGCCAGACCCGCGAGCACACCGCCGAGCGCGAGCGAACCGGTGTCGCCCATGAAGATCTTGGCCGGCGAGGTGTTCCACCACAGGAAGCCGAGGCAGGCGCCCATCAGCGCGGAGGCCACGACCGCGAGGTCGAGCGGGTCGCGCACCTCGTAGCAGGCGTTGGGGTTGGTCAGCGTCATCGCGTTGGCGCAGGACTCCTGGAACTGCCAGACGCCGATGAAGGTGTAGGCGCCGAAGACGAGCACGGAGGCACCGGTGGCCAGACCGTCCAGGCCGTCGGTCAGGTTCACGCCGTTCGACATCGCGAGGATCATGAACAGCGCCCAGACGACGAACAGCACCGGGCCGATCGTCCAGCCGAAGTCCGTGATGAACGACAGCTTCGTCGAGGCGGGGGTGTTGCCGCGGTTGTCGGAGAACTGCAGCGCGAGCACCGCGAAGGAGATGCCGACGATCAGCTGGCCGGCCATCTTCGCCTTGGCGCGCAGACCCAGCGACCGGCGCTTGACGATCTTGATGTAGTCGTCGAGGAAGCCGACCAGGCCCATGCCGACCATCAGGCCCAGCACCAGCAGACCCGAGTAGGTCGGGGTGTAGCCGGTGATCACCTTGGCCAGGAAGTAGGCGGCGATCGTGGCCAGGATGAAGGCGATGCCGCCCATGGTCGGCGTACCGCGCTTGCTGGCGTGTTCACGCGGTCCGTCGTCGCGGATGTACTGGCCGTAGCCCTTGCGGGCCAGGAGCTTGATCAGCAGCGGGGTGCCGACCAGCGTCAGGAAGAGGCCAATGACTCCCGCGAACAGGATCTGCTTCATCATCGGGCTGCGACCTCGCCCTCGGTACCGGTCTCGAGCAGCGCCTGGGCGACACTCTCCAGGCCGACCGAACGGGACGCCTTCACGAGGACGACGTCCCCCGGGCGCAACTCGCTGCGCAACAGGTCGATCGCCGCCTGTGCGTCGGACACGTGCACCGACTCCTCACCCCACGAACCCTCGTTATATGCGCCCAGTTGCAGCCAGGACGCTTCCCTGCCCCCGACCGCGACGAGCTTGCTGACGTTGAGCCGGACGGCGAGCCGTCCGACCGCGTCGTGCTCGGCTAGCGCCTCGTCCCCGAGCTCGGCCATCTTGCCGAGCACCGCCCAGGTCCGCCGTCCCCCGCCCATGGCCACCAGCGCGCGCAGAGCGGCCCGCATGGACTCGGGGTTGGCGTTGTAGGCGTCGTTGACGACCGTTACGCCGTCCGGGCGCTCGGTGACCTCCATCCGCCAGCGGGAGAGGGAGCCCGCCTCGGAGAGCGCGGTGGCGATCTCAGTTACGGACATGCCCAGCTCATGGGCGACGGCGGCCGCGGCGAGCGCGTTCGACACGTGATGCTCACCGTACAGGCGCATCGTCACATCGCTTGCACCGGAGGGTGTGTGAAGCCTGAAGGCGGGCTGCCCGCTGTCCGTGAGTCTCACGTTCTCGGCGCGTACGTCCGCTTCGCCGGACTCTCCGAAAAGGATCACCTTCGCCTTCGTACGGGAGGCCATGGCCCGTACCAACGGGTCGTCGGCGTTGAGGATCGCGGTTCCGCCGTCCTCGGCCGCCGGCAGGCTCTCCACCAACTCGCCCTTCGCCTGGGCGATCTGCTCACGGCCGCCGAACTCGCCGATGTGGGCGGTGCCGACGTTGAGCACCAGGCCGACCTTCGGCGGGGTCAGTCCGGTCAGGTAGCGGATGTGGCCGATGCCGCGGGCACCCATCTCCAGCACGAGGAACCTCGTCTCCTCGGTGGCGCTCAGCGCGGTCAGCGGCAGCCCGATCTCGTTGTTGAGGGAGCCGGGCGTGAACACGGTCGGCGCCTTGCGCCGCAGCACCTGCGCGATGAGGTCCTTGGTGCTGGTCTTGCCCGCGGAGCCGGTGAGGGCCACGAGGGTCGCGCCCAGCCGTTCGACGACGTGACGGGCGAGGGCGCCGAGCGCGGCCTGCACGTCCTCGACGACGATCGCGGGCACGCCGACCGGGCGGGACGCCAGCACGGCGACCGCGCCCGCCCCGACGACGGCCGCGGCGAAGTCGTGGCCGTCCACGCGCTCGCCGACGAAGGCGACGAAGAGGCTGCCGGGCACCACCTCGCGGGAGTCCCGGACCACGGGCCCGGTGACCTCCGCGGACGGATCCGGTATGTCGTACGTCTGCCCGCCGACGACTGCTGCGATCTCGGCGAGGGAGAGGGCGATCACAAGTTCATCCCTGGGTCTTCTGGATAGCTTCGCGAAGCACCTGGCGGTCGTCGAAGGGACGGACCACTCCGGCGATGTCCTGGCCCTGTTCGTGGCCCTTGCCCGCGACCAGCACGGTGTCCCCGGGCTGCGCGCGGTCGACGGCGGCGGCGATCGCGGCGGCCCGCTCCTCGAAGAGGAGCACCTCGCCGCGCTCGTGCGCGGGCACCGAGGCCGCGCCCTCGAGCATCGTGGCGAGGATCGCCAGGGGATCCTCGGAGCGGGGGTTGTCGGAGGTCAGCACGGCGATGTCGGCGAGCCGGGCCGCGGCGGCGCCCATCGGCGCGCGTTTGGTCCGGTCGCGGTCCCCGCCGCAGCCGAGCACGATGTGCAGCCGGCCCTTGGTGACCTTGCGCAGCGCCTTGAGAACCGACTCGACGGCGTCCGTCTTGTGCGCGTAGTCGACGACCGCGAGGTACGGCTGGCCGACATCGACACGCTCCAGCCGGCCCGGTACGCCCGGAACGGCGGCGATGCCGTCGGCGGCGGACTGCGGGTCGAGGCCCGCGGTGGCCAGGGCGACCACGGCGGCCAGCGTGTTGGCGACGTTGAACGGGCCCGGCAGCGGCGACCTGGCGGCGATCCGCCGGCCCTCGGGACCGACCACGGTGAAGGTGGAGTCGACCGGGCCGACCTGGACGTCCTCCGCGCGCCAGTCGGCGTCGGGGTGGCCCTCGGCGGAGAAGGTGACGACCGGGACCGTGGCCTCCCCGGCCAGCCGGCGACCGTACTCGTCGTCGAAGTTGACCACGCCGAGCCTGCTGCGTTCCGGCGTGAACAGCTGCGCCTTGGCCCGGAAGTAGTCCTCCATGTCGGAGTGGAACTCCATGTGTTCCGGGCTGAGGTTGGTGAAGACACCGATGTCGAAGACGCAGCCGTCGACACGGCCGAGCACGAGGGCGTGGCTGGAGACCTCCATGGCGACCGCCTCGACCCCGCGCTCGCGCATGACCGCGAACAGGGCCTGGAGGTCGGTGGCCTCGGGGGTGGTGCGCTCGGACTTGATGCGCTCCTCGCCGATGCGCATCTCGACGGTGCCGATCAGTCCGGTGGACTTCACGGTCTTCAGGCCGCCCTCGACGAGGTAGGCGGTGGTGGTCTTGCCGGAGGTGCCGGTGATGCCGATCTGGAGCAGGTCGCGGCCGGGCCTGCCGTAGATCGTGGCCGCCAGCTCGCCCATCCGACCGCGCGGGTCGTCCACGGCCAGCACCGGCAGGCCGGTGGCGGCGGCGCGCTCGGCGCCGGACGGGTCCGTGAGCACGGCGACCGCGCCCAGGCTCGCCGCCTGGGTGACGAAGTCGGCGCCGTGCGTGCGGGCGCCGGGCAGGGCCGCGTACAGGTCGCCGGGGCGCACGGCGCGCGAGTCGTGGGTGATGCCGGTGACCACGGCGGCGCCGTCCGGAGCGGTGACCCCCAGCTGATCGGCGAGCTCCGCGAGGGGTGCGGCGGAGGCCTGAACCGGTCGCGGCGGTCCCGGATATGTCACGGAAGCGCCCTTCTGGGTGGTTTGGGACTGATCAGCGTGTGGCACGGCGGTGAGCGTACCGGGCGTACCCGCCGTGGAGCTAAAAAGGGGATCGCGCGCAGCGCCGTCCGGCGCGGACGAGGGCCGGTGCGACGGGCGGTTCCCGGGGCCGGGAGTGATCGTTGTCACGGGCTGGTTCCTGGTCGTTCTGTTCCGGTCACGGCTTGAAGTCGACGGGCAGGCTCGCGGCCTGCGCACCGGTCGGTGGCACCTGGAGCGTCTTCAACGCGAACTCCATGACCTCCTTGTAGATCGGGCCGCAGATCTGGCCGCCGAAGTAGCTGCCCTTGGTGGCGTTCTGGATGGCGCAGTAGACGGTGACGCGGGGGTTGTCGGCGGGTGCGAACCCGGCGAAGGAGGAGGTGTAGCCGCGGTACCGGCCGGTGGCCGGGTCCACGCGGTTGGCCGTGCCGGTCTTGCCCGCCACCCGGTAGCCGGGGATGCGCGCCTTGGCACCGGTGCCCTGCTCGTCGTCGACCACGGATTCCAGCATGTGCGCGAGCGTCTTCGCCGTCCTGGCGCTCACGACCCGCGTCTTCTCCGGCTTGTCGGCCGGTGCGAAGCGGCCGTCGGCCCCCTTGGTCCCGCGCACCAGCGTCGGCTGCACGCGCACTCCGCCGTTGGCGATCGTGGAGTAGACGGAGGCCGCCTGCACGGCGTTGATGGAGAAGCCCTGGCCGAAAGGAATCGTGTACTGCTGCGAGGTGGACCACTTGTCGGGGGGCGCGAGGATGCCCCGGGTCTCGCCGGGGAAGCCGAGTCCGGTCGGCTCGCCGATGCCGAACTTGCGCAGGTAGGAGTAGAGGACCTTGTTGGCCTCCGGCTGGGTCCTGCCGAGCTGGCCGGTGGCCAGTATGGTGCCGATGTTGCTGGACTTGGCGAGCACGCCGTTCAGCGTGAGGTACCAGGTGTTGTGGTCGACGTCGTCCTGGAAGAGGCGGTCGCCGCGGTGCAGCCGGTTGGGCACGACGACGTGGGTGAGCGGCGTCGCCGCGTTCTCCTCCAGTACGGCGGCCATGGACATGACCTTGGCGGTGGAGCCGGGCTCGTAGGCGTCCTGGACGGCGGCGTTGCCGAGCGCGGCCGGGTCGGCGTGGGACAGGTCGCCCGGGTCGAAGCCCGGGGAGTTGGCCATGGCGAGGATCTCGCCGGAGCGGGTGTCCTGCACGATGACGTAGCCGCGGTCCGCCCCGGACTTCGCCACCTGCTCGGTGATGGCCTTCTGGGCGGCCCACTGGATGTCGCGGTCGATGGTGAGCTCGGTGTCGGAGCCGGGCACCGCGCGCGTCTCGGTGGAGCCCGCGGTGGGCACCTCGCGGCCCCCGGACTGGGCGTAGCGGATCTTGCCGGGCTTGCCGGCCAGCTGCTCGTTCAGTAGCTGCTCGATACCGCCGCCGCCCTTGCCCTCGGCGTTGACCCAGCCCAGTATCCCGGCGGCGAGACCGCTGTTGGGATAGACCCGCTTGCTGCTGGGGTCGGAGAAGACGCCGGCGAGCACGTTGACGGTGGTCTTGTCCTTCTGGGCCTTCTTCGCCAGGGCCGTCTTCAGGTCCTTGATCTGCCTCCAGACCTGCGGGGTCTCGTGCCGGGCGAGCAGCACGTAGCGGGTGTTCGGCGTGCGGAGCTTCGCGGTGAGGGCCGCCTGGTCCTGGCCGAGGATCGGGGCGAGGAGCGCGGCCGCCTGCTCGGGGCCGTCGCCGATGTGCAGCTGGTCGCGGCTGAACATGGTGGGGTCGGCGGTGATGTCGTCGGCGTCCACGCTGGTCGCCAGGTCGACGCCGTTGCGGTCCGTGATGCGGCCCCGCTCGGCGGCCAGGGTGTGCACCACGTACCGGTTCTCCTCGGCCTTGGCGGCGTACGCGCTCGCGTCGACGGCCTGCACCTGCAACAGCCGTACGGCGAACACGAGCAGCACCAGGGTCAGCGCGAGGGCGACCAGCCGCAACCGGGGACGGGGGCTGCCGAGCCGGATGCGCGCGGCCTGGGGCCGGGCCGACGCCGGGCGGCGGGCCGGCCGGGCACCGGGGCCGGGCCGCTGCCGCGCGGCCGGACGCGCCTGCCTGGCGGGTCCGGGCACCCGGCGACGCGGCGGTTCCCTGTCGGACACGTCCGTCACCTGCCGAAAGTCGAGATCGAAGCGAACCGGAACACAGTGACGCCGGCCGGGGCGCCGACCACGACACCCCCGGAAACCGAACATGACCCGACCCCCGGCCCAGCAGACCCGGACAGGCCAGCCACCCGGCGACGCGGCGGCTCCCTGTCGGACATGTCGGGCGTGGACGGCCCGGGCACCGGACGGCGCGGCCACTCCCCACCTGACACGCCCGCCAACCTGCCGAAAGTCCAGGTCGGATCGGACCGGGACACAACGAAGCCGGCCGCGCCGACCACGACCCCCGGACACGACGGCACCCCCGGCCCAGCAGACCCGGACAGGCCAGCCACCCGGCGACGCGGCGGCTCCCTGTCGAGCACGTCGGGCCCGGACGGCCCGGGGACCGGACGGCGCGGTGGTTCGCGGTCGGACACGTCCGTCACCTGCCGGGGGTCGGGGTCGGGGCGGGTGGAGGTGCGGCCGGGAGGGTCGGCGCGGGGGGAGGTGCGGCCGGGAGGGCCGGGGTGGTGTTCTCCGGGGTCGGGGCGGGGCCCTGGGCGGGTGGCGGTGCCAGGCCCGCGGTTGCCGGGGCGGTGCCGTCCGTGGCGGACGGTGAGGGGGCGAGCGCCACGGGCGGCAGGAGCGACAGCGGCGTCTCCTGCGCGGGGGCGGCCGAGGGGACGCCCTTGACGGTCCCGTCGGCGCCCAGGAAGGCCGGGTCGCCGCCGGGCACCATGCCCAGTTGCCGGGCGCGGAGCTGGAGGGCGTCCGGGGCGGAGTAGGAGTCGATGTCCCGCTGGAGGGCCTGCTCCTCGTCGGTGAGGTTCTTGGTGTCCCTCTGGAGCGCCTCCCGCTGGAACGCGCCCTCGCTGAGGGCGGAGTTCAGCATCAGCAGCCCGATGAGGCCGCCGCCGAGCAGGAGCACGACGAGGAGGACGAACGGGGTGCGGGCGGCCTGGCCCCGGCCGGCCGGGAAGAGCCGGGCGAGTCGGGCGGCACGGCCCCTCAGTTCGGGTTTCCTGCTCACTGGTCCCCCTGGCTCACTCGACGTCCTCCCTGACGCGCTCGGCGCCGCGCAGCCGGGCCGGCGCCGCCCGCCGGTTCTCGGCGATCTCTTCCTCGGTCGGAAGTTCGGCACCGCGGGTGAGCAGCTTGAGCCGGGGCTGGTAGCGCTCGGGCACGACCGGGAGCCCGGGGGGCGCACTCGACGCGGCGCCGGCCGCGAACACCTGCTTGACCAGGCGGTCCTCGAGGGAGTGGTACGACAGCACGGCGATCCGCCCGCCGACCTCCAGCGCCTTCACCGCGGCCGGGATCGCCCGCTCCAGCACGGCGAGCTCGCCGTTGACCTCGATCCGCAGCGCCTGGAAGGTGCGCTTGGCCGGGTTGCCCCCGGTGCGCTTGGCGGCCTGGGGCAGCGCGTCGCGGATCAGCTCCACCAGCCGGGCGCTGTTGGTGAACGGCTCCTTCTCGCGTTCACGCACGACGGCGGCCACGATCCGCTTGGCCTGCTTCTCCTCGCCGTACGCCCGCAGGATGCGGACCAGCTCGCCGGGCGGGTAGGTGTTGAGGACCTCGGCGGCGCTCATCCCGGTGCTCTGGTCCATGCGCATGTCCAGGGGGGCGTCCTGGGCGTAGGCGAAGCCGCGGTCGGCCTCGTCGAGCTGCATCGAGGACACCCCGAGGTCGAACAGGACGCCCCGCACGCGCGGGACGCCCAGCCGGTCGAGCACGTCGGGCAGCTCGTCGTAGACGGCGTGCACCAGGGTGGCCCGGTCGCCGAAGGGGGCCAGGCGCTCGCCGGACAGGCGCAGGGCCTCCTTGTCGCGGTCGAGGGCCACCAGCCGCGCCTCGGGGAAGCGGGTGAGCAGCGCCTCGCTGTGTCCGCCGAGGCCGAGGGTGCAGTCGACGACCACCGCTCCCGGCCGCTCCAGGGCGGGCGCCAGCAGATCCAGGCACCGCTGGAGCATCACGGGGACGTGTCGGCTGTCGCTCAAGGAGCCCTCTCAGTCCGGCGCGTCCCGCACGCACCGCCGGATCCCCGACCGCTCAGGAAAGAAAAGGGCCTGCCGGCGCCGGAAGCGTCAGCCGACCGGAAGCGGGAGGAGGCCGAGCCGTACGTACGCGCCGCGCACGTGGGGAGACCGCCGGCGCGTAGGCCGGGGTCTGTCGGGAATGCAGTCCAGCAGGAAGAGCCACGCCTCCCGCTTCGCGTCACTTTAGTGCACCCTGTCTCGCGGTCAATCAACCGGCCTGCGCGTCGCCCGACGGAGCAGCGACCCGCACGCCAAGACGAGAATTCACTCGTACGGGTGCGGGTTGGCCCTGCGTGTGGGGTGCCTCACAACAAGCCATGACGGGGTTCTTTGTACCGTCTCACAACAGGACCCGGGCCCTGGCGCCCACTAACGTCATGAGTATGACGACTTCTGCATCAGTTCCCGCCGGGTCCGAGGGCGCCATAGACCGGCGTGGCACCGTCACCGACCGTCTCGCGGAGGCCAACCAGCAGTACGCGGCCGCGTTCAGCGATCCGGGGATGGACGCCCGGCCCGTGCTGAGGGTCGCCGTCGTGGCCTGCATGGACGCCCGTCTCGACCTGCACGCCGCACTCGGCCTGGAACTCGGTGACTGCCACACCATCCGCAACGCGGGCGGTGTGGTCACCGACGACGTCATCCGCTCGCTCACCATCAGCCAGCGGGCCCTGGGCACGCGCAGCATCGTGCTGATCCACCACACCAACTGCGGCATGCAGTCCATCACCGAGGAGTTCCGGCACGACCTGGAGATGGAGGTCGGGCAGCGTCCGGCCTGGGCCGTGGAGGCCTTCCGTGACGTGGACCAGGACGTGCGGCAGTCGATGCAGCGCGTACGCACCTCGCCGTTCCTGCTGCACACCGACGACGTGCGCGGTTTCGTCTTCGACGTCAGGACGGGCCTGTTGCGCGAGATCGACCCCGTCTGACCGCCGCACGCGCGCCGGAAGTCCGGTGCGCGGCATGCCTCCGTCACCAGCGAAAGCCGCAAGACCCGACATATCGCGGCCAGTTGTCCACAGGCGAGTGACACGAATCGGTAACGGCGGCAAGAATGCGGGGGTGGCCTCACGCGGAACGTTTCACGCGTGGTGCCTGATTCGGGGTGGGCCGGTCCGCACAGCAGAGCGTCGGCCCGGAAAGTTGGGGTATCCCCCGCTCGCCGAAGAGCGTGGGGAAGGGCCGAGGAGGGCCGCCGGGTGACGACCTATGACGATCGAGCGAGCCATGGGGGTGCCCCCGCTCGAGCGGAGCCGAGAGTGGGGGACGATCTGACCGCCACGGTGGAGCGGGTCCGCCGTTCGGTGGAAGAAGTGATCGAGGGCAAGCCCGAGGTCGTACGGCTTTCGGTGACCGTGCTGCTCGCCGAGGGGCACCTTCTGATCGAGGACGTTCCCGGGGTGGGCAAGACAATGCTCGCCAAGGCGCTGGCGCGGTCCATCGACTGTTCGGTGCGGCGTATCCAGTTCACGCCCGACCTGCTGCCGTCGGACATCACCGGCGTGTCCATCTGGGACCAGCAGCGCCGGGACTTCGAGTTCAAGCCGGGCGCCATCTTCGCGCAGATCGTGATCGGCGACGAGATCAACCGGGCCTCGCCCAAGACCCAGTCGGCGCTGCTGGAGTCCCTGGAGGAGCGGCAGGTCACCATCGACGGGCAGACCTACGAACTGCCGTCCCCGTTCATGGTGGTGGCCACCCAGAACCCGGTCGAGATGGAGGGCACCTATCCGCTGCCCGAGGCCCAGCGCGACCGCTTCATGGCCCGGGTGTCCATCGGCTACCCGAGCCCGGACGCCGAGTTGCAGATGCTGGACGTGCACGGCGGGGTGAGCCCGCTGGACGACCTCCAGCCGGTGGCGCACGCGCACGAGATCGTGAAACTGATCGAGGCCGTGCGCGGGGTGCACGTCGCCGAGACGGTGCGGCGGTACGCGGTGGACCTGGTCTCCGCCACCCGCACCCATCCCGACCTCAGACTCGGCGCCTCGCCGCGCGCGACGCTGCATCTGCTGCGCGCGGCGAAGGCGTCCGCCGCGCTGAGCGGCCGGCAGTACGCGCTGCCGGACGACCTGCAGGCGCTGGCCGTGGCCGTCCTGGCCCACCGGCTGCTGCCCACCGCCCAGGCCCAGCTCAACCGCCGCACCGCCGAGCAGGTCGTCCAGGAGATCCTCCAGCGCACCCCGGTGCCCGCGGCGCCCCAGCAGTCCGGCGGCTTCGGCCTGGGCCGCGGCGCGCCCGCGTACGGCCAGCAGCCGCCGCGGGGTCTGTGATGGCCGACGCGGGGACGGCGCACGCGGACGACGACCGCAGGGACCGGGGCGGCGTCCGCACCGCGCTGGCCGGTCTGACCACCCGCGGGCGCTCCTTCCTGGCCGCCGGAATCGCCGCCGCGATCTGCGCCTACGTCCTCGGCCAGAGCGACCTGCTGCGGGTCGGGCTACTGCTGGCGGCGCTGCCGCTGGTGTGCGCCACGGTGCTCTTCCGCACGCGCTACCGGGTCGCCGGCAGCCGCCGGCTCTCCCCCGCGCGCGTGCCCGCCGGCAGTGAGGCCCGGGTGCATCTGCGGATGGACAACGTCTCACGGCTGCCCACCGGCCTGCTGATGCTCCAGGACCGGGTGCCGTACGTGCTCGGACCACGGCCGCGTTTCGTGCTCGACCGGGTCGAGCCGGGCGGCCGCCGTGAGGTCTCCTACCGGGTCCGCTCCGACCTGCGCGGGCGGTATCCGCTGGGCCCGCTGCAACTGCGGCTGACCGACCCCTTCGGGATGTGCGAACTGACCCGTTCCTTCTCGGCCCACGACACCCTGACCGTGATCCCGCGGGTGGAGCCGCTGTCGCCGCTGCGCCTGAGCGGGGAGGCCAAGGGGTACGGCGACGGGCGGCAGCGCTCGCTGGCACTGGCCGGCGAGGACGACGTCATCCCGCGCGGGTACCGCTACGGCGACGATCTGCGCCGTGTGCACTGGCGGTCCACCGCGCGCTACGGCGAGCTGATGGTGCGCCGCGAGGAGCAGCCGCAGCGCGCCCGCTGCACGGTGCTCCTCGACACCCGGGCGCTCGCCTACCGGGGCGCGGGACCCGACTCGGCCTTCGAGTGGGCCGTGTCCGGCGCCGCGTCGGTGCTGGTGCACATGCTGGAGCGGGGCTTCTCGGTACGGCTGCTGACCGACACCGGCAACTCCGTGCCCGGCGAGGGCGGCGACGGGTTCGCGGGCGCCAGCCAGGAGTCGGCGGACGCGGCCGGACTGATGATGGACACCCTCGCCGTGATCGACCACTCCGACGGGGCGGGCCTGTCCCGCGCCTACGACGTGCTGCGCGGCGGCAACGAGGGACTGCTGGTGGCCTTCCTCGGCGACCTCGACGAGGCGCAGACCGACGTCGCGGCCAAGATGCGGCAGCGCAGCGGCGCAGCGGTCGCCTTCGTCCTGGACAGCGAGACCTGGGTCCGGGAACCGGGCGACGTACCGGGGCCGGCGTCCCGGACCGACGACCGCCTCCGGCTGCTGCGCGACGCGGGCTGGACAGCCGTGCCGGTGCCCCGGGGCGCCGGCCTGGACGACCTGTGGCGCCGCGCGGACCAGGAGCGCACCAGCGCGGGCGCGGCCGGCGGGACGGGGCCGGGCGGGGGATGGTCATGATCGACGTGACGGACGGGGCAACCCCGGGCCGGCGCCGGAACCAGAGCGACGTGCCCACGAGCGGCACCCGCACGATGACCATGAACGGCGTGACGGACCGGGCGGCCCCGAACCGACGTAAGAACCAGCGCGACGTGCCCACGAGCGGCACGGGCGTCGTGGAGGGGCGGGTATGAGCGGGCGGACGCGGTTGGCGCTGTGTGCGGCGGCGGCGACGCTGGCGGCGTCGTGCGCGCTGCTGCCGCTGGTCTCCCCCGCCTCGTGGATCCTCCAGGCCATCCTGATGCTGGCGGTGCAGTCGGGGGTCGGCGCGGTGGCCCGGCGGGTGCCGCTGGCGCGGCCGCTGACCGTGGCGGCGCAGGCCCTGGCCACGCTGATGCTGCTCACCCTGGTCTTCGCCCGGGGACAGGCCTTCGCCGGGCTGTTCCCGGGCCCGGAGGCCTTCCGGCACCTGGCCGAACTGCTGCGGGAGGGCGCGGACGACGTCGGACGGTACGCCATTCCGGCGCCGCAGACCGACGGCATCCGCCTGATGCTCGTCGGCGGCGTCCTGGTGATCGGGCTGATCGTGGACACGCTCGCGGTGACCTTCCGCAGCGCGGCCCCGGCGGGCCTGCCGCTGCTCGCCGTGTACTCCGTGGCCGCGGGCCTGTCCGACGGCGGCACCGGCTGGTGGTGGTTCCTGATCGCGGCCGCCGGCTACCTGGTACTGCTGCTGGCCGAGGGCCGGGACCGGCTCTCGCAGTGGGGGCGGGTGTTCTCCGGGGCACCGCGCGCGGGGGACGGCGAGCAGGGCGGCGCGACCGCTCCGGTGCGCACCGGGCGCCGGATCGGCGCCCTCGCCCTCGGCATCGCCCTGGTGGTGCCGCTCGCCCTGCCGGCGATGCAGGGCGGGCTGCTCGGCGGCACCGGAACCGGAGTCGGCTCGGGCAGCGGCAACGGTGGCACGATCTCCGCGGTGAACCCGCTGGTTTCCCTGCGCGACAGCCTGAACGTCGACGAGGACCACACGGTCATCACCCTGCGCACGGACACGTCCGACACCTCGAACCTGTACCTGCGGATCCTGTCCCTGGACGACTTCGACGGCACCACCTGGAAGCCGTCCCAGCGGCACATCGTGAGCGTGCCCGACCCGCTCCCCGCCCCGCTGGGCCTGGACGGCGGCGTCAAGCGTACGGAGATCACCACGACGATCTCGGCGGCGGACTCGTACGTCCAGGACTGGCTGCCGATGCCGTACCCGCCGAGCGCCGTGCGGATCAAGGGCAGTTGGCGCTACGAGCCCGTGGGCATGACCCTCGTCGGCGACCACAAGCAGACCACGCGCGGGCTGACCTACGAGGTGAAGAGCCTTCAGGTGCGGCCGACCGCCGAGCAGCTCGCCACGGCGCCGGAGCCGTCGGCGGCACTGAGGCGCGAGTACACCAAAGTGCCCAAATCTCTGCCGGCGGACGTCGCGAGCACCGCCCGCCGGGTCACCGAGGGCGCGACGAACCACTACGAGCAGGCGGTCGAGCTCCAGGACTGGTTCGCCCTCGACGGCGGCTTCCAGTACGACACGCAGGTCGAGGCGGGCAGCGGACCGCGGGCCATCTCGCGGTTCCTGAAGGACAAGCGCGGCTTCTGCGTGCACTACTCCTTCGCGATGGCCGCCATGGCCCGCACCCTCGGCATACCGGCCCGGGTCGCGGTGGGCTTCGCGCCCGGCACCCTGCAGAGCGACGGAACCGTGGCGGTGGGCCTGAAGGACGCGCACGCCTGGCCCGAGCTGTACTTCGAGGGCGTCGGCTGGACCCGCTTCGAGCCGACCCCGACGCGCGGCTCGGTGCCGGCGTACACCCAGTCGGACACGCCGGGCACCAGTCTGCCGGAGCAGACGGCGCCGTCGCAGGACGCGAGCACGGCGCCCTCCGCCGCGCCGTCGGCGAACCAGAGCTGCCCGCCGGAGCTGCGGCGGCTCCAGGAGTGCGGCGGCCCCTCCGCGCAGGCCGGGCAGGCCCAGGGCGACGGCGGCCCGAAGTGGTACGCCGTCCTGGGGTGGACGCTGGGCGGCCTGCTGGTCCTCGCCCTGCCGCTGTCCCCGCTCCTGTGGCGCCGGCGGATGCGCGCCGTGCGACTGGGCGCGCACGGGCGCGGCGAGGCGGACGCGGGGCCGCACATCCTGGCGGTCTGGCAGGAACTGGGCGACACCGCCTGGGACTTCGGGATCCTGCCGGACGAGTCGCAGACCCCGCGCAGGGCGGCCGCCCGGATCGTCCGCCTCGGGCGCCTCGACGAGGTGGCCGCCGCGTCGGCGCACCGGCTGGCGGACGCGGTGGAGCAGGTCCTCTACGCGCCGCGCCCGCGTCCGGTGGCGGGGCTCGCCGAGGACGTCCGGCGGGTCGCCGGCGGCCTGCGGGACACGTCGTCCCGGCGCACCAGGCTGCGGGCCGCGCTCGCCCCGCGCTCCATGGCGCGCGTGGTCTGGACGGCGTCGGCCCGGTGGAACGCGCTCGGGTCCCGTGTCAGTGCCCGTGTCGCCGCCGCCCGGACGACGCTGCGCGGGCCGTCGGAGCAGCAGGGCTCGGGGGACGGGGCCGGGGCCTCCGGCTGAGGGGCCCTGCCGAGGTCTCGGGCCGGGGTTCCGGCCGGCTGGGGGTCCGGCCGGCTGAGGTTCCGGCCGGCTGAGGTTCCGGCTGAGGCGGCCGGCTCCCGTTCCGGCTCCCGGACATGCGTGAGGGGGTGACCACCAGTGGTGGTCACCCCCTCACCCACAACCGTGGTGCTCGGCGGGCTAGCGGCCGCCCTGCTCGTCGCGGCGGCGCTGCCAGCGCTCCTCGATGCGGTCCATCATGGAGCGCTTCGCACGGGCCTGACGGCGGGCCTGCGGGCCGCCGGCGGCCTGCTCGCCCGGCTTGGGCGCCTTGCGCCAGCCGGTCACGACCAGTACGGCGCAGCCCAGCATGACCAGGAAGCCCACCACACTGACCCAGATGAGCTGCTGGACGACCATTCCTGCCATGAGGAGCGCGATACCTACGAGGAAGCCCACGACCGCCTGGTAGACCCGCCGCCGGGTGTACGTACGCAGCCCGCTTCCCTCGAGCGCCGACGCGAACTTGGGATCTTCGGCGTACAGCGCTCGCTCCATCTGCTCGAGCATGCGCTGCTCGTGCTCCGAGAGCGGCACGGAGTCCTCCTCATCGTGCAGTCGCCGGGGCGACTCGGGGGGTCCCTTCAGGATAGGCAGGGAATCGCCCCCGTGAAACCCGCCCCTCTGCGCCAATTGGCCAACCGGAATCCGCCATGTCGTCCCGGTCCGCTGAGGCTTGCATTCCCCGGCGGGCGGGCCGTCATGCCGGACGGTCTCCCTCGATCATACGGCGCGAAGCGGCCGACCGGGCGGCCTGTGGCGGACTGCATGCCCGGCCGAAGGGCCGGTCGGCGGCCCGCCCCGCGAAGCGGCTCAGTCCTCCGCCGCACCCCGGGTCTCACCGAGTACGTGGAGCTGCGTGGCCACGGAGTGGAACGCGGGCCGTTCGGCCGCCGCCGCCTCCAGTTGCAGCAGGGCGTCCAGCGCTCCGGGCTCGGTGTCCACGAGCACCCCGGGCACCAGGTCGGCGAAGATCCGCACCCCGTGCACGGCGCCGACCCGCAGGCCCGCGCCCTCGACGAGTGCGGTGAGCTGCTCGGCGGTGAAGCGGCGCGGCACCGGGTCGCCCTCGCCCCAGCGCCCGTCCGGGTCGTCGAGCGCCTGCCGGGCCTCCTTGAAGTGCCCGGCCAGAGCGCGCGCGAGCACGGCGCCGCCGAGACCGGCGGCGAGCACGCTCAGGACGCCCTCGGCGCGCAGGGCGGCCACCGCGTTGCGCACGCCCTCGGCGGGGTCGTCGACGTACTCCAGGACGCCGTGGCACAGCACGGCGTCGTAGCCGCCGCGCTCGACCACGTCGAAGAGGCCGCGGGCGTCGCCCTGGACGCCCCGCACCCGGTCGGCCACGCCGGCCTCGGCGGCACGGCGCTCCAGCGCGAACAGCGCGTTGGGGCTGGGGTCGACGACGGTGACCCGGTGGCCGAGCCGGGCGGCGGGCACGGCGAAGTTGCCGCTGCCGCCGCCGGTGTCGAGGACGTCCAGGGACTCCCGGCCCGCGGCCTTGACCCGGCGGTCGAGGGCGTCGTGCAGGACCTCCCAGACCACGGCGGTACGGAGAGAAGCGCGGGGGCGAGAGGGATCGGGGCGCGGCGACGTCGGTTGAGGGTGGTGGGAGACGGGCGGGCGCATCGGGTCCGACACGGCAGTTGACTCCTCGGCGCGGCACCGCCTCTTGCACGGCGGAGCGATCGGACTGCCCCTCCCCGCCCGGCGCACGGGAACTGGAAGGGCTTCAGGCGCCTTCCACCCTATTGCCTCCACCCCCCGACCTGCCGCTCGGCTCCGCCGCCGCAGTCGCCACCCCGCCGTGGCCGTTCGCCGGGGCGGCAACTGCCGTACGGACGCGCGCCGTGCGTGTCAGCCCGCGTCCGGCAGGTCGCGGCACGGGGTGCGCTCGGGGTGGGAGGGGTTCGCTCCGGTCGGTTCGCCCGCCCCGGTCGCGGGGTCGATGTCGGTGTCGGTGTCGGGGCGGGGCTGGGGCAGGACCGGCTGGAGGAGGAGCATGCGTTCGACCAGGCGGATGAACATCGCCACGTCCCGTATCAGGTCGTCGGCGTCCCGCCGGCCGGCCGCGCCCCGGATCCCGGCCTCCGCACGGGCGCGGCGCGCGGCGCCCGCGGCGAACAGCGCGCTCCACTCGGCGAGTTCGGGCGCGATCTCGGGGAGCACTTCCCAGGCACTCCTGATGCGGGCCCGGCGGCGCGGGGTGGGATCCGGACGTCCCCGCGCGGCGAGTACGGCGGCGGCGGTGCGCAGCGCGGCGAGGTGGGCCGTCGCGTACCGCTCGTTCGGCGTGCGGTGGGTGGTGGCCTCCTCCAGGCTCGCGCGGGCCTGGGCGAGCAGGCCGAGGGCGGCGGGAGGGGCCGGGGAGCGGCGCGGGACGGGGTGCACGTCGCTCGCCGGGCCGGTCAGTGAGGGGGCAGGGCCGGTGGCGCGGTGCCGACGAGCGGCGGCTGCGGACGAGTTGGCCATGACGAACCTCCTGTCGTCTGGGTGACGGCACGGGTGCCGTATGTGCCCATCGTGAGGTATGGCACTGACAATCCGTTCTGACCTGGGATTCTGCTTCGACCGTACGTTCGGCGGCCCGGGGTCGGCGGCTCTCGGGGCGCGCCCCCGTGACCGCGCCGCCGGCCTCCCCTTCCGCGTCCTGCGGGAGGTGCCGACCTGTGACAATCAGGGCCATGGAACGCAGCAGCGCCACGCCGGGCGGCCGTACCCGCCGCGAGGCCACCCGGCAGAAGCTCTACGAGGCGGCCGTCACCCTCATCGCCGAGCAGGGGTTCTCCGCCACCACGGTGGACGAGATCGCCGAGCGGGCGGGGGTCGCCAAGGGCACGGTCTACTACAACTTCGCCAGCAAGTCCGTCCTCTTCGAGGAGTTGCTGCGGCACGGCGTGGGACTGCTCACCGCCTCCCTGCGCGAGGCGGCCGAAGAGACGGCGCGGGAGGGCGGCAGCCGGGTGGACGCCCTGGACGCCATGGTCCGCGCCGGGCTCGTCTTCATCGACCGCTACCCGGCCTTCACCCAGCTCTACGTGGCCGAACTGTGGCGCACCAACCGGTCCTGGCAGTCCACGCTCCTGGTGGTGCGGCAGGAGGCGGTCGCGGTCGTCGAGGGCGTACTGCGCGACGGCATGGCGAACGGGGAGTTCGGCGAGGACGTCGACGTGCCGCTGACCGCGGCCGCGCTGGTCGGCATGGTGCTGGTGGCCGCGCTGGACTGGAAGTCCTTCCAGCCCCAGCGTTCCCTGGACGACGTGCACGCGGCGCTGTCCCGACTCCTTCAGGGACGGGTCGGCGAGCGCCTCTGATGCCGCGGCCGCCAGGCGCGCTCGGGCCGGGCGGGCGAAAACGCCGGTGCGCCGTGGCCGCGTCCCCCGCGGGCCACCGCGCACCGGCGTTTCCCGTACCCCCGTCGAGCCCCGTCCGGTCGTTTCCCCCGGGCTCCCCCGTGCCTCGCTCCCGGCGGCCTGGGCCGGCGGAAGGAGCGGTCGAGGGCCGCGCCGTTCCGCCGCCCCGTGTCGGCGGTGCCGGCGCCGTGCCCCCTTCCGTGCTCCCACTCTCTCGTGCACGCGGTTCGCGGCCCATCCGCGCGCGTACTCATCTCGCTTGCTAGGTACGGATACTCACTCCTGTGTGCCCGCGCCCAGGACGCCGGGCGGCCCGCTGACTACGATCGCCTCCGTGTCCGTACTCCCCATGGTGTTCACAAGCGGCTGGGCCAGCGGCATCAACGCGTACGCGGTGGTGCTGCTGCTCGGTGTGTTCGGCGCGACGGGACTGAGCGACGACGTCCCCGGCACCCTGCAGCGGCCGGAGGTGCTGATCGCGGCGGGCGTGCTGTTCCTGCTGGAGGCGGTCGCCGACAAGATCCCCTACGTGGACTCGGTGTGGGACACGGCGCACACCGTGATCCGCCCGGTCGCCGGGGCCTGGGTCGGCGCGCTGCTCGCGGGGCAGAGCGGCTCGCTGTCGGACGTCACGGCGGGCCTGGTCGGCGGAGGTACGGCGCTGGCCAGCCATCTGGTGAAGGCCGGGACGCGGATGGCGGTCAACACCTCCCCCGAGCCCGTGAGCAACATGCTCGTGAGCCTGGCCGAGGACCTCGGAGTGGCCGGACTCGTCACCTTCGCGATCTTCCATCCGGTGGCCGCGGCGGTCGTCGCGGGCGTCCTGCTGCTCGCCGGGGCCGTGATCGTCGCCTTCCTGGTCTCCCGGATCCGCCGCTTCCTGCGCCGCCGGGCCCAGCGCCGGGAGGAGAAACGCCGGCTCGCGGCCGAGGCGGGGTCACCGCCGGGCTGACCGCGCCCGCGGCCCCGCACATCCGGGGAAACTGCTGGTCAACGCCCCCGTGGCCGGGATTGTCGGTGGCGGCCGATAAAGTCGCGCACATGGCACGGATTGCGGTGATCGGCGCCGGGATGGGCGCGATGGCGGCCGCCGCCCGGCTGGCCGTCGCGGGCCACCGGGTGACGGTGTACGAGCGTACGGAGACGTACGGCGGCGCGCTGCGCCGTTTCGAGCGGGACGGTTTCGCCTTCGACACCGGCCCCGGCCTGCTCCCGCTGCCCGCGGTCTACCGCGATCTGTTCCTCAAGACCGGCAAGGAGCCGCTGGAGGACCGCGTCGAGCTGGTCCAGGTGGACCCGTCCGCACGGCACGTCTTCGCCGACGGCGCCGAGGTGTCCCTGCCGAACGTCTCGCGCGCGGGCGTCGTCGCCGCTCTGGACGAAGCCCTCGGCGCGGGCGCCGGACGGCGCTGGGGCGACTTCCTGGTGCGGGCCCGCGAGGCCTGGGACCGCGCCCGCCGCCCGCTCCTGGAGGAGCCGCTGTGGCCCAACTGGCAGGTGCTGGCCGAGCGCGAGCCCTACCCGGCGGTGCCGCACAAGCGCCTGCTGCGCACCCGGCAGGCCGGCACGCTCGCCGAGGTGGGCGCCTGGGAACTGCGCGACCCGCGCCTCGCCGCCCTCCTGGAGAGCCACGCGCTCGCCTACGGCCTCGATCCGCGGACCGCCCCGGCGAGCACGGCCGTACTGCCGTACCTGGACCACGCCTTCGGCACCTGGTACGTGCGCGGCGGCCTGCGTGAACTGGCGCGCGCGGTGTACGAGCGGTGCCTGGCCCGCCGGGTCGAGTTCGTCCTCGGCACCGAGGTCACGGGGATCGTCGACAAGGACGGCCGGGCGGCGGGCGTGGAGCTCGCCGACGGGACCGTGGCCGAAGCGGAGTTCGTGGTCGCCGGTGTGCCTCCCCGGACGCTGGACGGCATGGTCCGGGGTACGGCCCTGCGCGGTGCGGGCGAGGTGCCGCCGCAGCCCGGTGCGCCCAGCCGCCTGACCGTGCTGCTGGCACTGCGCGGCGGCCGTCCCGAGGGGACGGCCCACCGGACCGTGGTGCACACCGAGGACCGCGCGGCCGAACTCGACGCGCTGTTCGGTACGGCCCCGGAGCTGCCCGAGCGGCCCACGGTCGCGGTGTCGCGCCCGGGCGATCCCGCGCTGGTCCCGGACCCGGAGCACGAGGCGGTCACGCTCACGGCGACGGTCCCGGCGTCCGCCTCGGCGGATCCGCGGAAGCAGGCCGACCGCATGATCGCCGTCGCCTCGCGGGCGATACCCGGGCTCCGCGACCGCCTGCTCTGGCACGAGGTGCGCACCCCGGCCGACATCGCCCGGGTGACGGGCGCGGAGGGTGGGGCCGTCCCCGCGCCGGCGTTCGCGGCCGCCGGGGGGCGCCTGCTGCACCCGGCGAACACCACGGGACTCACCGGCCTGTTCACCGTGGGCGGCTGGTCGCACCCCGGGGGCGGGCTGCCGCACGCCGGGATGTCGGGGGCGCTGGTGGCCGGACTGATCGTGGAGGGACCGGAGTTCCGCGGCTCCCAGTGAGCCGGGGAGCGTTCAGAAACGGTACTGCTCGTCGAAGCCCGTGCCGTGCTGCGGCTGACCGTGGTTGTTGTCCTGGTACGGGTAGGACTGCTGCTCCTGCGGGAGTTCGCCGCCGTAGGACTCGTCGGTGCGCTGCTGCGGGACCCACACCCCGCCGGCCGGCGTCTCACCGCCGTAGCCGCCGGCGTAGGCGTCCTGGGTGCCGTAGCCCTGCTGCCCGTACCCCTGCTGGCCGCCGTAGCCGGTGTCGTAGGAGCCGCCGCCGTAGGTCTGGGTACCGGCGTACGGGTCGGAGTAGGCGGCGTACTGCTGCTGGCCGGAGGCGTCGTAGCCGTAACCCTGCTGCCCGTAGCCGGAGTAGTCGTAGGTGTGGCTCTGGTCGGCGCCCTGGGCCGCGGTGGCGTACTGGTCCTGGGTCTGGTCGGCCCCCGGGTAGGGCGACTGCGTGCCGTCCCGGTGGGCCGGGTCGCCGTAGACGCCGTAGGAACCGGTGTCGTCGGGCAGGGGCTGTGGCTCGTACACCGCGGTGGCCTCGGCGGCCGCGGGCTGGCCGGGGCGGGCGGGGGTGAAGACGTCGTCGCGGTCGTCGTCGCCGTGGCCGTAGGACAGGCCCTCGTGGCTGGGCAGGGCTTCCATGGTGCCGGTCTCGCCGTCGGACACCTCGAGGTCGGAGACCTCCAGGGCCGGATCCTGGTACTCGGCCTTGCCGCGGCGGCGCGGCTTGTCGCCTTCGGCTCCGGGACGGTTGACCGCCCAGCCCGCCGCGAAGCCGCGCCGGAAGGACAGCGTGACGTAGGTCTGGCCGACCGCGAAGGCGGCCGCGCCCAGACCGATCACGACGACGGACGGAATCAGGACCCCGAGGACGACACAGAGGAAGCCGGCGAAGGCCAGCAGCCGCCAGCGCAACCGTGCCTTGTACTGCAGCAGCACCTCGCCCAGCAGCCACAGCGCGACGATGCCGAACGCGATGTAGAGGACCGTCCAGCCCATGTACGCCCCTCTCCCAGTGGCCGCTACGCAGTGTGTCGTACGCGGGTGCGGCCGGTCTAGGTCCGCGGCCGGTGGTGCAGACCCAGGTTTTCGTAGATTTCCAGCGTCGCCGTGGAGTTGTTGAGCGTGATGAAGTGCAGCCCGGGCACTCCCTCGGCCTGCAGTCGTGCGCAGAACTCGGTGGCGAACTCGATCCCAAGGGAGCGTACCGCCGCCGGATCGTGCTCCGCCGCGCGGATCCGCTCTTTGAGGTCGTCCGGGATGGCGGCGTTGCTGAGTTGGGGCAGCCGCTCGAGCATCTTCACGCTCGTGACCGGCATGATCTCGGGAATGACGGGTGTCGCGCAACCGGCCGCGGCGACGCGGTCGCGCAGGCGGAGGTACGACTCCGGATCGAAGAACATCTGCGTGATGGCGTAGTCGGCGCCCGCGCGGCACTTGTCGACGAAGTGCGCGACGTCGGTGTCCCAGTCGGCGGAGCGGGGGTGCATCTCGGGGAAGGCCGCCACGCCGACGCAGAAGTCGCCCGACTCCTTGATGAGCCGGACGAGTTCGGCGGCGTACGTCAGTCCGCGGGGGTGCGGGACCCACTCGCCCATCGGGTCGCCGGGCGGGTCGCCGCGCACGGCGAGCATGTTGCGGATCCCGGCGTCGGCGTACTGGCCGATGATGTTGCGCAACTCGGCCACGGAGTGGTTGACGGCAGTGAGGTGCGCCACAGGGGTGAGCGTCGTGTCGGACACGATCTGCTCGGTCGCCCTCACCGTGCCCGCGCGGGTGGAGCCGCCGGCGCCGTACGTGACCGAGACGAAGTCGGGGGCGACGGCCTCGATCCTGCGTAGCGCGTTCCACAGGCTGCGCTCGCCCTTCGCCGTCTTCGGCGCCCAGAACTCGAAGGAGTACGTGCTCTTGCCGGTGGCGAGCATGTCACGCACGGTGCGCGCGCGATCAGTCCTGGTGGATGCGGTTCCGAGGGCCATACTGGCAGGCTATCCAGGGTGCGGCGGTCTCCCAACCGAGCCCTGGAAATTTGCCTGAATTGTCGGCTTCTTGTCCATCCCTCGGACAACACGGCCGGAAATGAGCGGGTCGGGCCGGGTCTGCCGTCCGAGCTATGAGACGACCGCTGCCGCGCCCGGCCGTGTCGCGCCGCGCCCTACCCCGCCTGGCGCAGCCGCGCGGCGAACTCGGCCGCCGCCGCTCCGGGGTCGTCGGCCTCGGTGATCGCCCGGACCACGACGACGCGGCGGGCGCCGGCCTCCAGGACCTGGTCCAGATTGCCGAGGCCGATGCCGCCGATGGCGAACCAGGGCCGGTCGGTCCCGAGCGAGGCCGTGTACCGGACCAGGTCGAGGCCGGGGGCGGGGCGGCCGGGCTTGGTGGGCGTGGGCCAGCAGGGTCCGGTGCAGAAGTAGTCCACGCCGGCCTGCACGGCCGCGGCGGCGGCCTCGTCCTCGGCGTGCGTGGACCGGCCGATCAGGACGCCGTCGCCGAGGATCGCGCGGGCGTCGGGCACGGGAAGGTCCCCCTGCCCCAGGTGCAGCACATCGGCACGGGCCGCGTGGGCGACGTCCGCGCGGTCGTTGACCGCGAGCAGCTTCCCGTGCCGGGCACAGGCGTCGGCGAACACCTCCAGCCGGTCCAGCTCCTCCCCGGCCTCCATGCCCTTGTCCCGCAACTGCACGACGTCGACCCCCGCCGCCAGCACCGCATCCAGGAACTCGGCCAGGTCCCCCTGCCGCCTCCGGGCGTCCGTGCACAGATACAGGCGCGCGTCACCGAGCCGGTCACGGGCGTCGGCTGCGGCAGCGGTCTCAGGCATACGCGGGTTCCCCCCGGCTCGTCGGTCGGGTGGTTCGTCCGACCACCCGAACGGACCCTACCCGCCGCGCCCGCCGGGCCGACGAGGACACCGAGGCCCCGGCGGGGGGCCGGGGCCGGGTGCGCAGGCGGGTGGCCGGGTCAAACGGCGAGGGCCTGGGCGCGGCGCTTCACCTCTGTGCCGCGGTTCTCACTCAGGGCCTGGGCGGGGGTGCCCGGCAGGGTCGGGTCGGGGGTGAACAGCCATTCGATCATCTCTTCGACCGTGAAGCCGTCGTCCCTCAGGAGCGTCAGGGTGCCGGACAGGCCCTTGACGACCTTGTCGCCGTCGATGAAGGCGGCGGGGACGTGCAGCGCGCGGTTCTCACCCCGGCGTACGGCGATGAGCTGGCCCTCCTTGACCAACTGCCGCACACGTGTCACCTCGACGCCGAGTTGTTCGGCGATGTCGGGAAGGGTGAGCCAGGCAGGGACGAGAGCGTCGATCTTCGTGTCAATCTCGGTCACGGAAACAAGCGTGCCATCTGCCACTGACACTCGGAAGCCAGGCCCGTCCACTCGGGGCCGCGCGCCTCACGCCGTCGCCGCCTTCAGGGGCTTCGCCGGGTCCGCCAGCAGCCGCGGATCCATGGGCGTGCCGGACTCGATCAGCCGCCGTCCCTGCGCCAGATCCCGCGGTCGGCCGACGGCCAGCAGAGCGACGAGCCGGCCCTCGCGGAGCCAGCAGACCGTCCACGCCGGTCCGGTGCGATCGCCGCGCCAGACGACGGTGTCGGCCGACGCGTGGTGGCCGGCGTACTGCACGAAGCGCCCGAACTGCTCGGACCAGAAGTACGGGACCGGGTCGTAGACCACGGGGGTGAGGCCGACGATGTCGGCCGCGACCGTGCGCGGGCCCTGGAGCGCGTTGTCCCAGTGGTGGATCAGCAGGCGCTCTCCGTACCTGCCCGAGGGGAAGGAGGCGCAGTCGCCGACCGCGTACACGTCCGGCACGGACGTGCGCAGGTGGTCGTCGGCCAGCACGTCCCCGTGCCGGCCCAGCTCGATGCCGGAGCCGGCCAGCCAGCCGGTGGCGGGGCGCGCGCCGATGCCCACCACGACGGCGCCCGCGGGCAGCCGCGCCCCGTCGTCGAGCACCACCACGCCGGGTTCGACGCGCTCCACGCGCGCGTGGGTGCGCAGTTCGGCGCCGCTGTCGGCGTACCAGGCGGTCATCGGCTCGGCCACCGCCGCGGGCAGCGCCCCCGCGAGCGGCCGGTCCGCGGCCTCCACGACGGTCACGGCGCAGCCCGCCTCGCGCGCGGCGGTGGCGAACTCGGCGCCGATCCAGCCCGCGCCGACGACCACGATGTCGTGCTGCTCGGTGAGCACCGGCCGCAGCCGTTCGGCGTCGTCCAGGGTGCGCAGCAGGTGGACCCCGGGAACGCCCTCCGCGCCGGGCAGCCGGATCGGTTCGGCACCGGTGGCCAGGACGAGGACGTCGTACGGCACCGGACCCGCCGAGGTCTCCAGCACATGCGCGTCGGGCCGCACGGCCAGCGCCTCGCAGCCGAGCCGCAGTTCGAGGCCGAGCGCCTCGAAGTCGATGTCGAAGGCGGATCCCTCGGCCTTGCCCAGCAGGACGGCCTTGGACAGCGGCGGTCGGTCGTAGGGCTGGTGGGGTTCGGCGCCGATCAGTGTCACGGTGCCGGTGAAGCCCTGCTCGCGCAGGGCGACCGCGGTCTGCACCCCGGCCATGCCCGCGCCCGCGACGACCACGCGCCGCGGCCCTGATGTGCCCTGTTCCTGCGTCTGGTCGCTCACCTGATCACCATAAGTCAACTGACAAACCGTCAGTCAGGGGCGTGCGAGGTGACCTGCTCCACAACCTCTTCCACCACGCTCGTCCCACTGCCGGGCTGCGACTCCCAGCGCCAGGTCTCCTCCAACCGCACCCGCCCGTCGGGCAGTTCGACCACCGTCGACACGCAGTGCCCGGAGGAGGTGGTCCCGTCCTGCTTGAGCTGGACGTACCGGAAGTCGAGCCGGTCACTTTCCCTGGTACCCACCAGATGGCCGCGTACGACGTCGCCGCCCGCGTACTCGGCCCAGATCTCCCCGCTCCGCTCGTGATACGTGAAGCGGGTGCGCGTGCCCACCTGGCCCGGGGCCTGGTCGGCGACCGGGGCGAGAACGCGGCCGTCGAGCGAGGGAAAGGGCCGGGCGGAGCCACCCGCCCGAGAGTCGTGGCGGGAGACGGGCGGGCGGGTCATGGCGGGAGGCTCCCTTACCGGGGCAATGCTCTGCGGGCTAGGGTGGCCACCGTACAAGCACTCGCGGGAGCCCGGACGCACCGGGCTGAGAGGGAGGCTGGCGGCCTCCGACCGTACGAACCTGATCCGGGTCATGCCGGCGAAGGGAGGGGCTGGACGCCCATGTCGTTGCCACGTACGTCAGACGTCCTCGTCGTGGGGGGCGGGATCATCGGGCTGGTGACGGCCTGGCGCTCGGCGCAGCGCGGGTTCACCACGGCCGTGGTGGACCCCGAGCCGGGCGGCGGGGTCGCACAGGTGGCCGCCGGGATGCTGGCCGCCGTCACCGAACTGCACTACGGCGAGCAGACCCTGCTCGGACTCAACCTGGCCTCCGCCCGCCGCTACCCCGACTTCGTGGCCGAGCTGACCGGGCTGACCGGCCACGACCTCGGCTACCGCCGCTGCGGCACCCTCGCCGTGGCGCTGGACGCCGACGACCGCGCCCACCTGCGGGAACTGCACGACCTTCAGCGCCGTTCGGGCCTGGACTCCGAGTGGCTGTCCGGGCGGGAGTGCCGCCGGCTCGAGCCGATGCTCGCGCCGGGCGTGCGCGGCGGGCTGCGGGTGGACGGCGACCACCAGATCGACCCGCGGCGGCTCGCCGGCGCCCTGGTCGCGGCCTGCGAGCGGGCGGGGGTGGTCTTCCACCGCGGCTGGGCCGAGCGGCTCACCGTCACCCGCGACCGCGCCACGGGCTGTGTGCTGCGCGACGGCACCGCGCATGCCGCGGACCGGGTGGTGATCGCGGCGGGCGGCCACAGCGGACGGCTCGGGGGCGTCCCGGACGACGTGCTGCCACCGGTGCGGCCGGTGAAGGGGCAGGTGCTGCGGCTGACGGTGCCGAAGCGGTACGCGCCGTTCCTGAGCCGTACCGTGCGCGCCGTGGTGCGCGGCAGCCAGGTCTACCTGGTGCCGCGGCTCAGCGGCGAGCTGGTCGTCGGGGCCACGAGCGAGGAGCTGGGCTGGGACACGACGGTGACGGCGGGCGGCGTGTACGAGCTGCTGCGCGACGCGCACGAGCTGGTGCCCGGGATCACCGAGCTGCCGCTCACGGAGACCCGGGCGGGACTCCGGCCCGGCTCCCCGGACAACGCGCCGCTGATCGGCCCGACCGGGCTTGACGGCCTGCTGCTGGCCACCGGGCACTACCGCAACGGCGTGCTGCTCACGCCGGTCACCGGTGACGCCATGGCGCACGTCCTGACCACCGGCGAGCTGCCGGACGAGGTCCGTCCCTTCTCCCCTGGGCGCTTCCACGCCAGGGCACTCACGGAGCAGCCCGTATGAACATCTCCGTCAACGGCGAGCCCTGCCGGGTCACGCCCGGCACATCCCTCGACACCGTCGTGCGGACCCTGAGCGCGGCGCCCTCCGGGGTGGCCGCCGCCCTCAACGAGACCGTCGTCCCGCGCGCGCGGTGGTCGTCCACGGCCCTGACCGAGGGCGACCGCGTCGAAGTGCTGACCGCCGTCCAGGGAGGCTGAGCCATGGCCGACGATCCCTTCGTCCTCGGTGGTACGTCCTTCACCTCCCGGCTGATCATGGGCACCGGCGGCGCGCCCAGCCCAGAGGTGCTGGAGCGGGCGCTCACGGCCTCCGGCACCGAGCTGACCACGGTCGCCATGCGGCGGGTGGACCCCTCGGCGCACGGCTCCGTGCTGTCGGTGCTGGAGTCGCTCGGGATCCGGGTGCTGCCCAACACCGCGGGCTGCTTCACCGCGGGTGAGGCGGTGCTCACCGCCCGGCTGGCGCGGGAGGCGCTGGGCACGGACCTCGTCAAGCTGGAGGTCGTCGCCGACGAGCGCACGCTGCTGCCGGACCCGATCGAGCTGCTGGACGCGGCGGAGACGCTGGTCGACGACGGGTTCACGGTGCTGCCGTACACGAACGACGATCCGGTGCTGGCGCGGAAGCTGGAGGACGTGGGCTGCGCCGCGATCATGCCCCTGGGCTCGCCCATCGGGTCCGGGCTCGGCATCCGCAACCCGCACAACTTCCAGCTGATCGTGGAGCACGCGCGCGTACCGGTGATCCTGGACGCCGGGGCCGGTACGGCCTCGGACGTGGCGCTGGCCATGGAGCTGGGGTGTGCCGGGGTGATGCTCGCCTCGGCGGTGACGCGGGCGCAGGAGCCGGTGCTGATGGCCGCGGCGATGCGGTCCGCCGTGGAGGCGGGGCGGCTGGCCCGGCTGGCCGGGCGGATCCCCAAGCGGCACTTCGCTCAGGCGTCGTCCCCGGCGGAGGGCCTGGCCGGACTGGACCCGGAGCGGCCCGCGTTCTAGGCCGTCACCTCCTCCCACCGGTGCGTGGGCCGCGTCACAGGTCGGCTTCAGTCCCGCCGCGAGAGCGTCCGCGATCGGTGCGTGTCCGTGGCGGCTCGTAGACTCGCCTGCGTGGATACGACCCTTCAGGACCCTCTCGTCGGGCAGGTGCTCGACGGCCGTTATCGCGTCGACGCGCGGATCGCCGTCGGCGGGATGGCCACGGTCTACCGGGCCCTGGACACCCGCCTGGACCGGGTCCTCGCGCTCAAGGTGATGCACCCCGCGCTCGCGGCCGACGGCTCGTTCGTGGAGCGGTTCATCCGGGAGGCCAAGTCGGTCGCGCGGCTGGCCCACCCGAACGTCGTGCAGGTCTTCGACCAGGGCACGGACGGGTCGTACGTGTACCTCGCCATGGAGTACGTGGCCGGCTGCACCCTGCGCGACGTGCTGCGCGAGCGCGGGGCGCTCCAGCCGCGCGCGGCGCTGGACATCCTGGAGCCGGTGCTCGCCGCGCTGGGGGCCGCGCACCGGGCCGGGTTCGTGCACCGCGACATGAAGCCGGAGAACGTCCTGATAGGCGACGACGGCCGGGTCAAGGTCGCCGACTTCGGGTTGGTGCGGTCCGTGGACACGGTGACGAACACCACCGGTGCCGTCCTCGGCACCGTCTCCTACCTGGCGCCGGAGCAGATCGAGCGCGGCACCGCCGACCCCCGGGTCGACGTGTACGCGTGCGGGGTCGTGCTGTACGAGATGCTGACCGGCGGCAAGCCCCACCAGGGGGAGTCCCCCGCCCAGGTGCTGTACCAGCACCTCCACGAGGACGTGCCGGCCCCGTCGGCCGCCGTGCCGGGACTCGCCTTCGAGCTGGACGAACTGGTCGCGGAGGCCACCGCGCGCACCCCGGACATCCGGCCGCACGACGCGGTCGCGCTGCTCGCGCGGGTCCGCGAGGCGCGGTCCGCGCTCGACCAGGACCAGCTGGACGCACTGCCGCCGCAGGCCCTCACCGCGGACCACGACAACGCGGAGGACCGTACGAGCGTCATCCCGCGCGCGCTGACGACGCGGATCGGCGGCGGGGACGGCGGGACCGGTGGGGACGGCGCGCGGTCCGAGGCCGCCCTCAACCGCACCAGCCGCCTTCAAGCTCCCCCGCCCCCGCAGCCGCCGGCCGGCGCGGCACGTCCCGGGCGGCCTCGGCGCACACTGCTCACGGTGGTCGTCGCCGTCCTGCTGGTCCTCGGGGCCGGCGGGGGCGTCTGGTACATCAACTCCGGACAGTTCACGAAGGTCCCGCCGCTGCTGGCGAAGACCGAGGCGCAGGCCAGGGAGCGGCTCAAGGAGGCCGGTCTCGGCGTCGACCGCGTCGAGCACGCCTACAGCGACACGGTCGGGCGCGGCACGGTCATCAGCACCGACCCGCAGGCGGGCGCGCGGATCCGCAGCCACGACTCGGTGACGCTCACGGTCTCCGACGGGCCCGAGACCGTGCGGGTGCCCGACCTGAAGGGCCACCGGCTGGGCGAGGCCCGGACCCTGCTGAAGAAGGAGGGCCTGGAGCCGGGCATGGTGAGCCGGGAGTTCAGCGACGACGTCCCCCGCGACGCCGTGATCGGCACGGACCCCGAGGCGGGCACCGAGCGGCGGGCCGGCTCGGCGATCGCGCTCACCGTCAGCAAGGGCCGCGCGGTGGACGTGCCGGACGTCACCGGCGACGACCTGGACGAGGCGCGGTCCCAGCTTCAGGACGCCGGCCTGAAGGTGCGGATCTCCGCGGAGCAGGTCAACTCCGATTACGACAAGGGCCGGGTCGCCGGGCAGAGCCCGGAGGGCGACAGCCAGGCCGCCCAGGGCGACACGGTCACACTGACGCTGTCCAAGGGTCCGGAGATGATCGAGGTGCCGGACGTGACCGGCAACAGCGTCGGCGACGCGAAGAACACCCTCCAGAAGGCCGGCTTCCAGGTGCAGGAGGACCGCGGGCTGCTCGGACTGTTCGGCGACACCGTCAAGAAGCAGTCGGTGAAGGGCGGAGACCGGGCACCGAAGGGCTCGACGATAACGATCACCATCCGGTGACGGCCGCCCGGCGGCCACCGGCCGCCGGGCACGTGACACCCTGAACGGGTGAGCAGTCAGCGGTCCCGCCCCCTCCCCGGCCCCTCCCGCAACCCGATCGGCGGCCATGTGCCCGTCGCCGGCGGGCTGCACTCCGTGGGCCTGTCCTACGCCCGTGACCTCGGGGCCGAGACGGTGCAGGTCTTCGTCGCCAATCCGCGCGGCTGGGCCACGCCCGCGGGCAACCCGCGGCAGGACGAGCAGTTCCGCGCGGCCTGCGCGGAGCAGTCGGTTCCGGCGTACGTCCACGCCCCGTACCTGATCAACTTCGGCTCGCACACCGAGGCGACCGTGGAGCGGTCGGTGGAGTCGTTGCGGCACTCACTGCGGCGCGGCCGGGAGATCGGCGCGCTGGGCGTCGTCGTGCACACCGGGAGCGCGACCGGCGGCCGGGACCGGTCCGTCGCACTGAAGCAGGTGCGGGAGCACATGCTTCCGCTGCTCGACGAGCTCACCCACGACGACGACCCGTATCTGCTCCTGGAGTCCACCGCCGGCCAGGGTGCCTCGCTGTGCTCGCGCACCTGGGACTTCGGGCCGTACTTCGAGGCGCTGGACGCCCACCCGAGGCTGGGCGTGTGCCTGGACACCTGCCACATATTCGCGGCCGGGCACGACCTGACCGGCCCGGACGGCATGCACCGGACGCTGGACCTGCTGGTGGAGACGGTCGGCGAGGGCCGGCTGCGGCTGATCCACGCCAACGACTCCAAGGACGTGGCCGGCGCGCACAAGGACCGGCACGAGAACATCGGCGCCGGCCACATCGGCGAGGACCCCTTCCGCGCCCTGATGACCCACCCCGCCACCAAGGGCGTCCCGCTGATCATCGAGACCCCGGGCGGCAAGGAGGGACACACTGCGGACGTGGAGCGCCTGAAGCGGCTCAGGGACGGATGACGGAGGGGTGAGCCGGCACCGGTACGGCCGCCGGGGGCGGCGTCAGAGTTCCGGCCCGTCTCCCGGTTCCTCCTGGTAGGAGTAGCGCTGTTCCTTCCAGGGGTCGCCGAGGTTGTGGTAGCCGCGTTCCTCCCAGAAGCCGCGGCGGTCGGCGGTCATGTACTCCACGCCGCGGACCCACTTGGGGCCCTTCCAGGCGTACAGGTGCGGGACGATCAGGCGGAGCGGGAAGCCGTGCTCGGCGGTGAGCAGTTCGCCGTCCTTGTGGGTGGCGAAGAGGGTGCGCTCCGAGGTGAAGTCGGACAGGCGCAGGTTGGAGCTGAACCCGTACTCCGCCCACACCATCACATGGGTGACGTTCGCCGCGGGCGGGGCGATGTCCAGGACGGTGCGCGCGGGGATGCCGCCCCACTCGGCGCCGACCATGCTGTACTTCGTGACGCAGTGCAGGTCGGCCACCACGGTGGTGTACGGAAGGGCCGTGAACTCCTCGTGGGTCCAGCAGTGCTTCTCGCCGTCGGCGGTGGCGCCGAAGACCCGGAAGTCCCAGCGCTCGGAACGGAACTTGGGTACCGGCCCGTAGTGCGTGACCGGCCAGCCGCGCTGGAGCCGCTGTCCCGGCGGAAGTTCCGGCTGCGCCGCCCCCGTCGGCACTGCTCCAGACGCGTCCCCTGACGCGCGTTCCACCGGCTGACCCATGACTCCATCCTGACAGACCGGAGAGGGTGCACATGACCAGCCGGGGGGCGATTCGGACAACTCGCACTAAGCATGCACTTACTGGACGGCCGTGTGCGCCGGTGCAATCATGCGCGAGATCGGCCCAGAGACGTCCGGAAGGAGCCCCGCCGCCATGCAAGGCGACCCCGAGGTGATCGAACTGCTCAACGAGCAGCTGACCGCCGAGCTCACCGCGATCAACCAGTACTTCCTGCACTCCAAGATCCAGGACCACAAGGGCTGGACGAAGCTCGCCAAGTACACCCGCGACGAGTCGTTCGACGAGATGCGGCACGCGGAGCTCCTGACCGACCGGATCCTGCTGCTGGACGGCCTGCCGAACTATCAGCGCCTCTTCCACGTCCAGGTCGGGCAGACGGTGGCCGAGATGTTCCGGGCCGACCGGCAGATCGAGGTCGAGGCCATCGACCGGCTGCGCCGGGGCGTGGACCTGATGCGCGACAAGAACGACATCACGTCGGCGAACATCTTCGAGGCGATCCTCGCCGACGAGGAGCACCACATCGACTACCTGGACACCCAGCTGGAGCTGGTCGACAAGCTGGGTGAGGCGCTCTACCTCTCGACCGTGGTCGAGCAGAGCCAGCCGGACCCGTCGGGCCCCGGAACGCACGGCTTCTCCAGCCCCTGAGGCGGCCGGCGGCCTTGACACCTAGGCGGCGTCGCCCAGTTCCTTCGGGCTCGCGCCGGAAGCCCCGCCCGTGAGCGGCGCGAGCGCCGGGCCGCCCTGGTCGATCAGCTCGCGCCGCGGGCAGGTGCCGCGGCCGAGCAGCGCCTGGATGCGGCGTACGCACCCGCCGCAGTCCGTGCCCGCCTTGCAGGCGGAGGCGATCTTGCGGGGCGTGCAGGCGCCGTTGTCCGCGTGCTGCTTGACCTGCTGCTCGGTGACACCGAAGCAACTGCACACGTACACGCGGTTCACCTCCCGCCGGGATCGGTTCCATGGTGCCGTCCCGACTTCTCGGTGAGGCAAACCTAACCTTACTCACCGCACGAATGCCCGAAAAGGGGATGGGGCGCGGATCCCATGTGATCCGCGCCCCACTTCACGTTCACGCTCCCGCGAGGGGCGCGCGCCTCACTGGTCCCGGTACATCTCCGCGACCAGGAACGCCAGGTCCAGGGACTGGCTGCGGTTCAGACGCGGGTCGCAGGCCGTCTCGTAGCGCTGGTGCAGGTCGTCGACGAAGATCTCGTCCCCGCCGCCGACGCACTCGGTGACGTCGTCGCCGGTCAGCTCCACATGGATGCCGCCGGGGTGCGTGCCGAGCCCCTTGTGCACCTCGAAGAAGCCCTTGACCTCGTCGAGCACATCGTCGAAGCGGCGGGTCTTGTGACCGGAGGCAGCCTCGAAGGTGTTGCCGTGCATCGGGTCGGTCACCCAGGCCACCACCGCGCCCGAGGCCGTGACCTTCTCCACCAGCTCGGGGAGCCGGTCGCGGATCTTGTCGGCGCCCATGCGGACGATGAACGTCAGCCGGCCCGGCTCCCGCTCGGGGTCGAGGCGGTCGATGTACCGCAGCGCTTCCTCGGGCGTGGTCGTCGGGCCCAGCTTGACGCCGATCGGGTTGCGGATGCGCGAGGCGAACTCGATGTGCGCGTGGTCCAGCTGCCGGGTGCGCTCGCCGATCCACACCATGTGCCCGGAGACGTCGTACAGCTGCCCGGTGCGCGAGTCGACGCGGGTCAGCGCCGATTCGTAGTCGAGCAGCAGCGCCTCGTGCGAGGAGAAGAACTCGACGGTCTTGAACTCCTCCGGGTCCGTGCCGCAGGCCCGCATGAAGTTCAGCGCGTTGTCGATCTCGCGCGCGAGCTGCTCGTAGCGCTGGCCGGACGGGGAGGACTTCACGAAGTCCTGGTTCCAGGCGTGCACCTGGCGCAGGTCGGCGTAGCCGCCGGTGGTGAAGGCGCGCACCAGGTTCAGCGTGGAGGCGGACGTGTGGTACATCCGCTTCAGCCGCTCGGGGTCCGGGACCCGGGCGGCCTCGGTGAAGTCGAAGCCGTTGACGGAGTCGCCGCGGTAGGTCGGCAGGGTCACGCCGTCGCGGGTCTCGGTCGGCTTGGAGCGCGGCTTGGAGTACTGGCCGGCGATCCGGCCGACCTTGACCACCGGCACCGAGGCGGCGTACGTCAGCACGGCGCCCATCTGGAGCAGGGTCTTGAGCTTGTTGCGGATGTGGTCGGCGGACACCGCGTCGAACGCCTCGGCGCAGTCGCCGCCCTGGAGGAGGAACGCCTCTCCCTTGGCGACGGCCGCCATCCGGGCGCGCAGCTGGTCGCACTCGCCCGCGAAGACGAGCGGCGGATACGACTCGAGGTCCGCGATCACTGCGCGCAGAGCCTCGGTGTCGGGGTACTCGGGCTGCTGCGCCGCGGGCAGGTCTCGCCAGGTGTTGCCAGCGCTCGCGCTGGTCTTAGCGTTCACGGTCACCCCACCAAGATTACGGGGTCGCCCGGCGGGTCCCTTCCTCCGTTCATCCAATGAGACGGACGGCGCCCGGTGGCGGGACGTCCCGCCCGGCGCCGTTCAGTCGCCGGTGCCGACGTCCAGCTGGTCCCGGTCGATGTTGATGGTCACCGCGCCGTACGTCTCGGTCCTGTTGCCCGCGTACTGGTGGATGCGCTGGTGACCGGCCCACAGGTCGGCCGGGATGGCGGTGTGGAGGGTGGTGTTCTCGTCGTTCCAGTGCGCGAAGTGGATCACGTCGGGCAGGGTGACCTTCCCGGCGTTGCCGACCAGGTCGGCGACCAGGGACGAGACGCTGCCGTACGCGCCGGACCGGTAGCCCAGCTCGTGCAGCCGCTCGGTCCAAGCCTCCAGATAGCCGAGTACGCGCTTGGTGAGGGTGCCGCCCGTCGCGTACTGCTCCAGGTCGTTGTAGAGCACCGCCCCCTTGGCGAAGCCGAGCGCCACCGCCTGGGCGGCCGCGTCCTCCGCGGCCTCCTTGCCCTGCGGCACCGGATCGGTGATCGACGCGCAGGAGTTCTGGCAGCTGCCGGCGCCGGAGGAGGGCTGCGGGCCGACGTAGAGCGGGAAGAAGCGCCACCCGTTCGCGTACTGCGTGCGCACCCACTCGGCGGTCAGCCTCGCCTGGGCGCAGGCGCGGTTGACCCCGCCGATGTAGACGCCGACGGCCCGGTACGGCGAGCCGGTCCTCCAGGCGTTCATGGCCGTCCGGCTCGGCGCGGTGCAGGTGTCGAAGCCCCTGCCCTGGTACGCGGTCGCGTCGGCGGGCACGGCGCCCGCGGCCGGCGCCCGGGCGGGCCCCGCGGCGCGTGCGGTGGCGACGGGCAGTCCGGCGCTGCGCAGCACCCGCTGGATCTCCGCGCGGTCCTCGCCGTACGGAGCCGTGATGGAGATTCCCTCGTTGGTGGCGGTCGCCCGGTAGACGCGGGACGTGCGGTCCTCGGTCACCGAGGCCTTCGCCGCCACCGCGGGCTGCACCCAGAGGACCTCGGTGCGCCCGACGGCACGGGCCGGGCAGTCCTGGTGCTCGCCGGGGGTGCCGAGGTAGACGGCGTGCCGGTCGAAGCGGACGCAGGCGGTCGGCTCCTGGTCGAGGTCGACGACGGGCCAGCCGGCCGGGACGGTGAACGTGTGACCGCGGTAACTGACGGTCTTCGTGGCGTCGTCGGCCGCCGGCCGGGCGGCGGCCGGCGCGGCAGCGGCGAGCACCGCGCAGGCGCTCAGCGCGCTCAGCGCACGCCTCGTACGGAGGCGGGGCCGTGCCGGGTGGGGCGATCGTGGTGCGGGAATGGCGTACTCCTCGGTCGGGCACGAGCGCGCGGCGAACGCCGGGGCCCGAGCGGCACACGGTCGACGCGGACCGTCCTTCCACCCCGCGCGGCCGCCGGAAACCGGCCTGTGCTGCGTACGGGCGACACGGCCGCCGAGGGCCGGACGGGGCCGCGCGGCGGCCCGATGCGGTAGGGTGCCGGGCATGTTCGCGCACTCGACCCAGAACCAGAACTGGTGGTGGACCGCTCCTCCGGCGGCCCGCTGACTGCGCGTATCCCACACTTCGCGAAGGCCGCCCGAGGGGCGGCCTTCGGCGTTTCCGGCGCCTTGGCCGTTCCTCACCGACATCAACCGGCATCGACCGGCATCGACCGGCATCGACCGGCATCGACGGAAGAGGAACCCATGGACCTGGCACGGCTGCTGCACGACCCCCGCCCGTTCGCCCTGCTGCGCCGCCGTACCCCGGGGCACGACCAGGACCTGGTCGAGGTGCTGCTCGGCCCGGTGACCGCCCGCGACCACCTGGCCGACCTGCCCGACGAGGGCCTGGCGCTCGTACCGTTCCGGCAGATCCGCGAGCGCGGCTTCGACGTCCGGGACGACGGCACCCCGCTACTGGTGCTGACGCCCGAGGAGACGGGCACGGTCCCGCTCGCCGAGGCCCTGGCGCAGCTCCCCGCGCACCAGGTGCGTGTGGAGGGCGGCGGCTTCGACGTCGGCGACGAGGAGTACGCGGAGATCGTCGGGCGGGTGCTGCGCGAGGAGATCGGCGCGGGCGAGGGCGCGAACTTCGTGATCCGTAGGACGTACGAGGGGGAGGTCCCGGGCTTCGGGCGGGCCGACGCGCTGGCGCTGTTCCGGCGGCTGCTGGAGGGCGAGCGGGGGGCGTACTGGACGTTCGTCGTGCATACCGCGGACCGGACCCTGGTCGGCGCCAGCCCCGAGGTGCACGTGCGCATGTCCGGCGGGACGGTCGTGATGAACCCGATCAGCGGGACGTACCGCTACCCGGCCGAGGGGCCGACGCCCGAGCACCTGCTGGGTTTCCTCGCCGACGGCAAGGAGATCGAGGAGCTGTCGATGGTCGTCGACGAGGAGCTCAAGATGATGTGCACCGTCGGCGACATGGGCGGGGTGGTCGTCGGCCCGCGTCTGAAGGAGATGGCGCACCTCGCGCACACCGAGTACGAGTTGCGCGGCCGGTCCTCCCTGGACGTGCGCGAGGTGCTCAAGGAGACCATGTTCGCCGCGACCGTCACCGGGTCGCCGGTGCAGAACGCCTGCCGGGTCATCGAACGCCACGAGACCGGCGGGCGCGGCTACTACGCCGGTGCCCTCGCCCTCCTCGGCCGCGACTCCGGCGGCGCCCAGACCCTGGACTCCCCCATCCTCATCCGCACCGCCGACATCGACGCCCGTGGCCGGCTGCGCGTGCCGGTCGGCGCCACCCTCGTCCGCGGCTCGGACCCGGCGGGCGAGGTCGCCGAGACGCACGCGAAGGCGGCGGGCGTGCTGGCGGCGCTGGGCGTACGGCCCGCACGGCCGCGCGCGGAGCGGTCCCGGCCCCGGCTCGCCGACGACCCCCGGGTGCGGGCGGCGCTGGACGGGCGGCGCGCGATGCTCGCGCCGTTCTGGCTGCGGATGCAGAACGGGGTCTCCGCCGCACGGGCGCAGTCGGAGGCAGGGGAAGGCGCTCCGGGGCTCACCGGGCACACCCTGGTCGTGGACGGCGAGGACACCTTCACCGCGATGCTCGCGCACGTGCTGCGGTCGTCGGGGCTGACCGTCACCGTGCGCCGCTACGACGAGCCCGGACTGCGCGCGGCCGTGCTCGCGCACCAGGGGCCGGTCGTCCTGGGCCCGGGTCCCGGCGACCCGTGCGATCCGGACGACCCGAAGATGCGGCTGCTGCGGGCGCTGACCGCGGAAGTGCTCACCGGGCACCGGCACGGCGTTCTCGGGGTCTGCCTCGGACACGAGCTGATCGCGGCCGAACTCGGCCTGGACATCGTCCGCAAGGAAGTGCCCCACCAGGGCGCCCAGACCGGGATCGACCTGTTCGGCCGGGCCGAGACCGTGGGCTTCTACAACAGCTACGTGGCGCGCTGCGACGACGAGGCGCACGCCGAGCTGTCCGCGCACGGAATCGAGGTCAGCCGGAGCGCGTCCGGTGAGGTGCACGCGTTGCGCTCCGCGAGGTTCGCGTCGGTGCAGTTCCACCCCGAGTCCGTGCTGACGCTGAACGGCCAGGCGATCGTCCGCGCGCTGCTGGCCGAGCAGTTGAGCGGCGCCGGCACGCACTGCGAGCCGCGGCCCGTCCGGTAACCGGGTACGCGCGCACCGAGGGCGCCGCCGGTCAGGTCGGCGGCGCCCTCGGCGCGGTCCGCGGGAGGCCGGTGGCGGGTCAGCCGAAGAAGACCCCGACCTCCTCGTACCGCTTCGGGTCGACCGTCTTCAGCTTGACGGTGGCCTCCGCGATCGGGACGCGAACGATGTCGGTGCCGCGCAGGGCGACCATCTTGCCGAAGTCGCCGTCGCGGACGCAGTCGATGGCGTGCAGCCCGAACCGGGTGGCCAGCCAGCGGTCGAAGGCGCTGGGCGTGCCGCCGCGCTGGATGTGGCCGAGGACGGTGGTCCGGGCCTCCTTGCCGGTGCGCGCCTCGATCTCCTTGGCCAGCCACTCGCCGACCCCGGACAGCCGCACGTGCCCGAAGGAGTCGAGCGAGGCGTCCTTCAGGACCATGTCGCCGTCCTTGGGCATGGCGCCCTCGGCGACGACGACGATCGGGGCGTACGACGCCTTGAAGCGGGAGGTGATCCAGGCGCACACCTGGTCGACGTCGAAACGCTGCTCGGGGATGAGGATGACGTTCGCGCCGCCGGCGAGGCCGGAGTGCAGGGCGATCCAGCCGGCGTGACGGCCCATCACCTCGCAGACCAGGACCCGCATATGGGACTCGGCGGTGGTGTGCAGCCGGTCGATCGCCTCGGTGGCGATGCCGACCGCGGTGTCGAAGCCGAAGGTGTAGTCGGTGGCCGACAGGTCGTTGTCGATGGTCTTGGGCACGCCCACGCAGGGCACGCCGTACTCGTCGCTCAGCCGCGCGGCCACGCCGAGGGTGTCCTCGCCGCCGATCGCGACGAGCGCCTCGACCTCCTGCTTGGCGAGATTGTCCTTGATCCGCCGGATGCCGTCCTCCTGCTTGAGGGGGTTGGTCCGCGAGGAGCCGAGGATGGTGCCGCCGCGGGGCAGGATGCCGCGCACCGCGGGGATGTCGAGACGGATGGCGTCGTTCTCCAGTGGGCCCCGCCAGCCGTCCCGGAAGCCGACGAAGTCATAGCCGTACTCCTGCACGCCCTTGCGGACGATGCCCCGGATGACGGCGTTGAGCCCGGGGCAGTCGCCGCCTCCGGTCAGTACTCCGACCCGCATGGAAAAGTCCCTTCGCCGCGGTTGCCTGGTGAAGGTCACGCTAATGGTGACGCACATCACTTCGGCATGGGGCGGAGAGTCAATTCCACTGAATTGTCGGGTAGTTGATCAAGGCGAATCCACTCGAAAGGGTGGTTGCCGCGCGTACGCGGCTTTACTCGCCGTCGAGCCCGCGCTCGATGGCGTACCGCACCAGCTCCACCCGGTTGTGCAACTGGAGCTTGCCCAGGGTGTTCTGCACGTGGTTCTGGACCGTGCGGTGGGAGATCACCAGGCGCTCGGCGATCTGCTTGTAGCTCAGGCCCTTGGCGACCAGCCGCAGCACCTCGGTCTCGCGGTCGGTGAGCCGGGGCGCCTTCGGCTCACCGGCGTCCGCGGCGGGCGCGGGCTCGGCGGCCAGCCGCCGGTACTCGCCGAGCACCAGGCCCGCGAGCCCCGGTGTGAACACCGGGTCGCCCACGGCCGTGCGGCGCACCGCGTCCAGCAGTTCCCGGGTCGAGGCCGACTTCAGCAGGTAGCCCGTCGCGCCCGACTTCACGGCCTCCAGCACATCGGCGTGCTCACCGCTCGCGGACAGCACCAGCACGCGCAACGCCGGGTTGGCGCCGACGAGTTCCTTGCAGACCTGGACCCCGGGCTTCGCGGGCAGGTTCAGGTCGAGCACGAGCACGTCGGGCGCGGCGGCCCGGGCGCGGCGCACCGCCTGCTCGCCGTCGCCCGCGGTGGCGACCACCTCGAAGCCGGACTCGGCCAGGTCACGGGCCACGGCGTCGCGCCACATCGGGTGGTCGTCGACCACCATCACCTTGATCGGGCCCTGCTCCGCGCTCATCGGCTCTCCGCCTTCCCCCGTGTCCACGGCGCGCCCTTCGCGCTCTTCGTGTTCTCGCTGTCGTTCGTGGTGTTCGTGTTCTTGGGCACGTTCAGTTCGACCTCCGTGCCCTGGCCAGGCACCGAGATCAGCTCGGCGGTGCCGCCGATGTCGCGCAGCCGGCCCCGGATCGACAGGGCCACACCGAGCCGGCCCTCGCCCTCGGCCTGGGCGAGCCGCCCCTCGGGGATGCCCGGACCGTCGTCCCGCACGGTCACGATCACCGACTCCGGCTCGTCCTCGACCAGGATCCAGGCCCGCGCGTCCTCGCCCGCGTGCCGGCGGACGTTGTCCAGGGCGGCCCCGACGGCGGCGGCCACCTCGTGGGCGGCGGCGGGCCGCAGCAGCACCGGGGCGCCCGGTTCGGCGAGGCTGATCCGGGCGCCGGCGTACGGGGCGAGCAGCGCGCGCAGATCCACGGGCCCGTCGGCGGCGTCGTCCGTGTCCTCGTCGACGGTCCGGACGACCGCGCCCCCGGCCGTGTCTCCGGACATGTCCCTCGACGCCCCGGGGAGCGGGACCAGCCCGCCGGAGACCAGGGTGCGCAGCGCCACCTCCTGCTCGCCCGCCAGCCGGCCCAGTTCGGCGGCCTCGCCCCCGATGACCGCGCCACGCCGCTGCACCATGGCCAGCACCTGGAGCACGCCGTCGTGGATGTCCCGGGCCAGGCGCTCCCGTTCACGGGTGGCCGCCTCGATCTCCAGGGCGCGGGCGAGGGTGCGTTCGGAAGCGCGGGCGACCTCGACGACGTAGCCGATGGCGATGGAGGCGACCCAGACCAGGATCACGTTGTGCACGGTGTCGCGGGCCGGGGCGCCGCGCTCGACCAGGTTGGCGAGGGCGACCGCGGTGGAGGCGAAGGCGGCCCAGCGCCAGCCGCCCTTGACGGCGAAGGCGAGGACGGAGCCGGCGGTCCAGATCGACGGCAGGGTCGGGCCGCCGTCCGCGATCCGCGCCTGGGTGTCGGCGACGGGGGTGAGGAGGATGCCGGTCAGCGCCAGGGCGAGGTCGGCGGCCAGGAAGCGCTTGGTGCAGCTCGCGGCGTTCGCGACCTTGGGCAGCGTGGCCAGGGTCCACACGGACAGCACGCAGTAGTAGGCGATGGCGACCCAGGGGCGCGGGAACCGGCCGTAGCCGGTGGTGAACAGGCCGACCGCGTAGAGCATGGTCAGCACCCGGTATCCGGCGAGCGCGCGCCACAGCGGCTGCTCGACCGACATCCTCATCACGCGTTGCCGCTTCGGCATGTCCCCCCCTTGGCGGTTCGCCCTACTCCGCCTGCTTCTCCTTCTCGGCCTCTTCCGTCCCGGCCGGTCCGGGCGACGCCTTCGCCGCCTTCCGGGCCTCGTCGGCCGTCTTTCCCGCCGCCTTCCCCGCTTCCTTCCCGGCCTTGGCCGCCTCCGCGATCTGCCGCTTGGCCGCGGTCGCGTAGATGTCGACGTACTCCTGGCCGGAAAGGTTCATGATCTCGTACATGACCTCGTCCGTCACCGCCCGCAGCACGAAACGGTCGTGCGCGAGGCCCCGGTAGCGGCTGAAGTCCAGCGGCTTGCCGATGCGTATGCCCGGGCGCATCAGCTTGGGCACGACCTTCCCGGGAGGCTGGATCTTCTCCGTGTCGATCATGGCGACCGGGATGACGGGCGCTCCGGTGGCCAGGGCGACGCGGGCCAGGCCGCCCGGCTTGCCTCGGTAGAGGCGGCCGTCGGGCGAACGGGTGCCCTCCGGGTAGATGCCGAACAGCTCGCCTCGCTCCAGCACCTCTATGCCGCTCTTCACCGCCGCCTCACCCGCGCCGCGCGACCCGGAGCGGTCCACGGGCAGCTGGCCCACGCCCTTGAAGAACGCGGCCGTCAGCCGGCCCTTCACGCCCGGCGTGGTGAAGTACTCGGCCTTGGCGATGAAGGTGACCTTGCGGTGGAGCACCGAAGGCAGGAAGAAGGAGTCCGAGAAGGACAGGTGATTGCTCGCCAGTATGGCGGGGCCCTCGGCCGGGATGTTCTCCATGCCTTCCACCCAGGGCCGGAAGGCGAGCTTCAGCGGCCCCCCGATGGCGACCTTCATCGTGCCGTAGAACAACCGAGTGCCTTCCTGTGTGTGTCGATCAGACGATACCGCCGGGTACGACCCGTGGGACCGACGGCCCTGGTCGGTGTCAGTGCGGTCGCGTACGGTGAAGTACCTGCAATCGACGACCACAGGAGAGCAACGTGCCGGTGCTCCCCGGAGCCGAGCCGTTCCGCCACGAGGGCGGGGAGGTCGGCGTCCTCCTCTGCCACGGCTTCACCGGTTCCCCCCAGTCCCTGCGCCCCTGGGGGCGGTACCTCGCCGAGCGCGGTCTGACCGTCTCGCTCCCGCTGCTGCCCGGGCACGGCACGCGCTGGGAGGACATGCAGCTCACGGGCTGGCCGGACTGGTACGCGGAGGTGGACCGCGAGCTGCGTGTCCTGCGCGAGTCCTGCACGCGGGTGTTCGTGGCCGGACTGTCCATGGGCGGCGCGCTGGCGCTGCGGCTGGCCGCCCGGCACGGGGACGCGCTCGCGGGCGTCGTGGTCGTCAACCCGGCCAACAAGGTGCACGGACTGTCCGCGTACGCCCTGCCGGTGGCCCGCCATGTCGTACGGACCACGAAGGGCATCGCGAGCGACATCGCGCTGGAGGGCGCCGCCGAGCTGGGGTACGACCGGGTGCCGCTGCACGCCGCGCACTCGCTCAGGAACTTCTTCCGGATGGTCGACGGCGAGCTGCCGCAGGTCACCCAGCCGCTGCTGCTTCTGCGCAGCCCGCAGGACCACGTGGTGCCGCCGGTCGACTCGGCCCGGATCCTCGGCCGGGTCTCCTCCACGGACGTCACGGAGGTCCTGCTGGAACACAGCTACCACGTCGCGACGTTGGACCACGACGCGGACCGGATCTTCGATGAGAGCTACGCCTTCATCGGCCGGCTCGCACCCAGTGTCGGCAAGGAAGGGACGACCGCAGGTGGCTGAGCACGACTCCGACCGCGAGGACCTCGACGGCCGCGAGCCGGTGGAACCGGCCGAACCGGTCACGCCGGCCGGCCCCGTCGGGCCGGCGGATGCCGTCGGGCCGACCGAGCAGCGCGCCGAGCCCGGTGTGCCCGCCGGGAAGGAAGGCGTCGCCTTCGACGAGGCGGCCGCGTGGGCGGCGATCGTCGCCGGGTACGGCGCGGAGCCGCCGGACCCGCCGGGCTCCAGGCCGTTCCGGCCGATCGAGGACCTGGCGCTGCCGCCGGACCCCGGGACGCCCGACGAGAAGCTGTGGAAGGAGAGGAAGGACGGCAGGGCCGAGGACGCCCAGGGCGACACGAACGACGAGAGCGGCAAGAACGGCGAGGGCGGGGGGAGCACGGAGGGCCCGTCCGGCCGGCTGGGCAGCTCGGTGTCCTTCGCTCCCGGTGTCGGAAAGTCCGGTGCGGGGCCGCGCGACTACTCGCTCGCCGAACCGTCCGACGAAGACTTCGAGGAGGGCGACGAGGGCCACTTCGTCCCGCCGGAGCCGCCCCCGCTGCCGTCCGCCGACCCGACCGCGAAGTTCGCCTGGCTCGCGGTGATCGGCGGGCCCGTCCTGCTCCTGCTGGCCGTCCTGCTCGGCTGGGACATGACGTGGTGGCTGACCATACTCGGCATCGGCGGCTTCCTGGGCGGCTTCGCGACGCTGGTGATGCGTATGAAGCCGGGCGACGACGACGAGGACGACCCGGGCCGCGGGGCGGTGGTCTGAGCCCGGGGCCGACCGGCCGACCGGACGTCGGCCCCGCGCACCGGACCCCGGTCCTGCAGCCGGCTTCCGGTCACAGCACCAGTGCTGTGACCGGGAAGGTTTGCCGGGAAGCTCGCGGCGTCCGGTGCTGGGGGCACCTCCCACGCCCTTCAGGCAGTGGGGGAGCATCGCAAGGCGGAGCATTGCCCGCGTACTGGATGTACTCGGGTGATGCGACAACGCGGCGTGGGGGTACCCCCGGCCGAAGGCTGGGGGAGTGCCGTGCCGGGCGTCGCGAGCCGGTGAACCCTTCCGGTCACAGCACTAGGCAAGCGCCGGGACCCTGAGGGCGGCCAGCACCGGCAGGTGGTCCGTGGCCGCCCTCAGGTCCGCCTCCGTCACGCCGGGCCGGCCGAGGGGCACCCCGCAGCCGAGGACCTCGACGCCGCGGGTGGCGAAGACCGCGTCGATGCGCCGGTGCGGATCGGCGGACGTCCAGGTGTCCTCCGCGCCCCAGGGGGCGGTGGCCCAGCCGTCCTGGAGCGAGCCGGCCAGCCGCCGGAACGCCGGCCCGTCCGGCCGCTCGTTGAGGTCGCCGCCCGCCACCGCGTGTTCCACACCCATCCCCGCCAGCCGGTCCAAAAGCACACCGGCCTGCTCGTACCGCTCGTCCGCGTCGAGCGAGAGGTGGCAGCTGACGACGCCGAGCCGGGCGCCCCCGAACCGGACGACCGCCGTCGCGAGGCCCCGCCGGTGCAGTCCGGGGGTGAGCGGCAGCAGTACGTCCTCGGTGCGCTCCACGACGGCCCGGAGCGAGCAGAGGATCGCCGGGCCCGCGGCCGTCGCGCCGCCGGTGAGGATGACCAGGTCGGCGGCCGCCGCGAGCCGGGCCAGCTTCTTGCGCCAGCGGAAGAAGCGCGGCGCCTCCTGCACGAGGACGAGATCGGGCGCACAGGCGCGGATCACCCGGGCCAGCGCCTCGGTGTCGTCCCGCATCGACCGGATGTTGTGGCTCAGGACGCGGATGACGGCGGAACCATCGGGCTCCGTACGGGAGTTGGGCAGCAGCATGACGATCAACATACGCCGCGGCCGTGTCGGAGCGGGTACGGCGACGCCCACCGGTCCCGGCCGGACGGGGACGGTGGGCGCGCTCGGGGTGCGACCGGCATTACATGATCGGGTCGGGCTCCCGGGCGAGGTCCGCGGCGCCCACCAGACCTGCCTCGTTGCCGAGCTGGGCGGCGAGGACGTCGGCGACCGGGCGCCAGTTGCCGCCGACCAGCCAGCGCTTGTAGGACTTGCGGATCGGATCCAGGACCAGCTCGCCCTCGTCGGAGAGACCGCCGCCGACGATGAACGCGGACGGGTCGAACAGCGAGGCCAGGTCGGCCAGGCCGGCGCCCACCCAGCGCGCCAGCTCACGGTAGGAGTCGACGGCCACCGGACAGCCCTGGCGGGCGGCCATGGAGATGTGCTTGCCCTCGATGCCGTCGGGGGTGCCGTCACCGAGGGCGAGCAGCACCTCCGCGCTCTCGGGGGCGGCGTTGGCGCGCTGCTTGGCGTACCGCACCAGGGCGCGTCCGGAGGCGTACTGCTCCCAGCAGCCCTGCGAGCCGCAGCCGCACAGCAGGCCGTCCGGGACCATCCGGATGTGGCCGAACTCGGCGGCCACGCCGAAGTGGCCGCGGCGCAGCTTGTTGCCGATGACGATGCCGCCGCCCAGGCCGGTGCCGAGCGTGATGCAGATGACGTTGCGGTGGCCCTTGCCGGCGCCGAACTTGTACTCGCCCCAGGCCGCGGCGTTGGCGTCGTTCTCCACGACGACCGGCAGGCCGACGCGCGCCTCGACCTCCTCCTTCAGCGGCTCGTTGCGCCAGTCGATGTTGGGCGCGAAGTAGACCGTGGAGCGCTGCCGGTTGACGTATCCGGCGGCGCCGATGCCCACACCGACGATCTCGTGCCCCGCGCGTGCGCCCTCCACCGCCGAGGCGATGGCGTCCACGATGGCCTCGGGCGTACTGGGGGTCGGCACCTTGAAGGTCGAGAGGATGTTGCCTTCCTCGTCGACCACGCCGGCCGCGATCTTCGTGCCGCCGATGTCGACGCCGATGGTGAGTCCCATGAATCCCTCAGTTCCGGTCGAGCCCCGCTACGGCCAACCGTACCCGAGGCCCTGCCGTCGGATTCGCGTCGTCCGGACGCTGATCCAAGTCGTCCGGCCGGTCAGTCCAAGTCGATGCGCTCGCCGCCGCCGGTGCCCTCACCGGGGTCGCGGCGGTCGTCGGAGCCGGTGTCCGGCTCGCCGGGTTCGTCCCGCGGGGACCCGCCCGTGCCTGACGACGTCCAGCGGTGCTCCTGGGACTCGACGGCCGAGCGGTACGCGGCGAGGAGTTCGCCGCCGGCCGCCGCCAGATGTTCGAAGACCTCGGGGTTGCGCTCCACGACCGGCTCGACGGCCGCCTTGGCCTGCTGGACCATCTGCCGCACCACCTGCTCGGCAGCGGGTCCGGCGAGCGCGCCGAGCAGCGGTGCCTGGAGCGACGACAGCCTGTCGGCGACGGTGTCGACGAACTTGCGCAGTTCCTCGGCGGCCGAGCCCGGCGGCGGGCCGTACCGCTCGCGGCGGCGGGCCTGCTCCGCGGCGAGGTCCTCGGCACAGGCCGTGGACCAGGCGTCGGCGTCCGTGGCGCGCCGCTCCCCCGGCTTCTCGGCTTCGCTCGAACGGGGGGTGTCCCCACGGCCGCCGGGCTCCTCCTGAGCGGCGTCGTCCCGAGCGGCGTCGGACGGTGGGCGCTCTTCGCTCATGGCGGACTCCTGACTACGGTTCGTCCCTACGACGTTACCCGAACGGGGGTACGCGGTTCATCTCTCGCGGGGCCACAGCGCGGGGTCCGGCGCGAACCGGATCCGCAGCTCGCCGTCGCGCAGGGCGGCCCCGTCGACGGTGCACCGGCGCAGGGCCGAGGGCAGCGGTACGACACGGCGGAACGGCCCGGCGGTGACCGCGAGTTCGTCGCCGAGCCGGATGAGGTCCAGTTCCTCGCGTATGGCGCCGGGCAGCGGGATGTGCCACACGAGGACCCCGTCCTCGGTGAGCCGGTCGGTCACGGGCCACTCGACCGGCGCGCTCGCCGGGTTCGCGCCGGGCACGGCGAGGGCGGCGAGATCGTCCAGGCCGCGCGGGTCCCGCCCCAGGTGGGCGGCCGGATGGACGGCGTACGTCTCCCGCCACTCGTCGAGGGTCTTGCGCTGCTGTGCGACCGGACCGGCCAGCCAGGAGTCCGCGGCGGCCTCCGGCAGGACCCGGCCGGCGACCAGGCACTCCACGGCCAGTCCGCGCACGGCCAGGCCCAGGGCGGCGCTGCGGACGGCGTCGGCGCCGGCCGGGCCGGGCTCGGCGACCAGGCGTACGCGGGTGGCGCGGTCGGCGAGGACCGCGGCCACGGCGGCGAGTTCGACGTCCCAGCGTGCCGCCGTCTCGTACAGCCACTCGGCCGGCATGGGGACACCGGCGAGGCGGCCGAGCACCGGCCGCAGGGCGCGGGCCGCCTGCCGCTCGGGCGGGAGCAGCCGGCGCAGATAGCGGCGCAGTTCCTCGGGCAGCGCGAGCAGGGCGAGTGCCTGCGGCGCCGGGGGCAGGTCGACGACCAGCAGTTCGAACCGCTCCGACAGGGCCGCGTCGCGCAGCGCGCGCAGCAGGGCGAGTTCCTCGGCGCCCGGCAGCGGCGTGACCTCCTCGGTGTCCAGGCGGGAGGCCCCGAGAAGGTCCAGTACGTTGCCCGCGCGGTCCTGGAAGGCGGTGAGGTCGGCCCGGAAGCCGGCCGCCGCGTCGGGGCGCCAGGCGGTCAGCCGCGGCGCGACGGGCACCGGCTCCGCACCCGTCGGCACCCCGAGCGCCGCGCCGAGGGAGTCCGTTCGGTCGGCGCTGAGCACGAGGGTGTCGACGCCGTCACGGGCGGCGGTCAGGGCGGTGGCGGCGGAAACGGTCGTACGGCCGCTGCCGCCCGGGCCCGTGATCAGGAGGGTGCGCATGACGTTGAACGGTAGCTGGCTTTGACGTCCCGGTCGCCCACGGGCGCCCTCCGCCGGTGTCGGCGGCGCGCCCTCCGGCTCCGTCGCGCCGGCGCCCGGCGACGCGTGTCGCGGGTGGGCCCGCGCCGTCGGTCCGGGACCGCCCGCGGGCCGGGCGGGCCTTACTTCTCGCCCGACTCCACGCGCTTCTTCAGGCCCGCGAGGGCGCGGTCGATGATGACCTTCTCGGCCTTGCGCTTGATCATGCCGAGCATGGGGATCTTGACGTCGACGGTGAGGCGGTAGGTCACCTCGGTGGCGTACACGCCCGCGGGCCTGAGGACGTAGGAGCCGTCCAGGGAGCGCAGCATCTGGGACTTCACCAGGGTCCAGGAGACCTCGTGGTCACCGGTCCAGGTGTACGCGAGGGTCTGGTCGTCCTTGATGGCGCCCGCGTCCATGACCAGGCGGACCTGATGGGCACGGCCCTGGCCGTCGGTCTTGAGGACCTCGGCCTCCTTCACCTCGCCGGTCCAGTCGGGGTAGCGGGCGAAGTCGGCGATCACCTCCATGACCTCGGCCGGTGGCGCCTCGATCGTGATGCTCGAGCTGGTGTGTTCCGCCATCGCCGTGGCTCCTCCAGATGCGGGCCGGTAGTGCGGCCGGGTGAGGCCGGGGGTGCGCTCCTCGTGCGCACGTGTGTGCAGCGTGAAGGCTACCGCGCGGCCGACCGCCGGACTCCACCCCCACCTGCGCGATCGGCCGGAATGCTCACCATTCGAGCACCCAGGGCCGGCCGCTCCCGGCGAAGTGCCCCACGTTCACGCATTCGGTCGCGCCGATCCTCATCCGCCGGACCAGCGGCTGGTGGACATGGCCGAAGAGGGCGTACCGGGGCCGGGTGCGGCGGATGGCCTCCAGCAGGGCCCGGCTGCCCCGTTCGAAGCGGCGCGCGACGGTGTCGTAGACGAGTTCCGGCACCTCGGGCGGGATGTGCGTGCACAGCACGTCGACCTCGCCGACCGCCTCGATCTTCGCCGCGTACTCCTCGTCGCCGATCTCGAACGGGGTGCGCATGGGCGTGCGCAGGCCGCCGCCGACGAAGCCGAAGACACGGCCGCCGATCTCCACCCGCTGCCCGTCGAGCACGGTGGTGCCCTCGCGGGCGTACTCCTGCCACAGGGCCGGCATGTCGACGTTGCCGTAGGTGGCGTACGTCGGGGTGGGGAACACGGCGAAGAGTTCCGCGTACTGCTTGCGCACCGCCTGCTCCATCACCGTGGCCCGGTCGCCGTCGATGCCCGCCCACAGCCGGGCGCCGAACTCGCGTGCTTCGGTGAAGCGGCGGGCGGTGCGCAGCGCGACGATGCGGTCGGCGTTCTCCACGCCGAACAGGTCGGGGAAGATCCCGCGCGAGTGGTCGGCGTAGTCGAGGAACAGGATCAGGTCGCCGAGGCACACCAGGGCGTCGGCGCCCTCTCCGGCTCGGGCCAGGTCGCGCGCGTTGCCGTGCACGTCGCTGACCACATGGATACGTGTTCTGCCGTGACGGGCCGGTGTGGGTGCCATGACGATCAAGCGTAGGCGGGCGTGGCATACGTGAACAGTGGCGGCCGGAAACGGCGTTACTGGCCGGTCATTCGGCGGGTCGACTACTGTGCGCAGGGGAACATCGATCCGTGTGACGCAGCGAACATCTCGCCGGGTCCCCCTGTCGAAGAAGCATACCGACGGGTAACGTCCGGCCCGTCCAGTCGTTTCTGGATTTCAACAACGTCGTGGCGCCGGCGCCCTATGAGGAGCAGCAGTCTTGCGCGAGTTCAGCCTTCCGGCTCTGTACGAGGTCCCTGCGGACGGGAATCTGACCGACATCGTCCGCAGAAACGCCGCGCAGCATCCCGACGTCGCCGTCATCGCGCGCAAGGTGGACGGCGCCTGGCGGGACGTCACGGCACGGGCCTTCCTCGCCGAGGTGCACGCCGCAGCCAAGGGGCTGATCGCCTCCGGCATCCAGCCCGGCGACCGGGTGGGCCTGATGTCCCGTACGCGCTACGAGTGGACGCTGCTGGACTTCGCGATCTGGAGCGCGGGCGCGATCACCGTGCCGGTGTACGAGACCAGTTCGCCGGAGCAGGTGCGGTGGATCCTCGGCGACTCGGGCGCGACCGCCTGCGTCGTGGAGCTGGACCAGCACGCCGCCGCCGTCGACGCGGTGCGCGACACGCTGCCCGCGCTGAAGAACGTCTGGCAGATCGAGGACGGCGCGATCGAGGAGCTCGGCCGGGCCGGGCGGGACATCAGCGACGCCATGGTGGAGGAGCGCGGCTCGCTGGCGAAGGCCGACGACCCGGCGACCATCGTGTACACCAGCGGCACGACCGGCCGCCCCAAGGGCTGCGTGCTCACCCACCGCGCCTTCTTCGCCGAGTGCGGCAACGTCGTGGAGCGGCTGCGCCCCCTGTTCCGCACGGGCGAGTGCTCGGTGCTGCTCTTCCTGCCGCTGGCGCACGTCTTCGGCCGGCTGGTCCAGGTCGCCCCGATGATGGCGCCGATCAAGCTGGGCTGCGTCCCGGACATCAAGAACCTCACCGACGAGCTGGCCGCGTTCCGCCCCACGCTGATCCTCGGTGTCCCGCGGGTCTTCGAGAAGGTCTACAACGGGGCGCGCGCCAAGGCGCAGGGGGACGGCAAGGGCCGGATCTTCGACAAGGCGGCCGACACGGCGATCGCCTACAGCAAGGAGCTGGACAGCCCCTCGGGCCCCTCGCTCGGGCTGCGGATCAAGCACAAGGTGTTCGACAAGCTGGTCTACGGCAAGCTGCGCGCGGTGCTCGGCGGGCGCGGCGAGTACGCCATCTCCGGCGGCGCCCCGCTCGGCGAGCGCCTCGGGCACTTCTACCGCGGTATCGGCTTCACGGTCCTGGAGGGCTACGGCCTGACCGAGTCCTGCGCGGCGACCGCCTTCAACCCCTGGGACCGGCAGAAGATCGGCACGGTCGGCCAGCCGCTGCCCGGCTCGGTGATCCGCATCGCCGACGACGGGGAGGTGCTGCTGCACGGCGAGCACCTGTTCAAGGAGTACTGGAACAACCCCGGCGCGACCCGGGAGGCGCTGGCCGACGGCTGGTTCCACACCGGTGACATCGGCACCCTCGACGAGGACGGCTACCTCCGGATCACCGGCCGCAAGAAGGAGATCATCGTCACCGCCGGCGGCAAGAACGTCGCCCCGGCCGTGATCGAGGACCGTATCCGGGCGCACGCGCTGGTCGCGGAGTGCATGGTGGTGGGCGACGGGCGGCCGTTCGTCGGCGCGCTGGTCACCCTCGACGAGGAGTTCCTGCGCCGCTGGTGCGCCGAGCACGGCAAGCCGGCCGACTCCACGGCGCAGACGCTGCGCGACGACCCGGACCTGAACGCGGCGATCCAGGCGGCGGTCGACGACGGCAACGCCGCGGTGTCGAAGGCGGAGTCGGTGCGCAAGTTCCGCATCCTGCCCTCCCAGCTCACGGAGAACTCGGGTCACCTCACCCCGTCGCTGAAGCTCAAGCGGAACGTGGTGGCGCAGGACTTCGCGGACGAGATCGAGACGCTCTACGCCAAGTAGCGCGCCGCTCCCCTACAGCAGTTCCCGGAGCCGCTGGGCCAGCAGGTCCCACCGCCACTTCTCCTCGACCCAGGAGCGTCCGCGCTCCCCCATGCGGCGGCGCAGCTCGGCGTCCCCCAGGAGCGTGACGACGCGGTCGGCGGTGTCCTCGGGGGAGCCGCCGCGCACGACCCAGCCGGTCTCGCCGTCGAGCACCGCGTCGGGGGCGCCGCCGGAGTCCCCGGCGACGACGGGCAGCCCGGTCGCGGACGCCTCCAGGTAGACGATGCCGAGCCCCTCGACGTCGAGTCCGCCGCGCCGGGTGCGGCAGGGCATGGCGAAGACGTCACCGGCGCCGTAGTGCGCGGGCAGCTCGGCCCAGGGGACCGCGCCCGTGAAGCGCACGGAGCCGGCTACCCCGGTCCGCTCCGCCAGGGCGCGCAGCTCCTTCTCGTACGGGCCACCGCCGACGATCAGCAGCACGGTGTCCGGTTCGGCGGCCAGGATCCGGGGCATGGCCCGGATCAGCGTGTCCTGCCCCTTGCGCCTGACCAGCCGTGAGACGCACACGACGACCGGCCGGTCGGTGAGCCCGAGCCGGGCCCGCACCTCGTCACCGCCCGAGCCGGGGTGGAACGTCTTCTCGTCCACGCCCGGGGGCAGTTGCACCATCCGGCCGGCCGCCTCGGGCGTCAGCGCGGTGGCGATCCGGGAGCGGGTGTACTCGCCGAGGTAGGTGATCGTGTCCGTCGACTCCCCGACGCGGCGCAGGAGTCCGCGCGCCGCGGGCAGTTGCGCCCACCCCGCCTCGTGCCCGTGGGTGGTGGCCACCAGCCGCTCGGCGCCCGCCCTCCGCAGGGCCGGCGCCATCAGCCCGAGCGGCGCCGCCGCCCCGAACCACACCGCGGTGCACCCGTGTTCGCGCAGGAGTCCGACAGCGCGCCGGGTCGCGCCCGGCGTCGGCAGCAGCATCGTCGTGCGGTCGCGTACGACGGTGAAGGGCTGCTCCGCGTCGAACGCGGCCGTCGCCTCGGCACCCTCCCGGCCCCGCTTCCAGGTGGAGGCGTAGACGACCAGCCGCTCCGGGTCCAGCCGCAGCGCCATGTTGTGCAGAAACGCCTGGATCCCACCCGGCCGGGGCGGAAAGTCGTTGGTCACGATGAGGGTCTTGCGCACACCGGCCGACCCTACCGAACCCGACCGGGACACCCGGCCACGGCCATGCCACCCGCCCCGCACCGGCCCCCCGGGAGATCATGTGCCCCGCACCACGAATCGCGTGAACCACGCGAACTGGTCGGAACCATCGGACCGGTCGGGCTCACGGGAGAGGACCGAGGTGGACGGGACAGGTACCCGGCGCAGGCTCACCGGGGTACTGGCGGTCTGGGGTGTGAGCCGGGCCGTGTTGGTGCTCCTCGTGTTCAAGGTGTTCGTCCTCGCGGGGGCGGAAGACGTCTCGGCGGACGTGTCGGTGATCTACCAGGGCTGGTACGAGGTGCTGCGGCAGGGTGGCTTCCCCGTCGGCGACGTCACGTGGCAGTACCCGCCCGCCGCCGCGCTGGCGATCCTCTCCCCCGCCACCCTGCCGTTCCTCGGCTACACCGCGGCCTTCCACGTGCTGGCGCTGCTGGCCGACCTGGCGGTGCTGTGCCTGCTGCTGTGCGCCGGGCGGCGGCCCGGCCGGCCGCTGCGCGGTGCCTGGGTGTGGACGGCGGGCGCGCCCCTGCTCGGCCCGATCCTGTACGCGCGCTACGACGTGATGGTGACCGCGGTGGCCGTGGCCGCGCTGCTCGCGGGCGTCCGTCACCCGCGCGCGATGGGCGCGCTGGCCGGCTTCGGGGCGCTGCTGAAGGTGTGGCCGGTCCTGCTGCTGCCCGGCCTCCGGGGTGCTGCCGGGCGCCGTGCGTGGACGGCGGCGGCACTGACCGCGGCGGCGCTCGCCTCGCTGTTCGCGCTCACCATGCCCGGCGCCCTGTCCTTCGTGACCGCGCAGCGCGACCGGGGCGTGGAGGTGGAGTCGCCGGCCGCGCTCGTCCTCCACGTGGCCCGGCACCTCGGCTGGAACGGACAGGTGCTGCTCACCTACGGCTCGCTGGAGTTCGTCGGCCCGTACACCGACGTGGTCGGCACCGCGTCCCTGGCCCTGACCGCGGCCGCCTTCGGCTGGCTGGTGCTGTGGCGGCTGCGGGCCCGCCGCTTCCGCCCGCACACGGCCGCCCAGGCCGCGTTCACGGCCGTACTGCTGTTCACGGTCACCAGCCGGGTCCTCAGCCCCCAGTACCTGGTGTGGCTGATCGGGCTGGCCGCCGTCTGCCTGTGCTTCCGGGACGACGGCATGCGGCTGCCGGCCGGCCTCGTCCTGGCGGCGGCCCCGGTGACGGCCCTGGAGTTCCCGGTGTACTTCGCGCATGTCGTCGCGAGCGACCGCCTCGGCGTCACCCTCCTGCTGCTGCGCAACGGCCTGCTGGTGGCCGCGGGCGTGACCGCCTGCCGGGCCCTGTGGCGCTCGACGGTCACCGCCGCGCCCCGGACGCGGGCACCGCACCGGGCCGCCCGGCCCACCGCCCGGCTCGATCAGCCCAGCTGACGTCCGAGATACGCGCGCCACTGCTCGGTGAACCGGTCCAGGGTGGTGCCGAGGACCTTCCGCAGGGCGTCCTCGACCGCGCCCTCGCGGGCGCCGTGCGCGCCGACGGAGCGGTAGAAGTCGTCGAGGCGCCGCTCGCCCCACCCGTCGGCGATCATGCGGCAGGCCATCCAGCCGCTCTCGTAGGCCCGGGCGAGCCGGGCCGGGTCGCCGGCGAAGCCGAAGTCCTCGTCGGACGGCAGCGTGGCGGGAACCTCCCCGTCGGTCACGGCGCGCCGCAGTTCGGGCGCGACCTGGTCCGGGGGGCGGCCGGTGCCTCGGTAGCCGACCCAGTCGGCGTAGCCCTCGGAGAGCCACAGCGGGGTGGCGGCGTTGGTGTGGGCGCGAGTGGCGACGTGGGTCGTCTCGTGGGTGAGGACGACCTGCTTGCCGAGCGACCCGAGCATGCCGTAGGCGGCGGGGTTGACGATGATCCGGTCCGCGGGCGCCCGGCCCGCGCCCCCGGTCTCGCCCGTGGTGACGGCGGCGATCCCGCGGTAGTTGGAGGCGGGCGAGCCGAGCAGTCCGGCCATGCCCTCCAGGGACTTGGGCACCAGCAGGACGACGTGCCGGCTCCAGTCCGTGCCCCACGCGTCCGACACCGCGGGTATCGCGCGGTCGGCCAGGCCCGCGTAGCCGCGCAGGACCGCGTCGCCGTGTCCGACGCCGAGCACGAGGCTGCTCCGCCCGTGCACCACCGAGACCGTGCCCTGGTCCCACAGTTGCTCGGCGGACTTCTTCTCCGGCCGGTCGGAGTCGACGTACCACTTCCCGTCGCCGCCGGTGGACAGGGTCAGCGTGCGGCCCGCGGTGACGGGCGCCTTGTCGTACCCGGTGACCCGGTAGCGCAGTTCGGCCCGCGCGACCGCGGTGTCGCCGCCGCGGCGCAGGCTCTTCAGCCGGTAGGACCAGTCCGTCAGCGGGACGGCCCGCAGCCGCGCGTACGGGGCCCGGGTCCCGGTGGCGGCGTACGCCTTCGGGTCGTGGTGCAGGACCGCCGCCGCCCGCCGGTCGAGCACCCGCTGCACCTCGGCCTTCGCGGTGTCGGCCGCGGACGGCCCGCCGCAAGCCGTCAGGGACGCGAGCAGCAGGCACACCACCGTCACCGAGGATTTCGACGCCCGCCCACGACCAGCCATTTCCCGATCGTACGGCGGCACCGGGACGGCCGTCAGACCCTGGTGACCGACGAGACCGGCATCATGTTCACCAGGTCGTAGCGCACCGGAGCGCCCGGATGGGGCGCGTGGATCACCCGGCCGTTGCCCGCGTACATCGCGACATGGCCGGCGTCGGAGCGGTAGACGACCAGGTCGCCGGGCCTGGCCTGGGACAGCGGGATCCGCCGGCCCGCGTTGCGCTGCTCCTGCGAGGTGCGCGGCAGATGCACCCCGGCCTGCGCGTACGACCACTGCATCAGGCCCGAACAGTCGAATCCCGTGGGCCCGTTGGCGCCCCAGATGTAAGGGCGGCCGAGGGCGGAGCGGGCGGCGGCGAGGGCGGCGGCCGCGCGGACCGAGGCGGCCGGTCCGGCGTCGAAGCCGGGGAGGAAGTCCTCGCGGCCGGAGCGGGAGGCCCGGTCGTAGGCCTCGCGCTCCGACGGGGACAGGGAGCCGAGGAGTTGGCGGGCCCTGGCGAGCTTCTGCTCGACCGTCCGCTTGTGGGTCGCGACCGCCTTGCGGCTCTTGTCCAGTTCGGCGAGGGCGCGGGTGGCCTCGGCGCGGTCCTGGGAGAGTGCGCGCAGCGCCCGCCGCAGGTCCTTCAGTTCGCCGGTCTGGTGGTCGGTGATCCGGTCGAGCGTGGCGGCCCTGTCGAGGTATTCGGCCGGGTCGTGGGAGAACAGCAGGGCGATCGACGGGTCGAAGCCGGAGCGGTACTGGGCTCCGGCCAGCGAACCCAGCGACTCCCTGAGGTCGTTGACGCGCTGCTGCCGTCGGGCGATGCGGTCCTGCAAGTCCCGCACCCGGGTGCGCAGGAGGTCGGCGCGCTCGCCGGCCTTGTCGAAGGCCTCGGTCGCCTTCTCGGCCTCCTGGTAGAGGCGGTCCACCTCGGACCGGGCGTCGCCGTGCGGAGCGGCGACGGCCGAGGTGGCCGGAACGGCGCCGAGGGCGGCGGCCGCGGCGGACAGAACGCAGAACGCGGCGCCCGCGCCCCGGTCGAACCCGGACGGTGCCGGGCGGCGATGAGACCCCACGAGAAGCCCTACTCCCTCCACTGGCGGACACTGACCGCTTCCCGGGGCCGGGGCGCCGAGCGCCCGTCCTGCGGGAAACGCGCCAGACAGTAGCCGCGCGGACACACGGCGACCAAAGCCGCGGAGGGGGCACCGAACACGGGCGCCCCGCCTCTGACGCAGGTCATCGGCGGGGCGTGGGGTCACCGTGGGGTGCCGGGATTCGCCCGTTCGGGCGAGTACGAGGCGTTCTCCCGGGGTGGCGTCAGATGCGGACGCCGAACTGGAAGGGCATGTTGTTGATCGACTCGTAGCGCACGACGGTGCCGGTGCGCGGGGCGTGCAGCACCTGGCCGTTGCCCGCGTAGAGGCCGACGTGGTGCTGGTCGCCGTAGAAGATGACCAGGTCGCCGACCTGGAGCTGGCTCTGCGAGTAGATCCGGGTGCCCGCGTTGGCCTGCGCCTGGGAGGTGCGCGGGATGCTGACACCGGCCTGGGCGTACGCCCAGGAGGTCAGACCCGAGCAGTCGTAGGAGGACGGGCCGGTGGCGCCGTAGACGTAGGGCGAGCCGATCTTGGTCTGGGCGGCGGAGAACGCGGCGCCGGCCCGGCCGGAGGCGGGGGTGGAGCTGCCCAGCTGCACGCGGTCGGCGGAGGCCCGGCTGGCCCTGTCCTGCTCGGCGGCGAGCGCGGCCTTCTCCGCTGCGGTGAGGCTGTTCAGGAGCCGCTGCGCCTCGGCGAGCTTGCCCTGGACCTCGCTCTTCTTCTTGCCCAGCTCGGTGCGGGTGGCGGCGAGGTCCTTGAGCTTCGAGGAGGCCTCGGACCGCTCCTGGGTGAGCTCGCGCTGCTTGTCCTGGATCTTCTTCAGCGCCTCGACCTGCTGGCCGCTCAACTGGTCGAGCGTGGAGGCCTTGTCGAGGTAGTCGTCCGGGTCGGCGGACAGGAAGAGCTGGAGCGACGGGTCTATCCCGCCGGTGCGGTACTGGCCGGCGGCCATCGAACCGAGGCCGTCGCGGAGCTTGTTGAGCTCCTGCTGGCCGCGGGCGACGTTGTCCTGGATGGTGGAGATCTCCTTCTGGAGCTTCTCCTGCTTCTCCTTGGCCCCGTTGTACTTCTCGGTGGCCTGCTCCGCCTGCTCGTAGAGCTCGTCGACCTTGGACTTGACTTCGTCCTTGCTCGGCTTCGCGCTCGGGGCGGCATTGGCGGCCTGGGCACTGATGGCTACGGCCGCTGCCGCCGCGGTGGTGAGCACGGTCACGCGCGCACGGCTGGGTTGCTTGGGTCGACGGTGGGACGCCACGGAAGCGAGCTCCTTCTTCTGAGTGATCACCCGCTCGGAGGTTCGAGGCTCGACCCTAGTGACCTCATCGTGATGAATTCAAATCCTGAGGCGGAAAATCCCACCAGTCACTTCATTCTTTGCCCATAACTCACCGGCAGTGAGGACCACTTGACCCTGCGTCGCGCGACGCTTCCGGTGAATTCGGGAATGCTGCCTGTATGTTGCGCTTGAGGCTTACGTAGCCCTACGTCCGGTTTCAGCCGCGCGAGAGCCGCTTCAGCAGCACCGCCGAGGCCACCGGCCGCGCCCCCGCCTTCGCGATCCCGTCGGCGACCTCACGGTCGGTCGAGACGACGATCACCGGACGGCCGGGCGGCTCGGCCCGCACCAGCTGACGGATCAGCTCGTCCGCCGTGACCCCCGGCTTGGAGAACAGCACCCGCACACCGCGCGGAGGCGCGAGGAGCACCGGCGCGACCAGCTCGGCCCCGTCGAAGACACACGTGACCTCGGCGCCGGTCTGCGCGGCGAGCTGCGACAGCTGCCCCAGCAGCCTCAGCCGCTGCTTCTCCAGCGGCATCTGCGGATAGCCGGTCTTGGTGACGTTGTAGCCGTCGACGACCAGATGGGCCTGCGGCAGCGCGAGCAACTGGTCGAGGATCGCCGGGTCGTGCTCGGACAGCGCGCGGGCGGCGATGTCCTTGGGGGTCATCCGGCCCGGCTCGACCGCGTCCACGGTCTCCGCCGGCCGCACCGACACCGGCGGCAGCGCCAGCTCCCGGCGCAGCCCCTGGGCCGCGTCGAGGACGGTGTCCAGCAGCAGCCGCACCCGCATGTCCTCCACGCTGCGCCCCTCGCGGGCCGCCCTGCGGGCGGCTTCCAGCGCGGCCTCCGCCTCCCCCAGGCGGGCCTTGAGCCGCCGGGTCTCGCTCTCGGCGGACGACACCTGCGCCTGCCCCTCGGCGCGCAGGGCCTCGATCTCGCCCCGCGCTTTGCGCAGCGCGGCCTCACTGCGCTTGACGTCGCTGTGCGCGGCCCGCAGCTTGCGGTGCAGCGACTCGGCCTCTTTCCTGGCGGCGTCCAGCTCGGCCCGCAGCCGCTCGGTGTCGGCGCGGGTCTGCTCGCGGGCCGCCGCCAGCTCGGCCCGCAGCCGCTCCAGTTCGGCGCGGCTCTCCTCGTCGGCACGCTCGGCGTCCGCCCGCTGGGCCTCCTCGCCCGCAGCGGCGACCAGCTTCACCCAGCCCGGCGGGCGCAGTACGTAGGCCGCGGCCGCCACGTCGAGCGGATCCGCGGCCGGGGGCGGCGAGCCGGAGTCGAGGGCACCCGACAGCTCGGGCTGGTCCTCTTTGAACTTCTCGCCGATGCGCTGGCGGAACAGCGGATCGGTCTCCAGCGCGGCCGCCATCGCGTTGCCCGCGAACTTCGCCCGGCGGCTGGGGGTGAACCGGGCGTACTGCCGCAGCTGCGGCGGCAGCTCGGCGAACGTCAGCGTGCCGAAGGAGTCGGAGACGATCTGGACGACCCGGTGGCGCACTCCGTCGGGCAGGGGACGGTCGAGCACCTCGGCGGCGCCGTCGCCCGGCCCCCCGCCTTGTGTCTCCGCCATCCGTCACCCCAATGCCTCTGTGCTTCGCGGACCCCCGCGGGGGTCGCCTGTGCGGGCCCGCTCCGCTCAGGAGCCGGCGCCCGGCCTGTCCACGAGTTCCACCTGGTCCACGGCGTTGCACCAGCGGCAACGCACCGACTCGATCGTCTCACTGACCACCTCGCGCTCCTCGACCTGCGGCTCTCCGGCCAGATCGAGGTGGACGTACTCGACGACCTTCGACGAGCGGGTCACGTCGAAACGGGTGAGGTTGCCGCACAGGGTGCAGCGCCACCGGGTCGTGGCGGTCGGCAGGGGAACCGTCATCGCGACTGTTCGCTTCCTTCTGTGTCCATGACGCGCCAGCTTCCCTGGGCGTGTGGCACGTAACCCTACGGCCTGGCGGCGACTCGGCGCCGGTCCGTCCACGGCGGCGAGGCGGTCTGTGCGCTTGCGTCCGGTTACGCCATGCTCTGTGCACATGATCGGCAACAGGTACACGGTGGCCGCCCGGACGATCAGGGCGGCCAGGGCGGTACGGAACATGCAGGCGCCGGTGACGTGCGCCCTGATCGTCCTGTGCTGTCTGATCTTCGTGGCCGGCCCGGCGGCGGGCCTCAATCCCTCCTACGGCACGGGGGACGCGCTGCTGCTCGCCCAGCGGGCCTATTTCCGGCGGTGGGGCGTGATCCCCGCCGATTTGTTCACCGGCTCGTTCCGGGCCGCCCTCACCCCCGCGACGGCCCTGTTCGTGCACGGCAGCTGGGTGCACCTGCTCGGCAACATGCTCTTCCTCTACGTCTTCGGGGCGATGACCGAGGAGCGCATGGGCCGCGTCCGGTTCACGCTGTTCTACGTCGGCTGCGGCTACCTGGCCCTGGTGGGCTACGCGGTCGCCAACGCCGCCTCCGGGCAGAGCCTGGTGGGGGCCTCGGGCGCGATCTCGGCGGTCCTCGGCGCGTTTCTCTACCTGTTCCCCAGCGCCCGGGTGACCAGTCTCTTCCCGTTCCTGTTCTTCCTGCCGCTGCGCTTTCCCGCGTGGGTGGTGCTGCCCTTCTGGGCGGCCCTCCAGTGGCTGGCCGCCGGGCGCGCCGCCGAGGGACCGCAGGTCGCCTACCTGGCCCACGTGGTGGGCTTCGCCCTGGGCTTCGCCTGCGCGTGGGCCGGGTTCGGCCGGAAGACTAGAGTGAAGGCCGCCCCTGCTCCGGCCCCCGAGGGAGAGAACCAGCCGTGATCACCGCGATCGTCCTCATCAAGACCAGCGTGGACCGGATCCCCGAGATCGCCGAGCGGATCGCCTCACTGGACTCGGTCAGCGAGGTCTTCTCCGTCACCGGCACGTACGACCTGATCGCCATGGTCCGGGTGCGGCAGCACGAGGACCTGGCGGAGGTCATCCCGGGGCGGATCAGCAAGATCCCGGGCGTCGAGGGGACGGACACGCACGTGGCCTTCCGCACCTACTCGCAGCACGACCTGGAGGCGGCGTTCGCCATCGGGCTGGACTCCTGACCGCCCCCGGCTCCTGAGCGGGCGGATCACACCGCGGGCACGCAGCGGCCGTCCTCCGTGCGGTACGTCCACTTCGCGCCGTCCCTGACCAGCTCCCGCACCGCCGCCACGAAGCGGTCCACGTGCTCGTCGGGCGTGCCCGCGCCGAAGCTCACGCGGATGGCGTTGAGGGACTTCTCGCCCGGGGCGGCCTCGGGCGCGCCGCACTCGCCCTGGCTCTGCGGATCGCCGCCCAGCAGGGTGCGGACCAGGGGGTGGGCGCAGAAGAGGCCGTCGCGGACGCCGATGCCGTACTCGGCGGAGAGGGCGGCGGCGAAGTGGGAGCTGTTCCAGCCCGCCACGACGAAGGAGATCACTCCGACCCGCGGGGCGTCGTCGCCGAACAGGGAAAGCACCCTGACCTCGGGCACCTCGGCGAGGCCCGCCCGCACCTTGCGGATCAGGTACCGCTCACGCGCGACGAGCTCGTCGAAACCGGCCTCGGTCAGCGCCGTGCAGGCCGAGGCGACGGCGTAGGCGCCGATGACGTTCGGCGACCCGGCCTCGTGGCGGGCGGCCGACTCGTGCCACCGCACGTCCACGGACCCGTCGGCACGCCGCGCCACCGTGCGGCTCGCGCCGCCGCCCGCGAGGTACGGCTCGGCCTCGCGCAGCCAGTCGGCGCGGCCGGCCAGGACGCCGGAGCCGAACGGGGCGTACAGCTTGTGGCCGGAGAAGGCGACCCAGTCGACGTCGAGGTCGCGGACGGACACCGGGTGGTGCGGGGCGAGCTGGGCGGCGTCCAGGACGATCCGGGCGCCGTGCGCGTGGGCGGCGGCGGCCAGCTCCCGCACGGGCCACAGCTCGCCGGTGACGTTGGAGGCGCCGGTGACGCACACCAGGGCGGGGCCGTGGGGGTCGCGGCCGGCGAGGGCCCGCTCCAGGGTCGCCACGGCCTGCTCCGGGGTGCGCGGGGCGTCGAGGCAGGTCACCCGCGCGTCCCGCCACGGAAGCAGCGAGGCGTGGTGCTCGGTCTCGAAGACGAAGACCTGGCAGTCCGCGGGCAGCGCCCGGGCGAGCAGGTTGAGGGAGTCGGTGGTGGACCGGGTGAAGACCACCTGGTCCTCCGCACGGCAGTCCAGGAACTCCGCGACCGTCTTCCGGGCGTTCTCGAACAGGTCGGTGGAGAGCTGGGAGAGGTAGCCGGCGCCGCGGTGGACGCTGCCGTAGTACGGCGCGTACGCCGCCACGTCGTCCCAGACGCGCTGGAGGGCGGGCGCGCTGGCCGCGTAGTCGAGCGCCGCGTAGGTGACCTCCCCGCCGGTGACGAGCGGAACGGTGACGTCCCGGCCCAGCACGGGCAGCGGGGCACGGACGGACTGGTCGGCGGCGGCGACGGTGGGGACGGCGGAAACGGACATGGGTGAACTCCCGTGAAAGCAGGCGAAATCACCACGCGAGCGGGCACGGCTCGAGCGTGGAGAAGGGTGAAAGGGGTGATGCGGAGGCGGGGCTCTACGCCCTAACGCATTCGCTTGCTCACGGGAGGCTCCCTCGTACGACCAGGACCCCTGGTGACGCGAGGGGTCCGCGCTTGCCGTGGGCCTCGCTGCCTACGGCCTGGTCTTCACCCGGGGCACCCCGCCACGGACGGAGGGTTGCCGGACAGCCGGCCGGGGCCACATGGCTGTCACTCATGACCTGTTTCAGCATCCTGCCACACGATCTTCCACGCGCAAGGCGCAGTCCGGATCGTGGACTGCGCCTTGCGACGGGAGGTTCGGGTCTCAGGCGTTGCTGACGGCCACCCAGCGCTCCAGCGTGCGCTTGGCGGACCCGGAGTCGATCGACTCCGCCGCGCGGTCCATCCCGGACCGGATCTGTTCGGCGAGAGTGCCCGGACCCGGCCGCAGGGCCACCAGCGCCGCCGCGGAGTTCAGCAGGACGGCGTCCCGTACGGGCCCCTGCTCTCCGTCCAGCAGGCGGCGGGCCACCTCGGCGTTGTAGGAGGCGTCACCGCCCCGCAGCGCCTCCACGGGCACCAGTTCGATGCCGACGTCCCGCGGGTCGAAGCGCTCCTGGGTCACCTTGCCGTCCCGGACGATCCAGACCTGGGAGGTGGCGGTCGTGGTGAGCTCGTCGAGGCCGTCGTCGCCCCGGAAGACCAGGGAGGAGTGGCCACGCTCGGCGAAGACGCCCGCGACGACCGGTGCCATGCGCGGGTCCGCGACCCCGACGGCCTGGGCCCGCACCCTGGCCGGGTTGGTCAGCGGGCCCAGCACGTTGAAGACCGTGCGGATGGCCAACTGGCCGCGGGCGGCGCCCGCGTGGCGCAGCGCCGGATGGAACTTGATCGCGAAGCAGAAGGTGATTCCGGCCTCCTGCGCGACCTCGGCCACCCGCCGCGGCGTCAGCTCCAGATTGACGCCGAGCTTCTCCAGTACGTCGGAGGCTCCGGAGGCGGAGGACGCGGCCCGGTTGCCGTGCTTGACGACGCCGGCCCCCGTGCCGGCCACGACGATCGAGGACATGGTGGAGATGTTCACGGTCTTGGCGCCGTCGCCGCCGGTGCCGACGATGTCGACGGTCTCGCCGGGCACCTCGATCACATTGGCGTGCTCGTACATCGTCCGGACCAGGCCGGTGATCTCCTCCACCGTCTCGCCCTTGGCCCGGAGGGCCACCACGAACCCGGCGATCTGCGCGTCGGTCGCCTCGCCGCGCATGATCAGGTCCATCGCCCAGGCGGTCTCGTCGGCGGTGAGGTTCCGGCCGTCCAGCAGGCCGTTCAGCAGGGCGGGCCAGGAGCGGCCCGCCGCGGTGTTGCCTCCAGCGGGGGTCACAGCGTTCATATGCCGCTCCTGGGTCGGTGTCCCGTATGCGGGACGCGAGTCTCGAACAGGTCCACCCTATCCAGCCCCGGGCATGGCGAAGGGCCCCGTCCGGGGATCGGACGGGGCCCTTCGACCGTGGCGTGGCGACGCTCAGCGGTCAGTGATCAGTGGTGGCCGTGGCCGCTCGTGATCTCCCTGTACTCCTCGACGGTCGGCTTCGGGATCTGGTTGTCCTCGCCGTAGTACGCGTTGCTGAGCTTGGCGCGCAGCTTCTGCGAGCCCTTGATCTTGCGCTCGACGCCGTTCTCGTCGACCGCCGGACCGATCTCGGCCGGCTCGTACTGGTCGTGCGCCGTGAGCGTGTAGAGCTGCTCCTGGCTGAGCGGCTCGTGGACCTCGATGAACTCACCGTGCGGCAGGCGCTTGATGATGCCGGTCTCGCGACCGTGCAGCACCTTCTCCTTGTCGCGGCGCTGGAGGCCGAGGCAGATCCGCTTGGTGGCGACGAACGCGATGATCGGTCCGACGAAGAAGCCGATCCGGACGAACCAGGTGACCGCGTTGATCGACAGGTGGAAGTGCGTGGCCCACAGGTCGTTGCCGCCGCCGACCAGCGTGATCATGTACATCGTGATCCAGGCGACACCGAACGCGGTACGCGTCGGGGCGTTGCGCGGACGGTCCAGGATGTGGTGCTCGCGCTTGTCGCCGGTGATCCAGGACTCGATGAACGGGTAGAGCGCCAGCGCCGCCAGGACCAGACCGAAGAGGACCAGCGGGATGAACACGCCCAGGACGAGCGTGTGGCCCCAGAAGTTGACCTCCCAGCCCGGCATGAAGCGGACCAGACCCTCGGCGAAGCCCATGTACCAGTCGGGCTGGGCGCCGGTGGACACCTGGTCCGGACGGTACGGGCCGATCACCCAGATCGCGTTGATCTCCACGAGCGCCGCGATCATCGCGAGGACACCGAAGACCAGGAAGAAGAAGCCGCCGGCCTTGGCCATGTACACCGGCAGCAGCGGCATGCCGACGACGTTCTTGTTGCTCTTGCCGGGACCCGCGAACTGCGTGTGCTTGTGGTAGAAGACCAGGATCAGGTGGGCCACCACCAGGCCCAGCATGATGCCGGGCAGCAGCAGGATGTGGATCGAGTAGAACCGCGCCACGAAGTCGTGACCGGGGAACTCGCCGCCGAAGAGGAAGTACGAGATGTACGTGCCGACGATCGGCATGGACAGGATCGCACCCTCGGTGAAGCGGACACCGGTGCCGGAGAGCAGGTCGTCCGGGAGCGAGTAACCGGTGAAACCGGTGAACATGCCCAGGGCGAACAGCAGGAAGCCGAACAGCCAGTTGATCTCACGCGGCTTGCGGAACGCGCCGGTGAAGAACACGCGCATCATGTGCACGAACATGCCGGCCAGGAAGATCAGCGCGGCCCAGTGGTGGATCTGCCGGATGAGCAGACCACCGCGCACCTCGAAGGAGATGTGCATGGTCGAGTTGAACGCCTCGGACACCAGCTGACCCTGCAGCGGGACGTACGAGCCGTTGTACACCACCTCGCTCATCGAGGGGTGGAAGAACAGCGTCAGGTACACACCCGTGAGGATGATGATGATGAAGCTGTAGAGGCAGACCTCGCCCAACATGAACGACCAGTGGTCGGGGAAGATCTTGCGCATGTTGGCCTTGGCCAGGGAGTAGATCCCAAGCCGGCCGTCGGCCCAGTCGGCGAGCCTCTCGCCGGCCGGTGCCTGCCCGCGAGAGCGGCCCGCCGCGCCGGCGGCAGACGGATTCGTGTTGGCTGCTGATGTACTCATCCGCGCTCCCAGAATGCAGGACCGACGGGCTCCGCGAAGTCGCCGAGCGCCTGGAGGTAACCCTCGCTGTCCACGCCGATGCGCAGCTGCGGCAGAGCGTGGCCGGCGGGGCCGAAGATCACTCGGGCACCGTCGGAGAGGTCGAAGGTGGACTGGTGGCACGGGCACAGGGCGTGGTGCGTCTGCTGCTCGTACAGGGAGATCGGGCAACCCACGTGGGTGCAGATCTTCGAGAAGGCGACGATGCCCTCGTGGCCCCAGTCGAGTTCGCGCTTGTCCTTGATGTCGGCCGGCTCGAGCCGGATGATCATCAGGGCGGCCTTGGCGATCTCGTTGGCGAAGTCCTCGTCCGTCTCCTTCAGACCGTCCGGCATCGCGAAGGTGAGCGAGCCGACGGAGACGTCCTCGGGACGCAGCGGCAGGTTGGTGTTCATGTTGACGAGGCGCTTGCCCTTGGCCCACAGCGTGTGGCGCAGGCTGGTCCCGGGCAGCGGGCCCAGGTCGCGCAGCAACATGACGCCGGACAGCGGCACCAGCGTGAGCGCGCCGAGCATCGTGTTGCGGATCAGCTTGCGACGGCCGATCGCCGACTCCTTGGCCCCCTGCTTGAAGTCCGCGTGGACCTTCGCACGGACCTCGGGGGACGCCGCGATCGGGTGACGCTCGTCGGCGACCTCGACGTCGGACATCAGGGTGCGGGCCCAGTGGACCGCGCCCGCGCCGATCGCGAACAGCGCCACGCCCAGCGTGAGGCCGAGCGCGAAGTTCAGCGCGTTGATGTGCCCGAGCGGGAAGACGAAGATCGACTTGTCGTGCGGGATCGTCACATACGAGGCGATGAAGCCGATGGTGGCCAGCATCGACACCGTGAACATCAGGGCGACGGCGCGCTCGGAGCGCTTGGCGGCCCGCTCGTCGATGTCCTGGATCCGGTGCTCGTGGGGCGGCAGTCCCGGGTCGGCGAACGGGGCCCGCTCGTCCGCCACGGAGACCGCGCCGCGCCCGTGCTCGTGGGCTGCCTGCTCTGCGGGCAGGTTCTCTTCAGGAATGTCTTGGCTACTCATGACTTCTTGGCCTTTGCGGTCCGAGCGGCGACCCAGACGGCGACCGCGACAAGGGCACCCAGCCCGAAGATCCAGGCGAACAGACCCTCGGTGACCGGTCCGAGGCCACCCAGGTCCATACCGCCCGGGGTCGTGGTCTCGTCACCGTTGACCGCGTCGAGGTACGCGATGATTTCCTTCTTGTTCTTCTCCGTCAGCAGCGTGTCGGGGAAGGAAGGCATGTTCTGCGGGCCGGTCTGCATGGCCTCGTAGATGTGCTTGTTGCTCACACCCGTGAGGTCCGGGGCGTACTTGCCGTGCGTCAGCGCACCGCCCTTGCCGGTGAAGTTGTGGCACTGGGCGCAGTTGGTGCGGAACAGCTCACCGCCCTTGGCGGCGTCCGCGCCCTCGGGGCTGTACTGGTTCTTCGTCGGCACGTTGGGACCAGCGCCCAGGGACGCGATGTACGCGGCGAGCTGGTCGATCTCGGCCTGGTTGTAGATGACCTTCTTGCGCGGGATCTGCGCGCCCGGCTGCTGGGCCGGCATACGGCCGGTGCCCACCTGGAAGTCGACCGCCGCCGCGCCCACACCCACCAGGCTGGGACCGTCAGTGGTGCCCTGCCCACCGGTGCCGTGGCAGCTGGCGCAGCCGACCAGATAGAGCTTCCTGCCCTCCTCGATGGTGAGGGACTGGGCGGTGTCCTCGGCCTTCGCCTTGCTCGCGGGCGCGAACGCGGTGTACAGCCCCCCAGTGGCCGCCAGCGCGAAGAGTAGGACGACGACCGCCGCCAGCGGATGGCGTCGTCGTGCGGAGAGCTTTTTCACGGATTACCCCGGTGTCAGGATCTTCTGCGTCGATGCTTTGCGGACTTGGATCGGTTCGTCGGCTACTTGATCAGGTAGATCGTGGCGAAGAGTCCGATCCAGACGACATCGACGAAGTGCCAGTAGTAGGACACGACGATGGCCGCGGTCGCCTGCTCGTGAGTGAACCTCCGGGCCGCGTAGGTGCGGCCGAGGACCAGCAGGAAGGCGATGAGACCGCCCGTCACATGCAGCCCGTGGAAGCCGGTGGTCAGGTAGAACACCGAGCCGTACGGGTCGGAGGACAGCGAGATGCCGTCCTTCTTCACCAGTTCGGTGTACTCGAAGATCTGACCGCCGATGAAGATCGCACCCATGATGAAGGTGACGATGAACCAGCCCCGGAGCTTCTTCACGTCACCGCGCTCGGCGGCGAAGACGCCGAGCTGGCAGGTGAGTGAGGAGAGCACCAGGATCGTGGTGTTCACCGACGAGAAGGGGACGTTGAGAGCGCCCGCCATCTCCTTCCAGTGCGCCGGACCCGTCACCGATCGCAGGGTGAAGTACATCGCGAAGAGGGCCGCGAAGAACATCAGCTCGGAACTCAGCCAGATGATGGTTCCGACGCTGGTGAGGTTCGGTCGGTTGACCGACGGGTGCGCGTGCCCGGTTTCTACTGTCGTTGCTGTCGCCACGCCGACATTATGTCGGTCGCTTATCCCGCCCTCACCCCGGGGGGTGCCGTTCGGAGTGTCCCGGGGGTGTGCCCTGCCCGAACGGCCCCTCGAAGGGCTGTTCCAACCGCTGTCTACCACGAGTTGAAGGGGGTAGCATCCGCGCCATCGGTACCCGGAAGTTCCCGACAGTTCCCGACGGGGTTTTCCCGACCAACGACGCGGAGGAACAATGCAGGCGACCGCCACGGTGCTGGTCTACAGCGACGACGCCAACACCCGGGAGCAGGTGCGGCTGGCGACCGGCCGCCGGCCCGCTCCGGACGCCCCCGTGGTGGAGTTCCTGGAGTGCGCCACGCCCGCCGCGGTCCTCAAGGAGCTGGACCGGGGCGGCATCGACGTCTGTGTCCTGGACGGCGAGGCTGTGCCCATGGGCGGCATGGGGATGTGCCGGCAGATCAAGGACGAGGTCTTCAACTGCCCTCCGGTGCTGCTGCTCATCGGGCGGCCGCAGGACGCGTGGCTGGCCACGTGGAGCCGGGCGGACGCCGCGGTCACGCTTCCGGTGGAACCGGTGGAGTTCGCCGCCGCTCTGGCCTCCCTGCTGCGCAAGAAGGCGCTGAGCGGCGTCTGAGGCACTCGGGCGGGGCCCGGCGGACGGCCCCGCCCTGTGCGGCCGCGGGCCGTCCGTGTCCCCGTCCGGGCCCCGCCGCGCCGCGTCTCACACACCCTGCGGGGTCAGCCGCGCCTTGTTCGTCTGCGCCACGGCGCCGTCGGCGCCGGCGATGGCACTGCCCTGGACCCACTTCGGCCAGGGCATGTTCCAGTCGCCGAAGCCGTTGTCGAAGAGCTCCATGCTGTGGCCGGCGGAGTTGACGACCTGGACCAGGTCGCCCTCGTGGATGGTGTTGAAGAACCAGGAGGCGTTGGGGGTGCTCATGCCGGTGCAGCCGTGGCTGACGTTGGCCGCTCCCTGGGAGCCGACGGACCACGGGGCGGCGTGGACGTACTCGCCGCTCCAGGTGACGCGGGTGGCGTAGTACACCGGCAGGTCGTACGAATCGCTGGAGCCCGCGGCGATGCCGACGGTGGAGCTCTTCATCTGGACGTAGTACTGCTTGGCCAGCACGACCTTGATCCCGTTGCGGGTCTCGAAGCCGGGCTTGCCGGTGGTGATGGGGATCTCCTTGATCTTCTCGTCGTTCCTGTAGACCGTCATCAGGTGCTTGGCGGCGTCCGTGACCGCCACGATGCGGTCACCCGTGGTGATCTTCAGCGGCTTGGCCGTGCCGCCCCGCAACTTGTCGCTGATCTTGATGTTCTCCAGGTTGCTGTGCGCCTCGACGGTGGCGTTGGCGGGCCAGTAGTCCTGGGGGCGGTAGTGGAGCTCCTTGTCGTTCACCCAGTACCAGGAGCCCTGCACGGCGGGCTTGGAGTCGACCCTGAGGGCACGCTCGACGACGGCCCGCTGGGCCTTGTCCTTGATGGGCTGGTCGAGTTCGGCCGTGATGGGCTGGCCGACACCGTAGGTGCCCGCCTCCGGCCCGAACTTGACATTCAGGAGCTGCCGGCCCGTGGGCTTGTTCGTGTCGAACGTGAGGACCTTGCGACCGGGCCTTCCGTCCTCGTCCTCGGTGCTCACGCGGACCGTGTAGTGGGCGCCCCCGGCGAGCGGTGAGGTGCTGTGCCAGCGGCTGCCGTCGGCAGCCAGCTCGCCGGAGACCTGACGCCCCGTGGCGTCCACGGCCGTGACGTCCGTGATGCGCCCGTCCTCGCCCTGAGCGGTGACTTCCAGGGGCTTGTCCGGGTCGGCCTTCTTCCCGGCGTCCGTGGGGCCGCTGAAGGAGATCTGGTCCGCCGCGTCGTACGGGTAGGCAGCCAGCGGATTGCCGTCCGAACCGCAGGCAGTGGCACTCGTGCCGAGGGCGGCGACCAGCAGGACGGCTCCCGCTCCGCGGGAAATCACAGTGGTGCTCATGGCCCTTACGCTAGGTAGCTTCGTCACCTCCGGCACGGTGGCTCACCCGTCCGAGGGAATTTTCGAGGGGATAAGTCAACCAAAAGAGGGAGTCCGGACTCTCCAGGTGGAGAGTCCGGACTCCCTGGTGTTCAGCGATGCTCGGCGCTGGTTACTGGGTGCGGTTCTCGCCGCGGTAGTACTCGAAGACCCAGCCCCATACGGAGATCATGATGATGGGCGCCGCGAAGTACACGAGCCACCAGCCGACCGCGATGCCGAGGAAGGCCAGCGCGCCACCGATGCCGAGGCCGAGCGGCTGCCAGCTGTGCGGGCTGAAGAAGCCCAGCTCGCCGGCGTCGTCCGCGACATCGGCCTCCTTGTCGTCCTGGGCGCCCACGTCGACCCGCCGGGCCGTGAAGCCCAGGTAGAAACCGATCATGATGGACAGGCCGAAGGCCATGAAGAGCGCCGTCGCGCCGACCGCTTCCTTCGACCACACGCCGTAGACGATGGCGGTGATGAGCAGGAAGACGCTCAGCCACATGAACATCTTGCCCTGGATCTTCACTTGCCAGCCTCCTTGCCGCCAGCGAGGGCTGCCGTCCCGTGACCGGCGTTCTCGAGCTGGTCGAGCGCGGCGATCTCGGGGTGGTGCAGGTCGAACGCCGGGGATTCGCTGCGGATCCGCGGCAGGGTGAGGAAGTTGTGGCGCGGCGGCGGGCAGGAGGTCGCCCACTCCAGGGAGCGGCCGTAGCCCCACGGGTCGTCGACGCCGACCGGCTTGCCGTACTTGGCCGTCTTCCAGACGTTGTAGAAGAACGGCAGGACCGACAGGCCGAGCACGAACGAGAAGATCGTCGACAGCGTGTTCAACGCGGTGAAGCCGTCGGCCGCCAGGTAGTCGGCGTACCGGCGGGGCATGCCCTCCACGCCGAGCCAGTGCTGGACCAGGAAGGTGCCGTGGAAGCCGATGAACAGCAGCCAGAAGGTGATCTTGCCGAGCCGCTCGTCGAGCATCTTGCCGGTGAACTTCGGCCACCAGAAGTGGAAGCCGGCGAACATCGCGAACACCACGGTGCCGAAGACGACGTAGTGGAAGTGCGCCACCACGAAGTACGAGTCCGAGATGTGGAAGTCCAGCGGCGGCGCGGCCAGGATCACACCGGTCAGACCACCGAAGACGAAGGTGATCAGGAAGCCGGTCGCCCACAGCATCGGCGTCTCGAAGGAGAGGCTGCCCTTCCACATGGTGCCGACCCAGTTGAAGAACTTCACACCGGTCGGGACCGCGATCAGGAAGGTCATGAAGGAGAAGAACGGCAGCAGCACGCCACCGGTGACGTACATGTGGTGCGCCCACACCGTCACCGACAGACCGGCGATGGCGATCGTCGCGCCGATCAGACCCATGTAGCCGAACATCGGCTTGCGGGCGAAGACCGGGATGATCTCACTGACGATGCCGAAGAACGGCAGCGCGATGATGTACACCTCGGGGTGCCCGAAGAACCAGAACAGGTGCTGCCACAGCAGCGCGCCGCCGTTGGACGCCTCGAAGATCTGGGCGCCGAACTTGCGGTCCGCCTCCAGCGCGAGCAGCGCCGCCGCCAGCACCGGGAAGGCCAGCAGGACCAGCACGGCGGTCAGCAGCACGTTCCAGACGAAGATCGGCATGCGGAACATGGTCATGCCGGGCGCGCGCATGCAGATGATCGTGGTGATGAAGTTGACCGAGCCGAGGATGGTGCCGAAGCCGGACAGGGCCAGACCCATGATCCACAGGTCGCCGCCGAGGCCCGGCGAGTGCACCGCGTCCGACAGCGGGGTGTAGCCGAACCAGCCGAAGTCGGCGGCACCCTGCGGGGTGAGGAAACCGCCCACCGCGATCAGCGAGCCGAACAGGTACAGCCAGTAGGCGAACATGTTCAGCCGCGGGAAGGCCACGTCCGGGGCGCCGATCTGCAGCGGCATGATCCAGTTCGTGAAGCCCGCGAACAGCGGCGTCGCGAACATCAGCAGCATGATCGTGCCGTGCATCGTGAACGCCTGGTTGAACTGCTCGTTCGACATGATCTGCAGGCCCGGACGGGCCAGCTCGGCGCGCATGAGGAGCGCCATCACGCCGCCGATGCAGAAGAACGCGAACGACGTCGCCAGGTACAGCGTTCCGATCGTCTTGTGGTCGGTGGTCGTCAGCCACTTCACCGCGAGATTGCCCGGTTGCCTGCGCCGGACCGGCAGCTCGCTCTCGTAAGAGTCCTCAGCTGCCGCGGCACCCTGAGGTTCGTTGAGGATGCTCACAGCTTGTTCGTCTCCCGGTTCTTCTCGTGGCTCGTCTGCGCGATGCCTGCGGGAACGTAACCGGTCTGCCCCTTCTTGGCGAGGTCCTTGAGGTGCTGCTCATAGCGCTCGGGCGAGACGACCTTCACGTTGAACAGCATCCGGGAGTGGTCCTGGCCGCAGAGCTCGGCGCACTTGCCCCGGAAGGTGCCCTCCATGGTGGGGGTCACCTGGAAGGAGTTGGTGTGGCCGGGGATGACGTCCTGCTTCATCAGGAACGGCAGCACCCAGAACGAGTGGATGACGTCGCGCGAGGTGAGGATGAATCGGACGGTCTTGCCCTTGGGCAGCCACATCGTCGGACCGGGGTTGCCGTTCTGCGGGTTCCGCGTGCCCGGAATGCCGTAGTCGTAGACACCGCCGGCGTTCGCCGGGAAGTCCGCCTTGAACCGGTCCGGAATCGCGTTCAGGTTCTTGTCGGTCTTCGCGTCGCCCGACGAACCGGCGACGGGCTCGATGTAGTTGAAGGCCCAGCTCCACTGGTAGCCGACGACGTTCACCGTGACGTCCGGCTTCTTGGAGAGGTCCAGGAGCTTGGACTCGTCACGGGCCGTGAAGTAGAAGAGCACCGAGACGATGACGAGGGGGACCACCGTGTACAGCGCCTCGATGGGCATGTTGTACCGGGTCTGCGGAGGAACCTCTACCTTGGTGCGGCTGCGCCGGTGGAAGAAAGCACTCCACAGGATCAGACCCCACACCAGGCAGCCGACGGCGAGCGCGGCCGCCCAGGACCCCTGCCACAGCGAGAGGATCCGGGGAGCCTCTTCCGTGGTCGGGGTGGGCATACCCAGCCGGGGAAAGTCCTTGTATGTGCAACCGGTTGCGGTCGCCAGGACCAGGCCCGCAGTCAGTGCCTGCAGCAGCTTCCGCCGCATCGGGCGCCGCGGCGAGCGGTCGGAGCCGTTGGGACTCACGTAGCGCCTTCCCGAGAGTCTCGCCCGCGCTGTTCGGCTGCGGCCTTCTCGCTGGTCGGTCGCGGCCCCGCGTCGGGCAGGGGTTTGGATGTTTATGCGGACCAAACCCTACTGGACGCCTTCCGGCGGGTCGCGGGGAGGGTGCCATACGCGCCGCGGGTCAGCCCGAAGGGGTGGGATACCCCTTCGTGGGCCGGTTTGTGAGGGGGGTTCGGGGCGCCCGATGAGGTATGTATGCGCCCCTTGTCGTGGCTGCGGGCGGGTTGTGGTCTCCCGTGCCCGGGCGGCGAAGCCGCACCTCGGCGCTGTCCCGTGTGCCTTCGGAGCGCTTAGCGTTGACGTGTGGCCTACTTCGACGCTGCTTCCAGTGCTCCCCTTCATCCCGTCGCCCGGCAGGCTCTGCTGGCCGCCCTCGACGAGGGGTGGGCCGACCCCGCTCGTCTCTACCGGGAGGGGCGGCGGGCCCGGTTGCTGCTGGACGCGGCCCGGGAGGCGGCCGCGGAGGCGGTGGGGTGCCGGGCCGACGAGCTGACGTTCACCTCGTCCGGGACGCGGGCGGTGCACAGCGGGATCACGGGGGCGCTGGCGGGCCGCCGCCGCGTCGGACGCCACCTGATCGTGTCAGAGGTCGAACACTCTTCGGTCCTCCATTCCGCCGAGGCGCACGAGGCGGACGGCGGATCGGTCACGCGGGTGCCGGTCGACCGGCAGGGCACGGTGGCCGTGGAGTCGTACCGGGCGGCGCTGCGCGAGGACACCGCGCTGGCCTGTCTTCAGTCGGCCAACCACGAGGTGGGCACCGAGCAGCCGGTCGCCGAGGTGGCCGGGGTGTGCCGGGCGGCGGGCGTGCCACTGCTGGTGGACGCGGCGCAGTCGCTGGGCTGGGGTCCGGTCGGCGGCGACTGGTCGCTGCTGACCGCGAGCGCCCACAAGTGGGGCGGGCCGTCCGGGACCGGGCTGCTCGTCGTGCGCAAGGGGGTGCGGTTCGCGCCGCGCGGACCGCTGGACGAGCGGGAGTCGGGCCGGGCGGCCGGGTTCGAGAACATCCCGGCGATCGTGGCGGCGGCGGCCGCGCTGCGGGCGGTGCGGGCGGAGGCGGCCGAGGAGGCGGTACGGCTGCGGGAGTTGACGGAGCGGATCCGGGCGCGGGTGCCGCGGCTGGTGCCGGACGTGGAGGTCGTGGGCGACCCGGTCCGCCGGCTGCCGGGGGTCGTCACCTTCTCCTGTCTCTATGTCGATGGGGAGACATTGCTGCACGAGCTGGACCGTGAGGGCTTCTCCGTCTCCTCCGGTTCGTCCTGCACGAGCAGCACGCTGACGCCGAGCCATGTCCTCCGCGCGATGGGCGTGCTGAGCGAGGGCAACGTGCGGGTGTCGCTGCCGCCGCGGACGCCGGAGGAGGAGGTCGAGCGGTTCCTGGCCGTCCTGCCGGGCGTGGTGGCGGGGGTACGGGAGAAGCTCGGGGCGCCGGCCGGGACGGCACCGGCCGCCGTGCGGGAGGACGCGCTGGTCGTGGACGCCCTCGGCAGGCGCTGCCCGATCCCGGTGATCGAGCTGGCCAAGGTCTTCGGGGACGTACCGGTCGGCGGCACGGTGCGCGTCCTGTCCGACGACGAGGCGGCGCGGCTGGACATCCCGGCGTGGTGCGAGATGCGCGGGCAGGAGTACGTGGGCGAGGAGCCGGCGGACGTGGGTTCGGCCTACGTCGTCCGCCGGGTCTCCTAGGTTCCTCTGCGGTTCCTCCAGGTTCCGCAGGGGCCCGCCCGACGCTCCGTCAGGCTCAGGCGAGGTGGGCGCGGACCTCGCGGGCCGCGTCGTCGCCGTAGGCCTTGGTGAAGCGCTCCATGAAGTGGGCCCGGCGCAGCTGGTACTCCTGGGTGCCCACGGTCTCGATCACCAGGGTGGCCAGCATGCAGCCGACCTGGGCGGCGCGCTCCAGGGAGACGCCCCAGGCGAGGCCGGAGAGGAACCCGGCGCGGAAGGCGTCGCCCACGCCCGTCGGGTCGGCCTTGCGCTCCTCGTCCGGGCAGCCGACCTCGACCGGGTCCGCGCCGGCCCGCTCGATGCGCACGCCGCGCGAGCCGAGGGTGGTGACGCGGTGGCCGACCCGGGAGAGGATCTCGGCGTCGTCCCAGCCGGTCTTGGACTCGATGAGGCCCTTCTCGTACTCGTTGGAGAAGAGGTACGTCGCCCCGTCCAGCAGTATCCGGATCTCGTCGCCGTTCATCCGGGCGATCTGCTGGGAGAAGTCGGCGGCGAACGGGATGGCCCGCGAACGGCACTCCTCGGTGTGCCGGAGCATCGCCTCCGGGTCGTCCGCCCCGATCAGGACCAGGTCGAGACCGCCGACGCGGTCGGCGACGGTCTTGAGTTCGATGAGGCGGGCCTCGCTCATCGCGCCCGTGTAGAAGGAGCCGATCTGGTTGTGGTCGGCGTCGGTGGTGCACACGAACCGGGCGGTGTGCAGGGTCTCGGAGATTCGGACCGAGGAGGTGTCGACGCCGTGCCGGTCCAGCCAGGCCCGGTACTCGCCGAAGTCGGGTCCGGCGGCGCCCACCAGGACCGGCCTGGTACCGAGCTGGCCCATGCCGAAGGCGATGTTGGCGCCGACCCCGCCGCGCCGGACGTCCAGCTGGTCGACCAGGAAGGAGAGCGAGACCGTGTGCAGCTGATCCGCGACGAGCTGGTCGGCGAAGCGGCCGGGGAAGGTCATGAGGTGGTCGGTGGCGATGGAGCCGGTGACTGCGATGCGCACGGCGTGGACGCTCCTGGAGTCAGGGGGATTGACAGTTCACGCTACCCGCTCCCGCGGCCGGCGCCCACGCCGCCGCTCGCCGGTCCGGAACCGCGCCCGGAACTCCCCCACCGGACGGCACCCGACCGGGTCACCGTCCCCACCGTCCGGGACGACCGGGGGCACCACTCCACCGTCCGGAACGACCGGGGCCACCACTCCACTGTCCGGAACGACCGGGCCGCCGTCCAACCTCCGGGACGACCGGGCCACCGGTCCAACCCCCGGGGCCCCGCCGGGTCGCCGTTCCACCGTCCGGGACCCGGTCGGCGTACGGACCGGAACCCGACCGGTGTACGGACCGGGATCCGACCGGCGCAGAAACCGGGACCCGATCGGCGTACGGAAGGGAACCGCGCGCTCCCCCGTCACGTCCCATCGCTGTCCCCCTCCCGGGGGATACGGGATACGACCCACCGGCCCGCGTCTTTGTCAGGGTCCGGTCAGGGTCACGGGAGCAGCGCTTGCGCAGCCGAAGGAGCGATGCGGTGAACACCGAGCGACCCGACCACGACGACGAGTCCACGGGCACCGCCGAGGAAGCCCCGGACGGGGGGAAGACCTCGGAGCCGGAGGCTTCGGGGCCAAAAGCCCAGGCCGGGCCGGGGTCCGGGACCCAGTCCGAGCCCGGGGCCGGAGCCCAACCGGAGGCCGGGTCCGGGTCCCGGTCCGAGCCGGAGGGCCGGGCCGAGCCCGAGCCCAAGGTCCGGTCCGGATCCCAGGCCGGGGCCGAGCCCGCAGCCAGGTCCGGCAAAGCCCAGTCGCAGCCCGAGGCCGGGTCCGGGCGCGGGGCCGAGCCCGCAGCCAGGTCCGGGTCCGAACCCAAAGCCCGGTCGCAGCCCGAGGCCGAGGCCGGACGCGGGGCCAAGTCCGGGGCCGACGTCAGGTCCGGGGCCGAGGCCGGGGCGGGGCCCTGGGCCGGAGCCGGAGCCGGAGCCGGAGCCGAGACTAAGGCCGGGTCCGAGTCGGCGAGCGGGACCGGGGGCGCGGTCACGCAGGTGCCGAAGGGCACGACGGAGGGCCGCGGCCCGGATGACGCGAAGGTCTCGGAGGCCCCACAGGTCCCTGTTACCGCGGGAGCCCCGCAGGGGTCGGTGGGCTCGGTGGGCTCGGACAAGGCGCCGCACATCCCGGAGGCCCCCAAGCCCCCGCAGGTCCCGCAGGTCCCGCAGGGGGCCGAAGTCCCGGAGACCCCGCGGATCCCCGAGGCCCCGGAGCCTCCGCACGCTTCTGAGGTGCCGGATGTCACCGGCGACTCGGAGCATGGCGGCCGGCCCGGCGGGAAGCGGACCCAGGGGCGGTCGCCCGTGGTGATCGCCTCCGTTGCCGCCGCCGTGTTGCTGGTGGGTGGCGGTGGGATCGTGCTCGCCGCGGATCCCGGTGGGCGTACGGACGGGGCGGCGGTGCCCGGTGGGCACGGGACACCGAGGCCGCTGGTCCTCGACGGGTACTCCGCCCCGGGCGCCGGAGCCGGTGACGGCGGTACGAACGGCATCGCGCCCGGTGAGCCCAACCCCTACGGCACGACCTACCGGGTCACCGGGCCACTGCCCGACGGGCCCGGCTCCGCGCCGGTGTACCGGGCGCGGGGCGAGGTCACCCGGGACGAGGTGGCCAAGCTCGCCGAGGCACTCGGCGTCGACGGGACACCCGTGGCCGACGCCCAGGCGTGGCGGGTCGGGTCCGGGAAGGACGGTTCCGGGCCGGTCCTGCGCGTCGAGCGGACCGCGCCGGGGGCCTGGACGTTCAGCCGGTACGCGCCCGGCACCGACGACTGCAAGGGCGCGCTGTGCGGGCACGACCCGGCGGCCCTGCCCGTCCACCCGGTGAGCGCGGCGGCGGCGCTGAAGGCGGCGGCCCCGGTGCTCAAGGCCCTGGGACAGGATGACGCCAAGGTGGACGCGGCCCAGATCATGGGCGACCAGCGGGTCATCAACGCCGATCCGCTGGTCGGCGGGCTGCCCACGTACGGCTGGACGACCGGCCTGAGCATCGGCCGGCAGGGCGAGGTGATCGGCGGCAGCGGTCAGCTGAAGGCGCCGGTGAAGGGCGACACCTACCCCGTGCTGAGCGCGCGCAGGACGCTGGACCTGATGAACACCGCCCCGCGGGCCGACCACCGCATGGGCATCGGCGGCTGCGCCAGTCCCGTACCGCACAAGGACCGTCTGGAGGCGCCGTGCGGAACGTCGGGCTCCGCCCTCGCCACGGAGGCCCCCGCCCCGGAGAACACCGTCACGATCGGCAAGGCGGTCTTCGGTCTGGCCGGGCACTCCTCCGGGGGGCAGCGGATGCTCGTCCCGTCCTGGCTGTTCGAGGTACAGGCACCGGCCGGGCAGGGCGCCCGCACCACGGTGACGTATCCGGCCGTCGCCCCCGAGTACCTGACCTCGTCGGCGCCGCCGTCCGGGCAGTCGAGTCCGGAGCCGAGGCGCTCGGACGGCGCCCCGGTCACGCGTGACGTGAAGGTGACCGGCTACCGCACCGAGGGCGAGGAGCTCACCGTCCGCTTCGAGGGCGGGGTGTGCGCCGACTACCGGGCTTCGGCGCGGGAGAGCTCCGGCCGGGTGACGGTCACGGTGACCCAGACCCAGCAGCCGGACACGGTCTGCATCCTGATCGCCAAGGTGTACCACCGCACCGTGCACCTGGACCGGCCACTCGGCGACCGGAAGGTGGTCGGCACGGACGGGCAAGAGATCCCCCTGGAGCGGCCGGGGGCACGGCTGCCGGGGTCGCCCTCGCTCGCCCGCTGACGCCCGCGCGGACCTGCGGGCGAACGGGCGGAACACAGGAAGAACAGGAAGGCGGCGGACCCGCAAAGGGGCCGCCGCCTTCTGTGTCCTGCCGTGCCCGGATCAGCTGAAGGAGTCGCCGCAGGCGCAGGAACCGGTCGCGTTCGGGTTGTCGATCGTGAAGCCCTGCTTCTCGATCGTGTCCACGAAGTCGATGGTGGCGCCACCCAGGTAGGGGGCGCTCATGCGGTCGGTGACGACCTTGACCCCGCCGAAGTCCTTCTCCACGTCGCCGTCGAGGGAACGCTCGTCGAAGAAGAGCTGGTAGCGCAGGCCGGAGCAGCCGCCGGGCTGGACGGCGACGCGCAGGGCGAGATCGTCACGGCCTTCCTGGTCGAGCAGGGCCTTGACCTTGGACGCGGCGGCGTCGGTCAGGATGATGCCGTCGGTGACGGTGGTGGTCTCGTCCGATACGGACATCTACATCTCTCCCGGGTTGTACGGAGACTGCTTGCCGACGAGTGCAACCGGCAAGGCCACGGAATCATTCCGGGCCGGGCGCGTGCTTTTTCTCTTCTTCTCCAGGCTCGTCCACCTCATGCTCGCACACGGGTGGGAAAGCGGACAGCGGCCTGTGGACGGCGGCCGCCGGGGTGCCGGCGGAGCCCACTCGGACAGGCGCTGGGCCCCGACCGGGTTCAGGCCGGGGGCGGGCCGGGTTCAGGCCGGGTTCAGGCCAGTAGGGACAGCGCGGGTTCAGGCCGATGTGGACAGCCCGGATGCCGGGATTCACGTCACATGGACACTATGACGATCGTCAAAGTGACGTGAAGCAGCTATGATAGATAGCGTCAGTTCGACGAAAAGTAGAAAGGGTGCGTGTCGTGACCACCGCCCAGACCCAGGACCTCGACGTCCAGCCGACCCCGCTCGCCCTCCTGCTTCTCGGCCGCGAGGCCGATCCGAAGAGCGAGCGCGGCGTCGAGTGCCCCGGTGACCTGCCCGCCCCGTCCGACCCGGACCTGGTGGCGCGAGCCCGCGCGGCCAAGGAGAAGCTCGGCAGCGAGGTCTTCGTGCTCGGCCACCACTACCAGCGCGACGAGGTCATCCAGTTCGCCGACGTCACGGGCGACTCCTTCAAGCTGGCCCGGGAGGCGGCCGCGCGCCCGGAGGCCGAGTACATCGTGTTCTGCGGTGTGCACTTCATGGCCGAGTCCGCGGACATCCTGACCTCCGACGAGCAGAAGGTCGTCCTGCCGGACCTGGCGGCCGGCTGCTCCATGGCCGACATGGCCACCGCCGAGCAGGTCGCCGAGTGCTGGGACGTGCTCACCGAGGCCGGGATCGCCGACCAGGTCGTCCCGGTGTCGTACATGAACTCCTCCGCCGACATCAAGGCCTTCACGGGCAAGCACGGCGGCACCATCTGTACGTCGTCGAACGCCCAGCGGGCGCTGGAGTGGGCCTTCCAGCAGGGCGAGAAGATCCTGTTCCTGCCCGACCAGCACCTCGGCCGGAACACGGCCGTACGGGACATGGGCATGTCGCTGGACGACTGCGTCGTCTACAACCCGCACAAGCCGAACGGCGGACTGACCGCCGAGGAACTGCGGGCGGCGAAGATGATCCTGTGGCGGGGCCACTGCTCGGTGCACGGCCGCTTCAGCCTGGACTCGGTGAACGACGTCCGGGAGCGGATCCCCGAGGTGAACGTGCTGGTGCACCCCGAGTGCCGGCACGAGGTCGTGGCCGCGGCGGACTACGTCGGGTCGACCGAGTACATCATCAACAAGCTCGACGCCGCGCCGGCCGGCTCCAAGTGGGCCATCGGCACGGAGCTGAACCTGGTGCGCCGGCTGGCGAACCGTTACGCCTCCGAGGACAAGGAGATCGTCTTCCTCGACAAGACGGTCTGCTTCTGCTCCACGATGAACCGCATCGACCTGCCCCACCTGGTCTGGGCCCTGGAGTCCCTGGCCGAGGGCAACCTGGTCAACCGCATCCAGGTGGACAAGGAGACGGAAGGCCACGCAAAGCTCGCCCTGGAGCGCATGCTGGCACTGCCGTAGCGGCTCCGGCCCGCACGGACGGTTCGTACGGGAAAGGCCCGGCCCACGAGCGTGGACCGGGCCTTCCGCGTTTGCTCACACGGTGTGCTCACACGATGTGCCTACACGCCGGCGGGTTCCAGCACCTTCTCCTCGCCTGCCGCCCGCTTCGCCTCGCGCTTCTTCGCGCGGCGCTCCTTGCGGAGCTCCAGCATGGCGTAGAGCGTCGGGACCAGCAGCAGGGTCAGCAGGGTGGAGGTGATCAGGCCGCCGATCACGACCACGGCCAGCGGCTGGGCGATGAAACCACCCTCGCCGGTGACGCCCAGGGCCATCGGGAGCAGGGCGAAGATCGTGGCCAGGGCCGTCATGAGGATGGGGCGCAGCCGGTGACGGCCGCCTTCCACCACGGCCTCGACGATCCCGTACCCGCGCTCGCGGTACTGGTTGACGAGGTCGATCAGCACGATCGCGTTGGTCACCACGATGCCGATCAGCATCAGCATGCCGATCATCGCGGGGACGCCCATCGGCGTGCCCGTGAGGATCAGCAGACCGAGCGCGCCGGTGGCCGCGAACGGGATGGAGACCAGCAGGATCAGCGGCTGGGCCAGCGAGCGGAAGGTCGCGACCAGCAGCATGAAGACGATCGCGATCGCCGCCAGCATGGCCAGGCCCAGGTTCTTGAAGGCGTCGCTCTGGTCGGAGGTGACGCCCCCGATCTCGGCCGTCGCACCCGCGGGCAGCTTCAGCGAGCTGATCTTGGACTGGAGGTCCGTGCTGACCGCGCCGGTGTTGTCACCGGTCGGCTTGGCCGTGATCGTGGCGGCGCGCTGACCGTCGATCCGGGTCATCGACACCGGCCCGTCGACCAGCTTGACGGTCGCGATGTCACCGAGCTTCACCGGGCCGAGCCGCAAGTTCTTCAGCTCGTCCAGGGTCGTCGCCGGCTTGGCCGACCGGATCACGACGTTGCGCTCGGTGTCGTCCAGCATCGCCTTGGCCGCGGTGGTGCCCTTGACCGCCTGGGCGACGGCCATGCCGAGGCTCTGGTCGGTGAAGCCGGCCGCCGCCGCCTTGGAGTTGGCCCGCACCGAGATGCGCGGCACGCTCTGCGACAGGTTGCTGGTGACGTCGGTGACGTCCTTCAGCCCGGCGACCGCCGTGCGGACCTGCTCGGCGGCCTGACGCAGCGCGTCGGAGTCGCCCGCCTTGACGACCACCTTCAGGTCCTGGTCGCCGAAGCCGCTGCCGGCCGCGATCGTGGTGGTGCCGATGCCGGACAGCTTGTGCAGGCGGTCCTCGATGCGGGTGCGCACGTCGTCGGCGGACGCGGAGTCCTCGATCATCACCTGGTAGGAGGCGCGGTTGGTGTCCGTGCCGCCGCCGAAGGCCGCCATGAAGCCGGAGGAGCCGATCGTGACCTGGTAGTCCTTGACCCCGTCGACCCCGGCGAGCTCGCGCTCGACCTTGCGGGCCGCGGCGTCCGTCGCCGCCAGGCTGGTGCCCGGCTTCAGCTGCTGCTTGACGCTGAGGACCTTCTGGTCGCCGGCGTCGAAGAAGTTCGTCTTCAGCAGCGGGGTCATGCCGAAGGTGACGAACAGGACGACGACCGCGATCAGCACGCTGGTCAGCCTCCGCCGGGTGGCGAAGCGCAGGACGGGGACGTAGAGGCGCTGGAGGCGGCTGGCGGCCTCCTTCTCCTCGGCCCGGCGGCGGGCCTCCTCGGCCTGGGCGGGCGTGCCCTTCGGCGCGCGCAGGAACCAGTACGACAGCACCGGCACGACCGTCAGCGACACCAGCAGCGAGGCGAGCAGGGCCGCGGTGACGGTGAGGCTGAACGGGCCGAACAGCTCGCCCACCATGCCGCCGACCAGGCCGATCGGCAGGAACACGGCGACCGTGGTGAGCGTGGAGGACGTCACCGCGCCGGCCACCTCGCGCACCGCGGTGAGGATGGCCTCGCGGCGCTCCTCGCCGTAGCCGAGGTGGCGCTTGATGTTCTCCAGGACCACGATCGAGTCGTCGACGACCCGGCCGATGGCGATGGTCAGCGCGCCCAGCGTCAGCATGTTCAGCGACAGGTCGCGGGTCCACAGCACGATCAGCGCGAGGACGACGGAGAGCGGGATGGACACCGCCGTCACGAGCGTGGAGCGGACCGAGGCCAGGAAGGCCAGGATGACCAGGACCGCGAAGAGCAGGCCGAGCGCGCCCTCGGTGGTCAGGCCGTCGATGGCCTTGGCCACGGCCGGGCCCTGGTCGCTGACGACGGTGATCTTCGCCCCGGAGCCGAGCGCGTCGTGCAGGGCGGGCAGCTTGTCCTCGACGGCCTTCGAGATGGCGACCGCGCTGCCGTCGTGGTCCATGGTGACGACGACGGAGAGGCTCGGCTTGCCGTCGGTGCGGGTGATGGAGTCGGCCTTGGCCGGCTCCTGCTTGACGGTGGCGACGTCGCCGAGCCGGACCGGCTTCTTCGCGCCCGCACCGGCACCCGGGCCCTCGCCGGCGACCATCAGGTCCTGGATCTGCTTCAGCGAGGTGAAGCCGCCGCCGACCTGGACGGTGCGGTTGGCGCCGTTCTCGTCGAAGGAACCGGCCGGGAGGGTGGCGCCGCCCGCCTGGAGCGCCTGGCTCAGAGCGGCGGAGCCCAGTCCGGCCGCGGCGAGCTTCTTGTCGTCGGGGGTGACGGTGACCTGGAGGTCGCGTACGCCGTCGACGGAGACCTGGCCGACGCCGTCGATCTTCTTCAGCTCCGGTACGACCGACTTGTCGAGCTGGTCGGCCAGGGCCTGCTGGTCCTTGTCGGAGGTGACGGCGAGGACGACGGTGGGCATGTCGTCGGTGGAGCCGGCCACCACCTGCGGGTCGACGTCGCTCGGGAGCTGGGCGCGGGCCCGGTTGACGGCCTGCTGGACGTCGGCGACGAGCTGCTTGGTGTTGTTGCCGTAGTCGAAGGACGCCATGATCACGGCGTTGCCCTCGCTGGCCGTGGAGGTGACGCCGGTGATGCCGTCGACGGCCTTGAGGCTGTTCTCGAGCGGCTCGACGACCTGCTTCTCCACGACGTCCGGGGACGCACCCTGGTAGGGCGCCAGCACGGACACCACGGGAAGCTCGATGGTGGGCAGCAGCTGCTGCTTGAGCTGGGGTATCGCGATCGCCCCGAAGACGAGCGCGATGATCGACATCAGCCCGATCAGGGCCCGTTGCGCGAGGCTGAATCTGGACAGCCAGGACATGGGTCAGGGTCTCTATTCTGTGAGCGGCGGGCGGCACGGGCGCGCAGGGGGCGCCACCCCTACACCTTCGGGCATGCGCGGACGGCGATCCGTAGCCCCCTGGTCCATTTCCGCCCGGGGCTCCTACTCCCTGCGCAGTACGCGCGTGTGCACCGCGCTCCACCCCTGGACGTACCCGCCGTGCCGGGCCGGGTGCGGCCGTACGGGCCGCTCACTGCGGCCTGGGACGCACCAGTCCGGACTCGTAGGCGATGACGACGAGTTGGGCCCGGTCGCGGGCGCCGAGCTTGGCCATGGCCCGGTTGACATGGGTCTTCACGGTCAGCGGGCTGACCTCCAGGCGCTCGGCGATCTCGTCGTTGGAGTATCCGCCGGCGACCTGGACGAGCACCTCGCGCTCCCGCACGGTCAGCGCGTCCAGCCGGGTGGGCCGGGCCTGGTCGCGGCCGTCGTCCGACGCGCCGCCCTGCGCGAGGAAGCGGGCGATCAGACCCTTGGTGGCCACCGGGGACAGCAGTGCGTCGCCCTGCGCCGCGATCCGGATGGCGCTCAGCAGTTCCTCGGGTTCGCTGCCCTTGCCGAGGAAGCCGCTGGCGCCCGCGCGCAGCGAGCGCACCACGTAGTCGTCCACCTCGAAGGTGGTGAGGATGACCACGTGCACCTGGGCGAGGGAGGGGTCGGAGCTGATCATGCGGGTGGCCGCGAGGCCGTCGGTGCCGGGCATGCGGATGTCCATCAGCACCACGTCGGCCCGCTGCTCCTTGGCGAGCCGCACCGCCTCCGCGCCGTCGGACGCCTCCCCCACCACCTCCATGTCGGGCTCGGAGTCGACGAGCACCCGGAAGGCACTGCGCAGCAGCGCCTGGTCGTCGGCGAGCAGGACACGGATCGTCATGCGGGGTCCCCCGGGGCACGCGTACGGGTCTCGACCGGCAGGATCGCATGGACGCGGAAGCCGCCGCCGTAGCGGGGGCCGGTGGTGAGGGCGCCGGCCAGGGCGGTGACCCGCTCGCGCATGCCCAGCAGCCCGTGTCCGCCGCCCGCCTGCGGTCCTACGGCCTCGCCGGCCCCGTCGTCCAGGACCGTGATCTCGATGTGCGGTCCGACGCGTACGACGCTGACCTCGGCCTTCGCGTGGGTGCCCGCGTGCTTCTGCACATTGGTGAGCGCCTCCTGGATGACCCGGAACGCGGCCAGGTCCACGGCGGCCGGCAGGGTGGTGCCGTGGTCGGCGCGGGCGACCTCGACATGCAGTCCGGCGCTGCGGAAGGTGCCGGCGAGGTCGTCGAGGCGGTCCAGGCCGGGGGCCGGTTCCGTGGGGGCCTCCGGGTCGCCGGACTGCCGGAGCAGGCCCACGGTGGCCCTCAGTTCGTCGAGCGCGGAGCGGCTGGCCTCCCGGACGTGGCCGAGGGCCTCCTTGGCCTGGTCGGGCCGCTTGTCCATGACATGGGCGGCCACCCCGGCCTGCACGTTGACCAGGGCGATGTGGTGGGCGACGACGTCGTGCAGGTCGCGGGCGATGCGCAGGCGCTCCTCGGCGACGCGGCGGCGGGCCTCCTCCTCACGGGTGCGCTCGGCGCGCTCGGCGCGTTCCCTGATGGCGTGCACGAAGGCGCGGCGGCTGCGGACGGCGTCACCGCCGGCGGCGGCCATGCCGGTCCAGGCGAAGATCGCCAGGTTCTCCTGCGCGTACCAGGGCATCGGCCCGGCGAGCATGGCGGCGCCGGTCAGCACGGTCATGGCGGTCAGGCCCAGGCGCAGGGTGGTGAGGCGGTCGGTGGCGGCCGCGACGGTGAAGAGGGCGACCACGGCGGACATGGCCACGGGGGCGCGGGGGTCCCCGGTGACGAACTCGACGACGGACATGGTGCCGGCAACGGCGAGGACGGTGCGGGGGGCGCGGCGGCGGAAGACGAGGGCGGCGGCGCCGAGAACCATGAGGAACAGGCTGAGCAGCTCGGGCCGGCGTACCCCCCAGCTGACGACGTGGTCGCCGCGCGGGCCCACGAAGGAGCCGACCACCATGCACACGAGGACGCCCGCCGCGAGGGCCGCGTCCAGTGCGAGGGGGTGCGCCTTCAGCCGGCATCGGGCGCGGTCGAGGGTGGTCACGCCTGACTACGGTACGGGGTCGCGCGCCGCGGGGGGACGGCGGCGGGTGCGGGTCCCGGGACGGCTCCCGTCCGGGGGCTGCCGTGCTCCCCGGACAGGCTGTCCTTCCTCACCGGGCCCCACCGGGCCTCACCGGGCCGCACTCGGGCGTCACTAGGGCCTCATCCGGGTCTCAACCGGGGATGAGTCCGTCGTCGCTCAGCAGGTCCCGGACCTCCTCCAGGGTGGCGTCCGCGGCGGGGAGGATCAGGTCGGACGGCTCCAGGGAGTCGTCCGGCACGGGCTCGCCCAGTTCGCGGACCCTGGACAGCAGGGCCGCGAGGGTGCGACGGAAGCCGGGACCGTCGCCCTTCTCCATCTCGGCCAGGAGTTCGTCGTCCAGCTTGTTCAGGTCGGCGAGGTGGCCGTCGGCCAGCCTCACCTGTCCCTCTCCCATGATCCGTACGATCATGTCGCCCTCCTAGGCGTGGCCCCGGCTGTCGGTGACATGGCGTGCCTCGACGCGGCTCACTGCTTGTCGAAGCGGGGGGTGTCCTGCGGCTGCTGCTGGGGCCGGCCCTCGCCCGTGCCGCCTTCGATCGCCTGCCGGTCCGCGGACGAGCCGCCGGCCAGCTCCGCCTTCATGCGCTGAAGCTCCAGCTCTACATCCGTACCACCGGAGAGCCGGTCCAGCTCGGTCTGGATGTCGTCCTTGGCCAGCCCGGAGGGGTCGTCCAGGGCGCCGGAGGCGAGCAGCTCGTCGATCGCGCCGGCCCGGGCCTGGAGCTGCGCGGTCTTGTCCTCGGCCCGCTGGATGGCCAGGCCGACGTCGCCCATCTCCTCGGAGATGCCGGAGAACGCCTCGCCGATCCGGGTCTGCGCCTGGGCCGCCGTGTAGGTCGCCTTGATGGTCTCCTTCTTCGTACGGAAGGCGTCGACCTTGGCCTGCAGGCGCTGGGCCGCCAGGGTGAGCTTCTCCTCCTCGCCCTGGAGCGTGGCGTGCTGCGTCTGAAGGTCCGTCACCTGCTGCTGGAGCGCGGCACGGCGGGAGAGCGCCTCGCGGGCCAGGTCCTCGCGGCCCAGCGCGAGCGCCTTGCGGCCCTGGTCCTCCAGCTTTCCGGACTGCTGCTGCAGCTGGTTCAACTGGAGCTCCAGACGCTTGCGGCTGGTCGCCACGTCCGCGACACCGCGCCGCACCTTCTGCAGCAGCTCCAACTGCTTCTGGTACGAGTAATCGAGGGTCTCGCGCGGGTCCTCGGCCCGGTCAAGGGCCTTGTTCGCCTTCGCGCGGAAGATCATCCCCATACGCTTCATGACACCGCTCATGGGCTTCGCGCGCCCCCTTCTGACGGACTCCAGCTCACAGCTCTGCGACAGAACCCACAGTACGGGCCCTGCGACCATTACCGCACTGTTCGGGAGCGGATAAGGTCATCCCCGAGGACGACTGCGTCCGCTACCCCTCGGGCGCAGGGAGGAGATGCCCCCCTGACCACCGGGCGACGACGGTCGCGACGTCCCCTCTGTCCCCCTACAGACGATCGGTGTTGCCGGATCGTTCCCCGAGGGACTGGGGTCCATGCGGGTCAAGCCCTTACCCTTGGGTTTTGTGTTCCGTAGCCGTGCCAAGGATGAGAAGACCCCGGTCGCCGACAAGGCACCGGTGAGCGTCTCCAAGCAGACCCGCGACCCGCAGGCCCCCAAGGGCCGCCCCACGCCCAAGCGGAGTGAGGCGCGCTCCCAGCGCCGCAGCGTCGCCAACACGTCGATGACGCGCAAGGATGCCGCGAAGCGGCAGCGCGAGGAGCGCCGAGTCCAGTTGGAGCGGCAGCGCCAGGCGCTGGCGAGCGGCGACGAGCGCTATCTGCCGGCCCGCGACAAGGGCCCGGTCCGCCGGTTCGCGCGGGACTTCGTCGACTCGCGGTTCAACATCGCGGAGTTCTTCCTGCCGATGGCCGTGGTCATCCTGGTGCTGAGCATGATCCGGGTGCCGGCGCTGCAGAACATCGCGCTGCTGCTGTGGCTCGTGGTGATCGTCCTGATCGTGCTGGACTCGGCGGCCAGCGGCTTCCGGCTGAAGAAGCGCCTGAATGAGCGCTTCCCGGACCAGAACAAGCGGGGCGCGGTCGCCTACGCCCTGATGCGCTCCCTCCAGATGCGCCGGCTCCGGCTGCCCAAGCCGCAGGTCAAGCGTGGGGAGCGGCCCTGAGCGCGACCGCTTTCTCCGAGGGTGCCGCGGACGCCTGGCTGAACAAACTGGGTGGGCTGCGTGATGTCGTACGACAGGAGCTGGTGGCCCGGCAGCTCGACGAGCAGATAGCCGCGCGGTTCCCGGTCGGGCAGCGGCTGCGGGTGCTCGACGTGGGGATGGGCCAGGGCACGCAGGCGCTGCGGCTGGCCCGGGCCGGGCACCAGGTCACCGGGCTCGAACGGGACCAGACGATGATCTCCGTGGCCCGTGCCGCGCTGGCCGCCGAGCCTGAGGGCATCCGGGCGCGGGTGCGGATCGTCGAGGGCGACGGCCAGGACACCGGCGTGCACTTCCTGCCGGGCAGTTTCGACGTGGTGCTGTGCCACGGGGTGCTGATGTACGTCGAGGAGCCGGACCCGCTGCTCGCGGGGCTGGCACGGATGCTCGCGCCGGGCGGTCTGCTGTCGCTGCTGGTACGCAACGGCGACGCGCTGGCGCTGCGCCCGGGACTGTCCGGCGAGTGGCCGACGACACTGGCCGCGTTCGACACGACGGCGTACCGCAACCGGCTGGGGCTGGACGTGCGGGCGGACCGGCTCGCACACCTGACGGCGACGCTCGCGGGGATCGGGGCGCCGCTGCGGACCTGGTACGGGGTGCGCGTCTTCACGGACACGGCGGCCGACGACGCGGAGCCACCGGCCGACACCGAGACGCTGGAAACACTCCTGGCAGCCGAGGAACGAGCCGGCCGGACGGACCCCTACCGCGCGGTGGCGGCCCTCCTGCACCTGTGCGGCGTACGCGGCTGACACCCCACAGCCACCCGCCCGCCATGCGGGGCGGCACGCCGCTGAGAACCCGCGGCACCTGTACGGGGCGCGCCGCTGACCACCGGCCGCACGAGCATGGGGTACGCCGCCGCCGGCCGGCCGCGCCTGTGCAGGGAGTGCCGCCGAGGACTGCCCGCACCCGTGCGAGGCGCACCGCTGAGGACCTGCTGCACCTGTACGGGGCGCGCCGTCACCGCCAGCCGCACGAGTGCAGGGGTATGCACTGACGATCAGCCGCGCCTTTGCGGGGGCGCCGCTGGAGACAGGCCGCATCTGAACCGGGTGCGCCCTGACCGCCAGCCACCGTGCCGGGTACGTCGCTGTCGACCACCGCACCCGTGTGGGGGCGTGCCACCGGCAACCGGCTGCACCCGTGCAAGGTGCACCGCCGACGACGAGCCGCGCCTGTGCGGGAAGGCGCCGCTGGAGACCGGCCGCACCCGTGCGAAGCGCGCCGCTGACGGCCGGTCGCACCTGAAGCTGTGTGCGCCATGATCACCAGCCGCCGCGCGGGGAGCGCACCCGTGCGAGGTGCGCCACTCAGACCCGCCGCACCTGCACGGGGTGCGCTGCTGACCACCGGCCGCACGTCTGCAGGGGGTACGCGCTGACGATCAGCCGCGTCTGGGCGCTAGGTGTATTGACCACGAGCGTTGTTAACGCGATCTGGTCTTGATCGTGGCGAAGGCCTCCGTGTGTGGTGGAGGTGTCGAATCTTCACCGCACGGAGGCCTTCGTGTCCCACCGTAATGCCCGGCTGACTGTTCACGGCAGGCGGCTGCTCGTCGAACGTGTCCGTTCCGGCCGTCCTGTCGCCCACGTCGCTGCGGAGATGGGTGTCTCCCGCCCCACCGCCCACAAGTGGATCCGGCGCTGGCGGTCCGAGGGCGAGAGCGGACTCCTCGACCGCTCCAGTCGTCCCCGCAGGACACCACACCGGACCGCAGCCACCACCGAGGCGGCCGTCTGCAGGCTGCGGCGGGATCGCAAGCTGGGCCCGGCACGCATCGGACCGATCCTGGGCATGCCCGCCTCCACCGTGCACCGCATCCTGACCCGGCACGGCCTGAACCGACTCGCCTTCCTGGACCGGCCCACCGGCCAGGTCATCCGCCGCTATGAACGCGACCGACCCGGCGAGCTGCTCCATGTCGACGTCAAGAAACTCGGCCGAATCCCCGACGGCGGCGGTCACAGGGTGCTGGGCCGCCAGGCCGGCCGCACCACCCGCAACAGCATGGGCTACGACTACGTCCACTCCGCCGTCGACGACCACAGCCGCCTGGCCTACAGCGAGATCCACCCGGACGAAAAGGCCGCCACCTGCGCCGCCTTCCTCACCCGCGCAGCCGCGTTCTTCCACGCCCACGGCATGACCCGCATCGAACGGGTTCTGACCGACAACGCTTGGCCCTACCGCAAGAGCTTCGCCTGGCGACAGGCACTTGCCGACCTGGGCGCGGCCGGCAAACACACACGCGTCTACCGGCCGCAGACCAACGGCAAGGTCGAACGCTTCAACCGCACCCTGCTCGACGAATGGGCCTACCTGCGGCCCTACACCAGCAACCGCGAGCGAACCGAAGCCCTGGCAGACTTCCTCCACACCTACAACCACCACCGCTGCCACACCGCACTCGGCGGCCACCCACCGATCAGCCGCGTCAACAACGCTCCGGGTCAATACAGCTAGGCACCGCTGACGACCAGCCGGCCCTGCACGGGGAGCGCCGCTGACGACCAGTCGCACTCGTGCGAGGGCGCAGCCGACCATCGGTCACACCCGTGGGGGAAGGCCGCTGGAGACCCGTGCACCCGTGCGGGGCGCGCCGTCGGCCACCGGTCGTGGACCTGCGAGGTGTGCCGTCGGGGGGCAGTGATCGCCGCTCGTTCGGGGGAGCAGCGGAAGCCGGGGGCGTGGCGTGCGGAGAGACTCGGGGTATGGATGTCTTCTTCCGTGGTCCGCGGCCGGTCGTTCTGCTGGTCGCCCTCGTCGGCTGCGTCGCGGTGCTGTCCGGGTGCCACGGTGTGGCCGAGCCGCAGGCGACGGCCGGCACGTCCAAGGACCCCGTCGGCGCCCGTCGGCCCGCCGCGGCCTCGGCGAACGACCTGCAGAGCGACTACATGCGGGTGATCAAGGAGGCACTGCCGTCGGTCGTGCAGATCCAGTCCGGCAACCAGCTGGGGTCCGGGGTCGTGTACGACGACAAGGGGCACATCGTCACCAACGCGCACGTCGTCGGGACCGGGAAGACGTTCAGCGTGACCACGGCCAACAGCGAGACGTCGCTCACCGCCACCCTGGTCTCCTCGTACCCGGACCAGGACCTCGCCGTCGTCAAGCTGGGCAAGGTGCCGCACGGGCTGAAGGCGGCCACCTTCGGCGAGTCGGGGAAGGTCGAGGTCGGGCAGATCGTCCTGGCCATGGGTTCGCCGCTGGGGCTGTCGTCGAGCGTGACCCAGGGGATCGTGTCGGCGACCGGCCGCACCGTCAGCGAGGGGAGCGACGGCGGCACGGGGGCCACGATCGCCGGCATGGTGCAGACGTCGGCCGCGATCAACCCGGGCAACAGCGGGGGCGCGCTGGTGAACCTGAACGGTCAGGTCATCGGAATCCCGACACTCGCCGCCGCCGACCCGCAGCTCGGGGGCAGCGCGGCGCCCGGCATCGGCTTCGCGATCCCGGCGTCGACGGTGAAGACGATCGCCGGGCAGATCGTGCGGTACGGCAAGGTCGTCAACTCCGGCCGGGCCGCGCTCGACATCACCGGACGCACCGTCGTCGGCATGGACTACGAGCCCGCCGGGGTCGCGGTGGTGGACGTGAAGGCCGGCGGGGCCGCGGCACGCGCGGGGATCCGGTCCGGAGACATCATCACCAAGGTCGGCGGCCAGGACATCACCACCATCACCTCGCTGTCGGAGGCGCTCGCCGCCGACCGGCCGGGCCAGCGGACCACGGTGACGTTCTCGCGTGACGGCAGCCAGAAGACGGTGGACGTGACGCTGGGCGAGCAGTGAGCGGGGGCGGCCGGCCACCGGCGGCCGCCCGGCCCGCCTACGCCGAGGCCTCGTCCGCGTGCAGGCTCATCGGGCCGTAGATCTCCTTGGCGTCCTCGAACAGCCACACCTGGTCGGCGCCGCCGTCGAGCAGGGCCTTCCAGTTCTCCCCGATCCAGGACTCGGCGTCGCCCTGCGTGGTGAACTCCTCGGGCTGCACCGCGGGCTGGACCTCCGTCCCGTCGGCCGTCTCGAACCGCCACGTCCATGCCGCCATGTACGCCTCCCTGGTGTGAGCACACTGCACAGCGCGGGCCGGACCCGGTCCGGCCCGCTGCCCCGCAGCCTAGGGCCTCTCGTGAGCTTCCCGCCCGTGCGGTGGATCATGCCCCCCGTACACCGGATCAGGCACGCCCGCCCGGACCGACGGCGAGCGCCGCGTCCCCCGTCGGCCCGATCCGCCGTACCGACCGCGGCCCGATCCGCCGTACAGACCCTGGCCGGATGCGCGGGACCCGCGGCGGCAGGCGAAAATCGGGTCCGTGGACGTGACTCTGCTCGGCACCGGTGCCCCCGCGGGACTGCCCCGCCCCGCCTGTCCCTGCGCGGCCTGCGCGACCGCGCTCGGCGCGGACGCGCGGGCGGCGACCGCTCTGCTCGTGGACGGGGCGCTGCTGCTGGACCTGACCCCCGGCGCGGCGTTCGCGGCGGCGCGGGCGGGGCATTCGCTGGGCGGCGTGACACAGGTGCTGCTGTCGCACCCGCACGACGGGCCGGCGGTCGAGGTGCCGGCCGGTCTGCCGCAGCCGGGGCGGGTGCCGGACGGGCGGGAGCTGACGCTGCTGACAGGGCATCGGGTGCGGGCCGTGGCACTGGACGCCCCCGGCACCGGGTACGCGGTGACCGGCCCGGACGGGCGGCGGCTGCTGTACCTGCCGCCGGGCGGCGCGCCGGCCGGTCTGGAGGAGGGCTCCGCGGAGACGTACGACATGGTCCTGTCGGACGTGGTGGGGCGCCCCGACGCGCTGGCCAAGCTGCGGGCGGTCGGGGCGGTGGGGCCGACCACGGACGTCGTCGCGGTCCACCTCGACCACGACGTGCCGCCGGGTCCGGAGCTGCGCCGGCGGCTCGCGGCGGCGGGGGCGCGGGCCGTGCCGGACGGTACGACGCTGGCGGTCGGGGCGTACGAGGACGTACCGGACGTGCCCCGGCGCACGCTCGTGCTCGGCGGGGCGCGGTCGGGCAAGTCGGTGGAGGCCGAGCGGCGGCTGGAGACCTATCCCGGCGTGCTGTACGTGGCCACCGGCGGCACCCGCGGCGGGGACACCGAGTGGGCGGCCCGGGTGGCCGCGCACCGGGAGCGGCGGCCGGGCTCGTGGCGCACGACCGAGACGTGCGACCTGGTGCCGCTGCTGGCGCAGGACGGCCCGCCGCTCCTCGTCGACTGCCTGTCGCTGTGGCTGACGGACGCGATGGACTCCGTCCGCGCCTGGGACGACGCCGAGTGGGCGGGCGGCGGCGAACTCGCCCTGCGCGAACGGGTGACCGCCCTGACCGGCGCCCTGCGCGCCACCCGGCGCACCGTGGTGGCGGTCTCCAACGAGGTCGGCTCGGGCATCGTCCCCGCCACCGCCTCCGGCCGCCGCTACCGCGACGAACTCGGCCGCCTGAACGCCGCGTTCGCCGCGGAGTGCGAACACGTCCTGCTGGTGGTGGCCGGTCAGGCACTGGTGCTGCGCGGCTGACCCGGTTCGGGCGGCGGGCCGGAGGGAGAGCCGGTCAGGGCAGGGGGCGGCGGGCGACGACGCGGTAGGTGTTGGAGAGGCCGGGGGCGCGGCGCAGGAGGGGCGAGAGAAGGAGATCCAGGATCGCCACCGCGTTCACCAGGGGGCCGGCGAAGGCGGTCAGGGCGGTGCGCAGGGTGTGCTGGAGGCCGGTGGGCGGGTTGTCGCGCCAGGGGGCGTCGGTGGCGGGCAGCACGTGGGCGAGGAGCAGGGCGACGGCCGCCGACAGGTCGTTGGGTCTGTGCGGGGTGCGGCGGTCGGTGGCGAGGATGGTGCAGCCCTGGGACTCCAGTTCCGCGCGGAGGTTGTCCAGCGGCAGCAGGTGGAGATGGCGCGGCTGGCCGTGCGGCAGCCACCACCTGCCCAGCAGCCGGGCGGGCACGCAGTGCGGGTCGGGCAGTTCAATCAGCAGGTGCCCGCCGGGGCGCAGCACGGTGAGGGCGCCCCTCAACTCCGCGCGGGGATCCGGTACATGGGCCAGGTGGTGGAAGACGCTGACCACGTCGTAGCGCCCGCGCAGCCGCTCCGCGATGTGCGGGTCGGCCAGGTGCCCGACGTGGGCCTCCTCGACCCACCCCTGCTCGCGGGCCCGCTCCACGCGCTGGGTGGGGTCAAGGCCGTCGAAGGCGGTGTACGGGAACACCTCCCGCGCCGCCCCGGGGAAGTGGCCGTGGCCCGTGCCGACGTCCAGCCAGCTCTCCGGCTCCCCCACGGTGCTCATCAGGCGCGCGTCGGACCGGTGCCGCCGGCGGCCGCGGCGGGCCGCGAGCACCGGGGCCGCGAGTCCCTCCGGGTCCTCCTCGTCGAAGTCCCGGTGGTAGAAGGCCAGTCCGGCCGCCGTGAGCCGGGGGTTCTGGAAGGCGTGGCCGCACTCCCGGCACTCGTCGACGGTGAACGTGCCCGGCTTGTGCTGGAGCAGGTCCGGCGCGCGCAGCCGGGTGCGCAGCCGACCGGAGCCGCACCACGGGCAGTCCGCACGGGGCGGCTCCTGGAAACGGCCGGTGCCCTCGGCGAGTTCGGCGGCGTAGGCGAGGCGGCGCGGGTCGTAGAACCCCGGGGCGTACGGCAGGGGCGGCATGGGCGGCTCCCGGTGGGTCACTGCGGAACAAGTCACTGCAAAGGGAACGTATGGGATCCGGATCTTGGCCGGAAAGACGCCGTACGGGTGTGGTGGCGATGTGGCGCCGCCCGGCTGGATCAGGGCCGGTACTGTTCGGCGAATGAGCTCGCTGAATCTCGACGACTTCACCGATCTGATCGAGCGCCCGGACGGCGGCCTGCGCCGTGACGCCGAGGCGCGCCGGGAGCGTCAGATCGTGCCGCCCGGCGCGCTGGGCCGCCTGGACGACCTGGGTGAATGGCTGGCCTCGGCGCAGTCCGCCGTACCGGTGCGGCCGGTCGAACGGCCGAAGGCGGTGCTGTTCGCCGGCGACCACGGGGTCGCGGAACTGGGTGTGTCGGTGCGCCCCGCGGGCGGTGCCGAGCAGCTGGTACGGGCGGCACTGGAGGGCGGCCGGCCGGTGTCCGTGCTGGCCCGGCGGCTCGGCGTGCCGGTGCGGGTGGTCGACATGGCGCTGGACTGCGCGCCCGAGTCGCTGCCCGAGGACGTCGTACGGCACCGGGTGCGGCGCGGCAGCGGGCGCGTCGACATCGAGGACGCGCTGACCCTCGAGGAGGCGGAGGCCGCCTTCCGGGCCGGTGTGGCGGTGGCCGACGAGGAGGCCGACTCCGGTACGGACCTGGTGGTACTGGGCGACATCAGCGTCGGCGGGACCACGCCGGCCGCCGTGCTGATCGCCGCGCTGTGCGGGACGGACGCCTCGGTGGTGACGGGCCGCGGCGGCGAGCCGATCGACGACCTGACGTGGATGCGCAAGTGCGCGGCGATCAGGGACGCGCTGCGGCGGGCCCGGCCCGTCCTCGGGGACCAGTTGCAGCTGCTGGCCACGGTGGGCGGCGCCGACCTCGCCGCGATGACGGGTTTCCTGTTGCAGTGCGCGGTGCGGAAGCTGCCGGTGATCCTGGACGGCGTGGTGTCGGCGGCGTGCGCGCTGGTGGGGCAGCGGGTGGCGTTCCGGGCGCCGGACTGGTGGCTGGCCGGTCACGACAGCGGCGAGCCGGGCCAGGCCAAGGCGCTGGACCGGATGGCGCTGGAGCCGCTCGTGGACCACGGCGTACGGGTCGGCGAGGGGACGGGGGCGCTGCTGGCGCTGCCCCTGGTGCAGAGCGCCGCCGCGCTGGCCGCGGAGCTGCCCGAGCGCCCGGAGGACCCGGAGGCCCCGGACACCAAGGCGACCGAGGCCGAAGCGCCCGAGGAGAAGACAGCCGAAGACGGGAAGGCCGAGGAGAAGGCAGCCGAGGAGTAGCCACGCGAGGGCCGGCGCCCCCTCCTGCCCCTCGACGGAACCCGCCGCGGCCGGATACCGGCCGCCGCCCAATGCGGCGCGGGCACGGCCCGGCGGAGCCGCGATCCCGACGCCCGGCGAAGGGACACTCACGGGGACCCATCGACACCGCCCGCCGGGCGTCCTCGCCGCCCGCCGCGGCGAAGGAACGCCCACGAGGGCGCCGCCCACCGACATCACCGGCCCGCACCCGCAACGGAACCCACCCCCCGTCCGGACACCGGCCGCCGCCCAATGCGGCACGGTCACGGCCCGGCGGAACCGCGACCCTGACGCCACCGAACCACGCACCCTCGCCACCCGCCGCCCGCCGGCCGCGGCGAAGGGGCGCCCACCTGGGGCAGTACCCACCGGCACCGCCCGGCCGGGCGTCCTCGCCGCTCACGCACCGCGGGGCGACGTCGCCCCCGGATCCGTGCGGGAACACGGCGATCAGCCGCGAAGGACCGGACGGCCACCCGCGCGCGGCGGGCCCCCGCACCCACCGACAGCGGACCGCGTCGCGCACGGACGGTGGGCCGCGTCGCGCACGGACGGCGGGTGAAAAGGGACGTTCATCGGGGCGGCGCCCATATGATCACTGTTCATGGGAGATGCCCGAATTGCCGTGCGTGAGGAGCAGGCCCCGGTTCGTGGGGCCGAGGCGGGACGGCCGGGCGGCGGGGCCTCGCGGCGGGCGGCCGCGTTCGCCGTCTGGTACCTGCGGGCGGCCGCGTTCGTCAACTTCCTCAGCGCGGCGTGGGTCTCCCTGGGGCAGGACGTGCGGCGGCACAACCAGGAGGACCTCTTCACGCCGTACCTGCTGACCGCCGGCTTCGCCTCCGGCGTGTTCGCCGCGTTCCTGGCCATCACCATGCGGCGGCGCAAGCGGGCCGCCTGGATCCTGAACCTGGCGCTGTCCGGGTCGTTCCTCGCGCTGTTCGCGTTCACCATGACGTTCCCGGAGATCCGCCGCTCGGCGCAGAACTGGATCTCCCTGGCCCTCACCGCCGCCTTCGTGGCCGCGCTGCTGCTCGGCCGCCGCGAGTTCTACGCCAAGGGCGACCGTGCCAACCCGCGGCTCGCCGCCGCCGTCGGCCTCGGCGGGCTGCTGGTCTCCTCGCTGCTCGCCGCGCTGCTGGTGACGGTCACCAACCAGGCGCCGGACGCGGCCCGTTCGACGTACCTCCAGCGCTGGCACTACGGCACGCTGCGGCTGGTCTCGGTCGCCGCCTCCGAGGCCCGCTTCCCCGACATCCACACCCCGAACTGGGTGAACGTGTCGATCAACGTACTGTCCACGGCCCTCGTCCTCGCCGTCCTGTACGCCGCCTTCCGCTCCCGCCGCGCCGTCGACCCCCTCACCGCCGACGACGAGAGGCGGCTGCGGGAACTGCTGGAGCGGCACGGCGAGCGCGATTCGCTCGGCTACTTCGCGCTGCGCCGGGACAAGAGCGTGTTCTGGTCGCCGACCGGAAAGGCCGCCGTCGCCTACCGCGTCCTCGGCGGGGTGTCCCTGGCCTCCGGGGACCCGCTCGGCGACCCGGAGGCCTGGCCCGGCGCCATCGAGGGGTGGCTGGCCGAGGCGCGGGCGCACGGCTGGAGCCCGGCCGTGATGGGCGCGAGCGAGGAGGCCGGCACGGTGTACGCGCGGCACGGTCTCGACGCCCTGGAACTGGGCGACGAGGCCGTGGTCGAGGTCGACGGCTTCACCCTGGACGGGCGGGCCATGCGGACCGTGCGGCAGGCCTACAACCGGGTCGCACGGGCCGGGTACTCGGTGCGTGTCCGGCGGCACCAGGACATCCCCGCGGACGAGATGGCGTACCTGGTCGACCGGGCGGACGACTGGCGGGACGGGCCCACCGAACGCGGCTTCAGCATGGCGCTGGGCCGGCTCGGCGACCCGCGGGACGGGCAGTGCGTGATGCTGGAGTGCCATGACGCCGACGGCGAGTTGAGGGCCCTGCTGTCCTTCGTGCCGTGGGGGCCCCACGGGCTGTCCCTGGACGTGATGCGGCGCGACAGGCACGCCGGCAACGGGCTCATGGAGTTCATGGTGCTCGACCTGCTGCGCCGCGCCCGGGAGATCGGGATCACCCAGGTCTCGCTCAACTTCGCCGTGTTCCGCTCGGTCTTCGAACGGGGGGCGCGCCTCGGTGCCGGACCGGTGCTGAGGCTGTGGCGTTCGCTGCTCGGACTGTTCTCCCGCTGGTGGCAGATCGAGTCGCTGTACCGGGCGAACGCCAAGTACCGGCCCATCTGGGAGCCGCGGTTCCTGCTCTTCGAGAAGAGCGCGGACCTGCTGCGCATCGGCCTCGCCGCGGCGCGCGCGGAGGGGTTCCTGGAGCCGCCGGAACCGCCGAAGTGGCTGCACCGAGGACACCTGGAGACGCACGGATGACCGCACTGGCCCGCTGGGCACGCGCCGAATGGGGGCTGCTGTACGCCACCGTGCGCGAGCCACTGCCGAAGCGGCGCCTGCGGGCCGTTCCGATGACCGCCGGAGCGGTGAGCCTGACGGCGGTGCTCCATCTGGTGCAGAACCAGTCCTGGGGCTACGGCCTGGTGCAGCACCTCGGGGCCGTACGGGCGGATGAGCCGCTGTGGCTCGCGCTGCTGCGCACTCCCCTGTCGCTGTTCGTGCCCGCGCTGGACCTGCCGGTGTGGGGCGCGCTGGCGCAGATCCTGTGCGTGTTCGGCATCGCCGAGATCTGCCTGGGCCGGCCCCGGACCCTCGCCGTCGCCTACGTCGCCACCCTCTCCGGAACCCTGTACGCGCGCCTGGGCGTCGCCCTCGGCCCGCACCACCCCCTCGGCCTGCCCGGCACGGACGCGCAGTTGGTGGACACCGGCCCGTCGGCGGCCGTGGTGGGCCTCGCGGTCTACATCGGCTGGCGCTACGGGGCGTACGTCACGGCGGGCGCGGTGATCGCGGCCATGGCGCTGGAGGTCGGGCTGAAGCAGAACCTGGCCGGCAAGGAGCACCTGGCGGCGATCGCGGGGGTGCTGCTGCTGTGCGCGCTGTCGGCGGCCCGGCACCGGGTGCCGCGCGCCGCGGTGTCATCTGCGCCCGGGCAGGCGGGCCGGCTGCTGGTCCGGTTTGCCGCCGATCCAGTCCTGGAACGCCCGGCGGGGGCCGGACCAGCGGCGGTCGTGCCGGTCGGCGCGACGTCCGGCGCGGGCCAGGGCGCGCGGGCGGTGGCGGTAGAAGCGCCTGGCCCAGTAGGAGTCGGGGCGGGCCAGACGCATCGCGCCGAACAGCGCGACGAACGGAATGATCACGCCGAACAGGGCGATGCGGCCCTTGCCCTTGCTCAGGGCGATCAGGGAGAAGACGAAGTTCACGACCACGCTCGTGATGACCGCCCCGCGGTCCTGCAACTCGGCCTGGGACAGGTTGTTGACGCCGAACGGGGAGAACCCGGCGAGCACCAGGGCGACCAGCGCCGCGGTGAGCACCACGACCTCGACGCTCTTGCGGCCCGACTCGGTCCAGTAGACGTCGTCCAGGTGCAGGATCAGCGCGAACTCGTCCAGCACGAGGCCCGCGCCGACGCCGAAGACGACCGCGAAGATCGCCGTGGCGGCCTCGTGCCGGCCGCTGCTGGCGACCACTCCGAAACCGCCGAGGATGGTGAGGACGACGCCGGGCACGGCGTGGTGGATGTGCAGTCCACCGGCCTTGACGTTGCCGAAGGGGCCCTTCCCGGCGCGGATCAGCCGGGTGATCACCCGGGTGACCACGAAGGTGAGGACGAAGGCGGCCAGCGCCAGGAGCAGGGGCAGCTTCCCGGGTTCGACGATGTTCCGCTCCAGCCAGTGCCCCATGTATGCAGTGTGCCGCCTTCCCCGGACGTCCGCCCGCCCGCCGGAGGGCACACGCAGGTCCCGTAGTCTGCCCGCGTGTTCAGGATCCCCTCGCCGCACGGGCCGCGGTTCGCCTTCGGCACCCTCACCGTCCTTCCGGTCGGGGTGAGCCGCTGGGACCGCGAGGCGGCGCGCGGTGGGATGCTCTGCGCGCCGCTCGCCGGACTCGTGGTCGGGGTGGCGGCGGCGGCCGTGGGACTGCTGCTGCTCCTCGCCGGCGCCGGCGCGCCGCTCGCCGCCGTCGCCACCGTCGCCGTGCCCGCCGCGCTGACCCGCGGACTGCATCTGGACGGGCTCGCCGACACCGCGGACGGGCTCGGCAGCGGCAGGCCCGCCGAGGACGCGCTGCGGATCATGAAGCAGTCGGACATCGGCCCCTTCGGGGTGATCACCCTCGTGTTCGTGCTGCTCGCCCAGGTGGCCGCGCTGACCCGGGCCTACGACGGATCCTGGGCCCGCGGCGCGCTCGCCGCCGTCGTGTCGGCCACGGTCGCCCGGCTGGCCCTGACGCTGGCCGCCCGCACCGGGGTGCCGGCCGCCCGGCCGGAGGGACTGGGCGCCACGGTCGCCGGGGTGGTCCCGGTGCCGGGCGCGTTCGGCGCGGCCCTCGTGGTCGCGGTGGCCGCCGTGGCTGCGGGCGCCTTCCTCGGCGCCCACCTCTGGGTGCTCACGGCGCTGGCGGTGGTCGCCGCCCTGGCCGCCGCCGAACTCCTCCTGCGCCACTGCACGCGCCGCTTCGGCGGTGTGACGGGCGACGTCTTCGGCGCGCTCGCCGAGACGGCCGCCACCACGGTGCTGGTCGTCCTGGCCCTGCGCTGAGCCGGGCGGTTCAGCAGGTCCGACGCCACGCCCCCAGTTCGTACGTCTTCAGCAGCGAGCTGAGCCTCAGCCGCCGGGACTGCGCGCAGAAGCGGCTCGTCGGCAGCTCGTACTCGGCGTGGAACACCGCCTTGCCCGCCGCGACGAAGGGCTCCAGCTCGGCGCATTCGCCGTACTGGGCGCACTGTTCGTTGACCGCGAAGTCGAAGTCCGCCACCAGCCGCGGGATCTGGTCCAGGTCGTTCTTCAGGCCCACCGCCATGCCCCGGTCGTGGGCCAGCTTCGCCACCAGGCGGTTGTAGCGGAGCTGGTCGGCGGCCGTCAGCGGAAAGCCGGTGCGGTTCCTGTAGCCGTCCATGTTGTCCGGCTCCACCGCGTCGAAGCCCTTCTCGCGGCACATGTCGAGGCGGGCCGCCATCAGGGGTCCGAGGACGTCGGTACGGCGGATGTCGAGCCAGCGCTCGCCGTCCCAGCCGTTGCCCCGGCCGAGGACGGAGGCCGGGAACCTCCCCGCGTCCGGGCGGAACTCCTCCCAGGCGCCGGTCGAGAGGTAGCAGATCACCCTGCGGCCCTCGCGGTGCAGCCGGGCGACCGTGGCCGCCGAGTGGTCGAAGCCGTCGATGTCGTAGACCTCGGCCGGTACGGAGGTGTCGAGACGGCCGCTGAGCTGCCACTGCCAGCTCGTGCCAGGACGCGGCTGCCAGCGTCCGGCGGCCGGGCGGGCGGCACCGTCGGCGCGGCCGTCGTCGCCGCCGGCACCGTCCTGGTGGGCGGCGCATCCCACGAGCAGCAGGAGTGCCGCAGTCGGCGCGAGAAGGCGCGTGATCAGTGCTCTCAACGGGCGGGCTCCCGGGTGCGGTGACGGACGTACGCCCGACGATCATCGCCGATTCCATTGCCGTACAGGGAAGTTGCCCGCCCGGCCGGCGGTCCGGGCCTTCCGTCACCGCCGTCGGCGCCGCTTCCGGCCACCGGTGCCGGAACCGGGACGTGACGGCTGCGCCTCTCCCGGGTGAACACCCGCAGGAGTATTCGGCGCCGTGACGCGCGTAGGCTCGTGCCGGGTGTTTGCCTGCCCGGGTGAAGACCGCACCTTACGAAGGACTTATGGTCGGGCCCGGTCGACCCACCCGAATTCGGCCAACCACCTTTCACAGGGAAGCGAGATTTCACCACCGTGACTGCTCTCACTCTCAGCACCACCGCGGCGCCCGGCCTGCGGGCCGACGCGATCGTGGTCGGTGTCGCCAAGGACTCCGGATCGAAGTCTGGGGACCTGGTCGTAGCACCGGGCGCCGAGGCCGTCGACGAGGCGTACGACGGCAAGCTCGCCGGCGTCCTGGGGACCCTCGGCGCCTCCGGTGCCGAGGGCGAGGTGACCAAGCTGCCCGCGCCGTCCGGCTTCAAGGCCCCGCTCGTGCTCGCGGTGGGCCTCGGCCCGCGCCCCGAGAAGGACTCCGGCTACGACGCCGAGGCGCTGCGCCGGGCCGCCGGCGCGGCCGCCCGTGCCCTCGCCGGATCGAAGAAGGCCGGCTTCGCGCTGCCGGTCGCGGACGCCGCCGACGCCGCCGCGGTCGGCGAGGGCGCGCTGCTCGGCGCGTACTCCTTCGACAGCTACAAGGAGAACGGCAAGGACGCCGAGTCCCGCAACGGCAAGGCGCCGCTCGGCGAGGCCGTGCTGCTCGGCGGCAAGGGCCGCGACAAGGCGTACAAGGCCGCCGTCGAGCGCGCCACCGCCCTGGCCGAGGAGCTCAACCGCTGCCGCGACCTGATCAACACCCCGCCGAACGACCTGAACCCGGCCGCCTTCGCCGCCGTCGCGCAGGACGCGGCCAAGGAGCACGGCCTGAAGGTGCAGGTGCTCGACGAGAAGGCGCTCGCCAAGGGCGGCTACGGCGGCATCCTGGGCGTCGGCTCCGGCTCGGCGTCGGCGCCGCGGCTGGTCAAGCTGTCGTACACGAGCCCCAAGGCGAAGAAGCACCTGGCCCTGGTCGGCAAGGGCATCACCTACGACTCGGGCGGCATCTCGCTCAAGCCGGCCGGCCACAACGAGACGATGAAGTGCGACATGAGCGGTGCCGCCGCCGTGTTCGCCGCGGTCGTCGCCGCCGCGCGGCTCGGCCTCGAGGTCAACGTGACCGGCTGGCTGGCGCTGGCCGAGAACATGCCCTCCGGCTCCGCCACCCGCCCCGGCGACGTGCTGCGCATGTTCAGCGGCAAGACGGTGGAGGTGCTCAACACCGACGCCGAGGGTCGGCTCGTCCTCGCGGACGCGCTGTGGGCCGCCTCGCAGGAGAAGCCGGACGCGATCGTGGACGTGGCCACGCTGACCGGCGCGATGGTGCTGGCGCTGGGCAGCCGCACCTTCGGGATCATGGCGAACGACGACGCGTTCCGCTCCGCCATCCACGAGGCCGCGGAGGAGGTCGGCGAGGAGGCGTGGCCCATGCCTCTGCCGGAGCACCTGCGCAAGGGCATGGACTCCCCCACCGCCGACCTGGCCAACATGGGCGAGCGCATGGGCGGCGGGCTGGTCGCCGGCCTGTTCCTGCGCGAGTTCATCGGTGAGGGCATCACGTGGGCGCACCTCGACATCGCCGGGCCGGCGTTCAACGAGGGCGGTCCGTTCGGTTACACGCCGAAGGGCGGCACCGGTTCGGCGGTCCGCACGCTCGTGCGTCTCGCCGAACTCGCCGCCGCCGGCGACCTCGGCTGATTCGTCGCACGGCCGTCGTCCGGTCCGCCGGACGACGGCCGTGCCGCGTGGGCGCCGGTCGCGCCCGCGCGACGTGGGGTGTATCACACTCCAGCCCCGCGTCTCGTTCACTCCCGACAAGTGCGAAGATGGGCGTCGGCAGGACAGGGCCCCCACCGAAGGGCCGAAACTCAAGCGGCCGGACACCAGCCGCCTGCCGGTCACCGACGACCGGCGTACGGCGCACATGCATGGAGGACGTGACGTGGCGAACGACGCCAGCACCGTTTTCGACCTAGTGATCCTCGGCGGTGGCAGCGGTGGTTACGCCGCGGCCCTGCGCGGGGCGCAGCTGGGCCTGGACGTCGCCCTGATCGAGAAGGACAAGGTCGGCGGTACCTGCCTGCACCGGGGTTGCATCCCCACCAAGGCCCTGCTGCACGCGGGCGAGATCGCCGACCAGGCCCGCGAGAGCGAGCAGTTCGGTGTGAAGGCCAGCTTCGAGGGCATCGACGTGCCCGCCGTCCACAAGTACAAGGACGACGTCATCTCGGGCCTGTACAAGGGCCTTCAGGGACTCATCGCGTCCCGCAAGGTGACCTACATCGAGGGTGAGGGCCGGCTGTCCTCCCCCACCTCCGTCGACGTCAACGGGCAGCGGATCCAGGGCCGCCACGTCCTCCTGGCGACCGGTTCCGTGCCGAAGTCCCTGCCGGGTCTGCAGATCGACGGCAACCGCATCATCTCCTCCGACCACGCCCTCGTCCTGGACCGCGTGCCGAAGTCCGCGATCATCCTGGGCGGCGGTGTCATCGGCGTCGAGTTCGCGTCCGCCTGGAAGTCCTTCGGCACCGACGTCACGATCGTCGAGGGCCTGAAGCACCTCGTCCCGGTCGAGGACGAGAACTCCTCGAAGCTGCTGGAGCGCGCCTTCCGCAAGCGCGGGATCAAGTTCAACCTGGGCACCTTCTTCCAGAAGGCCGAGTACACCCAGGACGGGGTCAAGGTCACTCTGGCCGACGGCAAGGAGTTCGAGGCCGAGGTCCTGCTCGTCGCCATCGGCCGCGGCCCGGTCTCCCAGGGCCTGGGCTACGAGGAGGCCGGGGTCGCCATGGACCGCGGCTACGTCCTCGTCGACGAGTACATGCGCACCAACGTCCCGACCATCTCCGCCGTCGGTGACCTGGTCCCGACCCTCCAGCTGGCGCACGTCGGCTTCGCCGAGGGCATCCTGGTGGCGGAGCGTCTGGCCGGTCTGAAGACCGTTCCGATCGACTACGACGGTGTTCCGCGGGTGACCTACTGCCACCCGGAGGTCGCCTCCGTCGGCATCACCGAGGCCAAGGCCAAGGAGATCTACGGCGCGGACAAGGTCGTCGCCCTGAAGTACAACCTGGCCGGCAACGGCAAGAGCAAGATCCTCAAGACCGCGGGCGAGATCAAGCTCGTCCAGGTCAAGGACGGTGCCGTCGTCGGCGTCCACATGGTCGGCGACCGCATGGGCGAGCAGGTCGGCGAGGCCCAGCTGATCTACAACTGGGAGGCGCTGCCGGCCGAGGTGGCCCAGCTCATCCACGCCCACCCGACCCAGAACGAGGCGCTCGGCGAGGCCCACCTGGCCCTGGCCGGCAAGCCGCTGCACTCCCACGACTGACGCTTCACGTCACGGGCGCGACGACACAGACTTCCGTAATTCGTTAGGAGCAACCGAAACCATGGCGGTTTCCGTAACCCTTCCGGCGCTCGGCGAGAGCGTCACCGAGGGCACTGTCACCCGTTGGCTGAAGGCCGAGGGCGAGCGCGTCGAGGCCGACGAGCCGCTGCTCGAGGTCTCGACCGACAAGGTCGACACCGAGATCCCCTCGCCCGCCGCCGGTGTGCTGGCCTCCATCAAGGTCGCCGAGGACGAGACCGTCGAGGTCGGCGCCGAGCTGGCCGTCATCGACGACGGCTCCGGCGCCCCCGTCGCGGCCCCGGCCCCGGCCGCCGCCGAGGCTCCGGCCCCGGTCGCCGAGCCGGCCCCGGTCGCCGCGGCTCCGGCCGCCCCGGCCCCCTCTGCCGCCCCCGCGGCTCCGGCGGCCCCCGCCGGCGCCACCGGCACGGACGTGGTCCTGCCCGCGCTCGGCGAGTCCGTCACCGAGGGCACCGTCACCCGCTGGCTGAAGTCGGTCGGCGACTCCGTCGAGGCCGACGAGCCGCTGCTCGAGGTCTCCACGGACAAGGTCGACACCGAGATCCCGGCGCCCACCTCCGGTGTGCTGCTGGAGATCGTCGTCGGTGAGGACGAGACCGCCGAGGTCGGCGCCAAGCTCGCCGTCATCGGCGCCCCCGGTGCCGCTCCGGCTGCTGCTCCGGCCCCGGCCGCACCGGCTCCGGCCGCCGCCCCGGCTCCGGCCGCCGCCCCGGCGGCGGCCCCGGCAGCCCCCGCGGCCCCGGCCGCACCGGCTCCCGCGGCTCCGGCTCCGGCTCCGGCTCCGGTCCAGCCCGCGGCCCCGGCTCCCGCGCCGGCCGCGCCCGCCCCGGTCACCCCGGCCCCGGCCGCGGTTCCGGCCGCCGCCCAGCCGACCGACGAGGGCGCGTACGTGACCCCGCTGGTGCGCAAGCTCGCCGCCGAGAACGGCGTCGACCTGTCCACCGTCAAGGGCACCGGCGTCGGCGGCCGTATCCGCAAGCAGGACGTGCTCGCCGCGGCCGAGGCCGCGAAGGCCGCCGCCCCGGCCGCGGCCGCTCCGGCCGCCCCGGCGAAGAAGGCCCCCGTCCTGGAGGCCTCCCCGCTGCGCGGCCAGACCGTGAAGATGCCGCGGATCCGCAAGGTCATCGGCGACAACATGGTCAAGGCGCTGCACGAGCAGGCCCAGCTGTCCTCGGTGGTCGAGGTCGACGTGACCCGCCTGATGCGCCTGCGCGCCCAGGCCAAGGACTCGTTCGCGGCGCGCGAGGGCGTCAAGCTCTCCCCGATGCCGTTCTTCGTCAAGGCCGCCGCCCAGGCGCTGAAGGCCCACCCGGTCATCAACGCCAAGATCAACGAGGCCGAGGGGACCATCACCTACTTCGACACCGAGAACGTCGGTATCGCGGTGGACTCCGAGAAGGGCCTGATGACCCCGGTCATCAAGAACGCCGGTGACCTCAACATCGCCGGTATCTCCAAGGCCACCGCCGACCTGGCGGGCAAGGTCCGGGCCAGCAAGATCACCCCGGACGAGCTGTCCGGTGCGACCTTCACCATCAGCAACACCGGTTCGCGCGGCGCGCTGTTCGACACGATCATCGTGCCGCCGGGTCAGGTCGCGATCCTCGGCATCGGCGCCACCGTCAAGCGCCCGGCCGTCATCGAGACCGAGGAGGGCACGGTCATCGGCGTCCGCGACATGACCTACCTGACCCTCTCCTACGACCACCGCCTGGTGGACGGCGCCGACGCGGCCCGTTACCTGACGGCGGTCAAGGCGATCCTGGAGGCGGGCGAGTTCGAGATCGAGCTCGGCCTCTGATCCCGTCACCCGGGACCCAGCAGTACGGCGCCCCCGTCCGGAACCTTCCGGGCGGGGGCGCCGCGTTTGCCGTTTCTTGGCCATGACGGCGTGTAAGTCTCGTCTCACCTGCACGAAAGCGCCCGTATGCGCCCTTCCGCCGGGCGCTGACAGCCGTATTGTCTAAACGTCGAACGCCCCCCGGGGGCCCGTGGGTCCCCCCTTGAAGGAGCCCTCCATGACCGCGCCCGTCGTCCACTCGCTGCGCGAACAGATCCGCGAGCACATCGTGGAGGGGATCGTCAGCGGGCGCTGGAAGCCGGGCGAGCGGATCGTGGAGCGGCGGATCGCCACCGAGCTGGAGGTCAGCCAGACGCCGGTGCGGGAGGCGCTGCGCGAGCTGGAGTCGCTGCGGCTGATCGAGTCGGCGCCGAACAAGGGCGTGCGGGTGCGCAACCTGACCGCCGCCGACCTGGAGGAGAGCTACCCCGTCCGGGCCGGCCTGGAGGCGATCGCGGCGGAGCTGGCGGCCGAGCGGCTGGCGGACGACTGCTCGGCCCTGGAGCCGCATGTGGCGGCGCTGTACGAGGCCGACCGCAGGTCCGACGGCACCGGCCAGGTGCGGCACACGGTGGCCTTCCACCGCGAGCTGGTCCGCGCGGCCGGGAACGCGGTGCTGCTGCACACCTGGGAGGGCCTGGGCATCGAGGTGTTCACCGCGCTGTCGATCCGCTGGCTGGGGACGGTCCAGCAGTCCTACGCGGAGGAGCACGAGGAGCTGGTGCAGGCGTTCAAGCGGCGGGATCCGCGGATCGCCGATCTGGTCAAGTCGCACGTTCTCGGCTGCGCGCCGCGGCCCTGAGGCAGTCGAGCACCTGTACGCTCACCTGCGAAAACCCTTTGAAAAAGCGGCACCGCGTGCCCGTTTCCAAGGCACCGGGTGCCGACTTTCTCGAAATCGAAGGGTTTTACACCTGTACCCTTTGATCGATCATCGATCAGGGAGTTAGAGTCTCCGCTGGGCTTCCACCAGAGCCTCACGCCCTGTCCTGCCAAAGACCTAGGGCACCCCCTGAACCCTTGCCGATGAGGGAACCCCCTTCGACTGAGGAAGGCGGCGACATGACCGACCCCAACGCCATCCAGCCGAGCGAGCTCGACCAGCTCCCGGACCGCGACCCCGAGGAGACCGCCGAATGGCAGGCCTCCCTGGACGCCGTCGCCAAGGCGGCCGGGACGCACCGTGCCGCGTATCTGATGCGCCGTACGCTGGAGCGCGCCGAGGACGCCGGCGTTGTCCTGCCCAAGCTCCTCGAGACCGACTACGTCAACTCCATCCCGACCTCCGCCGAGCCGGCCGCCCCCGGTGACGAGGCCATGGAGGCCCGCATCACCGCGTGGAACCGCTGGAACGCGGCGGCGATGGTGACCCGCGGCAGCAAGTACGGCGTCGGCGGCCACATCGCCACCTTCGCCTCCGCGGCGTGGCTGTACGAGACCGGCTTCAACCACTTCTTCCGCGGCAAGGAGGGCGACGGCTCCGGCGACCAGCTGTACATCCAGGGCCACGCCTCCCCGGGCATCTACGCCCGCGCCTTCCTCGACGGCCGGCTGTCCGAGCAGCACCTGGACAACTTCCGCCAGGAGTCCGGCGGCAACGGCCTGCCGTCCTACCCGCACCCGCGCCGCCTGCCCTGGCTGTGGGAGTTCCCGACGGTGTCGATGGGCCTCGGCCCGATCTCCGCCATCTACCAGGCCCGGTTCAACCGCTACCTGACCAGCCGCGGCATCAAGGACGTCTCCGACTCCCACGTCTGGGCGTTCCTCGGCGACGGCGAGATGGACGAGCCGGAGTCCACCACCGCGCTGACGCTCGCCTCCCGCGAGGGCCTGGACAACCTCACCTTCGTCATCAACTGCAACCTGCAGCGCCTGGACGGCCCGGTCCGTGCCAACTTCAAGATCGTGCAGGAGCTGGAGGCCCTCTTCCGCGGCGCCGGCTGGCACGTGATCAAGACGCTGTGGGGTTCCGCCTGGGACGAGCTGTTCGCCCTGGACACCACGGGCGCGCTGGTACGCCGGCTGCGCCAGGTACCGGACGCGCAGATCCAGACGTACCAGACCCGCGACGCCGCCTACATCCGCCAGGACTTCTTCGGCGCCGACCCGGCGCTGGCCGAGATGGCGAAGCTGCTGAGCGACGACAAGATCATCGAGTGCTTCCACTTCTCTCGCGGTGGTCACGAGGCGCGCAAGGTCTTCGCCGCCTACAAGGCCGCCCTGGAGCACAAGGGCGCCCCGACGGTGATCCTGGCCCAGACGGTCAAGGGCCACACCCTCGGTACGGGCTTCGCGTCGAAGAACGCCAACCACCAGATGAAGAAGCTCTCGGTGGACGAGTTCCAGCAGATGCGTGACCTGCTGGAGCTGCCCATCCCGGACAGCGCCTTCGCCGACGGCCAGGTCCCCTACGGCCACCCCGGCGCCGACTCCCCCGAGGTCCGCTACCTCCAGGAGCGCCGCGCGGCGCTCGGCGGCCCGGCCCCGGCCCGCCGCGTCCACCCGGTCGCGCCGCTGCCCGCCCCCGCCGACAAGGCGTTCGCCGCCTTCGACAAGGGCTCCGGCTCGCAGAGCGTGGCCACCACCATGGCGTTCGTCCGTCTGGTCAAGGACCTGGTCCGCGACAAGGAGACCGGCAAGCGCTGGGTGCCGATCGTCCCCGACGAGGCGCGCACCTTCGGCATGGAGTCGCTGTTCCCCTCGCTCGGCATCTACTCGCCCAAGGGCCAGACGTACGAGCCGGTCGACCGCGACCAGCTGATGTACTACAAGGAGGCCAAGAACGGCCAGATCCTCAACGAGGGGATCACCGAGGCCGGTTCGATGGCCGACTTCATCGCCGCTTCGTCGTCGTACTCGACGCACGGCGAGGCGATGATCCCCTTCTACATCTTCTACTCGATGTTCGGCTGGCAGCGCACGGCCGACCAGATGTGGCAGCTCGGCGACCAGCTCGGCCGCGGCTTCCTGGTCGGCGCCACCGCGGGCCGCACCACGCTGACGGGTGAGGGTCTGCAGCACGCCGACGGCCACTCGCCGGTCATCGCGGCGACCAACCCGGCCGCGCTGACCTACGACCCGGCGTTCGCCTACGAGGTCGCGGCCATCGTCAAGGAAGGTCTGCGCCGCATGTACGGCCAGGCCGAGCCCGGCGAGGACCAGGACGTCTTCTACTACCTGACGGTCTACAACGAGCCGCTGCCGCAGCCCGCCAAGCCGTCCGCCCCCGGCGTCGACGAGGGCCTCGTCAAGGGCCTGTACCGTTTCAACACGGCGGAGTCGGCGGGCCTGACGGTCCCGGCGAACGCGCCGCGGATCCAGTTGCTCGGCTCCGGCACGGCGATCCACTGGGCGCTGGACGCCCAGCGGATGCTCGCGGAGGAGTGGGGCGTGGCCGCCGACGTGTGGTCCGCGACCTCCTGGGGCGAGCTGCGCCGGGACGCCATGGAGGCCGACGCGGCGCTGCTGCGCGGCGAGGAGCGGGTGCCGTACGTCCGCCGGGCGCTTCAGGGCGCCGAGGGTCCGGTCCTCGCGGTCTCCGACTACATGCGCCAGGTCCCGGACCAGATCGCGCAGTGGATCGAGCAGGACTACACCTCGCTGGGCGCCGACGGCTTCGGTCTGTCGGACACCCGTGACGCCGCCCGCCGCCACTTCGGCGTCGACGCCCAGTCGATCGTCGCCGCCGCCCTGGCCCAGCTCGCCCGGCGCGGCGAGGTGAAGGCCTCGGCGGTCAAGGAGGCCCGGGAGAAGTACGGCCTGTGAGACACACCGCATGACGACGAAGGGGTACGGCCGCGGCCGTACCCCTTCGTCGTCGCCGGCCCCGGCATGATGGCCCTATGCGTGCCGCCCGTCTGATCAAAATGGTGCTGCTGCTCCAGTCGCGGCCCGCCATGACCGCCGCCGAGCTCGCCCGGGAACTGGAGGTGTCGGAGCGGACCGTCACACGGGACGCGCAGGCGCTGTCGGAGGCGGGCGTGCCGGTGTACGCGGACCGGGGGCGGGCCGGGGGCTACCGGCTGGTCGGCGGCTACCGCACCCGGCTGACCGGGCTCGACCGCGGTGAGGCGGAGGCGCTCTTCCTCAGCGGCGTTCCGGGGGCGCTGCGGGAGATGGGACTTCAGGACGCCGCCTCGGCCGCCCGGCTGAAGGTGTCCGCGGCCCTGCTCCCCTCCCTGCGCGACGCCTCCCGTACGGCGGCGCAGCGCTTCCACCTGGACGCGCCCGACTGGTTCCGCGAGCCGAGGACGCCCGAGCTGCTGCCGGCGGTCGCGGAGGCGGTGTGGGACGACCGGCGGATCACCGCGCGCTACCGGCGCGGCGAGGAGGAGGTCGCACGGGAACTGGAGCCGTACGGTCTCGTGCTCAAGGCGGGCGGGTGGTACCTGTGCGCCCGGGTCGTGGGGCCCGGCTCCTTCCGGGTCTACCGCGTGGACCGTTTCTCGGCCGTGGACGCCGGCGCGGGGAAGCGCTTCGAACGGGACGACGACTTCGACCTGCCCGCTTTCTGGGAGGAGCGGGCCGCGCAGTTCGCGCGGTCCGTCCTGCGGGCCGAGGTGGTGGTGCGGCTGTCCGAGGAGGGCCTGCGGCGGCTGCCGCACGCCGTGGGGCCGGTGCCGGCCCGGGCGGCGCTCGAGGCCGTCGGGGCCGCGGCCGGCCGCGACGGGAACGGATGGGTGACGGTGACCCTGCCGGTGGAGTCCGAAGAGGTCGCCCACACCCAGCTCACTGCGCTCGGGCCGGAGGTCGAGGTGCTGGCCCCCGAGGCGCTGCGGGCGCGTTTCACGCGCGACGCCGACCGGCTGGCCGCGCTGTACCGCCCCTGACGGCCCGCCGCATTCCGCGTGCGCCCCCCGGCGCGAGGGCCGATGCTTGAGCCGTGATGGACGAGACGGAGTTCTGGGAGCTGATCGACGGCAGCCGCGAGGCCGCCGAGGGGGATCCGGAGGAGCAGGCCGACCTGCTCGTCGAGCGGCTGCTGGGCTGCGATCCCGAGGTGATCCTGGACTTCGCCCGTCACTTCGAGGCCCGGTACAACCGGGCCTACCACTGGGACCTGTGGGGCGCCGCCTGGGTGCTCCTGGACGGGGCCAGCGACGACGCCTTCGACTTCTTCCGGTGCTGGCTGATCGGCCAGGGCCGGGAGGTCTTCGAGGGCGCCCTGCACGATCCGGACTCGCTCGCCGACCTGCTGGACGACTTCGACGAGGAGGTCGACGGCGACGGCGAGGAACTCGGCTACGCGGCCGACGAGGCCTACGAGCAGCTCACCGGCACGGTCGCCCCCGACCTCGGCATCCCGCCCGCCCCGGCGGAACCGGAGGGCACCCCGGTCGACTTCGAGGACGACCGGGCGCTCGCCCAGCGCTATCCGAAGCTGTGGGACCGGTTCCGTGAGTAGCACCCCCGAACAACTCCCGCCCCCCGCGGACCCACTGTGACGGCCCCCGCGGGATGGTCGTGGGAGGTGGTGCGGGAGGCCCGGGAGGGCCAGGAGCCCCGGCAGGCCAGGGAGGCCCGGGAAGCCCAGGAGAGCCTGGAAACCCCGGAGCTTCGGGAACGCCAGGAGGCCCGGCAGGCCCAGGAGGCCCGGGAACGCCAGGAGCCCCGGCGGGCCCGGGAGCGCCAGGAGACGCAGGAGCACCGGCAGCCCACCGGCCCGCAGCCGCAGACCCAGGAGACCCAGGAGCACCGGCAGGCCCGGGAGCGCCAGGAGACGCAGGAGCACCGGCAGCCCACCGGCCCGCAGCCGCAGGCCCAGGAGACCCAGGAGCCCCGGCAGGCCCAGGAGTGCCCGGAAACCCCGGAGGTTCGGGAGGCCCAGGACAGCCGGGAGGCCCCGGAAGCCGAGGAAGCCCAGGACAGCCGAGAGACTTCGGAGAGCCGAGAGGCCCGGGGAGTTGCGTCCAGCCAGGCCGAGCGGGGCACGATCCGCGGCCTGGGCGCGTCGTGCGCCGGGGCCGTCGGACCGGGCACGGCGGCGCACACGGGCACGGACGGCGTCCGTCCGGAGCCGGACACGTACGGCAGCAGCGCGCCGACGGCGGAGACACCCGGCAGGCAGCACAGGAGCGCCACGAGAGCGCTGCGCGGCCGCCCGGCCCTCGGCACCACACGCATGAGCCCAATCCCGGGGCGGTTCCGGTCCGTCCGCGATGTGCACTCTGCCACCTGGTGGAACCAACGTCCTGGTCCAGGACGTTTATGGGGGTACACGTACACGTGGCCGGTCCCCGGATCCACGTGTGCGTGGCTGATCACTGGACCCGTCCCGCGCGTATGTGTGGATCCGAGGAGAAAGGCGGCGTGAGTGAACCTGCTCGACCTGCTGTTGGTGCTGGTGATCCTCGTCTACGCCGCGTCCGGCTACCGGCGGGGACTGGTGGCCGGCTGTGTCTCGCTGGCCGGTTTCGTCGGCGGTGCCGTCGTCGGCGTGTGGATCCTGCCGTGGGTGATGGACTTCGTCACGCGCGGGACGACCACGGCGACGGTCACCGCCGTGCTCACGGTGCTGGTGCCGGCCGTGGTGGGGCACGAGCTGGCGGGCCGCCTGGCGCTGCGGCTGCGGCGCGAGCTGGACCGCGGGCCGCTGCGGGTGGCCGACGGCATCGGCGGGGCCGCCGCCAACACGGTGGCGGTGCTGATCGTGGCCTGGGTGGCGGCGAGCGTCCTGGGCGCCTCCTCCTCCCCGGTGGTGACGTCGGCGATACGCGACTCCAGACTTCTGGGCACCGTGCAGAACGCGATGCCGGAGACCACCCCGGCCTGGTTCTCGCGTGCCACCTCCGCGCTGACCGAGGCGGGCTTCCCGCAGGTCTTCAACCCCTTCGAGAGCGAGCCGGCGGCGGGCGTCGCCCGGCCCTCCGGGGACAGCGTGACGGAGAGCGCGACGAACGCCGCCCGGTTCAGCACGGTCAAGATCGAGGGCGCCGCGGGCAACCAGGGCCGCGAGGGCAGCGGGTTCGTGTACGCGCGGGAGCATGTGATGACCAACGCGCACGTGGTGGCGGGCATCGACGATCCGGCCGTGCGGATCGGCGGCGTCGGGCGGTCGTACGAGGCACGGGTGGTGCTGTTCGACCCGCACCGGGACGTGGCCGTGCTCTACGTCCCCGGGCTGGAGGCCCCCGTGCTGCGGTTCGACGACGCCGCCGTGCGCGGCGACTCGGCGGTGGTCGCGGGCTATCCGCAGGACGGCGACCTGAACCTCCAGGCGGCGACGGTGGCGAACCGGATCCGGGCGACGGGCCAGAACATCTACAACAACGGCACGGTCACCCGGGAGATCTACTCGATCCGCTCCACGGTCCGCCCCGGCAACTCCGGCGGTCCGCTGCTCACCACGGACGGCCGGGTCTTCGGCGTGGTCTTCGCCCGCTCCACCTCCGACAACGAGACGGGATACGTCCTGACGGCGGCCGAAGTCGCCCCGGACGCGCAGCGGGCGGCGCACGCGACCGCGCCGGTGGACACGGGCGGGCTGGTGACCTCGTGACTCAGGGTTTCGCGTCGGGCCCCGCGGCTCACAGGAAGCGGCCCATGAGGACGTCGTCGACGTAGACGCCGTCCAGGTGGAACTCCTCCGGCTGGACGCCCTCCACCACGAAGCCCTCGGACTCGTACAGCTTGCGGGCGGGGGTGTTGTGGCCCAGCACCCGCAGGGTGATCCGGCGGGCGCCCTGGCGGCGGGCCTCCTCGACGACGGCACGCAGCAGGGCGCGGCCCACCCCGCTGCCGCGGGCCTCCTCGGCCACGGCGAGTCCGTGGATCTGCCGGACGTGCGCGTTCGACGCCAGTCCGGTGGGGAAGCCGAGGCGGATGTATCCGACCAGACGGCCGCCGAGCTCGGCGACCAGGTGGTCGCGCGGTCCCGACCGGTGCGTGAAGAAGGGCTCGTAGGGCTGCCGCGGGGGCGGGGCGACCGCGTGCGTCGTGGACCAGGTCTCACGGTCGAGCCGGCCGAGACCGTCCTCGTCGTCCAATGTGGCGTGGCGTATGGAGGGAACCGGCATGACGGTCACTCTACGGCGCGGGCCGGACCGGCCCGCCGGGATTTTCGCGGCCCGGCGGGCAGGATGGGCGCATGGAACGTTCGCGAATCGCGGTGGCCGGCGCGTCCGGTCTGATCGGCAGTGCCCTGGTGCGGTCCCTCGTCGCGGACGGGCACGAGGTGGTGCGCCTGGTGCGCCGTTCGGCCCGCGGCGAGGACGAGGTCTGCTGGGATCCCGTCGGCCGGTACGTGGACGCGGCGGGGCTCGCCGGGTGCGACGCGGTGGTCAACCTGGCGGGCGCGGGCGTGGGCGACCACCGGTGGACGCGGGAGTACAAGAAGGCGATCCGGGACAGCCGGGTGCTCGGCACGACGGCGCTCGCCGAGGCCGTGGCCTCCCTGGACGCGCCTCCGCGGGTGTTCGTCAGCGGCAGCGCGATCGGCTACTACGGCGACACCGGCGAGCGCGCCGTCGACGAGGACGCGCCGCCCGGGGACGGTTTTCTGCCGGCGCTGTGCGTCGAGTGGGAGCAGGCCGCGGCTCCCGCGCGGGAGGCGGGCGTCCGGACGGTGTTCGCCCGCACCGGGCTGGTGGTGGCCCGTGAGGGCGGGGCATGGGGACGGCTGTTCCCGCTGTTCAAGGCCGGGTTGGGCGGGCGGCTGGGAGACGGGCGGCAGTTCTGGTCGTTCATCGCGCTGCACGACGAGGTGGCCGCGCTGCGCCATCTGCTGGACACCGAGAGCCTGTCCGGGCCGGTCAACCTCACCGCGCCGCAGCCGCTGACGAACGGTGAGATCACCGCGGCCATGGGCCGGGTGCTGCAACGGCCGACGCTGTTCTCCGTGCCGGCGCCGGTCCTGCGCGCGGCGCTCGGGGAGATGGCGGGCGATGTGCTGGGCAGCGCGCGGGTGGTGCCGAAGCGGCTGCTGGAGTCGGGGTTCTCGTTCGCCTTTCCGGGGATCGAGGACGCCGTCCGTGCGGCGCTGTGACGTCTGTGGCCACTCGCCGTGCCACTTTGCGATCGCGTGCGGAACACCTTGCGACCGTGTGCGACCGCCGTGCGACCGTGCCCTGTTGATGCGCGACTGTCGCTGACCGGGCACGGCCCTAATCTCGACGCGAACTCGGGTATTCCTGACGCCGGTCGCGGGCATCACCGCCCCACCGGCCGCGCAACCTCGAGGAGGGGCACGTGCTTGAGCCCGCGTATCAGGCGGACGTCGTCGTTGTGGGAGCCGGGGTCGCCGGGCTCGCGGCAGCGCATCGACTGACCAGTGCAGGAGTGACGACCGCGGTCCTGGAGGCCGCCCCTTACGCGGGCGGCCGCATGTCGACGGAGAAGGTCGACGGGTTCCGGCTCGACCGGATCGGACAGCTGCTGAACACGTCGTACCCCCAACTGGCCCTGAGCCCGGGGCTCGACGCGCTCGTGCTGCGTCCCTTCGCGCCGGGGGTCCTGCTGCACAGCGACGGACGGCACCTCCGCGCGGGCGCTCCGGCGCACGGAGGGAGCGCGAGGAGCGCACTTCACGTAGTGCGCGCCCTGGCGAGCGCCCCCCGCCCGCCGGTCCCCCGGCCGTCGTCCCTCGCCCGTGCGTCCCTCTCCCGGCCGTCCGTTCCCCGGTCGTCCGCCGTGCCGTTCCTCGACGGTCCGCCGCCCGGACGCCGCGGGGTCGGCGCGCCGCTGCGGCTGCGCGCCGCGCTCGGCCGGATCGCCGCCACGCCGGTCGAACGCCTGCTGTCGCGGCCCGAGTTGACGGCCCAGCAGGCGCTGGCCGCCCGCGGCCTGCCCGCCCGCACGGTCGACGGCTTCCTGCGTCCGCTGCTCGCCGCCCTGTTGTGCGACCCGGACCTCACCACGTCCAGCCGCTGCGCGGACCTGGCCCTGCACTCCTTCGCCTCCGGCCGGCTGTGTCTGCCGGAGGGCGGCGCCGAGGTCCTGCCGGAGCTGCTCGCGCGCACGCTGCCGCCCGGCACCGTGCACACCGGCGTACGGGCCACCTCGGTCTCCACGACCTCGGTGACCACCGCCGAGCACGGCGAGGTCCGCTGCAAGGCCGTGCTGGTCGCCACCGACGCGCGTGCCGCCGCCGAGCTGCTGCCCGGGCTGCGCGTACCGGACTTCCACCCGGTGACGGTGGTCCACCACACGACCGACGAGCCCCCGGAGACGGGCGGGTACCTGCTGCTCGACGCGGAGCGCGGCGGCCCGGTGGCGCACACGGCGGTGGTCAGCCGCGTCGACCCCTCCCGCGCGCCCGCCGGCCGCGCTCTGGTGTCGTCGACGGTCCTGGGCGTGCCCCCGGCCGACGTCGACACGGCCGTACGCCGCCATCTGTCCCGCCTCTACGGCACCTCCACCGCCCGCTGGGAGACGCTCGCCGTGCACCACACCCCCGAGGCCGTCCCCGCGATGCGCCCCCCGCACGACCCACGGCGCCCGGTGCGGCTGCTGGCGGGCCTGTACGTGTGCGGCGACCACCGGGACACCAGTACCGTCCAGGGGGCGCTGCACTCGGCCCACCGGGCCGCCGCGGCGATCCTGGGCGACCTGGGAGCCGGCCGCCCGATGCACCGGGCGGAACCGAAAGCCGCCGCCTGAGCCGCCACCCCCGTCCCGGAACTTGCCCCGGCACCACCGCCGTTGCCCCGGGCCTCGGCCCAACACCGCCACCTTGCCCCGGGGACCCGGCCCGACGCCGCTGCCCTTGCCCCGGGACTCTGCCCAACGCCGCCGCCACGTCCCGGAACTCAACCCAGCACGCGCCACGTCCCGGGACTCAGCCCGAATCCGCCGCCTCGCCCCAGGGGTTCAGCCCGACGCCGCCCTTGTCCCAGGGACTCGGCCCGACGCCACCACCTCGTAGCCGACACTCAGTCCAACGCCGTCACCACGTCCCGGAGACTCAACCCAACACGCGCGCCGCATCCCGGGACTCGGCCCGGCACCGCCGCCCCGTCCCAGGGACTCAGCCCAACGCCGCCACCTTGCCCGGGGACCCGGCCCGACGCCACTGACCTTGCCTCGGGGACCCGGCCCGGCACCGCCGCGCCGTCCCAGGACTCGCCCTGGCGCCGCCGCCCCGTCCCAAGGGCTCAACCCAACGCCGCCACCTTGTCCCGGTAGCCGCGTACGGGTGTCGCGTCCTTGTACGGTTCCAGGCGGCGTTCGAAGTCCTTGACGTACTCCACCGCCCGGACCGAGCGCATGTCCGCGGCCTGGGCCGCCGCCTCGGCGGCCAGGCGGCAGGCCTGGTCCAGGTCGCCGAGGCCGAGGCGGGCGGTGGCCAGGACCACCCGGCAGAACAGCCGGCTGCGGGCGTGCGCCGGGGCGCGCAGCCGCAAGGCGCGTTCGGCGTGCTGCGCGGCGGCCCGGTACTGCTGGAGGTCCCGGTGGCAGTGCCCGGACTCGTCGGCCAGCTGCGCCTCGTCGAAGCGCGCCCAGGAGGGCACCTCGTCCCCGGGCCGGGCCGCCTCCAGGAAGCGCTCGGCGCGCACCAGGGACGCGGTGCAGGCGCGCACCTCGCCCAGCACCCCGTGCCCGCGCGCCTCGGCGGCGTGCAGCAGCGACTGCACGGCGGGCGGGGCGGAGCCGCCGAGCCCCTGCTGGGCCACCCGTGCGAGCTGCACGGCCTCCCGCCCGTGTCCGAGGTAGACGGCCTGCCGGCTCATGGTGACCAGCACATAGGCGCCGTAGGGCCGGTCCCCGGCGGCCTGGGCGAGCCGCAGCGCCTGCACGAAGTAGCGCTGGGCGAGCCCGTGCGCGGCGATGTCGTACGACGTCCAGCCGGCGAGCCGGGTCAGGTCGGCGGCGGCGCCGAAGAGCCGGCGGCCGGTCTGCTCGCCGTAGGTGCCGCGCAGCATCGGCTCGCACTCGTGCTCCAGGTAGCGCACCAGGGCCTGGCGGGCATGGCCGCCGCCGTACAGGTCGTCGAGGGTGCGGAACAGCTCGCCGACCGAGCGCAGGGCGGCGATGTCGCCGGCGGTGACCTTCCGGCCCGCCTCCCGTCCGGCCGGGCCCCGTTCGGCCCGGCCGCGCTGCCGGGGCACGCCGGGCACCGAGGGGTCGGGCACGACGAGGGCGGGCCGGTCCGGGTACCCCTGGACGGGGACCCGGGTGGCCGGTGCCTCCGCGCGGGCGACCCGGTCGTCGGCCCGCCCGATCAGCCAGTCCCGGCTGGGCACGACGAGGCCCGCCGGGGTGAAGGCGATCCTGCGCAGTTCGGCGTGGCTGCCGCAGTCCTTGCGCCACAGCCCGCCGACGATGTCGACGGCCTCCTCCGGGGTGGCGGCGAACTCCAGCCCCGCGTACACCGGGGCGCAGGCGTCCAGGCCGAGGTCCTGGGCGGTCAGGCGGCGGCCCAGGCGCCGGGTGAACACCTCCGCGATGAGGGCGGGCGTGGTGCCCCGCGGCTGCTGGCCGCGCAGCCAGCGGGTGACCGACGTCTTGTCGTATCTCAGGTCCAGCCCGTGTTCGAGACCGAGCTGGTCGACGCGACGGGCCAGACCCGCGTTCGAGAACCCCGCTTCTGCGATGAGCGCGGCGAGCTGGCGGTTGGGAGTGCGCTGCGCGGGTCGTTCCGTCATCTGCGGTGCGGTCTCCTGCCTCTCGGGCAGCCACGCGGCCGCGTGGTGCCCGGATTGCCTGTGAGCAGCCCTTATGGCCTCATGGACGGCGCGAATGTAGCGGAGAGTGAGCAACCGACCGCAGAGTTCGACCATCATTCATCCGATCGTGTGAGGATTGCCCGCGAGGCTGACGCGTGCCGGCCGGACGTACAGTGACGTGGGCACGTTTCGTGCCTTACGACCTTCCGGGGAGGCGTTTGCCGTGAGTGAGCTGCGGTTCGTCCGCATGGGATTCGGTGCCGAGGCCGTGGACTACGTCCAGGCCTGGGACGAGCAGCGCCGGGTGCACGCCGCCCGGTTCGCGGACGAGGTCCCCGACACCGTGCTGCTCCTGGAGCACCCCCCGGTCTACACGGCCGGCCGGCGGACCGAGGACAGCGAGCGCCCGCTCGACGGCACGCCCGTCATCGACGTGGACCGCGGCGGCAAGATCACCTGGCACGGTCCCGGCCAGCTGGTCGGCTACCCGATCCAGAAGCTGCCCCGCCCGGTGGACGTGGTGGCCCACGTGCGCCGCCTGGAGGAGGCGCTGATCCGCGCCTGCGCGGACTTCGGCCTGGAGACCACCCGCGTCGAGGGCCGCAGCGGAGTGTGGGTGCTCGGCGACCCGGTCGAGCAGCGGCCCACCCTGGGCGGGCTGTCCCTGGACTTCGACCCGCGCCTGGCCGACGAGGAGTTCGACCCCCGGCTGAACGGCCCGGAGTACGCCCCCTCCAACGCCGGCCAGCGCCGCGAGGACCGCAAGATCGCGGCGATCGGGATCCGGGTCGCCAAGGGCGTCACGATGCACGGCTTCGCGCTCAACGTGAACCCGGACAACAAGTGGTTCGACAAGATCATCCCGTGCGGGATCCGGGACGCCGGCGTCGCCTCGCTGGCGGCCGAGCTCGGCCGGAACGTCGCGATCGAGGAAGTGCTGCCGGTCGTCGAACGGCACCTGCGGGACGTCCTGCAGAACGCGGACCTGAAGCCGCGGGAGATCGAGAGGGCCACCGCCTGACCGGGCCCCGCCCGGGGAATGATCCCCCAGGCCCGCAGGTTGGCCTCACCGACGGGGCGCAACAAGCACGGGCGTACCCTGGTGTACGCCGAAGAATCGAAGCTACAGGGAGCCGGTCGTGTCCGCAGTCGCACCCGACGGACGCAAGATGCTGCGCCTGGAGGTCCGCAACAGCCAGACCCCCATCGAGCGCAAGCCCGAGTGGATCAAGACCCGGGCGAAAATGGGTCCCGAGTACACCAAGATGCAGAACCTCGTGAAGAGCGAGGGCCTGCACACGGTCTGCCAGGAAGCCGGCTGCCCGAACATCTACGAGTGCTGGGAGGACCGCGAGGCGACCTTCCTCATCGGCGGCGACCAGTGCACCCGGCGCTGCGACTTCTGCCAGATCGACACCGGCAAGCCCGAGGCCCTGGACCGCGACGAGCCGCGCCGCGTGGGCGAGTCCGTGGTCACCATGGACCTGAACTACGCCACCATCACCGGCGTGGCCCGCGACGACCTGGAGGACGGCGGCGCCTGGCTGTACGCCGAGACCGTGCGCCAGATCCACCAGCAGACGGCGGACCGCGAGGACGGCCGTACCAAGGTCGAGCTGCTGGCCCCCGACTTCAACGCGGTCCCCGAGCAGCTGGCCGAGGTCTTCGCCTCGCGCCCCGAGGTCTTCGCGCACAACGTCGAGACCGTGCCGCGGATCTTCAAGCGGATCCGCCCCGGCTTCCGCTACGAGCGCTCCCTGAAGGTCATCACCGAGGCCCGCGACTTCGGCCTGGTGACCAAGTCGAACCTCATCCTCGGCATGGGCGAGACCCGCGAGGAGGTCGTCGAGGCGCTCAAGCAGCTGCACGACGCGGGCTGCGAGCTGGTCACCATCACCCAGTACCTGCGCCCCTCGGTGCGCCACCACCCGGTGGAGCGGTGGGTCAAGCCGCAGGAGTTCGTCGAGCTGAAGGAGGAAGCCGAGCAGATCGGCTTCTCGGGCGTGATGTCGGGGCCGCTGGTACGGTCCTCCTACCGCGCCGGACGGCTGTACCGGATGGCTGTCGAGAAGCGGGGCACCTACATCGCCGCCCAGGCGGTCTGACGACGACTGACCGACCGTCACCATCCCTGTCCCGCAAGCGGGCGGGCAAGTGTGTGAAATCGGGCACAAGAGCCTACTGCCCGGTAGTGGCCGATACGACGCGGTCCCGACCGTCGCCGCAGATGAGCGGCCCGGTCGGGGCCGCGTCAGCCTTTCGGACCGCGGCCGCGAGGCTTCATCGGTGTTTGACCGGCCGGTCACGCCCTGGTAACACCAAGCAGTGACCCTGGACTCACAGCCCGTAGACCAAGAGCCGTCATGAGGGGGACCTCCCATGCAGGCCGCGCACGTTCGCGCCACCGCGATTCCGTCCGTCACCGACGCACTCCGTGCGGTCGAGTCCCTGCTCATGAGCAGCGGCCAGCGCACCGCCCGCCGCAACGCCTGGAACTCCGTCCTCGAGGACCGACGCCGGGCCAAGGACCGCGTCGAGGCGCAGCGCGTCCTCGACCAGTTCCCGGCCGTCGGCCCCTGACCGCCGCTCCCCCAACCCCTTTCCGCTCTCCACCCCGGGCCCGTACGGGCACTGCCGTCGTGGGCCGCTCCGGGGGCCACGTAGACTTCGTGGCATGGCGAGGAAGGACAACGCAGCCGAGGCTGCCAACCCCGGGCGACTGAAGCAGATCGCCCTGACCTACAAGATGACCCGCAAGGCCGACAACAAGATCGGTCTGGTACTCGCGGGTGTCTTCATCATCACCTTCGGCGTCCTTCTCGGGATCGGCTTCGCGATCGGCCACCCGTACTACGCCGGCATCCTGGGCCTGCTGCTCGCCTTCCTCGCGACGGCGATCATCTTCGGACGCCGGGCCGAGCGCGCCGCCTTCGGGCAGATGGAGGGCCAGCCGGGCGCCGCCGCGGCGGTCCTGGACAACGTGGGCCGCGGCTGGACCACCACCCCGGCGGTGGCCATGAACCGCAGCCAGGACGTGGTGCACCGCGCGGTCGGCAAGGCCGGCATCGTGCTGGTCGCCGAGGGCAACCCGAACCGGGTGAAGTCCCTGCTCGCCGCCGAGAAGAAGAAGATGAACCGGATCGTCGCGGACGTCCCGGTGCACGACGTGATCGTCGGCAACGGCGACGGCCAGGTCCCGCTGAAGAAGTTGCGCACGACCATGCTGAAGTTCCCGCGCGTGCTGACCGGCCCGCAGGTCACCACCACCAACGACCGACTGCGCGCCCTCGGCGACCTGATGAGCAACATGCCGCTGCCGAAGGGTCCGATGCCGAAGGGCATGCGGATGCCGAAGGGCGGCCCGAAGGCCCGCTGATCCCGCGCAGACACCCTCTACGACGACGGGGGCGCCCGGAGACCACTCCGGGCGCCCCCGTCGTCGTGGGGACGTCTCGCGCGCGTACGAGCGCTGGAGCCGCGACCGGCTCACGCCACCGAGATCCTGCGGCGCGCTTGCGACCCGATCCTGCGGCGGGCCTCGGCGGCCGGCTCCCGTCACTGGATCCCGCGGCCGGCTCCCGCGGTCAGATGCGCACCTCCACCGTGCCCGCCAGCCGGTCGTGCAGACCGCGGCCGTCGCGGTCCCAGATCAGGGCGGGAACGGCCAGGCACAGCAGGACCGTGCGCAGCAGGGCGCGCAGCGGCTGCACCCGGCCGGTGGCGAGGGCGACGACGCGCAGGCCGAACAGGCGCTTGCCGGGCGTGAAGCCGATCGTGCCGACGGTGAGGATGCCCAGCGCCAGGAAGATGAGCAGCGCCCAGTTGCTCGTGGCCTGGTAGTAGCCGTGCGTGATCAGGCCGTAGGCGATCCACAGGCACAGCGCCCAGTCGACGGCCAGAGCGCCGAGCCGCCGTCCCGGACCGGCGATCGAGCCGGGCCCCTGCTCCGGCAGCCCCAGCTGCCGGCCCCGGTAGCCGAAGTCCGCGCCGGCGTCCTCCATGGCCGCGCGCGGCCCGGACAGCCATGATCCCCATGCTTGCCTGTTGTCCACCCGACCACCGTACTGCGACGCTGGAATCAGAGGGGTCGGCGGGGTGTCCGCGACCGCGACCGCCACCCGAGCCGGTTAACTTCAGCGAAACAAACGGGTCACGCCCGGGAAATCACCCGTCCCTAGGGTCGAGCCCAGCGTGTGCCACCGCACCGGCCGCACCACGATCTACCACCCCGGCGGGACGGTCGGGAGTAGGAGGAGCTGGATGTTCCAGAACGCCGACGAGGCCAAGAAGTACATCGCGGACGAGGACGTCAAGTTCATCGACGTCCGCTTCTGCGACCTGCCGGGCGTCATGCAGCACTTCACGTTGCCCGCCGAGGCGTTCGACCCCGACGAGGAGCAGGCGTTCGACGGGTCCTCGATCCGTGGCTTCCAGGCCATCCACGAGTCCGACATGTCCCTGCGGGCCGACCTGTCCACCGCGCGTGTGGACCCGTTCCGCCGGGACAAGACCGTCAACATCAACTTCTTCATCCACGACCCGATCACCGGCGAGCAGTACTCCCGTGACCCGCGGAACGTGGCGAGGAAGGCCGAGGCGTACCTCGCGTCCACCGGGATCGCCGACACCGCGTTCTTCGGTCCCGAGGCGGAGTTCTACGTCTTCGACAACGTCCGCTTCCGGACCGCCGAGAACGAGTCCTTCTACCACATCGACTCCGAGGCGGGCGCCTGGAACACCGGCGCGGTGGAGGACAACCGCGGCTACAAGGTCCGCTACAAGGGCGGCTACTTCCCGGTCCCGCCGGTCGACCACTTCGCCGACCTGCGCGCGGAGATCTCCCTGGAGCTGGCGAAGAACGGCCTGAAGGTGGAGCGCCAGCACCACGAGGTGGGCACCGCCGGCCAGGCCGAGATCAACTACAGGTTCAACACGCTGCTCGCCGCCGCCGACGACCTCCAGCTCTTCAAGTACATCGTGAAGAACGTCGCCTGGCGCAACGGCAAGACGGCCACCTTCATGCCGAAGCCGATCTTCGGCGACAACGGCTCCGGCATGCACGTGCACCAGTCGCTGTGGAGCAACGGCGAGCCGCTCTTCTACGACGAGGCCGGCTACGCGGGCCTGTCGGACACCGCCCGCTACTACATCGGTGGCATCCTCAGGCACGCCCCGGCGCTGCTCGCCTTCACCAACCCGACGGTGAACTCGTACCACCGTCTGGTGCCGGGCTTCGAGGCCCCGGTGAACCTGGTGTACTCGCAGCGCAACCGCTCCGCCGCGATGCGCATCCCGATCACCGGCTCCAACCCGAAGGCCAAGCGCGTGGAGTTCCGCGCGCCCGACTCCTCGGGCAACCCGTACCTGGCCTTCTCGGCGCTGCTGCTCGCGGGCCTGGACGGCATCAAGAACAAGATCGAGCCGGCCGAGCCGATCGACAAGGACCTGTACGAGCTGGCTCCCGAGGAGCACGCCAACGTCGCCCAGGTCCCGACCTCGCTGGAGGCCGTCCTCCAGGCTCTGGAGGACGACCACGAGTTCCTGCTCCAGGGCGACGTCTTCACGTCCGACCTGATCGAGACGTGGGTCGACTTCAAGCGCACGAACGAGATCGCCCCGCTCCAGCTGCGCCCGCACCCGCACGAGTTCGAGCTGTACTTCGACGTGTGATCGGCGTCTGCGGCGTCTGATCGGCAGGGCGTCATGGTGAGGGCCGCCCCCCGGGAACCGGGGGGCGGCCCTTGGCCGTGTGGTCCGTCAGCGGACCACGACCACCACCGTGCCGCCGCCGAAGCCGTACCCGTAGCCGCCGAACCCGTAGCCCCCGTAGCCCCCGTAGCCACCGAAGCCCCCGTAACCGGGACCGAAGAAGCCACCGCGGCCGTAACCGCCGCACCAGCGGGACCACCAGCCACAACCGCCACCATGGTTGACGATGGTGGAGACAGTGGAGATATGGGCCGGAGTCGTGGCCGGGGTCGCTGCCGAGGCCGTGCCCGCCGCGCCGAGGGCGGTGCCGGCCGCCATCAGAACACCGACTGCGGACGTTGCGAGGAGACGCCTTGCACGCTGAGCTTTCATGGAAATACCTTCCTTTCCACCCCCTCGTGCGGTTTCGGGCACGAGAAGCATGGCCGCGGCCGCAGCCGGAAAGGGTTCGGCGGCGCGGTCGTAGGTGTTGGCGCGAGTACAGGCGGCGGGGCCCGCGCGGTAGCGCTGTCAGCCCCGTGAGCAGGTTCTTCGGCCGACGCCGGGTCTGTTCCCGGACCGCCGCCCTCACCCATAGAGGCTAGCTTCCCGGCGAGCACACAGCATCTTGAGCGATCGCCTCACAGTGACGATCGCTTCCCAGCGCTCTCGTAGTCAGGGGATGATTCCTCGTCGGTATCAAGGACGGATAAGGACCGGAGAGGTAACGGGGATGACCGAGAACGACGACCTTGAGCGGGAGTTCGATCACCGGTGGGCGCGCGCCGCCGAGCACAAGGAGCCGTCCGCCCGTGCCCGGATGCTCGCCGCGCGCTGGAAGCACAATCCGCCGGGGCCCGTCCCGTTCCGCGCCGACCCGGACCCGGTCGCACCGCGCCGCTCGTCGTGGATGTCCACGGTCGTGGTCCTCGGCTGCGTCGCCGCGGTGATCGTGCTGCTCGGGTACGCGCAGACGCACGGCCACCTCTGAGGCCTCCGGGTCTTCCGGGGCCGGGGAGGTCTCCGGCGCTCACTCCGCGCGCACGCGGACTCACAGGCGGCTTTTGCCCCTCCTGGAGCCGATCGGGACCGCTTCATGGGCATCCGCAGGTGCACACTGGATGGCGGGACGAGTGCCTGACTGCGGGGTGATGCAAGATGCAGAGCCGCTTCCGGAGCGACCGACGGCTGACCGTGCGCATGGGGGTCACGCTGTTCCTGCTCGGGCTGCTGTACGTGGCGTTCGTGGCCGTGCTGATCGTGCTGCTGAAGTCCTGGGTGCTGGTCGTGGTGATCGCGGCCGGCGTGCTCGCCGCCCAGTACTGGTTCTCCGACCGGATCGCCCTGTTCGCGATGCACGGCCGGGTGGTGGAGCGGGAGGAGTATCCCGAGCTGCACGCGGTGGTCGACCGGCTGTGCGCCATGGCGGACATGCCCAAGCCGGCCGTCGCCGTGTCCAGCATGGACATGCCGAACGCGTTCGCGACCGGACGGAACCCTGACAACGCCGTGGTGTGCGTGACCACGGGGCTGCTGCGGCGGCTGGAACCCGCCGAGCTGGAGGGCGTGCTCGCGCACGAGCTGTCGCACGTGGCGCACAAGGACGTCGCGGTGATCACGGTGGCCTCGTTCCTCGGTGTGGTCGCGGGCCTGGTCGTACGGTTCGCCTTCTACTCGGAGCTGTTCGGCGGGCGCGGGCGCAAGGACCAGAACACCCTCGCCCTGTTCGCCATGGTGATGGGCGTCTCGGCGGCCGTGTACGCGATCAGCTTCCTGCTGATCCGGGCGCTGTCCCGGTACCGGGAGCTGGCCGCGGACCGCGCGGCGGCGCTGCTGACCGGACGGCCCTCGACGCTGGCCTCCGCGCTCACCAAGGTGACCGGTGACATCGGCCGGATCCCGTCCGAGGACCTGCGCACCGCACAGGCCTTCAACGCCTTCTACTTCACACCGGCGCTGGGCTCCGAGCCCGGCATCTCCCGGCTGTTCTCCACCCACCCGAGCCTGGAGCGGCGGCTGGAGCAGCTGGCGCGGATCTCCGCCGAGCTGGGCGAGGCCGCGACGCCGGGGAAGGCGGGCTGAGGATGGGGCTCCTGGACATTCTGCTCGGCCGTACCAAACCCGCCCTGCCCGACCTGGACCAGCTGTTCGCGCTGCCGTCGGCGGCCATCACCCTTGAGGCGGCGGCCGGCTTCACCCCGACCGGGCAGGGCGCGGTGTGCTTCGCCACGGTCGAGGGGGCCGCCTTCGAGCAGACGCACCGCGAGGTCCAGGCCCTGCTGGACGCCGACGTCGAGCGCGGGGGGCCGCCCGTGGAGCTGTCCCAGGACTCCTACGGCTACTCCTGGCTGGTCTCCCGCCGTACCCCCGACCAGCTGCCGGAGCTGGTCAACGACCTGCACGCGGTGAACAGCGCGATGGAGGTCAACGGCTTCGGCCCTCAACTCCTGTGCTCCCTGGCCGGCTTCCACGACGACGCCGATCGGCGGCTGGCGCTGGTGTACCTGTACAAGCGGGGCACCTTCTACCCGTTCGCGCCGCTGGCCGGCCAGGCCCAGCGGCGCGACAACCCGCTGGAAATCCGGGTGAAGGCGGCCCTGGCCGACGATCTGCGTATCGAGCCGGACCTGAGCCGCTGGTTCCCGGTGTGGGGCGCCCCCGGCCTGTGAGCGAGGTCTGTGAGCGACCCCGCTCACAGACCCTCCAGCCTCTCCGGCCCCGGCGGAACTCCTCAGCGCGAGGGCCCGGTGTCAGTGGTGTCGGGCAGGATGCCGTCAGGCACTACTACGGGTGGAGGTCTCATGGGCGGGGAGCCCCGGTACATCGACGTGGTGGAGCGGCGGGCCAGGCTGGCCCTGCGGCACCGGCTGGCCGCAGGGACGCGGGCGGGGACGCCGGAGGAGGTGGCGCGGGCGCTGGTGGCACTGCACGGAACGGACCCGGCGACGGTGTACCTGGGCGTGGACGCCCGCCTGGCGGAACCCGCCGGGACGGTGCCGCAGACCGAGCGCGCGCTGTACGAGGACCGCACGCTGGTGCGGATGCACGGCATGCGGCACACCGTCTTCGTCTTCCCGGCGGAGCTGACCGCCGTCGTCCACGCCTCGACCGGCATCGCCGTCGCCGCCCGCGCCCGCGCCGCCCTGCTCAAGGACATGGCGAAGGCGGGCGCGCCGGACGCGGCCTGGCTGAAGGAGGTCGAGGAGTCGACCCTGGCCGCGCTGGCCCGCCGCGGGCAGGCCACGGCCACCGAGCTCGCCCAGGACGAGCCGCGGCTGCGGGAGCAGTTCGCGTACGCGGCCGGGAAGAGCTACGAGGGCGTGCACACGGTCTCCTCGCGGCTGCTGCGCGTCCTGGGTGTGGAGGGCAAGGTGGTCCGGGGCCGGCCGCTCGGCTCCTGGACGTCCACGCAGTTCCGCTGGGCCCTCGCACCCGAGCATCCCGAGCTGGACGTCGCCGGCGCCCAGCGCGACCTGCTGCGCCGCTGGCTCGCGGCCTGCGGCCCGGCGACCGAGGCCGACCTGAAGTGGTGGACGGGATGGCGGGTGACGGACGTGCGGCGGGCGCTGGCCGCGGCGGGGGCGCGCGAGGTGAGGGTGGACGAGGGCACGGCGTACGTCACCGAGGACGACGTCGCCCCGGTGACCGGCCCGGCCGAACCGTGGGCGGCCCTGCTGCCGGCTCTCGACCCCACGGCGATGGGCTGGCAGCAGCGGGACTGGTACCTCGCGCCCGGGCTGCGGCCGGCCCTGTTCGACGGCAGCGGCAACGTCGGCCCGACCGTGTGGTGGAACGGCCGGGTCGTCGGAGCCTGGGCCCAGCGACCCGACGGCGAGGTCGTCTGGCGGATCCTGGACCGGGAAGGGCTGGGCGCGGACGCGGAGGCGGCGATCGCCCGGCAGGCGCGGGAGCTGGGGAGCCGGCTCGGCCCGACGCGGGTCACACCGCGCTTCCGCACACCGCTGGAGAAGGAACTGGCGGCGTAGGCGGTGGCATGGGCGGGGCCGGGCACCCCGCGGGCGCGGGGTGCCCGGCGTCACGGGGTCAGCGCGAGTACCGCATCAGCGCCCGCACCATGTGACACGTCGTGTTCGACGGCGGGTGCACTCCGATGAGTTCGGCTATGGAACGGATCGTCTCGTCGCGGGCCTGGTGCGGCATGTAGACGCCCGAGTCGAGCAGGGCGATGGCGAGCCGCATCGCCTTCAGACGGCGGTTGTGGATGACGTACCACTCACGCGGACGCCCCGGCGGCAACGGCCGCTTCGCCACAGGTTCGTAGGGGAGGTCGAGCAGGACGGGACGCTTCGCGGTGGACTGGGTCGGCAACGGCTTCGGCTTCAGTGCGGCAGCGGCCACAGGCATCCTCCTGTCGCGGTGGGAGCGCCGCGAAGGGACCCCGGCGACGCTCTCGAACACTGCTTCCAGTTTACTGCCCGGCACTGACATCCAGGGAGTCCACAGAGCCCCGCAAACGTCCAGGTGAACAAGGGAATTGGCGCCGTGTCACACCAGGTGTGCGAGATGTGTGTGAGGCGGCGGCAATTCGAATAAGACCCCTCGGCGTGGCAGCCGGCTCTGTTCACGAGAACCGACAGCACCTCAACACGAGTTCGGGCAGCACTCGAAGGTCTGCAGAAAACGCACAGTTCATGGCTTCGGGCAGCGTGGGCCCCTGCCGAGTTGGCAGGGGCCCACGGTGCGGAGGGCTGAGGAGGGCCGGGCCCCGTCCCCGATGAGCGGCGTCCTGGCCGACACCGCTTACCGTCTGCTGCCGGCCCCGCGGCCCGGCCTCACTTCAGGTGCCGGCCGAAGAACCGGGCCCCGTCCTCCACCTCGAACCACGGAGTGCCGGTGTGCCCGCCCAGATTGGCGTGCAGCGTCTTCTCCTTGGTGCCGAAGGCGTCGAACAGGTCCAGGGCCCGCTGCCGGGGGTTCCCTTCATCGTCCCACTGCAGCAGGAACAGCAGTGGAATGGTGACCTGCCGGGCCTCCTCGCGTTGGGCGCGGGGCACGTAACCCCCGGCGAAGAAACCGGCGGCCGCGATGCGCGGCTCGAGGACCGCCAGCCGAATGCCGACGGCGGTCCACCCCGAGTACCCGACCGGGCCGCCGACCTCGGGCAGCGAAAGGAGGGCGTCCAGGGTGGTCCGCCATTCCGGGACCGCCTTTTCGACCAGCGGGCCGATGAAGGACTCGAAGATCTCATCGACCGGCTCGCCGGCCTGCATCGCCCGGCGGAGGTCGGCGCGGGCCTGCTCGTCGGCGGCGGAACGGGGCCGGTCACCGCACCCGGGGGCGTCGATGGCTGCCACCGCGTAGCCGTGCGCGGCGGAGTGCCGGGCCCGGGCCACCAGCCGGGACTCCCCCTTGGGCAGGCCGTTGTTGTGGGCCATCAGGATCAGCGGGGCCGGTGCGGATCCAGGCGTCCACAGGGTGCCGGGGATCTCGCCGAGGGTGAATTCGCGTTCGAGGACGCCGTCGTCGAGGCGCTGTTCAGAAGTGAAGTGCATGGTCGTGCCTTTCGGGAGTGCACTGGAACGGCGCTCCCGGACGACCTATCGTCCGACCGTGACCCCGGAGGGGAGCACCCATGTCGATACGTTCACGGGTACCACCTCCTTGTTCTCTCGCACGGCCTCCGGAAAAGTAGCAGTGGCCGCCGTGGTCCGCCAACGGGTTTTTGCGGAGGTTCCGTGGCCGGATGCCACGGAGTCGGAACACCGCACAGAGGTGCTTGGGGCCTCATCGCGGCTTCCCGAGGTGAGGCCTTGCGACGGCGGGGCGCGCTGTGGGCGCTGTCGGTTCTCGTGAAACAAAGCCACATGTCTGCAGCGACCCCGGCAGTCTCCACGGGTGTTGCCGCCCGGTCCTCGCGTACCGTGGCCGCATGGAGATCTGGATCAATCCGGCCTGCTCGAAGTGCCGCAGTGCCGTCGGGGTGCTCGATGCCGAGGGTGCCGAGTACACCGTGCGCCGCTATCTGGAGGACGTACCGACCGCGGAGGAGATCCGGAACGTGCTCGGGCGGCTGGGGCTGGAGCCGTGGGACATCACGCGGACGCAGGAGGCCGTGGCGAAGGAGCTCGGGCTGAAGGACTGGCCGCGGGACGCCGGGGCGCGCGAGCGCTGGATCGCGGCGCTGGCCGAGCACCCGAAGCTGATCCAGCGTCCGATCATCACGGCCGACGACGGCACGGCGGTCGTGGCCCGGACCGAGGAAGCGGTGCGGGACGCGCTCGGACGCGGGTGAGTGCCGCGCGACCCGTCGCACGGCACTGCCAACTCCCGCGTGACGCAGGTCACTTCAACTGGCCCCGCAACCGCTGAGTAACCTCGTTCGGCATCTCGTACCTAGCGGCGTACGCTCCCCCACCCCTTCAGGAGGCGCGCATGTCGCGTAGGCGCACTGTCAGCACGAAGAAGAAGGTCGCGCTGCTGGTCACAGCCGCGGCGGTGGCGGGCGGCGGGGCCTTCGCCCTGGCCGCCACATCCAACGCCGCGCAGCCGGAGGCCCCGCGAACCCTGTCCGCCGCGGACTCGACGGTCTGTCAGGGGCTCGCCACCGCCCTCGGCAACAACCAGAAGTTCATCGACGGCCAGCGGGCCGACCCGGACGCACTGTCCGAGGCGCGGATCGCCAACCGTGAGGCGGTCATCGAGGAGATCAAGCGCAAGCAGGCCGCGTCCGGGTGCACGGTGGGGGAGTCGGCTCAGGACTCCCAGGCCGGGCAGCAGGGGCAGAACGGCCAGCAGGCGGGCCAGCAGAACGGGCAGCAGAACGGCCAGGAAGCCGGTCAGCAGAACGGGCAGCAGGCCGGGCAGCAAGACGGTGCGGCCGGGAACGCCGGCGGCGGCGTCGCGGCGTCCGGCCAGCAGGTGTGCCAGGGCTCCACCGTGACACTCTCCGGCGAGGGCGGCGCACCGGCCGCGTCCAGTAACCAGTTCCCGGCGGGCACCACGCTGAAGGTCACCAACCTGGACAACAACAAGTCCACCACGGTGAAGGTCACCTCCGTCTCCGGCAGTTGCGTCCTGCTCAACGACGCGGCCTTCGAGGAGGTCCGGGAGCCGGGCAAGTTCCTGATCCGGCGCGCGGTGATCGAGAAGGTGGGCTGACACCCACCTCCACGAGTGAGGGCCTGTCTGCTCCCGGCCGGGAGCAGACAGGCCCTCCCCCGTACCGCGTGAACCGCGCCACAACGGCGCCGGGTAACACGGGGTTCACATTCGGGCAATGGCCGGGAAACGGCCCGTTGACAGGCTGCTGAACAGCCGCCGCGGCGCACCGTGCCGCGGCGCCGCGCCGCCCGTGGGCGCGCGCGAGTGAGACCCCGGAGGATGTGGCCCGTGACCTTCAAGGCTGAGTACATCTGGATCGACGGCACCGAGCCGACGGCCAAGCTGCGTTCCAAGACGAAGATCCTCGGCGACGACGCCAAGGGCGCCGAACTGCCGCTCTGGGGCTTCGACGGGTCCTCCACCAACCAGGCCGAGGGACGCACCTCCGACTGCGTACTGAGGCCGGTCTTCTCGTGCCCGGACCCGATCCGCGGCGGCGACGACATCCTCGTGCTGTGCGAAGTCCTCGACACCACGCTCGCCCCGCACCCGTCCAACACGCGGACCGCGCTGGCCGAGGCCGCGGAGCGCTTCGCCGCGCAGGAGCCGGTCTTCGGCATCGAGCAGGAGTACACCTTCTTCAACGGCTCCCGCCCGCTCGGCTTCCCCGAGGGCGGCTTCCCGGCCCCGCAGGGCGGCTACTACTGCGGTGTCGGCGCCGACGAGATCTTCGGCCGGGAGATCGTCGAGGAGCACCTGGACAACTGCCTGACGGCGGGGCTCGGCATCTCGGGCATCAACGCCGAGGTCATGCCGGGCCAGTGGGAGTTCCAGGTCGGCCCGCTGCCCCCGCTCGAGGTCGCCGACCAGCTGTGGGTGGCCCGCTGGCTGCTCTACCGCACCGCCGAGGGCCACGGCATCTCCGCCACCCTCGACCCCAAGCCGGTCAAGGGCGACTGGAACGGCGCCGGCGCCCACACCAACTTCTCGACCAGGGCGATGCGCGAAGGCCCGGAGGGCTACGCCGCGATCATCACCGCGTGCGAGTCGCTCGGCGAGGGCTCCCGGCCGATGGACCACGTCAAGAACTACGGGGCCGGGATCGACGACCGCCTCACCGGCCTGCACGAGACCGCCGCGTGGGACGCGTACTCCTACGGCGTCGGCGACCGCGGTGCCTCGGTCCGCATCCCATGGCAGGTCGAGCGGGACGGGAAGGGCTACATCGAGGACCGCCGGCCGAACGCCAACGTCGACCCGTACGTCGTCACGCGCCTGCTGATCGACACCTGCTGCACCGCCCTGGAGAAGGCCGGGCAGGTCTGATCCGGACGGGTGGCGCGGCCGCGGGGCTCCGGCTTCCCACCGGGGAGGTGTCCGCGCAGTGAGAAGCGGCGAGGAGAGGGTCCTGTCCGGGCACGGTGTCTGCTTCAATGGGGGCATGGTCGGCTTCCGGAAGTGCGTTGCGACGAGTCGCGACGACCTGGAGCCGTTCTGGCCTTCCCGTCAGCACCACGACTTCGACCGGCTCTGTTGCCGCGCGCCGAGCGCGCGGGCCCGGTAAAGCCGTACACCCCGGCCTCCGGCCAGCGCGGAACGACGTACGTCCCCGACGCGCCCGACCACGAACTCGCGGCCGTCGGTCCCCCGACGAACCTCTCCCGCGAAAGAGCTGACCTGTCATGGCGACCACGCGTTCTCTGACCGACACCGTCCTTCCCACCCCCGTCTCCTCCCGCTCCCCCGCTTCCGTACGGCACCGGCTGCGGGCCGTGGACCGGGACGAGGTCGTGGAGATCGCCGATCTCCTGCCGCCCGGCGCCACCTGGCTGCCGGCTCCGCAGCACGCCCTGCCCAGGCTGCCGGGCCGGCCCCCGATGGTCGGCTACCTGGTGCTCGTGCCCGCCGACCAGCAGCCGCCGCACCTCCCGGTGGCGGTGCCGGACCACCCGGAGGCCGGGACGGCCGGCGAGACCGCGCCCGGTGCCGGCGACGCGCTCGTCCGCATCGACCCCGTACGGCGGATCGCGGAGGTGGACGGGCGCGAACTCGACCTCACCTACCTGGAGTTCGAGCTGCTCTCCCATCTCGTGGCCCACCCGCACCGGGTGCACACCCGCGACCAGTTGGTCACCACCGTCTGGGGCTACGGCCACGTGGGCGACGGCCGCACCGTCGACGTCCACATCGCCCGGCTGCGCCGCAAACTGGGCACCGAGCACCGCCGGGCGATCCAGACCGTACGCCGCGTAGGTTACAAGTACGCTCCGCCGACCGGGCGTTGATCTCTGCCGAGGGCAGAATCCCGTTCCCTGCCACGGCTCTGACGGGCACAGTCACCGGTATGAGACTTCTGGTGCTGGGTGGTACGGAGTTCGCGGGGCGGGCCGTCGCCGAGGCGGCGGCCGGGCGCGGCTGGGATGTGACGGTCCTGAACCGGGGGCGGCACGCGCCCGTTCCCGGGGTGCGGTCGCTGCAGGGCGACCGCACCGCGCCCGACGGGCTCGCGGCCCTGACGGACGGCGCGTGGGACGCGGTCGTCGACACCTGGTCGGCCGCGCCCCGCGCGGTCCGGGACGCGGCGCGGCTGCTGCGGGACCGCGCCGGCCGGTACGTGTACGTGTCGACCTGCTCGGTGTACGCCTGGGCCCCGCCCGCCGGCTACACCGAGGCGGCGCCGCTGGTCGAGGGCGCCGAGGCCGGCGCCGAGCGGACGGACTACCCACGGGACAAGCGGGGCGCCGAACTGGCCGCGGTGGAGGCCTTCGGGGCCGACCGCTCGGTGCTCGTGCGGGCCGGGCTGATCCTCGGGCCGCACGAGAACATCGGGCGGCTGCCGTGGTGGCTGAACCGGATCGCGCGGGGCGGCCCCGTGCTGGCGCCCGGTCCGCGGGACCTGCCCCTTCAGTACATCGACGTCCGCGATCTCGCCACGTGGATCCTCGGCGCGGTGGAGCGGGAGCTGAGCGGGCCGTACAACATGATCAGCCCGCGGGGGCACGCGACGATGGGCGAACTGCTGGAGGCCTGTGTGCGGGCCACCGGCGCCGACGCCGAGCTGCGCTGGACCGATCCGGAGACGATTCTCGCCGCGGGCATCGAACCCTGGACGGAGCTGCCGGTGTGGACGCCACCGGGCAGCGAGGGCCACGACGCGCTGCACGGCGCCGATGTCGGCCGGGCCCTCGCGACCGGTCTGCGCTGCCGTCCCGTGAACGAGACGGTCGCGGACACCTGGACCTGGCTCCGGGGCCTGGGCGGTACGGCGCCCCAGCGGCCGGGCCGGCCTCCGGTTGGTGTGGACCCGGCCCTGGAGGCGAAGGTGCTCGGGCTGTAGGCGGTCCTCGGGCCGAAGAGCCGGAGCCTCGGCCGCTGTTGCCACAACTGCCGGTGGAAAAGCGGCAGTTGCGGCCCGGTTGACCCACGGATCGCGAATGAATTCGTGAGTCGGCTGAACACGTCCGGGACCGTGTCCGTATCCATGGGAGCCGCTTCACTCCTGTCGGGCGCCTCGATGCTGCCCCGCAAGGAAGTCAGAGGAGTTCCATGGGACGCAACACACGCAAACGCCGAATGCCGCTGGCCACCAAGGTCATAGCCGGGGCGGCGGCCCTAGCGCTCGGTGGGGGCGGGCTTGTCTGGGCGAACTACTACGCATCCGCGCACGAGTCGAAGAACGACGCGTGGGGAGGCAACCGGACGAAGGCCGTCAACGCGCAGGTCGTGACGATCAAGTGCCCTGACGTCGGCCAGCAGCTCACCGCCGTGCCGGAGCAGGCCCGTGGAGAGGTGGACGGCGAGCTCGCCACGCTCGACCAGCAGATCACCGAGGCCTACCAGCGGCTGGCCACCACGCGCGACGCGCAGGCCAGGGACGCGAGCTTCGTCCAGAACGCCATCCTGGGCCCGCTGAAGGACCGGCGGAAGGTGATCCTCGACCGGATCAAGCTGGAGATCAACCGGGCCGGCGGCCAGACCCCCGGCAACCTGGACGGCATGGCGCCCTGCACCGGCACCCCCGCCGAGCAGAACCAGACGGACGCGGGCGGCGGCGAGGGCGGTCAGGACAACGGGCAGAACGACGGCCAGGACAACGGGCAGCAGGGCGACAACGGCGGCCAGAACGACGGCGGTCAGGACAACGGCGGCCAGCAGGGCGGCGGTCAGAACGACGGCGGTCAGCAGGGCGGCGACAACGGACAGCAGGGCATCGGCGGTCAGGCCGGAAACGGCCCGGTCGCCGCGGACTTCGTGGACATCACCACGGTCCAGCCCAACGTCAAGGCCAAGCCGCGCAAGAGCCGCAACGCCTCGAACGGCACCTTCACCACGCGCTGCGGTGTGAACGCCAACGGCAACCACAACACCGACAACGTGATCGTGGCCCCGGGTGTGGCCAACGGCGCCCACCACCTGCACGACTACGTCGGCAACCAGAAGATCGACGCGTTCGCGAGCAACGACACGTTCCTCCAGGGCGGCACCAGCTGCCAGAACAAGAACGACCTCTCGTCATACTACTGGCCGGTGGTCCGGGTCCAGGACGGCTCGCAGGACTTCGACCAGGACGCGGACGGCGGTGGCAAGGAGGGCAACGTCGGCCGGATCCTGAAGCCCCTCCAGGCGCAGATCAAGTACGTCGGCAGCCCGACCGGCAAGGTCGTTGCCATGCCGCAGTTCCTGCGCATCATCACCGGTGACGCCAAGACCACGACCAATGGTCTGGCCAACGCCAACGCGCACTGGAGCTGCACCGGCTTCGAGAACAAGGTCCAGCTGACGGAGCAGTACCCGATCTGCCCCGAGGGCAGCAAGATGGTCCGCACGTTCGCCTTCCAGAGCTGCTGGGACGGGCAGAACACCGACAGCGCCAACCACCGTACGCACATCGCCTTCGCCGACGAGCGCGGCACCTGCCCCAGCGGCTTCAAGGCCATCCCTCAGCTGACGATGCGCCTCGTCTACGACGTGCCACGGCCGGCCATCGAGAACGGTGCGGTGAAGAACGCCTACGCGGTCGACGGCTTCCCCGAGCAGCTCCACAAGGCGGCCACCGACCACGACGACTTCATCAACATCACGACCGGCGGCCTGGCGAACAAGATCGCGGGCTGCCTCAACTCGGGCCGGAACTGCAAGTGACGCCCTGATCCGGTGACACTGGACCGGTGACCTCTTGAAGAAGGCCGGCGGCGGGAGATCCCGCCGCCGGCCTTCGCCGTGTGTGCCCGTGAGTGGGGCCGCTCAGCCGCTGTGCGCACCGTGGGCGCTGTGGGCGCTGTGGTCCTTGCCCGTCTCCACGTCACCGCCGAGGGTGGCGCGCAGCGTGGTGACCACGCCGCTGTCGCCGACGGCGACCCACTTGCGGCCGACGAGGTAGGAGCCGCCGTAGTCCTTCGCGTCGTCGATCCACTCCCGCTGGCCGCGGTCGGTGGCGAAGGTGGCGAGGACGAACTTGCCGGTGGAGTTGGTGCAGATCGCCTGCCGGATGGTGTCGGCGTCGGTCTGCATGTCCGGCTCGCACTTCACCTCGGCGGCCAGACTCTCCAGGCTGCCGGTAGCCGTCGGCGGCACCTTCGCCGCCACACCGTCACCGGAGCCGCACCCCGTCAGCGCCAGTGCCGCCGCGGCACCGGCCACCGCGAGCATCGGTCGGGTCACCCTCATCTGTTCCTCCGGTCGCTTCCGGCTCTCCGTTCCCGGCGGCACGAGCCACAAGCATGCCGCACCGGGCCCCGGCAGGGGCCGCCCTTCGATACGGCTCCGGCGCGCACAGCGCTCAATCGGGTGGACGCCACCTGCACGTGCGTGCAAGCGTGAGCCGATGAACCAGGACTGGGAAGACCGCGTGGCCGCCGCCTGGGCCCGCTTCGACGACTACTCCGAGGACGAGGCACCCGCGTTCCGGGCGCGGATCGACGCGCTCGTCGCCGAACTGCCGGACGGCAGCCCGCTCGGCCCGTTCGAGCGGGCCTGCGCCTGGGACTCCACCGGCCACTCGGACCGGGCGGTGCCGCTCTACCGGGAGGCACTGGCGCGCGGGCTGAGCGGCTACCGGGGCCGCCGGACCAGGATCCAACTGGCCAGCTCACTGCGGAACACCGGTCATTCGGAGGAGGGCGTCAAGCTGCTCACGCCCGAACTGGACGGCCCCTCTGACGAGTTGGACGACGCCGTCCGGGCGTGTCTGGCCCTGTGCCTGTCCAGTCTCGGCCGTGACCGCGAGGGTCTGTCCCTCGTCCTCGGCGCCCTCGCGCCCCATCTGCCCCGCTACCAGCGCTCGATGGCGAACTACGCCCGGCTGCTGGTCGAGCCGGAGGACTGAGACCGCCGGGCGGCGGTGTGACCAAGGACCGGCTCGCTCGTTTGCCTGGACGTGCAGTCACAGGATGTCGCTCCGCGCCACAAGTCCTCCCCCGGGCCGGTCGTCGATACCGAGCGGGCCGAGGCCGCGCTCGTCGAGCACTATCCGCGTCTGGTCCGGCTCGCCTATCTGGTGCTGCCGCCCGGACTCGGGCGGGGCCGCCGCGTGCTGACCGCGCACGCGCTGGCACAGCGGGCGCTGCCGCGGGGCCGGTCCTCGGCGTCCGTGATCCCGGCCCAGTCGGCCGGCCGCGAGTCCGACCCGGGCTATGCCTTCGTCCGCCTCCAGGTGATCCGCACGGCGCTGGGGGCGGGCCGCCCGCTCAGGCGCCGGATCCGGCCCGGACGCGCCCAACTGCCGCCGCTGATGCCCCTGGTGTGGGGCCTGCGCCTGTTCCCGCACACCGGCGGCGCCGACGAACTCGCCCTGGACCAGAAGCTGGCGACCCTGTCCGGGCCGGCCCGCGCGGCCTACGTCCTGCGCGGCCTGGAAAGGCTCCCGGACCCCGCCGTACGGGAGGTGCTGAAGGCCGCGGGCGTGTCCGACCCGGTCGCAGCGCTGCGCCAGGCCGACCGGCTGCCCGCCCAGTACGCGCTCCTGGACTCCCCCGAGTTCGACCCCTGCTCGTTGCAGGCCCGGCCCACCGACCTGAAGCGGCGCAGGCAGCACACCAGGGCCGCGCTCGCCGCGGCTGCGGCTCTCGCCGTGTGCGGGGCGCTGGTCGCCCTGCCGGGCGGCGGCTGGGGTCCCGACGGCGCCGCCGCGCCCGCCTACGCGCAGAACCCGTCCGCCGAGGCCGCCCTGGACCCGGGCAGGCTGACCAGGGTCGCCCCCACCGCCTGGCGGACCTCCGCGCGGCTGGACCTCTCCGTGTGGCCGGCCCGCGGCGGCCGGGCCGGCGACACGGCCCTGCTGCGCCGCGCCCTCGCCGTCTGGGCCCGCCCCGGCGACTCCGTACGGGTCTCGGTCACCCCCGGCACCGCCTCGGGCGGCCCCGCCGGACCGCCGCAACTGCTCTACGCAGGCGACGTCGACAACGCGCGCGTGGTGCTCTTCTACGACGGCCTGCGCATCGCCCGCTACGCCGAGCCGAAGGACTCCGCGGCCGGGGCCGCCCTCGACCTCGCCCGGGTCGACGGCGCCGCCGGCGCGGAGGCGAGCGCGGTGGTGCTGGGCCGCTCCGACGGCAACGTCCGCTATCTGACGGCACCCTGGGTGAAGTCGGCGGCCGAACGGGACCTGCTCAAGCCGGACGCCGGGGCGATGGACCTCGGCATCACGGACGGGGTCACCGGGCCGCTGGCCAGCCCGGTCCAGCGGACGGGCGCCTGCACCTCGTGGAACGTGCTCCAGCTGACCGGCGAACCCGGCACCCATGTCCTGGCCGATCTCGGCGAGCTGGCCCCCGCCCGCCTCACCACGGGCCGCCCGGACGCCCCGCAGGAGGCGTCCGGTGCGGCGGGGCTGCGCGCCTGGGCACCGCTGGCCTGCTCACTGGCTTCCGTGCGCGCACACGGCGTCCGGTCGGTCAACGCCTGGCAGTACGCGGAGCAGCCCCTGCCCGACGAGACCGGCACGGCCGCGTGGGTGTGCACCCGGGCCGAGACCTGGCGGGGCGACGGGCCCCGGGTGCTGGCCCAGTTCCACACCCCCGGCGGGAAGTACGCGGCGGTCGCGGCCAAAGCCGAGAACGTGCCCGCGTGCGGCACCCGCGATCCGCACGTGCTCGCAGGGGTGCTGTGGAAGTCGGAGACGGGCACCTGGTACCTGCTCGCCGCCGGCGGCCGGGACACCGCCTCGATCAGCGCCACGGGCGGGGTCAGCGCCTCCTCCCAGGGCCACTTGCTCGCCGTACGGACGAGGCAGGGCGCCGAGGCCGATCTGAAGGGGACGCTGGACGACGGCGGGTCCGTCGACGTGCTGCGCCAGAAGTGACCGGCCGGCGTGGGAGGGTGTGACGCCCCGAGGTCGAACACCGCGGTCGATCCTGTCCGGTCCGTTCGGGGCCGGAATCGATCGGTAAGGTGTTCGTATGACTACCGGGGTTCGCCGCAGGATGGGAGTCGAGGAACGACGGCAGCAGTTGATCGGCGTCGCCCTCGAACTGTTCAGCCGCCGCTCGCCCGACGAGGTCTCCATCGACGAGATAGCGTCGGCGGCGGGCATCTCGCGCCCGCTGGTCTACCACTACTTCCCGGGCAAACTCAGCCTGTACGAGGCCGCGTTGAAGCGTGCCTCGGACGATCTGGCGGGCCGGTTCGCGGAGCCGCACGAGGGCCCGCTGGGGGCGCGGCTGCTGCGGGTGATGCGCCGGTTCTTCGACTTCGTGGACGAGCACGGCCCCGGTTTCTCGGCGCTGATGCGCGGCGGCCCCGCTGTTGGCTCGTCGACGACGAACGCGCTCATCGACTCCGTCCGGCAGGCCGCGTATGACCAGATCCTTTCGCATCTCGGGGTCGAGGAGCCGCCCGCCCGGCTGGAGCTGGTCGTCCGCTCGTGGATCTCGCTCGCGGAGTCGACGGCGCTGATCTGGCTGGACGGCCGGCGCATCCCGCGCGCCGAGCTGGAGGTCCAGCTCGTGCACGACTTCGGCGCGCTGGTCGCCGTCAGCGCCGCCCACGACGAGGAGATGGGCGCGCTCATGCGCCGGGTCTTCAAGGACGAGCCGGCCGACGGCCCTTTCCTGGACCTGGTCGGCCGGCTCGTCGCCCTCGCCTCCTAGTGCGGTGCCGCCGCTAGGCGTCGAACTTCCGGTACGAGGTGTCGAGGTCGCGGACCTCGGCCGACGCGTGCAGCTCCAGGCTGTCGACCGGCTTCACATGCTGCCGCAGCGCCTCCAGGACCGCCTCCGTCAGGCGTGCCTTGGTCTCGTCGGTGCGGCCGGCCAGCAGGCCGATGGTGACGTGCACGATCGCGTGCCCCTCGGTGTCCGGACCGACGACGGTGTCCTCGGTCCGGCGGAACTGCGTCTTGCACGCCGGAGGCTTGGCGGCCGCGATCTCGACCGTGCGGGCGTGCAGCTCCCGCGCGAAGGCACGCCGGTCGAAGGCGTCGGCCAGCCGCTCGGAGTAGTCGACGGTGATCTGCGGCATGAGCACTCCTGTTCCGGGTCGACCGGGGACCCGCGCTAGTTGTATTGACCACGAGCGTTGTTAACGCGATCTGGTCTTGATCGTGGCGAAGGCCTCCGTGTGTGGTGGAGGTGTCGAATCTTCACCGCACGGAGGCCTTCGTGTCCCACCGTAATGCCCGGCTGACTGTTCACGGCAGGCGGCTGCTCGTCGAACGTGTCCGTTCCGGCCGTCCTGTCGCCCACGTCGCTGCGGAGATGGGTGTCTCCCGCCCCACCGCCCACAAGTGGATCCGGCGCTGGCGGTCCGAGGGCGAGAGCGGACTCCTCGACCGCTCCAGTCGTCCCCGCAGGACACCACACCGGACCGCAGCCACCACCGAGGCGGCCGTCTGCAGGCTGCGGCGGGATCGCAAGCTGGGCCCGGCACGCATCGGACCGATCCTGGGCATGCCCGCCTCCACCGTGCACCGCATCCTGACCCGGCACGGCCTGAACCGACTCGCCTTCCTGGACCGGCCCACCGGCCAGGTCATCCGCCGCTATGAACGCGACCGACCCGGCGAGCTGCTCCATGTCGACGTCAAGAAACTCGGCCGAATCCCCGACGGCGGCGGTCACAGGGTGCTGGGCCGCCAGGCCGGCCGCACCACCCGCAACAGCATGGGCTACGACTACGTCCACTCCGCCGTCGACGACCACAGCCGCCTGGCCTACAGCGAGATCCACCCGGACGAAAAGGCCGCCACCTGCGCCGCCTTCCTCACCCGCGCAGCCGCGTTCTTCCACGCCCACGGCATGACCCGCATCGAACGGGTTCTGACCGACAACGCTTGGCCCTACCGCAAGAGCTTCGCCTGGCGACAGGCACTTGCCGACCTGGGCGCGGCCGGCAAACACACACGCGTCTACCGGCCGCAGACCAACGGCAAGGTCGAACGCTTCAACCGCACCCTGCTCGACGAATGGGCCTACCTGCGGCCCTACACCAGCAACCGCGAGCGAACCGAAGCCCTGGCAGACTTCCTCCACACCTACAACCACCACCGCTGCCACACCGCACTCGGCGGCCACCCACCGATCAGCCGCGTCAACAACGCTCCGGGTCAATACAGCTAGTTCCTGAACACCGCGACCGTACGCGCCGGGACCGTGAACGTTCCGGTCGCCCTCTCGTACGACGAGGTCTTCACCACCGGATCGCCGCCCGCCGTCTGCACCGGGTGCAGCCGGTAGCCGGTCCCCGCGAGCTCCGCGACGCGCTGCTGCCGGCGTTCGGGCGTGGCGTTGAACACCACGACGAGGTCACCGAGCCTCATGGTGATCACGCCGGGCGTCTCGTCGCCGCCCGACAGCGGGAAGGACAGCTTCCGCTGCACCTGCGCGGCCGTTGCCAGGGAGAAGGCCTGCTCCGTGGTGCGGATGCGCAGCAGGTCCCGGTACGCGGCCGAGGCCCCCTGGATCTGCGGGCAGCCCACCGCGACGGAGGTGAGCAGCGGCTTGGCGTACGGCCACTTGTCCTGGTTGTCGGCCGCCATGGGCAGCCCGCGGCCGAAGCCGTTGCCGTCGGCGCAGTTCCAGTGGATGGCGTTGAACCAGTCGCCGCTGTCGTAGGAGTTGCGGTCGAGGGACTTCGAGCGCAGCAGGTCGGTCCCGGCCTGGGACAGCGCCGGCCCCTGGGACAGCGCGGCCGTCGCCATCGCCAGGACCTGCATCCGGGCCCGGTCGTCCGCGCTCGTGGCGGACGGCAGTTTGTAGGCGAGGGCGTCGAACAGCGACTCGTTGTCGTGCGCGTCGGCGTAGGCGAGGGCGTCGCCGGGGGCGCCCGCGTATCCGGCGGGCGAGCCGTTGTAGTCGACGTCGGCGCCGGTGACCTCCTTGCCGCTGGTGTCGGTGAAGCGGTACGCGGCGAGGTTGCCGCTCAGGCCGACCTTGATCAGGTCCTGGTAGTGCAGCAGGCGGGCCTTCTGCTCGGCCTCGGTGCCGTTGCTCGCGGAGGAGTTGGGATCGGTGTAGAGGCCGGAGGCGAAGCCCTGGACGCCCGGGTCGTCGTCGAAGGGGCCGCCGCCGCGGACCGCGTCACGAGCCCGGTCGGAGAAGGTCGCGATGCCCGTGCCCGCCATGTTCCGCTGCGTGGCCTGGACGAACCGCGCGTCGTCGGCGACCTCGCCGAAGTTCCAGCCCTCTCCGTACAGGACGATGTTCTTGCCGTCCACGCCGTCCTTCTTCAGCGTGAGTGCGTCGAGCGCCTCGCGGACGGCGAGCATGTTGGCCTTGGGGTGGTGGCCCATGAGGTCGAAGCGGAAGCCGTCGACCTTGTACTGCCTGGCCCAGGTGACGACCGAGTCCACGACCAGCTTGCCCATCATGGCGTTCTCGGGCGCGGTGTTCGCACAGCAGGTGCTGTTGGCCACCGAACCGTCGGCGAGGAGCCGCTGGTAGTAGCCGGGCACGATCCTGTCGAGCACGGAGGTGTCCGCCTGGCCGGCGGCGGCCGTGTGGTTGTAGACGACGTCCATGACGACGCGCAGCCCGTCCTGGTTGAGCGCCTTGACCATCTGCCGGAACTCGACGGTACGGGCCGTGCCGTCCGGGTCGGTGGCGTAGGAGCCCTCGGGGACCGTGTAGTGGTAGGGGTCGTAGCCCCAGTTGTAGGCGTCCTGCGCGGCGGTCCTCGCCACGCACGCCTGCTGCCGCTCGGAATCGGCCGGGTAGGAGGCCAGGTCGCAGTCCGGGGTCGCCTGGTCGGCCTTCTTCTCCGCAATGGTGGCGATGTCGAAGGCGGGCAGCAGGTGCACGTACGACGTGCCCGCCTTCGCCAGCTCGCGCAGGTGCCGGGAGCCGTCGCTGTTCTTGTCGGTGAAGGCCCGGTAGGTGCCCTGGTCCCGGGCCGGGACCGTCCGGTCCGCGACGGAGAAGTCCCGGATGTGCAGCTCCTGGATCTGGGCGTCCCTGAGCGGTACGGCCTTGGGCTTGGCCAGGCCCGACCAGCCGCTCGGGGCCAGCGCCCGGTCGTCGAGGTCGACGACGAGGCTGCGCTCGGAGTTCGCGGTGAGGGCGACCGAGTACGGGTCGGTGACCTTGTTGGTGACCACCTTGCCGACGGTGGGCGCCCACACCGTCACGGCGTACCGGTAGGGCTTGTTCTTCCACGACGCCGGGCCCGTGACGGACCAGACGCCGGTCGTGTCGTCGCGGTGCATGGCGACCGCCTTGCCGTCCAGTTCCAGGGCGACGCTCTGCGCGGTCGGCGCCCACACGCTCAGCGTGGGCCCGCCCTGGTGGAAGACGGGGCCGAGGTGGGCCTTGGCGGCCGAGGTGCCGTACACGTCGTCGAGCACGCCCGCGAGCTGGACGCCCGTCGCCGCGAGCACGGCGCCGTTCGCGGCCCGCTGGGAGGCGACGACCTGGCCGCGCAGGGCCTCGCGGACGCGGGCCCGGTCGCGCGGGTCGACGGACCAGGCCGTGTAGTCCTTCAGATGCGGGAACCCCGCCTTCTGGGCGTCGGAGAGCGTGGTCCTCGCCAGCCGCAGCCACCGCTCGTCGTCGCTGGTCAGCGTCCCGCCCTGAACGGTGATCGAGCCGTCGTGGGAGTAGACGAGCTGGGTGGAGGCGGCGCCTTCCACGCCCTTGAGGGCCACCGTGTCCCGGTCGATCCAGACCGCCTTCGAGGTGGACAGGTCGAGGGCGCCCGCGCCGCCGGTGGGCTGCGGCAGCAGGGGCTTGTCCTGGCCGCTCATCAACCACACCTCGTGGCCGTCGGCCGCCTTGAGGTCCAGGGACTGGTCGGCCGGCAGGTCCTTCTCGTCGCCCTTGTGGATGATGTAGCCGAGGCTGGTGGCACCATCGGTGAGCGGTACCTCGAAGACCGCGCCATAGGAGTCAGTCTTGACCGGCTGGAGGGGTTTCGACCAGTCGGTGGGGTCGGCGGCGCCGGTCCACACGTGCAGGCCCCAGCCGTCGTAGTTCCCGTCGGCGCGGTGGTAGTGGATGACGGCCTTGGCCGGGTCCTGCGCCGGATACTCGGGGCGCGCGGTCCGCACGTCCTCCGTGCCCTGCTCGATCCAGACCTCGCCCGTCCTGGTGACGTCGATGGACCGGTCGGCGGAGACGTCCTTGTTGCCGTCCTTGTCGATGACCAGGAAGCCGACGTCGGAGGCGCCCGGCTTCAGCCTGACGTAGGCGAAGGCGCCGTAGGCGTCCCGGCCGGTGAAGGGGTGGCTGTTCGGCCAGGTGGTCGACTCGCCGTCGGCGAGGTCGCCCCAGGCGTAGAGGCCCCAGTTCGCGTAGTCGCCGTCGGCGCGCTTGTAGTGGACGACCGCGGAGTCGCGGGAGGAGGCGGTGGGGACCTCCGGGACCGGAGGGGTGCCGGAGGTGGAGTCCGCGGTCGCGCTCGCCGTGCGGCCGGCGGAGTCGACGACGACCGCCTTGTAGCGCAGGGCGGTGCCGGCCGGGACGGTCCGGGCCAGGGTCTGGGTGACCTTGTAGGGGGCGTGGTCGGCGGAGCCGAGCATCTTCCAGGGGCCGTTCCCGGTCTGCGCGGCGAAGACGACCCGGTTGAGCTGCCCGCCGGTGACGTCGGCGTGCAGCTCGACGGTGCCGGTGGCGCCGGCGGCGGGGGGCGTGAGGGTGACGGCCGGCTTGGTGGCGGGCCGGTCGAGGGTGCCCACGGCCTTGAGGACGACGGTGGATCCGGCCGGGACGGTGACGGTGACCCTGCGGTCGGCGTCGGAGGTCACGGCCGTCTCGGTGCCGTGGATCCCGCGGTACGTCATCCGCGCCGAGCCGGTGGCGAACGTGGCCGTCCTCGCCCCGCCCGCGTTGTTGAAGGCGACGACGTACTCGGCCCCGGTCCGGGCGTCGGTGCGGGTGAAGGCGTAGACACCGGGCCCGTCCGCCGCGTAGCGCTCGGTCTGGACGCCGTCCGTGAGGGCCGGGTTGTCCTTGCGGAGCTTCGCCAGGCCGGCGATCTGCCGGTAGAGCGGCGCGGTGGTGTCGTAGGCGTCGCTCTCGTGGCCGCGGTCGGTGCCGATCCGGTCGTCGTCGAGGTAGTCGGCGACCTTGGAGGCGAACATGGTCTGGCGGGCGTCCTTGTCGCCGCCGGAGCCGGTGAAGCCCTGCTCGTCGCCGTAGTAGACGACGGGGTTGCCGCGGCTGAGGAACATCAGCTCGTTGGCGAACCCGTCCTTGCGCAGGATCTCGGCGTCGGTCGCCTTCGGGTCGTCCTGCTCCAGGAAGTGACCGATGCGGCCCATGTCGTGGTTGCCGAGGAAGGTGACCTGCTCGTAGGCGTTGGCCTTGTCGGTCGTGTACCGGTAGTCGTCGCCGAAGACGCCCGCGAGCCTCTTCGCGCTGCCGCCCTGGGAGACGTAGGAGCGGGCCGCGTCCTGGAACGGGAAGTCGAGCGTGGCGTCGAGGCGGCCCTCGGTGACGTACGGGGCGTTGACGGAGGTGTCGGCGGAGTAGACCTCGCCGAACATGAAGAAGTCCTTACGGCCGTGGGCGGCGGCGTAGGTGTCGAGCGCCGTGGCCCACTGGGTCCAGAACTCCATGTTGACGTGCTTGACGGTGTCGATGCGGAAGCCGTCGACACCGAAGTCCTTCACCCAGCGCTGGTAGATCTTCTCCATGCCGCTGACGACCTCGGGACGCTCCGTCCACAGGTCGTCGAGGCCGGAGAAGTCGCCGTAGGTGGAGTTCTCGCCGGTGTAGGTGGAGTCGCCGCGGTTGTGGTACACCGTCGGGTCGTTGAGCCACGACGGGACCTTGGCGTTCTTCTTGGCGGCCGGGACGACCGGTGTGCGCGGGAAGGACGAGGCGTCCACGGCGGGGAACTTCTTCGTGCCGTCCGCGTGGTCGGCGTCGTCGAAGGGCCGGCCGTCCTTGGTCAGGTAGGGGAAGGCGCCCTTGGACAGGTACTCGTGGGAGCCGCCCTCGTAGTCGATGACGTCGGCGGTGTGGTTGGTGATGACGTCGAAGAAGACCTTCATGCCCTTGGCGTGCGCCTTGGAGATGAGGGTTTCGAGGTCCTTGTTGGTGCCGAAGTGCGGGTCGACCTGGGTGAAGTCGGTGATCCAGTAGCCGTGGTAGCCGGCCGAGGCGTCCTTGCCGGTCCCCTGCACGGGCTGGTTCTTGAAGATCGGCGCGAGCCAGATGGCCGTGGTGCCCAGGCCCTTGATGTAGTCGAGCCGGTTGGTCAGGCCCTTGAGGTCGCCGCCCTGGTAGAAGCCCTTGTCGGTGGGGTCGTAGCCGGTGGCGAGCCGTGAGCCGGTCAGCCCACCCCGGTCGTTGGACGTGTCCCCGTTGGCGAAACGGTCCGGCAGGACGAAGTAGAACTGCTCCCGGGTCGCGTCGTGCCGGGCCGGCTCGGCGGCGAGCCTCGCGTCCGAGGGCGGCGCGGGCGGCTTTCCGGCCGCCTGCGCCGTGAGCGGTGGGACGAGCGCTGCGGCGAGCGCGGCCGCGGTGACGGCGGCGACGCGTCTGCCTGACGGGGTGCGGCGCCGCGAGGGCGCCGGCCATCTCGGTATCACGGGGTGAACTCCTTGGCGGTACGGCTCACTTGATTGCGGCCCCTCGCCCCGGCATCGACGACGCCGCCGGGCGTGGGCGCGACCGTATCGTCTGCGCAAGGCTTACAGCAAGACCCTTGAAACTCGCGGAAAATCTTTTCATCAGCCACTCACCCCCACCCCGGCAGGGGCCGGCGCCCCACTCCCGAAGCGCCGGCCCCACCGTCACGGAAGGCGGTGGAGGATCCGAGGCCGCCGCGAACGTGTGTCGGCCGCCTGGGTCACCGCGACCACCTCCTCGCCCTCCGCGACCCCGCCGACCACGGCGGCCGGCGCCGCAGGAGCAGGCGCCGGGTTGTCAGCAACTCGGCTTCCCGGCGTAGATGGCGAGGGCGGTGTTCGGGGCGACCGAGGCCTGGAACCAGCCGTTGGCGTCCACCGTGACGGTCCTGTTGCCCTGCACATCGCAGTAGGTGCCCGCGGGCAGCGAGGTCTGGTACGAGCGATTGGCCGTCGTGTTCTCGTGGTTGATCACCACATAGCCCTTGGTGCCGCGGCCGAAGACGATGAGGTTGTTGCCGTTGTCCCACCAGTTGGTGACCGCCTGGCCGCGGGTGGCGTTGCGGAAGGCGACCATGGACTTGATCTCCGGCCAGGCGTGCTGGCACTTCCAGCCGTCCTGCCAGCAGGCGTTGACCTTGCCGCCGTTGGGGGGACCCGCGTCCGCGTCGGACCACTCGTAGGCGGAGTTGATGTCGGGGGCGCCATAGGGCCAGGCCAGCATGAAGACGTTGGCCAGCGTGTAGTTCGCGCCGCTCTTGTAGTTGAGGGTCGAGCCGTTGCGCTCGGTGTCGTGGTTGTCGACGAAGACGCCGGCCACCGAGCTGCTCATGTAGCCCCAGCCCTCGCCGTAGTTCTTCAGGTAGGCGAGCTTCTCATTGGTGAGGACCCGCTTGAGGTCGTAGGCGTAGCGGAACTCCTGGACGTCGCCGGTGCCGGTGTACTCGGTCGGCTGGATCGGCTCGCCGGCGCCGTGGATGACCTCCTGCTTCCAGTAGGCGGAAGGGTTCTTCAGACGCGACTTGATGTTGGCGAGGTCGGCGGCCGGGATGTGCTTGGCCGCGTCGACACGGAAGCCGTCGACGCCCAGGGAGAGCAGGTCGTTCATGTAGCCCGCGATGGTCTGACGGACGTAGTCCGACCCGGTCCTGAGGTCGGCGAGGCCCACCAGTTCGCAGTACTGGACGTTGTAGCGGTCCTGGTAGTTGGTGATGTCGGTCCTGCAGTCGTTGAAGTCGTTGTTCGAGTACAGGCCCGGGTAGCCGTACTTCGTGTACGACGAGCCGCCGGTACCGGTGCCGCTGCCCGCCGACATGTGGTTGATGACCGTGTCCGCGACGACCTTCACACCGGCCGCGTGGCAGGTGTTGACCATGTTCTGGAACGCGGTGCGGTCACCGAGCCGACCGGCGATCCTGTAGCTCACCGGCTGGTACGACGTCCACCACTGCGGGCCCTGGATGTGCTCGGCGGGCGGGGAGACCTGGACGTAGCCGTAGCCGGCCGGGCCGAGGGTGTTGGTGCACTCCTTGGCGACCGAGGCGAAGTTCCACTCGAAGAGGACCGCGGTGACGTCCTTGGTGCCGGGCGGGGAGGCGGCGGCCGGGGCGGCGAGGGCCACCGAGGCGGCCATGGCGAGGGCGGCCGCGTATGAAAGGGGTCTGCGGATGGTCATGTGGGGGTTCCTTCTTCGTTGAAGGCCCTTGCTGAAAGGTTCAGCAAGTCGATGACCCCGGATGGTAGAAGGCCCGCCGCCTCAACGGGCAGCGGGCCGTGGGGAGTTGATGTGAAACTGTGACCTGTCGGGTCAGGCCGTGGTCCACCACACCGTCGTGTCGGACGGGACCTTCGCCTCGCCGCCCGCCTCCGTCACCTCACCGCTCGTGAGCAGCACACGGCCGTACGCCGGGGTGGTCACCGACTCGCCGGTCGTGTTCGCCACGCAGACGAACTCACCGCGCCGGAAGGCGAGGACGCCCTCGGGCGCGCGCAGCCACTCCACCGCCTCGCCGGCGCCCAGGTCGGAGTGGGCGCGGCGGGCGGCGAGGGCCGAGCGGTACAGCTCCAGGGTGGAGCCCGGCACGCCCTGCTGGGTCGCCACGCTCAGCCGGCCCCAGTGCGCGGGCTGCGGAAGCCAGCTGCCACCGCCGCCGAATCCGTAGGAGGATCCCTCGCGGGTCCACGGGATCGGTACCCGGCATCCGTCGCGGAACCCGTCCTGGCCCTCGCCCCGGAAGTACGCCGGGTCCTGGCGCACCTCGTCCGGCAGGTCCACGACGTCCGGCAGGCCCAGTTCCTCGCCCTGGTAGACGTACGCCGAACCGGGCAGCGCCAGCATCAGCAGCGTGGCCGCGCGCGCCCGGCGCAGGCCGAGGTCGCGGTCGCCGGCGCTGCGGATCTGGGTGCCGAGGCCGGGCGGGTTGGCGAACCGGGTGGCGTGCCGGGTGACGTCGTGGTTCGACAGCACCCAGGTGGCCGGGGCACCCACCGGGCGCATGGACTCAAGGGTGCGGTCGATGACCTCACGGAGCGCGTCGGCGTCCCAGTCGGTGCCCAGGTACTGGAAGTTGAACGCCTGGTGCAGTTCGTCGGGGCGGACGTAGTTCGCGGTGCGTTCGACGGTCGGGGTCCACGCCTCCGCGACGAAGATCCGGTCGCCCGAGTATTCGTCGAGGATGTGCCGCCACTGGCGGTAGATCGCGTGCACGCCGTCCTGGTCGAAGAACGGCATGACATCGTTGCCCAGCAGCTTCAGCTGGTCGTGGGTGCCGAGGTCGGGCAGGCCCTCGGCCTTGACCAGGCCGTGGGCCACGTCGATGCGGAAGCCGTCGACGCCCATGTCCAGCCAGAACCGCAGGATGGAGCGGAACTCGTCGCCGACGGCCGGGTGGTCCCAGTCGAAGTCGGGCTGCTCGGGCGCGAACAGGTGCAGGTACCACTCGCCGGGGGTGCCGTCCGGCTCGGTGACCCTGGTCCAGGCGGGGCCGCCGAAGATGGACTCCCAGTCGTTGGGCGGGAGTTCGCCGTCCGCTCCCTTGCCGGGGCGGAAGTGGTAGCGGTCGCGCAGGGCGGAGCCGGGGCCCTCGGCGAGCGCGCGCTTGAACCATTCGTGCTGGTCCGAGGAGTGGTTGGGGACGATGTCGACGATGATCCTCAGGCCCAGCGCGTGGGCGTCGCGGATCAGCGCGTCGGCGTCCAGCAGATTGCCGAACATGGGATCGACGGCACGGTAGTCGGCGACGTCGTAGCCGGCGTCGGCCTGCGGGGAGGCGTAGAACGGGCTGAGCCAGACGGCGTCCACACCGAGGTCGCGCAGGTACGGCAGGCGGGAGCGTACGCCCTCCAGGTCGCCCATGCCGTCGCCGTTGCTGTCGGCGAAGCTGCGCGGATAGACCTGGTAGATCACCGCGTCCCGCCACCAGTCGCGGCGCGGGGCGACGGTGGTGGCAGCCGCTTCGGAGAGGGGGGATTCGGCCGGGAAGTGCTGCTTGCTCATGGCGTCCTTGGTGCGTCGGGGGTGCCCCTGCTCGGGCGAGGGAGCTCGGGGCGATTGCTTGTCATGGGTGCGGAGGAACGCGTCCGGGTGACGGGGCGGCCGCGGTGACAGCGGGGTCCGGGGGCCCCTGCTCGAAGAGCTTGGGGGACACCGCGGCCGCCACCCGCGCGGGCAGCCGCGCGGGAGCCGTTGACCAGGGGTGGGGTCAGCCCTTGGTGCCGCCCGCGGTGAGGCCGGTGACGATGTTTTTCTGGACAAGGTAGAAGAAGACCGACACCGGAACGGCGATCAACACCGCGGTGGCGGCCATGTAGTTCCACTGGGCGTCGTGCTCGCTGACGAAGCTCTGCAGGCCGACCGCGAAGGTGTACTTGGAGTCGTCCAGCATGAAGGTGGTCGCGAACGCGACCTCGCCGACGGCCGTGATGAAGTTGTAGAAGGCCGCGACGGCCAGCCCCGGGCGGGCCAGCGGCAGGATCAGCCGTGCGAAGGTGCCGAAGGGGCTGAGCCCGTCCACGCGTCCCGCCTCGTCGATCTCGAACGGGATGGTGTCGAAGTACCCCTTGAGCAGCCAGGCACTGTAGGGGACGGCCGTGGTGCAGTTGATGACGATCAGGGCCCAGTAGGTGTCGATGAGACCGAGCTCGCTGAAGATCTCGTACATCGGCACGATCAGGATGGCGATCGGGAAGGCCTGGGTGAGGAGCAGTACCCACATCAGCTGCTTGTAGCCGGGGAACCGCATGCGGGAGACCGCGTAGCCGGTGGTGGCGGCGACGAAGACGCCGATCAGGGTGGTGCCGAGGGCCACGATCATCGTGGACTTGAGCCAGTCGAAGAAGGCCGTGTGCTGCAGCACGAAGCTGTAGTTGGAGAAGGTGAGCTTGCCGAAGATCCGGCCGGGGTGCAGGTAGTCGTCCTTGTCCGGGCCGAGCGACAGGAAGAACAGCCATGCCACCGGTGCCAGCGCGATGAGGCTCGCCACGGCCAGGCCGGCGTGCAGCAGGGCGCCGCCGAGCCGGCCGCGCTCGCCCCGCCGACGGGTCCGGCGCGGGGAAGGCGGGGCGGAAGCCGGGCCGGCCGGTGTCTTTTCGAGGGTCGTGGTGCTCATGGCGGCGGCTCCTGCGGCGTCAGACGGCGAGCTGGTCATTGCGCTTCAGCCAGCGGAAGTAGAAGGAGGTGAAGACGGTCAGGATCGACAGCAGCAGCACGCCGTAGGCGGCCGACTGGGCGAAGTCGCGCGGCTGCTGTCCGAAGCCCAGGTAGTAGGCCCAGGTGACGAGGATCTGAGCGTCGGGCGCGCTGTAGGGGCCGAACAGCAGGAAGATGATGACGAACTGGTTGAAGGTCCAGATGACGCCGAGCAGCACCACGGTGGAGCTGACCGAGCGCAGACCGGGCAGCGTGACGTGCCGGAACCGCTGCCAGGCGTTCGCGCCGTCCATCTCCGCGGCCTCGTAGAGCGTGGCGTCGATGGACTGCAGGCCGCCGAGCAGCGAGAGCATCATGAACGGCACACCGCACCAGGTGTTGACCATGATCGCGGCGAACCGCTGCCAGAAGGTGTCCTCCAGCCACTGCGGCTGGGGCAGGTGCAGACTGCCGAGCACCTGGTTGAGCACGCCGGAGTCGGCGAGCATGATCCGCCAGGAGAAGACCGTGACGAAGGTCGGCACGGCCCAGGGCAGGACCAGCATCAGCCGGTAGAAGGTGCGACCGCGCAGCTTCTGGTTGAGCATGAGCGCGAGGCCGAGGCCGATGGTGTAGTGCAGGAACACGCAGGCGGCCGTCCAGAAGACGGTCCACAGGAAGTGCGACCAGAACCGGTCGTACGCGGTCGGGCCGAACAGGATGTCCTTGTAGTTGTCCAGCCCGAGGAACCGGTAGGTGGCCTCGATGTGGTTGACGCCGATGGTGCGCGCCGAGTTGAGGCTGTTGGCGTCGGTGAGGGTCAGGTAGAAGCCCCGCACCAGGGGGTAGCCCACGATGCCGCCGAGCACGACGACCACCGGCGCGATCATCGCGTAGGCGTACCAGTACTTCTGGAAGCCGTTCTTCAGGCGCTGCCCCAGCCCGGGCCGAGGCGCGCGGTCACCGCGGCGCCTGCCGGTCGCGCGGTCGATGGCGACTGTCATGGTTCGACACCTTTTGCAAGATCAGGGAATGGGGCTGGTGCTGAGGCCGGAAAGGTTCGCCGCGAGCCGGTGAACCTTTCCGGTCACAGCACTGGGCACAGGCCGGTGGCCGCCGGGGCCTTCCCTGTCGCGGGAGAGGTCCGGCGGCCACGCGGACTCACTTGCTGAAGTCGGGGACCAGCTTGGCGATCGCGATCTCGGCGTTGCTCAGGCCCTTGTCCAGGGACTCCTTGCCGGCGGCGATCTTGGGCAGCTCGGTGTCGAGCGGGCCCCACAGGGAGCCGTACTCGGGCAGCGCCGGGCGCGGCTGGGCGGCGGCCAGGACGCCCTGGTAGCCGGCGATGCCGGGATCGGTCTTGACCTCGGCCGTGTAGGCGTCGTCACGGGTGGGCAGCGTGGAGTTCTTCAGGGCGATGGTCTCCTGGGACTTCGCCGAGGTCATGAACTTCACGAACTTCAGGGCCGCGTCCTGGTGGGCCTTGTCCGAGCCGGCGTAGACGGAGAGGTTGTGTCCGCCGGTCGGAGCGCCCGCCTTGCCGGAGGAGCCGGCCGGGACGGTGGCGATGCCCAGGTTGGACTTGTCCGTGAAGGCGGAGCCCTTGTAGAAGTTCGTGATCTCCCAGGGGCCCTGGATGATCGCGGCGACCTTGCCTTCGATGAACGCGTCCTGGATGTGGGCGTAGGCGTCGGCGGTGGTGTCGGCCTTGTGCAGGCCCTTGCCGTCGAACAGGCCGAGCCAGGTGCCGTAGCCCTTCTTGGCGGCCGCCGAGTTCATGGTGATCTTCTTGGCGTCGACGTCGACGGTGTCGGTGCCCTCGCCGAAGAGGAAGTTCTGGGCGTAGTAGGCCTGGGTGGAGCCCCAGTAGCCGTCGACGCCGGTCTTGTCCTTGATCTTGGCGGCGGCGGACTTCAGCTCGTCCCAGGTCTTGGGGGCCTCGGCGATGCCGGCCTTCTGGAACAGGGCCTTGTTGTAGACCAGGGCCAGGGTGTCGGTGACGAACGGGACGCCGTAGGTCTTGCCCTCGTACTGGGCCTGCGTGATCAGGCTGGGCTGGAACTTGTCCTGGTCGGCGAGGGCCTCGGTGCCGTCCAGCGGCACGAAGTAGCCCTTCTTGGCGAAGGCCGGGGTCCAGCCGACCTCGGAGCGCAGCACGTCCGGGGCGCCCTTGGAGCCGGCGGCCGTGTCGAACTTGTTCTGCGCCTGGTCGAACTGGACGTTGACGTACTTGACCTTGATGTCCTTGTTGGCCGCTTCGAACTGCTTGACCAGGGCCTGGTACGTCGGTGCCTCGTTGGTGGCGTTGGAGGTGTCCCACCAGGTGATGGTCACCGGACCGTCCGACTTGTCGCCGTTGTCGCTCCCGCCGCACGCCGTCGCCGTGAGGGCGAGGGACGCCACCAGCGCGGTGGCCGCTATGCCACGCCGCATGAGTTCTCCTTGAGGGTTAAGCCCGTGAACAGGGAACGGCCCCGTCCGCCGCCCTGCCGAGTTGCCGACCGCGCCGTTGCCGCCGCCGGGCGACCGAGAACGTAACAGCGTTGCAAGCTCCGCGAAAGACCTTGCAGAAAAAAAGCGCAAGACTGCGGGTGAGTTACCACTTCGTGACCCGCCGACGCGGGTCCTACGGCCCTGATTTCACGCGGGCAGGCGGCCCCTCGGACACTTGTGCAAGACTCTGCAAGCCCTTGCCAGACGATGGCGGGGGAGGAATCATCCCGTTGCGGACCGGACGCCGAGACCCGGACGTCGACCGGCCGCCGACCGAACACGAGGGATCGCGATGACGCAGCAGCCCGCAGCGGGCCGTTCAACGGCTCGCACCAGGCGCCCCGTCGGTGTGCAGGGCGGGGGCCGACCGGTACAGTCCGGTCATGTGACCACACGGCTTGCCGACATCGCCGCGCAGGCAGGGGTGAGCGAGGCGACCGTCAGCCGCGTCCTCAACGGCAAGCCGGGCGTCGCCGCCACCACCCGCCAGTCCGTGCTGGCCGCCCTCGACGTCCTCGGCTACGAGCGCCCGGTACGGCTGCGGCAGCGCAGCGAGGGGCTGGTGGGCCTGATCACCCCGGAGCTGGAGAACCCGATCTTCCCGGCGCTGGCGCAGGTCATCGGCCAGGCGCTGACCCGGCAGGGTTACACCCCGGTGCTCGCCACGCAGACCCCCGGCGGGTCCACGGAGGACGAGCTGACCGAGATGCTGGTGGACCGCGGGGTCGCCGGGATCATCTACGTCTCCGGTCTGCACGCGGACACCACGGCCGACATGGAGCGCTACGAGCGCCTGCGCGCCCAGGGCGTGCCCTACGTCCTCGTGGACGGCTTCTCCCCCAAGGTGCAGGCGCCGTTCATCTCCCCCGACGACCGGGCCGCGATGACCCTGGCGGTCACCCACCTCGCCTCCCTGGGGCACACCCGTATCGGCCTGGCCCTCGGCCCGAAGCGCTTCGTGCCGGTCCAGCGCAAGATCGAGGGCTTCGTGCGCGCCATGCAGGACCAGCTGGGCCTGGCCGCGGACGTCGTCGAGTCGGAGCTGGTCCAGCACTCCCTCTACACCCTGGAGGGCGGCCAGGCCGCGGCCACCGCGCTCATCGAACGGGACTGCACGGCGATCGTCTGCGCCAGCGACATGATGGCGCTCGGCGCGATCCGGGCGGCCCGGCAGCGCGGCCTGGAGGTCCCCCGGGACGTCTCCGTGGTGGGCTTCGACGACTCCCCCCTGATCGCCTTCACCGACCCGCCCCTGACGACCATCCGCAAGCCGGTGCCCGCGATGGGCCAGGCGGCGGTGCGCACGCTGCTCGAGGAGATCGGCGGGACGCCCGCGCCGCACAGCGAGTTCGTGTTCATGCCGGAGCTGGTGGTGCGCGGTTCGACCGCTTCGGCCCCCGGGGACCGCGCTCGTCCCTGAGGCGGAGAACATGCGAACGGAACCCGACCGGGGGATGATCGGTGGACGAACGCTTTTCTGGCAGACTCTGTGCCTATGGGTGACTCGACCGAGACACGACTGGAAGGCCGGGAAGAGGCCGTTCCGCCCCTTGTCACGGACGAGCAGTCCCCCACCGCCCTGGAGCGGCTGCGCACCCCCCGCCGGCCGCGGCTGTGGTTCGAGATCCTGCTGATCGCGGTGAGTTACTGGACGTACTCGCTGATCCGCAACGCGGTCCCGGAGCAGAAGGCCAAGGCGCTGCGCAACGCGGACTGGGTCTGGGACGCCGAGCACCAGCTCGGCATCGCCGTCGAACACTCGGTCAACCATGCCCTGAACTCGGTGACTTGGCTGATCATCGGCATGAACTACTACTACGCGACGCTGCACTTCGTGGTCACCATCGGCGTCCTGGTGTGGCTCTACCGCACGCACCCCGGCCGCTACGCGGCGGCCCGGCTCACCCTCTTCGTGACGACGGGTGTGGCGCTGCTCGGCTACTACCTGTACCCGCTGGCACCCCCGCGCCTGATGGCCGGCGGCCACTTCGTGGACACGGTCCAGGTCCACCACACCTGGGGTTCCATGGCGTCCGGCGACCTCAAGAACATGTCCAACCAGTACGCCGCGATGCCGTCCATGCACATCGGCTGGTCCCTGTGGTGCGGCCTGACCGTCTTCACCCTGTGCACGATCCCGTGGCTGCGCGTCCTCGGCCTGCTCTACCCGGTGGCCACCCTGGTCGTCATCGTCGCCACCGCCAACCACTTCTGGCTCGACGCGGTCGGCGGCGCCCTGTGCCTCTCCTTCGGCTTCACGGTGGCCCGCGCCTGGTACGGGGCGCTGCCGCACGCGCTGCCGCGGCTGACGCCGGCGCTGCGGCCTACGGAGGCGTAGGGCGGTGTCGCAGGGCCGCCGTCACGGCCTGCGGAGGCCTGGCTCCGCGGCGGTGTCGCCGGGCCGGCCGTCTCACGAACCGTAGAACAGCTCCTCCATGACCGACCGGGCCCGGCGTGCCGTCCGCCGGTACGCGTCGAGCATGTCGCCCGCGTGCCCCGGCCCGTATCCCAGGTACCGTCCCACCGCGGCCAGTTCCCGCGACTCGGTGGGGAACGTGTCCCCCGCCCGGCCCCGCACCAGCATCACCGCGTTGCGCACCCGCGTGGCCAGCACCCACGCCTCGTCGAGCGTGGAGGCGTCCTCCGGGGACACCAGTCCCGCCTCCCGTGCCGCCGCCAGCGCCTCCCGCGTCCGCGTGGTCCGCAGCGACGCCTCCCCCGCCGCGTGCCGCATCTGGAGCATCTGCACGGTCCACTCCACGTCGGACAGCCCGCCCGGCCCCAGTTTGGTGTGCAGCTTGGGGTCGGTGCCGCGCGGCAGCCGCTCGGACTCCATCCGGGCCTTCAGCCGCCGGATCTCCCGCACCGCGTCGTCGCGCAGCCCGCCGCGCGGATACCGCAACGGGTCGATCAGCTCGATGAACCGCCGCCCCAGGTCCTCGTCCCCGGCCACCGGCTCGGCCCGCAGCAGCGCCTGGGACTCCCACACCAGCGACCACCGCCGGTAGTACGCCTCGTACGACTTGAGCGTCCGCACCAGCGGCCCGGACTTCCCCTCGGGCCGCAGATCCGCGTCGACCAGGAGCGGCGGATCCGCGCTCGGGATCTGGAGCAGCCGCCGCGTCTCGGCGACCACCCGGGCCGCGGCCTCGGCGGCCTCCCGCTCGTCGGCGCCCTCCCACGGCTCGTGCACGAACAGCACGTCCGCGTCCGAGCCGTAGCCCAGCTCGTGCCCGCCGAAGCGCCCCATGCCGATGATCGCGAACCGGGTCGGCAGGGTGTCCCCCCATCCCTTGCGCACGACCGCCCGCAGGGTCCCGGCCAGCGTCGCCGCCGTCAGGTCGGACACCGCGCCGCCCACCTGGTCCACGAGCGCGCCCTGATCGGCCTCGGCGGGCCGGGTCTCGGTGCCGTAGGAGCCGACGATGTCGGCGGCGGCGGTACGGAACAGCTCCCGCCGCCGTACGCCGCGCGCCGCCGTGACGCCCTGCTCGGGGGTCTCGGCGCGGCGGACGGCGGCGAGGACCTCCTGCTCCAGCTGGGCGCGGCCGCGCGGTTCGAGGCCGCCCGCGTCACCGTTGCCCAGCAGTGCCACGGCCTCGGGCGCGCGCATCAGCAGGTCGGGCGCGAGCCGCCCGGCCGACAGCACCCGGGCGAGGTTCTCGGCGGCGGCACCCTCGTCCCGCAGCAGCCGCAGATACCAGGGCGTCTTGCCGAGCGCGTCCGACACCTTGCGGAAGTTCAGCAGCCCGGCGTCCGGATCGGCGGAGTCCGCGAACCACCCCAGCAGCACGGGCAGCAGGGTCCGCTGGATGGCCGACTTCCTGGTGACGCCGGAGGCCAGCGCCTCCAGATGCCGCAGCGCGGCCGCCGGGTCGGCGTACCCGAGCGCGACCAGCCGCTCCCGCGCGGCTTCCGGCCTCAACCGGGCCTCGCCAGGAGCGAGTTGGGCGACCGCGTCGAGCAACGGCCGGTAGAACAGCTTCTCGTGCAGCCGGCGTACGACGCTGGTGTGCCGTTTCCACTCGCGGGTCAGCTCGGTGATCGGGTCGCTGCGCAGGCCGAGCGACCGTCCGAGCCGGCGCAGATCGGCCTCGTCCTCGGGGACGAGGTGGGTGCGCCGCAGCCGGAACAGCTGGATGCGGTGCTCCAGGGAGCGCAGGAACCGGTAGGCGTCGTCGAGTTGCACGGCGTCCACTCGGCCGACGTACCCTCCGGCGGCCAGCGCCTGCAACGCGTCCAGGGTGGAGCCGCTGCGCAGCGACGGGTCGGTCCGCCCGTGCACCAACTGAAGCAGCTGCACGGCGAATTCGACGTCGCGCAGGCCGCCCGGCCCGAGCTTCAGCTCGCGCTCGACCTCGGCCACGGGGATGGTCTCGACCACGCGGCGGCGCATCTTCTGCACGTCGGCGACGAAGTTCTCGCGCTCGGCGGCCTGCCAGACCAGCGGGTCGAGCGCGGCGATGTACTGCCCGCCCAGTTCCAGGTCGCCGGCCACCGGGCGGGCCTTGAGCAGCGCCTGGAACTCCCAGGTCTTGGCCCACCGCTGGTAGTAGGCGACATGGCTGCTGAGGGTGCGCACCAGCGGCCCGTTGCGGCCCTCGGGCCGCAGGTTGGCGTCGACCGGCCAGATCGAGCCCTCCACGGTCGTCTCGGAGCAGATCCGCATCATGTGCGAGGCGAGCCGGGTCGCGGCGCGCAGGGCCTTGACCTCGTCGGCGCCGTCCGCGGCCTCACCGACGAAGATCACGTCGACGTCGGAGACGTAGTTGAGTTCGTGGCCGCCACACTTGCCCATCGCGATCACCGCGAGCCGGCACAGCGCGTCGTCCTCGGGCGCGGCGGCCCGCGCGAGCCGGAGCGCGGCGCGCAGGGTGGCGGTGGCGAGGTCGGCGAGCTCGGCTGCGGTCTCGGCGACATCCGTGGTGCCGCACACGTCGCGGGCGGCGATGGACAGCAGGCAGCGCCGGTAGGCGACGCGGAGTCCGACCGGGTCGCCGGCGTCGGCGAGCCCGTGCTCGAACTCCTCGACCCCCGGGTGCAGGTCGCGCGGCTCGTAGGTGACCAGCGCCCGCCAGTCGCCCGCGTGCCGGGCGAGGTGGTCACCGAGCGCGGTGGAGGCGCCGAGCACACCGAGCAGCCGGTCGCGCAGCGGTTTGGCCGCTATCAGCGTGTCGAGCAGCTCGCGGCGGGCCTTGGACTCCGGCTGCGCCTCCAGCAGCCGGACCAGCCCGCCCAGCGCGAGATCCGGGTCGGCGGTGGCGCCCAGCGCCTCCAGCAGCACCGGATCGTCCCGGAGCGGCGCGAGGTCCGGCCCGTCCAGCAGCCGCTCGGCGTCCGAGGCATGGATGAAGCCGTGCCGCAGCAGCCGCGTGAAGGTACTGCTCCTGCGCCCCGGCGCCGTCATCCCGGCCTCCCGTCGGATCAAGCCCGTCCTGGCCAGAGCCTATCCGGACTCCCGGGCCGGAGCCCTGACGCCGGTCCCGCTTTCCGCGCGGTCGGAGAGCGGACGCACCGCCTGTCACCCCTTACGCACTGGGGGCCCTGGAGCACCGACAGGTGCTTCTTCGGGGATTCCACTCGACATCACGCATACCCCACGGGGCCGTGAACGTCAGGAAGAGACGTCGCGGGGCCGACGGTTCCGTGACCGTCGGCCCCGTCCGCCGAATCAGCGGAAACCAGCCCTGACCTGCGCCTACAGCACCGGCAGATGCTTCTTCAGTTCGAAGGCCGTGACCTCCGAGCGGTACTCGTGCCACTCGGCGCGCTTGTTGCGGAGGAAGAAGTCGAAGACGTGCTCGCCGAGGGTGTCGGCGACCAGGTCGCTGTTCTCCATCAGGGTCAGGGCCTCGCCGAGGTTCTGCGGGAGCGGTTCGATGCCCATCGCGCGGCGTTCGGCGTTGGACAGGGCCCAGACGTCGTCCTCGGCGCCCGGCGGGAGCTCGTAGCCCTCCTCGATGCCCTTCAGACCGGCGGCCAGGAGCACGGCGTAGGCCAGATAGGGGTTCGCGCCGGAGTCGAGGGAGCGGACCTCCACGCGGGCGGAGCCGGTCTTGCCGGGCTTGTACATCGGGACGCGGACCAGGGCCGAGCGGTTGTTGTGGCCCCAGCAGATGTACGAGGGGGCCTCGCCGCCCGCGCCCGCGGTCCGCTCGGAGCCGCCCCAGATGCGCTTGTAGGAGTTGACCCACTGGTTGGTGACCGCGGAGATCTCGGCGGCGTGGCGGAGGAGGCCCGCGATGAAGGAACGGCCCACCTTCGAGAGCTGGTACTCGGCGCCGGACTCGTAGAAGGCGTTCCGGTCACCTTCGAACAGCGACAGGTGCGAGTGCATGCCGGAGCCGGGGAACTCCGAGAAGGGCTTGGGCATGAACGTGGCCTGGAGGCCCTGCTCGAGCGCGACCTGCTTCATGACCAGGCGGAACGTCATGATGTTGTCCGCGGTGGACAGGGCGTCGGCGTAGCGCAGGTCGATCTCCTGCTGGCCCGGGGCGCCCTCGTGGTGGGAGAACTCCACCGAGATGCCCATCGACTCCAGCATGGTGATCGCCTGCCGGCGGAAGTCCATGCCGATGGCCTGCGGGGTGTGGTCGAAGTAGCCGGAGTTGTCCGCGGGCGTGGGGCGGGAACCGTCCAGCGGGCGGTTCTTGAGCAGGAAGAACTCGATCTCGGGGTGGGTGTAGAAGGTGAAGCCGAGGTCGGAGGTGCGGGCCAGGGCGCGCTTGAGGACGTAGCGCGGGTCGGCGAAGGAGGGGGAGCCGTCCGGCATGAGGATGTCGCAGAACATGCGGGCCGTACCGGGGGCCTCGGCGCGCCAGGGCAGGATCTGGAAGGTGGACGGGTCGGGCTTGGCGATCATGTCGGACTCGTAGACCCGGGCGAAGCCCTCGATGGCGGAGCCGTCGAAGCCGATGCCCTCGTCGAAGGCCTGTTCCAGTTCGGCGGGCGCGACGGCCACGGACTTGAGGAAGCCGAGCACGTCCGTGAACCACAGGCGTACGAACCGGATGTCGCGCTCCTCCAACGTCCGGAGCACGAACTCCTGCTGCTTGTCCATCTTCCGCTTCCCCATCCTTGCTGGTCAGGCCGCCTGTATTCGGTGTCACGGGAGACCGTCGGGCACCTGAGCATCCCACCACGGCCGCGTTTCGCCCGTGTTGCGGAGCCCGTCACCCGGCCGTCGCGCGAGGGCTCTCGCCCCGCGTACCGCAGGCGTACCGCTCTGCCGCCCATCTTGCCCGCTCGCACCGTCATCCGTAATGGCCGAACCGTCACCCACGTGACCGAGGACACGCCTCCATAATTTGCATCTCAAATGCAAGTTTCAATACCGTTTCGATCAGTCGAGCGATCGAGCCCATCCGATCGAGTCATCGAGGAGTCACGATGCTGTCCGAGCAGTCAGCAGCCACCGTCCGCGCCACCCTCCCCGCCGTCGGCGCGGCCATCGGCCAGATCACCGAGCGCTTCTACGCCAGACTGTTCGACGCCCACCCCGAGCTGCTGCGCGATCTGTTCAACCGCGGCAACCAGGCCGCCGGCACGCAGCGGCAGGCCCTGGCCGGCTCCATCGCCGCCTTCGCCACCCACCTGGTGGAGAACCCGGACCAGCGCCCCGACCTGATGCTCCAGCGCATCGCCCACAAGCACGCGTCCCTGGGAGTGGCACCGGAGCAGTACCCGGTCGTCCACGAGCACCTGTTCGCGGCCATCGCCGAGGTGCTCGGCGAGGCGGTGACCCCGGAGGTCGCCGCCGCCTGGACCGAGGTCTACTGGCTGATGGCCAACGCCCTCATCGCCATCGAGAAGCGCCTGTACGAGCAGAGCGAGCAGCGCGGCTGGCGGGAGTGGGAGGTCGTCGAGCGGATCGAGGAGACCGCGGACGTGGCCACCTTCAAGCTGCGCCCCGTCGACGACGCCCCGGTGCCCGGCTACCGCGCCGGCCAGTACGTCTCGGTCGGCGTCGAGCTCCCGGACGGGGCCCGCCAGATCCGCCAGTACAGCCTGACCGCGGGCCCCGGATCGCCGGTGCGGCAGTTCGCCGTCAAGCGGGTGGCCGGCGACGCCACGACGCCCGACGGGGAGGTCTCCCACCACCTGCACGCACACGTGCGCGTGGGAGACGTCCTCCAGCTGTCCGCCCCGTACGGCGACCTCGTCCTGGAGGAGACCGGGGCGCCGCTGCTGCTCGCCTCCGCGGGCATCGGCGTCACCCCGATGATCGCCATGCTGGAGCAGCTCGCCCTGACCGGCCACAGCGCCCCGGTGACCGTGGTCCACGCCGACCGCTCCCCCGCCGCGCACGCGCTCCGCTCCGACCACCAGGCGTACACGGCCAAGCTGCCGGACACGCAAACGGTCTTCTTCTACGAGCGGTACGACGCCGATGCCGACGACGACGCGGCAGGCGCCGGGCGGCCCGGCCTGGTCGACCTCGGCGACGTCGACGTCCGGGCCGGCACGCGCGCGTACCTGTGCGGCCCGCTGCCCTTCATGCGGGCGGTGCGTGAGCAGCTGATCGGCAAGGGCGTGTCCCCGGCCGACATCCACTACGAGGTCTTCGGCCCGGACCTGTGGCTGGCCCAGCCGGCCGCCTGACCGATCGGGCCGATGGCTCCGAAGGCCGGCCGAGGCGGTGTGCACCGTCTCGGCCGGCCTTCCGGTGTGGTCGTCCTTCCGGGTCTCCCCGGGGCCGGCCGTGCGTGCCCCGCGCTCAGGTGGGCGGCCGCATGGCGGGCAGCCCCAGCAGCAGCGGTCCCGTCGGCGCCGCGACCATGTCGGCGACCGTGAAGGGGTCGAGCGCGGCGTAGAAGGCCTCCTGGGCGCGCCGCAGGGCGCCGCGCAGGCGGCAGTCGGAGCTGAGCGGGCAGGGGATGCTGCCCTCGCAGTCGGCCACGTCGCCCTCGCCCTCCAGGGCGCGTACGAGGGCGCCGACCGAGGCGTCGCGGCCCGCTTCGGTGAGCGTCAGTCCGCCGCCGCGGCCGCGGCGGGCCGCGAGCAGACCGCGGTGCTGGAGCTCGGCGACGACCTTCGCGGTATGCGTGTACGGCACGCCCATGTCGCCCGCGACCTCCCGGGTCGTGGGGCTCGACTCGCCGGCGACCGCGAGCCGCATCAGGACGCGCAGCGCCATGTCGGTGGAACGCAGCAGCCGCATGCGGACAGGGTAGATAATGCGCATCCGCCGTTCAACTTATCGGCGGTCTCCCGGAGGGCGCTCCGGTCCCACTACGATCAGCGGGCCCCTCGGGCACGCACGGCCGCCCGCACGTCACACCCGCCCGCCCCTGCCCCCACGAAGGACTCCGCCATGGACTCCGCGCACCCGACCGGCACCGGACAGCACAAGGCCCGCACCGAGGAGATGCGCCGGGCGCAGCGCGCCCGGGAGCGGCGCACGCGGCTGCTCATGGTGGCCGCGAGCGTGGTCGTCGTGGCCGGGCTGGTCACCGGCGGCGTGGTGCTCCTGAACTCGGGGTCCTCGGACGCCGCGCCGGCCGCGGCGAGCGAGGGGAAGGGCGGTGACGGCGGGCACTTCGTCACCCGCGCGGACGGCGTACGGACCTGGAAGGGCACGCTGGAGCGCAACCACACCACCGCCCCGGTGACCTATCCGATGGAGCCCCCGGTCGGCGGCGACCACAACCCGGTCTGGCAGAACTGCAACGGCGACGTGTACACCGAACCGGTGAAGAACGAAAGTGCCGTCCACGCGCTGGAGCACGGCGCCGTCTGGGTGACGTACAACAGCAAGGCGTCCAAGGCGGACGTGGCCGCGCTCGCGGCGAAGGTGAGGAAGACGCCGTACACGCTGATGAGCCCGGTCGAGGACCAGAAGGACCCCCTCACGCTGTCCGCCTGGGCGCACCAGCGCACGGTGACGAGCGCGAAGGACCCGCAAGTGGACAAGTTCCTCGCCGAGTTCGTCCAGGGGCCGCAGACGCCCGAGCCGGGTGCCACCTGCACGGGCGGACTGGACCGTTGAGGCACATCGGGCTGATCGCCGGGGCCGCGGCGGCCGCGCTGGTCGCGACGGGGGCGATCACGTACGCGGTCGCCGAGGACAGCGGCGGGGCGCGCCACACCGTGGAGGCGCCCGCCGCCGGCTCCGCGGACGCCGGCTTCGCCCGGGACATGGCGGTCCACCACCAGCAGGCCGTCGAGATGTCGTTCATCGTGCGCGACCGTACGACGGACACCGAAGTGCGCCGCCTCGCCTACGACATCGCGCAGACGCAGGCCAACCAGCGGGGCATGCTGCTGGGCTGGCTCGACCTGTGGGAGCTGCCGAAGGTGTCGGCGGACCCGCCGATGACGTGGATGGGCATGGGCGACATGCCCGCCGGCCAGGACGGCGCGCTGATGCCCGGCATGGCGACCAACTCCGAGATGCGCAGGCTCGGCGAACTCGGCGGCAGGCAGGCCGAGGTGTTCTACCTCCAGCTGATGACGGACCATCACAAGGGTGGCGTCCACATGGCCGGGGGCTGTGTCGCCCGCTGCACGGTGGGTGTGGAGAAGAGGCTCGCGCGAGGCATGGTCGAATCGCAGCGGTCGGAGATGCGGTTGATGGCCGACATGCTCAAGGAGCGTGGCGCGGCGCCCCGTTCATGACTCGGATGCCCCTTTCGTAACCCGGACGCCCCCCTTCGCGACCTGGACACCCCTTCCGCCCGACTCCCCGGCGGCCGGGGACGAAAGCCGCAATTCGCCGCCCCTGGCGGTTCCTTGGGTTTCTCTTGGCCTTCACATTCCCCTGACATGAACGGTTCATCGGGAAGAGTGGCCCCGATCGTGTGATCCAAACGAAAGACCCTTACCGCCGCGGGCTCTGCGCCGGATCGCGCGAGGACCGACCACTCATTGCGTCACATGCGAACGCATCGCAGGGGGTTCTATGAGATCCAACCGTGCCACAGCGCGCGCCGGACTGAGCATGGCGGCGACTCTGCCGCTGCTCGCCGGCGCACTGGCGCTCGGCATACCCGCGCACGCCGCGGACAACCCGGGCCGCAGCGCGCTCGCGGGCACCAGGCCCGTCTGGGCGACGGCCACGGCGGACAAGGGCGCCACCTCGGACAGCGCCCAGGTCCACGCCCGGGTCTACCTGGCCGGACGGGACGCCGCCGGCCTCGCCCAGTACGCCGCGGTGGTGTCCGACCCGTCCTCGGCCTCGTACGGCAAGTACCTGAGCGCCCAGGAGGCACAGGCGCGCTTCGGCGCGACGAAGGCCCAGGTGGCCGCCGTGAAGTCGTGGCTGGCGTCGTCGGGGCTGAAGGTCACCTCCATGACGGCGCACTACGTCGCCGTCTCCGGTGACGTCGCCGCCGCCGAGAAGGCGTTCGGCACCCAGCTGCACAACTTCGCCAAGGGGTCGAAGACCTACCGCGCCCCGGCGCGGACGGCCTCGGTGCCGGCCTCCCTGAACGGCGCCGTCCTGACCGTCACCGGCCTGGACAACGCGCCGCACAAGGCGAAGCACAAGGACCAGCTGCCGCCGCCGGACGACGTGTTCAAGAACGCCGGGCCGTTCTCCACGTACTACGGCTCGAACGTGGCGAGCACGCTGCCCTCCGCGTACGGCCAGAAGGTCCCGTACGCCGTCAAGGGCTACACCGGCAAGGAGCTGCGGTCCGCCTACGGCGCCGGCAAGTACACCGGCAAGGGCGTCCGCATCGCCATCACCGACGCGTACGCCTCGCCGACCATCGCCTTCGACGCGGCCGGCTACGCGAAGAAGAACGGCGACAAGCCCTGGAAGACCGGCCAGTTGCGCCAGGTGCTTCCGGCCGGCTACACGGACACCGAGGAGTGCGGGGCGGCCGGCTGGTACGGCGAGGAGACCCTCGACGTCGAGGCCGTGCACGCGGTCGCGCCGGACGCGAACGTCGTCTACGTGGGCGCCGCGTCCTGCTACGACGACGATCTGCTCGACTCGCTGAGCAAGATCGTCGACAACCACCTGGCCGACATCGTCTCCAACTCCTGGGGCGACATCGAGGCCAACGAGACGCCGGACGTCGCGGCGGCCTACGACCAGGTCTTCCAGTTCGGCGCGGTCGAGGGCATCGGCTTCTACTTCTCCTCCGGCGACGACGGCGACGAGGTCGCCAACACCGGTACGAAGCAGGTCGACACCCCGGCCAACTCGGCGTGGGTGACCGCCGTCGGCGGTACCTCGCTGGCCGTAGGCAAGGGCCACAAGTACCTGTGGGAGACCGGCTGGGGCACCCAGAAGGCCTCGCTGTCCAAGGACGGCAAGAGCTGGGCGGGCTTCCCCGGCGCGTTCACCTCGGGCGCGGGCGGCGGCACCAGCCGGACCGTGGCGCAGCCGTCGTACCAGAAGAACGTGGTGCCGAAGGCACTGGCCACGGCCAACAACAAGGCCGGCAACCGCGTCGTCCCGGACATCGCGGCGATCGCCGACCCGAACACCGGCTTCCTGGTGGGCCAGACGCAGACCTTCCCGAACGGCAAGGAGCAGTACAGCGAGTACCGCATCGGCGGCACCTCGCTGGCCGCGCCGGTCATCGCGGCCGTCCAGGCGCTCGCCCAGGAGGCCCGCGGCGGCAAGGCGATCGGCTTCGCCAACCCGGCGATCTACGCCAAGTACGGCTCGAAGGTGTACCACGACGTGGTGGACCAGCCGACCGGCAAGGACCTCGCGGTCGCGCGGGTCGACTACGTCAACGGCGTCGACGCCGCGGACGGCCTGAGCGTCTCCGTCCGCAGCCTCGGCAAGGACAGCTCGCTCAAGGCGGTCAAGGGCTACGACACCGTCACCGGCGTCGGCTCCCCCGCGAACGGTTACGTGGAGTCCTACCGCCGCTGACACCAGGTCAGCGGCCGTGCGCCCGCCTCTCCTCCGGGAGGAGCGGGCGCACGCACGCGTGCGGCACGGCGGCGACGTCCCCGGGGCGGTCGAGCACGAGCAGGTGGCCGGCGGGTGCGCTCGACCGGAACGCGCCGCCCAGGACCACGGCGAGCGCCCGCTCCCGCCGGGGCGCGCCCCGGCGCGGGTGGTCGGCGGCGAGCGCGGCGCCCGGCAGGCCGGACGGCAGCGTCCACGACCGCCGCAGGGCGGCGAGAACGGGCACCCGGACAACCGGCGCGAGCGCACGGGGCGGCACGGTCACACCCACGAGCGAACCCCTGCCGGCCAGGGCCCACGGCCGGCCGGCGGACGGACCGCAGGAAGGCGGACGGCTCAAGGCGCCGCACGGCCGCCCGTCGCGGCCGGCTAGACATTGGCGGTAATACGTCACAGCTTGACCGGTTCCTGCGGGCGCCTGGGCACAGTGGGTGGCGTTCACGTGAGCGGTGCGCACGCCGGACACGCCTGACGGGCTCACGGCGGGCCCGCGCGGGTGGTCCGCCCGCGTCGTGGCAAGGCCGGGGGTGCCGGCGGGAACGCGGGAGCGGCGTGGCGGCCCGTTGCCAGGCCGCCACGCCGCTCGGTCTTCGGCGCACGGTCCGCCGCGGCGATCCCCGGCCCCGCGTGGGCACGGGCGGCGTGGGGTGGCCCACACCTCCGCGCCCGGCCATCGCGTCGCTTTGACGATTACACTGGGCGCGTGCCTCAACTACGTCTCGCCCTGAACCAGATCGACTCGCGCGTCGGAGACCTCGCCGGGAACTCCGAGGCGATCGTCCGCCGGGCCCGGGAGTCCGCCGAGCGCGGAGCGCATCTCGCGGTGTTCCCGGAGATGGCGTTGACCGGGTACCCCGTCGAGGACCTGGCCCTCAGGTCGTCCTTCGTGAAGGCGTCGCGCGCCGCGCTGCGCGCCCTCGCCGCCCGGCTCGCCGCGGAGGGCCTCGGGGAGCTGCCGGTGCTCGTCGGCTACCTCGACCGCGGTGAGACCGCCCAGCCGAAGTACGGCATGCCGGCCGGCGCTCCGCAGAACGCGGCGGCGGTGCTGCACCGCGGCGAGGTGGTGCTGAGCTTCGCCAAGCACCACCTGCCGAACTACGGCGTCTTCGACGAGTTCCGCTACTTCGTCCCCGGCGACACCATGCCGGTCCTGCGGGTGCACGGCGTCGACGTCGCGCTCGCCATCTGCGAGGACCTGTGGCAGGACGGCGGAAGGGTGCCGGCCGCGCGCAGCGCGGGCGCCGGGCTGCTGGTCTCGATCAACGCCTCGCCGTACGAGCGTCTGAAGGACGACGCCCGCCTCGACCTGGTCCGCAAGCGGGCCCAGGAGGCCGGCTGCACCCTCGCCTACCTCGCCATGACCGGCGGGCAGGACGAGCTGGTCTTCGACGGCGACTCGATCGTGGTCGCCCCGGACGGCGAGGTGGTCGCGCGGGCGCCGCAGTTCGCCGAGGACCTCATGGTGCTGGACCTGGATCTGCCGGCGGCCTCGGTGAAGGCGCCCACGGGCGTGGTCGACGACGGTCTGCGCATCGACCGGACGGTGCTGTCCGAGGAGCCGCTGCCGGCCTACGAGCCGGAGCCGGCCGGCGGGTACGCCGCGCGCATGGACGACGACGAGGAGGTCTACACGGCACTGGTCGTGGGCCTGCGCGCGTACGTGCGGAAGAACGGCTTCCGCTCCGTGCTGATCGGCCTGTCCGGCGGCATCGACTCCGCGCTGGTCGCGGCGATCGCCTGCGACGCGGTGGGCGCGGAGAACGTGTACGGCGTCTCCATGCCGTCCAAGTACTCCTCGGAGCACTCCAAGGACGACGCCGCGGAGCTGGCACGGCGCACCGGCCTCAACTTCCGCACCGTCCCGATCGCCCCGATGTTCGACGCGTACATGGGCTCCCTGGGCCTGACGGGCCTGGCCGAGGAGAACCTCCAGTCCCGGCTGCGCGGCACGCTGCTGATGGCGGTCTCCAACCAGGAGGGCCACATCGTCCTCGCGCCCGGCAACAAGTCGGAGCTGGCGGTGGGCTACTCGACGCTGTACGGCGACTCGGTGGGCGCGTACGGCCCGATCAAGGACGTGTACAAGACGTCGGTCTTCCGGCTGGCCGAGTGGCGCAACCGGGCCGCGGCCGAGCGGGGCGAGGTCCCGCCGATCCCGGAGAACTCCCTCGCCAAGCCGCCGAGCGCGGAGCTGCGCCCCGGCCAGGTCGACACCGACTCGCTCCCGGACTACCCGGTGCTGGACGCGATCCTGGAGCTCTACGTCGACCAGGACAAGGGCGCCGACCTGATCGTCGCGGCCGGATACGACCGCGAGCTGGTCACGAAGACGCTCCGCATGGTCGACACGGCCGAGTACAAGCGGCGCCAGTACCCGCCGGGCACGAAGATCTCCGCGAAGGGCTTCGGGAAGGACCGGCGCCTGCCGATCACGAACGGCTGGCGGGAGTCGGCGTAGACGCCGGGTCCTGTACAGGGGGGTACGGGGGCGTGCGGGTCCCCCGGGGCTAGGCCCCCGGACCACCCGCACCGCCCTCGGCCCGGACGGCTTCGTCCCGGAGTTCCCCCGTGCTCGTCGCACGGGAAGGGACCCCCGTACGGGCTGTGGACGGCATGTGCGAGGCGACCACGCGCTCCCGCCCCGCCCGCACGGCACCGGCGGTCGCGGCACCCGCCCGCCGCAGGTCCACCCGGTACGCCAGGCCGGCCACCGTGAGGCCCAGCACCGCGAGGACGGCCCCCGCGAGCGCCGGCGAGGTCACGCCGAGGCCCGCGGCGAGCGCCAGCCCGCCGATCCAGGCGCCGCCCGCGTTCGCCAGGTTGAACGCGGCCTGGTTGGCCGCGGAGGCCAGGGACGGGGCCGTGGACGCCTTCTCCATGACCATGAGCTGGAGCGGCGAACCGGTGACGAACGCCGCCGTGCCCAGCAGGGCCACCGCGAGGGCCGCGCTCCACTCGGTCCGCATCAGCAGCGGGAACAGCGCCAGCACGACCGCCAGCGCGGTGAGACCGCCGAACAGCGTGCCCCGCGTCGAGTGGTCGGCCAGGCGCCCGCCCAGCAGGTTGCCGACGGTCGCGCCCACCCCGAACAGGGCCAGCAGCAGCGTCACTCCGGCCTCGGCGTACCCGGCGGAGCCGGTGAGCATCGGCGTGATGTAGCTGTACGCCGAGAACAGCGCGCCGAAGCCCGCCACGGTCGTCAGCAGGGCCAGCCAGACCGGGAGGGAGCGCAGGGCGGCCAGTTCGCGGCGCAGTCCGGCCGCGGGGGCGTGGCCGCGGTCGCGCGGGACCAGCAGGACGAGGGACGCTATCGCGGCGACCCCGATCACGCTGACCGCGAGGAAGGTCACCCGCCAGCCGAGGCGCTGGCCCATGAGCGTGGCGGCCGGGACACCGACGACGTTCGCCAGGGTCAGGCCGAGCATCATCAGGGACACCGAGCGGGCCCTGCGCTCCGGCGGCACCATGGTCGCCGCGACGACGGCGCCCACACCGAAGAAGGCGCCGTGCGGCAGTCCGCTGAGGAAGCGGGCGGCCAGCAGCCAGTCGTAGCCGGGGGCGAGGGCGGACAGCGCGTTGCCGACGACGAACAGGGCCATGAGGCCGATCAGGACGTGCCGGCGGGGCAGCCGCGAGGTGACGGCGGCCAGCAGCGGAGCGCCGATGACGACACCCAGCGCGTACGCCGAGACCAGGTGCCCGGCGGCGGGGATCGAGACGTGCAGGTCGTCGGCGACGTCGGGGAGCAGCCCCATGATGACGAACTCGGTGGTACCGATGCCGAAGGCGCCCACGGCGAGGGCGAGCACAGCCAGGGGCATGGAGGGCCTTTCAGAGCTTCGAAGCGGGCGGGGCAGGAGTTCCCGTACCGCGGAGATCCGCTTATGTTCGGAGACGGAACAAAGCGTCTCAGGCCCAGTATTCCAACAGGTTAAGACCCGGTTGCCGATGTGGTGACGTTCACACGCGCGGCCACCGGCAGATGGTCGCTGCCCGTACGCGGCAGGGTCCAGGAGCTCACCGGCTCCACTCCCCTGACCATGATCTGGTCGATCCGCGCCATCGGGAACGACGCCGGCCAGCTGAACCCGAAGCCGCTGCCCGCGGCGCCCTGGGTGGAGCGCATCTGGGAGGTGACGGCGTTGAGCGAGCGGTCGTTCATGGTGCCGTTCAGATCGCCGAGCAGGACCACCCGGGGCAGTTGCTCACCGGCGATCGCCTCGCCCAGCGCGTCCGCGCTCTCGTCGCGCTGCGCGGCGGTGAAGCCGGCGTTCAGCTTCACCCGCACCGAGGGCATGTGGGCCACGTACACAGCGACGGGCCCCTCGGGCGTCCCCACGGTGGCGCGCAGGGCGCGTGTCCAGCCCAGCTTGATGTCGACGGAGCGGACGCCGCTGATCGGGTACTTGCTCCACAGCCCGACCGTGCCCTGCACCGTGTGGTACCGGTACGCCGGCGCGAGCGTCCGCTCGTAGACCGGGAGCGCGGACGTCTTCAGCTCCTCCAGGGCGAGCACCTGGGCACCGGAGGCGGCCAGATCGCGGGCGGTGCCGGACGGGTCGGGGTTGTCGGCGTTGACGTTGTGCGTGGCGACCGTCAGTTCGCCACCGGTGCCCGTCTTGTCGGTGAGCAGGCCGCCGAACTGGTTGAGCCAGACGATCCCGGGCAGCAGCACGGCGATCAGCGCGATCGGCGACCTGCGCACCAGGGCCAGTACCAGCAGCACCGGTACGAACAGGCCCGCCCACGGCAGGAAGGTCTCGGTGAGACTGCCGAGGTTGCCGATCCGGTTGGGGATCTGCGCGTGCGTCAGCATCACCAGGGCGAGGACGACCGCGAGCGCGGCGATGAGGAGGCCCCGGCGCCACAACCGCGCGTCGCCGCGCCGGCCGTCGGAGAAGCCGTGCGCCAGGCGCCGGAGCCGGTCTCCTGGGCGCTCGGGCCCCGAGCCGCCCGCCGTCTCCGTCACGTACGCCTGTCGCGCCATACCGTCGCCTCACTGCCTGCCGTGCACACCGTTCACCCCCGTGTTCTACGACCCTAGGGGATGATCGGCACCGTTCCCGCCGTCCTCGACGGCCGTACGGGCAGGATGACGAAGAAGTCGGCGCGCGGAGTTCCGGTTGCGCCGCCCACAGCCCTGTCTGTGACGAAACGCGCACATCAGCGCGGAGAACTGACAGGCCGTAGCCCTTCGAGCACCGCGTCCACTATCTGCTCCGACAGACCCTCGGGCAGGCCGGCGTCGGGGCGCATCACGGTGCGCACCAGCATGGGGCCGACGAAGAGGTCGCCGAGCAGGTCGACGTCGATGTCCCGGCGCAGTTCGCCGTCGCGCTGCCCGCGGCGCAGGACCTCCACCTGGAGTCTGCGCCGCGGCTCGACCACGGTCGCGTGGTAGGCGCACCAGATCTTCGGGCTGCTCTTCATCTGGGCGTAGACGTTGTGCAGGATGAGCGAGCTGCGGCTCACCAGGCCGCGGCGGCGCAGCTGTTCGAGGATGGCCACGAGGTCGTCGCGCATGGAGGTGCCCGGCAGATCGGGGTCGGGGGGCTCGGCGGCGCGTACGACGTCGACGAACAGCTCCTCCTTGCCGCTCCAGCGCCGGTAGATGGTGGCCTTGCCGACGCCCGCGGTGCGGGCGATGCGTTCTATGGAGAGTTCGGCCAGCGGCACGCCGTCCTCCAGCAGCTTCATCACGCCCTCCACGATGGCGCGTTCCACCGCTTCGCTGCGGGGGCGCCCCCGCACGGGGGCGTCGGCAGCGGCGTGGCTGTCGGCAAGGCTCACGTGGGCCGTCCTTTCGTCGTACAGGGAGATTGTCCTATCGGGCGGTCGCCGGTGGGTTCACCCCACCGACGGCCTCCTCCGGCCGGCAGTCCCCCGTCGCCGCGTGGCCCCCGTGCCGCGGCTACTCCACCGCCGCCACCAGTTCCTCTTCCTCCTCGCCCTTCTGCGGCAGAGCCTCCTTGCCCGGCAGGAACACGGCCACCACGACCGCGCCGACGAGCGCGACCACGGTGCCGCACAGCGCGGTGACGTGCATGGCGTGCAGGAAGGCGTCGTTGGCCGGGCCGATCAGGGCCTTGCCCTGCGGACCGAGCTTGGCCGCGACACCGAGGGTGGCCTCGATGGACTCGCCGGCCTTGTCCCGCAGTCCGGCCGGCAGCAGGCCGAGCTTGCCCTCGATGTCGTTGCGGTACGCCGTCGAGAGCACCGAGCCGAGGACGGCGATGCCGAGGGCGCCGCCGACCTGGCGGAAGGTGTTGCTGAGCGCGGAGGCCGAGCCGGCCTTCTCGCGGGGCAGCGCCTGCATGATGACGACGCTGGTCGGCGTCATGATGTGCGCCATGCCGGTGCCCATGAGGAAGAAGACGACCTCCAGCAGCCAGATCGGCGTGTCGGCCTCGAAGCCGGCGAAGGCGGCCAGCATGGCGGCGAGCAGGATCAGTCCGCCCGTGGTGGTGGCCTTGTTGCCGAAGCGGTCGACGACCAGCCGGGCCCGCGGCGCGAAGATCAGCTGCGCGACGGCGAGCGGCAGCATCAGCACACCGGACTCCAGCGGCGAGTAGCCGCGCACGCTCTGGGTGTAGAAGACGCCGAAGAACGTCACGCCCATCAGCGCGAAGAAGACCAGAGCGATGGCGGTCATGGCGGCCGAGAAGACCTTGTTCTTGAAGTACGTGACGTCCAGGGACGGGTGGTCGCTGCGCTTTTCGTGGACCACGAAGGCCGCGAGGACGAGCAGGCCCGCCACGATCGTCGACAGCACGGTCGCGTTGGTGAAGTCGGCGAGCTCGCCGCCCCGGATGATGCCGTAGACGAGCAGGACCAGACCGACGACGGACAGCACCACGCCGATCGGGTCGAGTCGGCCGGGCCGCGGGTCGCGGGAGTCGGGCACCAGCCACAGCATCAGCGCGACCGCGAGGATGACGATGGGAACGTTGACCAGGAAGACCGAGCCCCACCAGAAGTGGTCCAGGAGCAGACCGCCGGTGATCGGACCGATCGCGATGGCCAGGCCGACGCCGCCCGCCCAGATGCCGATGGCCTTGGGCTGCTCCTCGCGCTCGAACACGTTCATCAGGACGGCCAGGGTGGCCGGCATGACGAAGGCGGCGCCGAGAGCCATCACGGCGCGGAAGGCGATGAGTTGGCCCGGCGAGCCGGACTCGGCGGCCAGCGCGGAACCGGCGCCGAACACGACGAGGCCGCCGATCAGGACCTTCTTGCGTCCGATGCGGTCGCCGACCAGGCCCGAGGTGAACAACAGGCCCGCGAAGACGAGGGTGTAGGCGTTGATCGCCCACTCCAGCTCGCTCTGTGTGGCGCCCAGGCCGGTCGGGGCGGGGGTCGAGATGGTCTTGATCGCGACGTTCAGGATCGAGTTGTCGAGCACCACTATCAGCAGGCTCAGCATCAACACGCCGAGAATCGCCCAACGGCGGCGGTGCACCGCTTCCGGAACCCGGGGGCCGTGGGCGGCACGGTCGGCAGGATTAGTCATGGCGCCGAGCGTAGGGCACTTCCGATACGAGACCGTCTCGTATCGGAATCCTTTACCCAGATCTTACGCCCTCTGTGCCGAGACGTTGCGCACACGGGGCTCCTCTGGCCGCGTCCGGCACGAGGTGCCACCATGAGAGGGATCCGGGGACGCCGTAAGGGCGCCCCGAGATGACTGAAGGAGCCGTTGTCATGACGCAGCTTTCGGCTGCCCACAACAAGCCCTCCGACGGCAGCAAGGCGCTGTACGGAGGTAAGGGCACCCGCCGCATCACTGTTCGCGACATCTCCCTCGCCAAGGAACGCGGCGAGAAGTGGCCCATGCTCACCGCCTACGACGCGATGACCGCGTCCGTCTTCGACGAGGCCGGCATCCCGGTGATGCTGGTCGGCGACTCCGCGGGCAACTGCCATCTCGGCTACGAGACGACCGTGCCCGTCACGCTCGACGAGATGACCATGCTGTCGGCAGCGGTCGTCCGCGGCACCCGCCGCGCCCTGATCGTCGGCGACCTCCCCTTCGGCTCCTACCAGGAGGGCCCGGTGCAGGCGCTGCGCTCGGCGACCCGGCTGGTGAAGGAGGCGGGCGTCGGCGCGGTGAAGCTGGAGGGCGGCGAGCGTTCCCACGAACAGATCCGGCTCCTGGTGGAGTCCGGCATCCCGGTCATGGCCCACATCGGCCTGACCCCGCAGTCCGTCAACGCCATGGGTTACCGCGTCCAGGGCCGCGGCGAGGAGGCGGCGCAGCAACTGCTGCGGGACGCGAAGGCCGTTCAGGACGCGGGCGCGTTCGCGGTGGTCCTGGAGCTGGTGCCGGCCGAACTGGCCGCCGAGGTGACCCGGGTGCTGCACATCCCGACGGTCGGCATCGGCGCCGGTCCCGAGACGGACGCGCAGGTGCTGGTGTGGACCGACATGCTCGGGCTGACCGGCGGGCGCGTGCCGAAGTTCGTCAAGAAGTACGCCGACCTGCGCGAGGTCATGGGCAACGCGGCCAAGGCCTTCGCGGAGGATGTGGTGGGCGGGACGTTCCCCCTGGAGGAGCACTCGGTGCACTGACCTCCGGTTGAGCCATCGCGGTACCAGGGCAGCCCCCGCCGATCTTCCCCCGTCGGCGGGGGCTGCCGGTTTCCCGGACGGTGGCCCGGGGTTGCGGCTGGAGGGACTTACCGTGCCCGACAGGTGCCGGTCAGCCGTCTGTCGGTGGGCTGTCGGTGGTTTGTCGGTGGGGGCTGGCACCGTTCGGGGCATGACGCGAATCGACGACAACCCCGGCGGCGTGCCGAACGCCGTGACCGTGCGGGGGCTGGTCAAGCACTACGGCGAGACCAAGGCGCTGGACGGCGTGGACCTGAACGTGCGCGAGGGCACCGTGATGGGCGTGCTCGGGCCGAACGGAGCCGGCAAGACCACCCTCGTACGCATCCTGTCCACCCTGCTCGCCCCGGACGCAGGACAGGCCACCGTGGCCGGCTACGACGTCGTCCGCCAGCCCCGGCAGCTGCGCCGGGTCATCGGACTGACCGGACAGTACGCCTCCGTGGACGAGAAGCTCCCCGGCTGGGAGAACCTCTACCTGATCGGCCGGCTCCTCGACCTGCCGCGCAAGGAGGCCCGCGCCCGCGCCGACGAGCTGCTGGAGCGGTTCTCGCTCACCGAGGCCGCGCGGCGGCCGGCCCGCACCTACTCCGGCGGCATGCGGCGGCGGCTCGACCTCGCCGCCTCGATGATCGGGCGGCCCGCCGTCCTGTTCCTGGACGAGCCGACCACGGGCCTCGACCCCCGCACCCGCAACGAGGTGTGGACCGAGGTCAAGGCGATGGTCGGCGACGGGGTCACCGTGCTGCTGACCACCCAGTACATGGAGGAGGCCGAACAGCTCGCCTCCGAGCTGACCGTCGTCGACCGCGGCAAGGTCGTCGCGGGCGGCGGCATCGAGGAGCTGAAGGCGAAGGTCGGCGGGCGCACCCTGCGCGTGAAGCCGGCCGACCCGCTCGAAGTGCGCCCGCTGGCCGGGATGCTCGATGAGCTGGGCATCACCGGGCTCGCCGCGACGACCGTCGACACCGCGACCGGCTCCCTGCTCGTGCCGGTCCTCAGCGACGAGCAGCTGACCGCCGTGGTCGGCGCGGTCACCGCGCGCGGTATCACGATCACCTCCATCACCACCGAACTGCCCAGCCTGGACGAGGTGTTCCTGTCCCTCACCGGCCACCGCGCCAGTGCCCCGCAGGACACCGTGCCCGCCGACACCCGCGAAGAGGTCGCCGTATGAGCGCCGTCACCACGACCCCGCTGGGCTCCCCCGGCCTCAAGGCCGACGCCCGGATCCCGCTGCGCAGCCATCTGCGGCACACCGGCGCGCTGGTCCGCCGCAACCTGCTGTGGATCCGGCAGGACCCGGAGTCGATGTTCGACGCGATCCTGTTCCCGGTGATCTTCACTCTGCTGTTCGTGTACGTCTTCGGCGGCTCGATCGGGCAGTCGCTGGGCGGCGGGCAGCAGCAGTACGTGCAGTACATCGTGCCCGGCCTGATGGCCATGATGGGGATGAACCTGGCCCAGAGCGTGGGCACCGGCTTCAACCAGGACTTCAACTCCGGTGTCATGGACCGCTTCCGGTCCCTGCCGATCGGGCGCGGCTCGGTGCTGTTCGCCAAGATCTCGGTGGAGCTGCTGCGGATGATGATCGCGACGGCCGTCCTGCTGGTCGTCGGCGTCCTCGTGGGCTTCGAGATCGAGAACTGGCCCGGCCTGTTCGCCGCCGTGGGGCTGTCGGCGGTGTTCGGCTCGGCGCTGATGTGGGTGTTCCTCACGCTCGGCGTGGTGATGAAGAACGCCCAGTCCGTGCAGGCGATGGGCTTCCTGGTGCTGATGCCGCTGCAGTTCGGCTCGTCCATCTTCGCCCCGCCCGGGACGATGCCGGGCTGGCTGCGGAACTTCACCGAGTACAACCCGCTGTCCGCCCTCGCGGACAGCGCCCGCGGGCTGATGGTGGGCGGCCCGGTGGCGCACAGCCTGTGGTTGACGCTGGCCTGGTCGGCGGGGATCACGGCGGTGATGGCGCCGGTGGCGATCCACAAGTTCCGCACCAAGAGCTGACCGCACGGCCTCGCGCCGGTGCGGCTCAGATCAGGGCGGCGGCCTCCTGCGAGGACAGGCCGCCGCCCTCCGCGTACGCGGCCTGGTACGCCTCCTCGCCGAGCAGCGCCCGCGTGCGCGCGACGACCGCGTCGTAGACATGGCGTTCCAGGGACGAGGGGACGTGGCGGGGCGGCAGCAGGGCGTCGGCGGCGCCGACGCAGCGGGCGGCGTCCCGGGCCCTGCGTCCGCCGTCCACGCCGGCCAGGGCCGTGGCACCGATGGTCAGGTACGCCGAGCGCATATGGGGCGCGATGGCCTGGGACAGCGGGTTCTGGGCCTGCTCCAGCGCCCGGCGGGACTTGTCGAGGGCGTTCTCGTAGTCGCCGTCGGCCGCGTCCAGCCAGGCCTCCGCGCCGAGGATGAAGGCGTCGAAGACGACAAAGTGCGCGATGCCGAACTCCTCGCGCAGCAAGAGCAGTTGCTCACGCGCCTCGGGGATTCGGCCGGCCATGCCGAGCCAGCCCGCGAGGTAGAGCCGGGCGGCGGGCATGGCGTCGTTGTGGCCGTTGCGGCTCTGCTCGATGACCTCGCGCAGCAGCCGTTCGCCCTGTTCGGCGTCGCCCGCCTCCATCAGCACGCTGCCCAGGCGGGCGTTGAGGACGGCGACCTGGGCGGGGGCGCCGAGGCGTTCGGCGTGCTCGATGGCCGCCCGGTAGTCGGCGGCGGCCGGCAGGTAGGCGCCGGTGCGCTCGAGGGCCTCCGCGCGCGCGGAGAGCGCCTCGGCGGTGCCCCAGGAGTCCCCGAGGCGGCGGAAGATCTCCAGCGACTCGTCGGCGTCCCGGCCCGCGTCCCCGGCCCAGTCGGTGCGGTTGGCCAGTAGGTTGGCGCGCCACTGGAGGGCGTGGGCCAGCTCCCACTCGAACCCCGGGGTCTCGCGGCAGGTGCGTACGGCGGCGTCGGTGATCTCGCGCAGGCGTTCCACGTCGCCGGTCAGCATCACCGCGAACATCCAGAGCATGCCGGGGCTGCGGCAGATCTGCGGCTGGCCGGGCTGGTAGACCTCGGCGATGAGCCGCAGTTTCCGTTTCGCCTCGGGCGACTCCCAGGCCTCCAACTCGGTGTCCATGCAGGAGAGATGGACGAGGTGCAGGCCCCGGCGCGCCTCGGCGAGGACCTCGCCCGTCATCGGGGGCGGGGCGTCCGTGCACCGCTGCCAGAGGGGTGCGGCGCGCCGGACCGGCTCGGTGAAGGGGTCGGGACCGAGCGTCATGATCTCGCCGCACCAGTTGCGGGCCTCGATGCGCATGTCGCGCATCTGCCAGTAGCCGGCGAGCGAGAGGAGCAGGCACAGGGCCTCCTGCTCGTCGCGTACGGCGACGGCGTGGCGCAGGGCGGAGCGCAGGTTCTCGTACTCCAGCTCGAACCTGGCGATGGCCGCCTGTTGTCCGGAGCCGCGCAGCAACGGGTCGGTGGTGCGGGCCAGTTCGCGGTAGTACGTCAGGTGGGCGCGCCCGGTCTCGGTGCGGCCGCCGGCCTCGTCGAGCCGTTCCCCGGCGTACTCGGCGACGGTCTCCAGCAGCCGGTAGCGCATCCCGCCGTCGGCCGCCGGGGTGGCCACCACGAGGGACTTGTCGACGAGGGAGGCGAGGGCGTCGAAGGCGGCGGGGCCGCACACGGCCTCGGCGGCGGCGAGGTCGCAGCCGCCGGCGAAGACGGACAGCCGGCTCAGGACGTTCCGTTCCTCGGCGTCGAGCAAGTCCCAGGACCAGTCGACGACGGCCCGCAGGGTCTGCTGGCGGGGCAGGACGGTACGGCTGCCGGAGGTGAGCAGGCGGAAGCGGTCGTCGAGCCGGTCGGCGATCTGCCGTGGGCCCAGCATCCTCAGCCGGGCGGCGGCGAGTTCGATGGCGAGCGGCAGCCCGTCCAGGCGCAGGCAGATCTCTGCGCAGGCGTCCGCGGTGTCCTGGTCGGCGTCGGGGCGGAACCCGGGCCGTACGGTGGCCCCGCGGTCGGCGAGCAGCCGCAGCGCGACCGGCTCGGGCAGCGGCTCGACCGGCCGCAGCACCTCACCGGGTATGCCCAGGGGTTCCCGGCTGGTGGCGAGGACGGTGAGGTGGGGGCAGCGGGCGAGCAGTTCCTCGACGAGGCGGGCCGCCGCGTCGACGACGTGCTCGCAGTTGTCGAGCAGGAGCAGCATGCGGCGCCGGGCGCAGTGCTCCACCAGCCGGTCGACGGGGTCGTCGTGCCGCTCGGCGACCACCGCCCGCATCTCCTCGGCCCCGGCGCCGTACAGCACGGTCTCGCGGGCGCCGACGGCCGTGAGCACGGCCTCGGGCACGGCCTCGGCGTCGTCGACGGGGGCGAGTTCGGCCAGCCACACCCCGTCCCGCGGCACCGGCCGCAGGGCCTCGGCGGCCTCCTGCGACAGCCGGGTCTTGCCGGCCCCGCCCGGCCCGAGCAGCGTCACGAGACGCGCGGCCCCGAGGTCGGCCCGGATCGTCTCGATGTCGGCCTCGCGGCCCACGAAGGAGGTGAGCCGGGCGCGGAGGTTGCTCGGGGGCCGGAAGGTGACCGTCACGGGCGCCGCGGTGGGGTACGCCCGCTCGCCCCCGGCGCCGGCCGGGACACCGGCGAGGGCTGCCGCCGCGGGGGCCGCGGTGCTCTCGGCGGCGCGCGGCCCCGGCCTCGTGCCGGAACCGGGCGCGGCGGTCCGGGTCCCGGCGCCAGCGGCCGGGCCGGGCTCCTGGCGCGGCCCGCCGGCGGGGCGCCGCCCGTGCGGCCCCAGCAGTTCCGCGTGCAGCGCACGCAGTTCCGGGCCCGGGTCGGAGCCGAGGCGGTCGGCCAGCAGACGGCGTACGTCCTCGTAGGCGGCCAGGGCCTCCGCGGTGCGGCCCGCGTCGCGCAGGGCGCGCAGGCGGAGGGTCTGGAGGGGTTCGTCCAGGGGGTGGGTGTCGCACAGGGCGGTCAGCTCGGGCAGGCTCTGCTCGGCGTACCCGAGGGCGAGGGCGGCGGTGAGGCGGGCGCGGCGCACGTCCAGGTGACGGGTGTTCCAGCGGGCCGCCTCGGCGGTGCGGTCGGGCAGGTCGGCGAGGGCGGGGCCGCGCCACAGCGCGAGGGCGTCGTCGAGGACGACGGCCGCCTTCGCGGAGTCGCCGTCGCCCAGCGCGCGCAGGCCCTCCCCGGCCAGCCGCTCGAAGCGGTGCAGGTCGACGTCGTCGGCCGCGGCGGCGAGCCGGTAGCCGCCCTCCGCGGAGGCCACCGCGTCCGCGCCGAGCGTCCGGCGAAGCCGCCCGACCAGGGCCTGGAGCGCGCCCGTGGCGTCGGCGGGTGGTTCGTCGTCCCACACCTCGTCGACGAGGACGCGCACCGGGACCGTACGGCCGGGACGCAGGGCGAGCACGGTCAGCAGGGCACGCAGCCGCGCCCCGCCGACCGGGACGGCGGTGCCGTCGGGGCGGAGCACCTGGGTGGTGCCGAGGATGCGATAGCGCACGGGGTCCATTGTCTCCGGTGGTGTCACGGCCGGTCACGGGATTTCCGCGGCGCGGCGCCCGGTGGGTCCCGGAACCCGGGACCCGGGGCGGGACGTTCTCCCCGTGTGCCCGGTACGGTCGGGCTCGCCGGACGAACCGTACGAGCACAGGAGCCGTCCCCCATGACGTCCGTCACCACCCGCCGCGGCGACCGCCGAGTCAGCCCCGTCTTCCTCGGCATCCTGGCCGTCACCGCGGTCGCGGGCTGGGGCGCCTGGACCGGATTCCACCCGATTCCGGCCCGCCCGGGCCTGTCCGTGTTCCTGTTCGTGACCGCGGCCTGGATCGTCTCGCTGTGCCTGCACGAGTACGCGCACGCGCGCACCGCGCTGCACAGCGGTGACGTCACGGTCGGCGCCAAGGGCTACCTGACGCTGAATCCGCTGAAGTACACACACGCCGTACTGAGCATCCTGCTTCCGCTCCTGTTCCTGGTCATGGGCGGGATCGGACTGCCCGGCGGCGCCGTGTTCATCGAGCGCGGCCGGATCCGGGGCCGCTGGCGGCACAGCCTGGTCTCGGCGGCGGGACCGCTGACGAACGCGCTGTTCGCGGTGGTGTGCACGGCCCCGTTCTGGCTCGACGCGCTGAACGGCGTGCCCGGCGAGTTCCGGTTCGCGCTGGCCTTCCTCGCGCTGCTCCAGGTGACGGCGGCGATCCTGAACTCCCTGCCGGTCCCGGGCCTGGACGGCTACGGAGTGATCGAGCCCTGGCTGTCGCCCGGCGTCAAGCGCCAGGTGCAGTCGATCGCGCCGTTCGGCGTGCTGCTGGTCTTCGCGCTGCTGTTCCTGCCGTCGGTCGGGAGCGCCTTCTTCGACATGATCCACGCGATCCTGCGTCACCTGGGCGTCGGGTACCTGGACCAGGCCTGCGGCTGGGACCTGTACCGCTTCTGGGACAGCCCCAGCGCGCTGTGCACGGTCAGCCGGTGACGGAGCGGTCCTGCCCCGTCCGGCCGCGGCGGGCGTAGTACCAGGTCATGTTGGACGACAGCCCGGCCAGCAGAATCCACACCACCCCGAGCCAACTGCCCTGGACGAAGGAGACCACGGCCGCGGCCACCGCGAGCACGCAGACGATCAAGGCGTAGAGGGCGAGTCGCCGGGCCGGGCCGGACGGGGGCGAGGGCTGCATGGCGGTCGGCTCCTGTCGGGGGACACTGCTTCGAGCATGGCGGAGGCCTCCGTGCGGAAGCGTCCGGCAACAGTGTCCCCCATCGGCTCATACGTCCGTGATGCGGAGTCCCGCGTGCGCCTTGTAGCGGCGGTTGACCGAGATCAGGTTCGCGACCAGCGACTCCACCTGGTGGGCGTTGCGCAGCCGCCCGGCGAAGACGCCCCGCATGCCGGGGATGCGGCCGGCCAGCGCCTGGACGGTCTCCACGTCGGCGCGTTCCTCGCCGAGGACCATCACGTCGGTGTCGATCCGCTCGATCCCGGAGTCCTGGAGGAGGACCGCCGACAGGTGGTGGAAGGCCGCCGTCACCCGTGAGTCCGGCAGCAGGGCCGCGGCCTGTTCGGCGGCGCTGCCCTCCTCCGGCTTGAGGGCGTAGGCGCCCTTCTTGTCGAAGCCGAGCGGGTTGACGCAGTCCACGACGAGCTTGCCGGCCAGTTCCTCCCGCAGGGCCTGGAGGGTCTTGCCGTGGCCTTCCCACGGCACAGCGACGATCACGATGTCGCTGCGGCGCGCGGTCTCGGCGTTGTCGGCGCCCTCGACGCCGTACCCGGTCTCCTCGGCCGCCGCCCGGGCCCGCTCGGCGGCCCGCGAGCCGATGATCACCTTCTGCCCGGCGCGGGCGAGCCGGTAGGCCAGGCCCTTGCCCTGCGGACCGGTTCCCCCGAGCACGCCCACGACCAGCCCGGAGACGTCGGGGAGGTCCCAGGGGTCCTTGGCGGGGGCCTTGTGTGCACTGTCGCTAGAGGTCATGCGCCGACTCTACGTCCGCGGCCCCGCTGCCGCCGGGTCCCCCGGAAGGGCGAAGGCGGACCGAAGTCCGCGCCGGTCGCGCCCGTTTGCGGCAGGATGCGCGCGTATGGACGCCGTACGGGTCACGCTGCTGCGCGAGGTGCTCGCCGGAACGGAGTGGCTGGGGGCCACCCGGCGGTTCGCGGGGGTGCTGCGGGGGTCCGTGGTGACGCACGGGGGCGGGCTGCTGCTCGTGGGCACACCGGAGGACGAGCCCTGGCACCTGGCGGCGCATCTGGTGGACGAGGCCGCCTGGTCGGGCACCCCGGAGCTGGCCCCGACGCTCGTCCGGCACGCCCCGCGCCCTGCCGACCGGGAGCACCTGGCCGTGGGGCTGGGGCGGCTGGCGGCGGCCCGGCGCGGCGAGACGCTGCTCGTGGTGGCCCCGGAGGAGCCCGCCCCGCTCCTGGAGCGCGTGCACGAGGCCCGGCGGGCCGGAGCGACGGTGCTGGCCCTGGGCTCCGGCGGGGGCGAGCTGGAGGCGATGGCGCACGAGACGCTGGCGGTGCCGCCGGGGGCCGAGCTGGACCTGGACACCGTGCAGCACCTGGTGAGCGCGGCGGCCGGGGAGAACGCGCTGCCGGCCCCGCGCGGCCGCGGCCGCTTCCGGGACCGCCTGTCGCGGCTGACGGACCTCCTGACGGCGCCTCCACCACCGCGCTGGTAGCGGCGCCCGGGAAAACCGGTTGCCGCCGGCACTCCCCCTGCCGACGATGGCCCCTCGTGACCGACGACTCCCCCGCCCCTGCCCCCGAAATCCCCGGCGCTTCCGGTGGCTCCGGCCTGCGGGCCGTGCTCCCCGACCTCGCCCCCTGGAAGGCCTCGCGCGACTTCCGGCGGCTGTGGGTGTCGGGCCTGATCACGAACTTCGGCAGTTTCCTGACCTTCGTCGCGCTGCCGGTGCAGCTGAAGGAGCTGACCGGTTCGGCCGCGGCGGTGGGCGCGCTCGGAGCCGTGGAGCTGGTCCCGCTGATCGTGTTCGGGCTGTACGGCGGGGCGCTCGCGGACGCGCTGGACAAGCGCCGGCTGATCCTGTGGACCGAGGTCGGGCAGGGGCTGCTCAGCGCGGCGCTGCTGGCCGGAGCGCTGCTGCCGCACCCGGCCGTCTGGCCGCTGTACGTGATCGCCGCCCTCTGTGCCGCCCTGACCTCCGTCCAGCGGCCCGCGCTGGACTCGCTGTGGCCGCGGATCGTGGCCCACGAGCACCTCACGGCGGCGACCGCGCTCAACTCGCTGCGCTGGACGGTCGGCGGGGTGGCGGGCCCGGCCGCGGCGGGCGTGGTGGTCGCGTACGCGGGCCTGTCCTGGGCGTACGCCGCGGACGTGCTGACGTTCGCGGTCTCGGTCGTCCTGGTGGTGCGCATCGCCGCCCAGCCGGCCACCCACGAGGCCGCGAAGCCGTCCCTGCGGGCCATCGCCGAGGGCGCCCGGTACGCCTGGGGCCGCAAGGAGCTCCTGGGAACGTACGTGGTCGATCTGGCCGCGATGTTCCTGGCGATGCCGCTGGCCGTGCTGCCCTTCCTCGCGGACGAGCTGGACGCGCGGTGGGCGCTGGGGTTGATGTACGCCGCCGTGCCGCTCGGCTCGCTGCTGGTGAGCCTGACCAGCGGCTGGACCTCTGGAGTGCACCGGCACGGGCGGATGGTGGTGCTGGCGGCGCTGCTGTGGGGTCTGGCGGTGGCCGCCGCCGGCGCCGTGGGCAATGTGTGGCTGGTGCTGCTGTTCCTGACCGTGGCCGGTGGCTGCGACATGGTCAGCGGGGTGTTCCGGGGCGCCATGTGGAACCAGACGATCCCGGACGCGCTGCGCGGCCGGCTCGCCGGGATCGAGCTGCTGTCCTACTCGGCGGGCCCGCAGCTCGGGCAGGTCCGCTCGGGCTCCTTCGCCGCGTGGTGGGGCGTACGGGCGTCGGTATGGTCGGGCGGGCTGCTGTGCGCGGGCGCGGTGGGGCTGCTGGCGCTGTGCCTGCCGGGGCTGATGCGGTACGACGCCCGGACGAACGAGCACGCGGTGCGGCTGCGCGAGGACCGCGCGGCCGCCGCCGTGCGCGCGGCCGCGTGATCGCTGTGAGCGGTGTGATCGATGTGATCAGGCGTTCTCGGGCCTGATCAGCCCCCGCTGCCCTCCTCGGTGCCGCCCGCCGGCGCGTCGTGCCAGCGGGGGTCGTTCTCCCACTGGAGGTTGCGTTCGCGGGCGGTGTCCATCGCGTGCTGGGCCTCCTCGCGGGAGGCGTACGGGCCGAACCGGTCCTTGGCGGGGCACTCGGGCCCCTCCTCGACCTTCTTGTGCTCCAGGCAGTAGTACCACTCGCCCGGCTTTCCAGCGGTCCGCTTCTTGAACAGGGCCATGACCAGCTCCTCTCGCCACGGACATGTTCCCCCATCGCCCCCGGATAGACTCGCCGACATGTCTGGCCAGTCGTTGCTCGTCCCCGGGGAGCTGTCCCCGCCCCGTTCCGTGCCCGGAAACATCCGCCGCCCCGAGTACGTCGGCAGGCCGGCGCCGAAGCCGTACGCCGGGCCGGAGGTGCAGACGCCGGAGACCGTCGAGGCGATGCGGATCGCCGGGCGGATCGCCGCGCAGGCGATGGAAGAGGCGGCCCGGCACATCGCGCCCGGCGTCACCACGGACGAACTGGACCGGGTGGCACACGAGTTCATGTGCGACCACGGAGCCTATCCCTCCACGCTCGGCTACCGCGGCTTCCCCAAGTCGTTGTGCGCCTCGGTCAACGAGGTCATCTGCCACGGCATCCCGGACTCGACCGTGCTGCGGGACGGCGACATCGTCAACCTGGACGTGACGGCGTACATCGGCGGAGTGCACGGGGACAACAACGCGACGTACCTCGTGGGTGACGTGGACGAGGAGAGCCGCCTGCTGGTGGAGCGCACCCGCGAGGCCCTCAACCGCGCGATCAAGGCGGTCCGCCCCGGACGGCAGATCAACATCATCGGCCGGGTCATCGAGTCGTACGCCAAGCGGTTCGGCTACGGCGTGGTCCGGGACTTCACCGGTCACGGCATCAACACCTCGTTCCACTCCGGGCTGATCGTCCCGCACTACGACAGCCCGCACGCCACGACGCTCATCCAGCCCGGGATGACCTTCACGATCGAGCCGATGCTGACGCTGGGCACGTACGAGTACGACGTCTGGGACGACGGCTGGACGGTCGTCACCAAGGACCGCAGGCGCACCGCCCAGTTCGAGCACACGCTGGTGGTGACGGAGACGGGGGCGGAGATCCTGACGCTGCCGTAGTACGGCCGCACCGCGCCCACGTGGCCCGCTCCCTTCGGGGGCGGGCCTTTCCTTATCTCCCCCATGCCCGCATCTCCCCCATGTCCGTTTAGCCGGAATTCGGGGTAAGGTTTTCCCGACAGGGTGTCGGTAAACCCATTGACTTAGGCAAGCCTTACCTTAGAGGATGGCCTCATGGATTCCTTCTCGACACTCATCCGCACCGCCTCCCACGAGCAGCACACGGAGGCGGAGACCTCGACCTTCATGAGTGATCTGCTCGGCGGCCGGCTCGGCGTGGATGCGTACGCGCGGTACACCGAACAGCTCTGGTTCGTGTACAAGGCACTGGAGGACGGGGCCGGACGGCTGGCGTCGGATCCGGTGGCGGGCCCGTTCGTCCGGCCCGAGCTGTTCCGGCTGGCCGCGCTGGAGCGGGACCTGACGCATCTGCGCGGTGCCTCCTGGCGCTCGGGGCTGAACGCGCTGCCCGCCACCGAGGCGTACGCGGCACGGGTGCGCGAGTGCGCCGAGCGGTGGCCGGCCGGCTACATCGCCCACCACTACACCCGTTACCTCGGCGACCTCTCCGGCGGCCAGATCATCCGGGACAAGGCGGAGAAGACGTGGGGCTTCACGAAGAAGGGTGACGGCGTCCGCTTCTACGTCTTCGAGGAGATCCCCAACCCGGCCGCCTTCAAGCGTGGTTACCGCGAACTCCTGGACACCGTCGACGCCGACGACCTGGAGAAGCAGCGCATCGTGACCGAGTGCAAGCGGGCGTTCACCCTGAACACGGCGGTCTTCCACGCGCTGGGCGAGGAGTTCCCGCTGTCGGCGTGACCAGCCCGTCACGGATCACCCGGAACACTCCCCCGCCCATACGGACAACGGCCCGGCCGCGTGCACGGTGGCCCGACACGCCCGGGGCTGACGGCGTTTCAGCGTTCCAGGACCACGCGGCCCCCGACCTCCACCCAGCCGCCCGGTTGGGGGGCCGTGAGGAGTTGGGAGCCCGCGCCCTGGGTGATGTTGAGGGCTCGGCCCAGGTGGGCCGTGAGCAGCAGGGCGGCCGCGCCTGTCGCCTCGTCCTCCTCGATGCCGTCGTCGCGGCCCGGGAAGGCGCGGGCTCGGATGCGGCCGGCGGCCTCGTCCTCCCAGGACCAGGCGTAGATCCACTCGCCCGGTGGCGGTACGGGCAGGTCGTCGACCTCGGCGGCGGTGGCGTACTGGCGCAGGGTGCGCGGCGGGGCCCACTCGGGGCGTGCCTCGATCCAGGTGAACTCGCCGTCCAGGCGGGTGCCCACGGTCCCGGCGGGGGTGACCAGTTCCGGCACGTCCAGGAGCCAGGCCACCCCCACGCAGGGGTGGCCCGCGAACGGCAGGCGCAGGGTGGGGGTGAAGATGTCGATGACGCCGCGCTCGGGGTCGTCGACGAACACCGTCTCGCTGAAGCCGAGTTTGGCGGCCAGTTCCTGGCGGTCGTCCCGGTCGGGAACGCGCGAGCCGTCGCGGACGACACCGAGTTCGTTGCCGTAGCCGCCGCGCGGCCCGCAGAAGACGCGGAGCACGTCGTAATCAGTCACCCGGGCATTGAAGCACCGCGGCGGCGGTGCCGTCCGAACGGGACGGTACCGCCGCCGACGCGGATCAGGCCTGCGTGTCACGCCGCCTGCGCAGGGCGTAGAACACGCCCGCACCCGCCGCCACGGTCGCCGCGGCGGCCGCGCCCAGGGCGCCGACCGGGACGTTCGAGCCGGTGGCGGCCATGCTGCCGCCGATGCCGCCGGTGGTGGAGCCGGTGCCGCCGGTCGTCGAGCCGGTACCGCCGATGCCGCCCGTGCCGCCGGAGGTGCCGGCGCCGCCCGTGCCGGAGCCGCCGCCCGACGTGCCGTTGCCGGAGGGGAGTTCGGCGCCCGCCGTGAGGGCGACGGACAGATTCACCGGGTCGAGCGCGGCGCCCTTGTCGTAGAAGCCTCCGAACGCCTTGGCACCGGCCTCGGTCAGCGTCGCCGTCACGTCGTTCACGGTGATGACGTCGTTCTTGGCGGTGAGCTTGGTGGAGGCGCCCTTCAGGTCGGCCAGGACCACGTTCGGCGACTTCTCGCCGAGGCTGGTGACATCGGCGGTCAGCTTGCCGGACCCGCCGTCGAGAGCGGCCCGGACATTGTCGAGGGTGAGGTCGAGCCCGTAGCCGCCGCCCTCGCCCTGGTGGCCCTTGAAGTTCACCGAGCCCTTGAACGCGGCGGAGAGGGTGCCGGCCTCGGTGTCGTAGGTGCCGGTGGCGTCGGCGAAGGTGAAGGTGCCGTTGCCGGACGCCTGCGAGGCGCCGTCCGACGCCCTGATCAGGCCCCTGGCCACCGGGCCGACGACGTAGCCGCGGAAGGACTCCTTCACACCCCAGGTCAGCCTGCCGTCCGCAATGTCGCCCTTGGAGGGGGCGGGAGCGGTGGAGGCGGACGGGGAGGCGGACGCCGTGGGCTTGGCGCTCTGGGAGGCCGAGTCACCGGGCTTCGGAGACGACGGGTTGCCGGTCTCCGACTCGCTCGGCGAAGCCGACGAGGTGGGCGAGGACGTCGGCTCGGTCGAGGACGTCGGCTCGGGCGAGGTGGTGTCCGACTCGCTGGGCGACGGGCTCGGGGACGTCGTGCCCTGCTCCTTCACCACCGACAGCGGGTCGCCTGCCGCGCCCGCGTAGGAGGGGCTGCCGAGGAAGGTGCCGGCCTCGGTGGTGAGGGTGGTGGCCAGGCCGCTCATGTCCGAGCCGGTCGGGGCCGCGACCTTGGCGAACGGCACGTCCTGCTGGGTCGGTCCGTCGTCGGCGGTCAGGTCGGCGGTGAGGACACCTGTGGCGCTGTCGTACTGGAAGTCGCTGAGCACCCGCTTGAACCCGTGCACCGGCGACTCGGCGACGAGGGTGCCCTTGAAGGCCAGGTGCAGCGTGTGGTGGGTGCTGTCGTAGGTGCCCTGGCCGCCGGTGAAGGTGAAGACGCCGTTGCCGTCCGCCTGGGAGGCGCCGTCGGTGACGGTGAACGTGCCCTTGGTGTAGGGGCCGGTGACGTAGTTGCGGTACGACTCCTTGATGCCCCAGCTCAGTTCGTAGCCGGTCAGGGGCACGGAGGCCGCGGCGGCACCGGGGGCCGTGGCCAGGGCGGCGGCGCCCAGCGCGGTGGCCGTGGCCACGGCGGCGGCGAACATCACCGGCCGTCTGCGGGCGCGGGTGGCGGTGGCGGACATGACGGTTCTCCTCGTGACGGGGTCCGCCTGTGGGGCGGCGGAGGGAATCAGGACGTGGGGGGTGAGGGGAGAGGGCTTGGGGCCCGGCCGGCCGAGACGGCCGGGCAGGGTCACGACCCGGCGGACCGCTCCTCGCCGGCACCGGAGCCGGCACCGGAGGCGGAGTCGGAACCGGGGTCGGAGACGGAGTCGACCTCGGAACCGGAACCGGCGGCCACGGCACTGGAGTTCGCCGCCGTAGCGAAACCCTCGGCGGGCGCGGCGGACGCCGTACGGTTCCTGCGGCGGTAGAGCGCCGCCCCGCCGAGTGCCACCACCAGCGCGCCTCCCGCGCCGAGCGCGACCGGCAGGACCGGGGTGCCGTCGTCGCCGGTGGCCGCGACCGGCTCGGCCGAGGGGGCGGGGGCGGCCGTCGTGGGTGCGGGCGAGGCGGTCTCGGTGACCGCGCTGCCCAGGTCGGGCAGGGCGGGCAGCTTGGCGGTGCCGGTGAGGGCGACGGCCAGGGACACCGGGTCCATCGCGGTGCCCGCCGGGTACATCCCGCCGAACGCCTTGACGCCACGTGCGGTCAGCTCGGCCGGTGCCTCGGTCACCTTCGCCAGGCCGTCGCGGGCGGTCAGGTCCTTGGCCGCGAAGGTGACCAGGGGGACCTTCTTGCCGGTCAGGCGGTCGCTCGTCACATCGGCGTAGAGCGTGCCCGTGCCCTGGGCGACGGTGACGCAAACGGCGCTCAGTTCCAGGTCCAGACCGTGCGCGCCGGTGAAGCGCACGGCGCCCTTGAAGGTGGCGTCAAGGGCGCCCTTGTCGTACGTGCCCCGGCCGGAGGTGAAGCGGAAGAGGGCGCCGCCGTCCTGGGCCCCGCCGGTCAGGGTCCACTTGCCGCGGGCGATGTCGCCGGTGACGTACTCGCGGAAGGTGCGGCGCACACCCCAGTCGACGGCGCCGTTCACGAGCGTCCGGTGCGAAGTCTTCTGCTCCTGCGCGGACTTGGACGCGGACGCGGTGGGCGTGGGCGACGGAGCCGCCGCCTTCGCGGCCGGGCGTACGTCCGCCGCGAGGCTCACCGGGTCCAGCGGGGTCCCGGCCGTGTAGTAGCCGGCGAAGGACCGGGCGCCCTGGGTGGTGAGGGTGGCGGGCAGGTTGTTGAGGACGACGGCGTCGCCGCCGCCCCTCATGTCGATGCCGCCGAGGGAGAGGGTGGCGAAGGGCACCTGCGCGGAGGTCGTGACCCTCCCGGTGTCCTTCGCCTTGCTGACGACGTCCAGGTAGAGGGTGCCGACGGAGCCGTTGATGCTCACGGTGGGACGGCTGAGCGTGAGGTCCAGCTGGTACCCGCCGTTCGCCGCCTGATGTCCGACGAAGCGGACCCCGCCGGAGAACGCCGCGCGGAACGCGCCCGTGGTGCCGTCGTAGGAGCCGTTCGCCGAGTGGAAGCGGAAGGTGCTGCCGCCGACGGTCGCGGCACCGCCGGTCAGGAAGAAACTCCCCTTGGCCACGGGCCCGGTGACATAGCTCTGGAAGGAGGACTTGATGCCCCAGTCCAGTCGGCCGCCCTGGACGGTACGGCTCTCGGCGTGCGCGGCGGTGGCCGGCAGCAGGACCGCCGACAGCGCCGCGGCGAGCACGGCGAGAGCCGTGAACGACGCGGTGACCAGAGCGCGAAGACGCGCGGGCATGGGGAACCTCCCGATCCACAACCGGTGGCGAACGAAGGTAAGGCTAACCTAAGATGTGCCGGTCAGATGCTGGCAGTACCCCCCGAAAGGAACAGACGGAACCGTGCGACGCTTGCGCACAACACTGGCGGGAGCACTGGTGTCCGTGCTCGCCCTCACGCCGACCGCTACCGGTTGTTCCGGCTCCAGACCCTCCGGCACGGACCATGGAGCCGCCCCCAGGACGGCGGCCGCCGCCGTCGACAACCGTGTCGAACCCCTGGCCGGAACACCCTCGCCCCGGCTGCCCGTCACGGTCCGCTCCGCCGACGGCAAGGAGGTGACCGTCAAGAAGGCGCGCAGGATCGTCCCGTTGTCCGGAAGCCTCAGCGAGATCGTGTTCACGCTGGGGCTCGGCGGCCGGGTCGTCGCCCGTGACATCACCGCCACCTTCCAGCAGGCGGCGGAACTGCCGGTGGTGACGCGCAATCACGACGTGTCCGCCGAGAGCGTCCTGTCCCTCGCCCCGGACCTGGTGCTGGCCGAGACCACCAGCGGGCCGGTGGAGGCCATGGACCAGATCCGCGCCGCGGGCGTCCACGTGCTCGTGGTGAAGCCGGCCGAGAGCCTCGCCGACGTGGGAGCGCGCATCCGGGCGGTCACCGACGCGCTCGGCGTCCCGGCCGCGGGCCAGGAGCTGACCAAGCGCTCCCAGGACCGGATCGACGCCGTCCGCGAGGCGATCCCGGCGCACGCCGACCACCCCCGCGTCGCCTTCCTGTACCTGCGCAGCTCGGCCTCGGTCTATCTCATCGGCGGCGCCAAGTCCGGTGCGACCTCGCTCATCGAGGCGGCCGGCGGGATCGACGCGGGCGCCGGCTCGGGGCTGACGAAGGACTTCACCGCCATCACCACCGAGGCGCTGGCGAAGGCCGCGCCGGACGCGATCCTCGTGATGAGCAAGGGCCTCGAATCCGTCGGCGGCCTCGACGGGCTGGTGAAGATCCCGGGCATCGCCCAGACACCGGCCGGCATGGAGCGCCGGGTCGTGTCGGTCGAGGACGGCGTACTGCTCAACTACGGCCCGCGCACGGACCAGGTGCTGCGCTCGATCGTCGACCAGCTGTACGCGGGCGGTGCCCGGTGACGGCGCTGGACGACAAGCCCGTACGCCCCCTCCGGGCGGCGCCCGCGCCCGCCGGCCGGAAGCGGCGCGGCACGTCCTGGTTCCTGACGGGTGCTCTGGTGCTCGGTCTGCTCGTGCTGGTGCCGGTCGCCGCCGGGACCGGCGCGTACCCGGTGCCGACCGGTGAGGTGCTCTCCTCCGTGCTGCACCGGATCGGGTTCGGCGGCAGCGGTCTCGACCGGGTCGCGGAGTCGGTGCTGTGGAACGTGCGTTTCCCGCGCATCGTGCTGGCCCTGCTCGTGGGCGCCTCGCTGGGCTGCGCGGGCGCGCTGATGCAGGGCGTGTTCAGCAATCCGCTGGCCGAGCCGGGCGTCATCGGGGTCTCCTCGGGCGCGGCGGTCGGCGCGGTCGCCGCGATCGCCCTCGGTCTTGACTTCCTCGGCACCTGGACGGTCCCGGTGGCCGCCTTCGTCGCGGGACTGGGCACGGTTCTGCTGGTGTACGCCATGGCACGCTCGGGTGGTCGTACGGAGGTGGTGACGCTGATCCTCACCGGGATCGCGGTGAACGCCTTCGCGGGCGCCCTGATCGGGCTGTTCCTGTTCTTCGCGGACTCCGCCGCGGTCAACCAGATCGCCTTCTGGCAGCTCGGCTCGCTCTCCCAGGCCACCTGGCCGAAGGTCATGGCCGTCCTGCCGTGCGCGGTGCTCGGACTGGGCGTCGCGCCGCTGTACGCGCGCCGTCTGGACCTGCTCTCGCTCGGCGAGGGTCCGGCCCGGCACCTGGGCGTGGACGTGGAGCGGCTGCGCGTCGTGCTGGTGCTGGTCATCGCCCTGCTGACCGCGGCGGCCGTCAGTGTCTCCGGCATCATCGGCTTCGTCGGCCTGGTCGTACCGCATCTGCTGCGGATGGTGGCCGGGCCCGGGCACCGCTTCCTGGTGCCGGGCAGCGCCCTGCTCGGCGCGCTCGTCCTGCTCGCCGCGGACCTGGCCGCCCGCACCGTCGCCGCACCCGCCGAGCTTCCGCTCGGCGTGCTCACCGCACTGGTCGGCAGCCCGTTCTTCTTCTGGCTGCTGCGCCGCACCCGCCGCAGGCAAGGAGGCTGGGCATGAGACTGCCGAGAATCCGACCGGTTCCCCCCGCCCCGGCCCGGGCCGGTGACGTGCTCGCCGAGACGGAGGCGCTGCATGTGCGCCGGGGCGCCCGCGAGGTGCTCGACGGCGTCGACGTCGCGGTCCGCGCCGGTGAGGTGCTGGCCCTGGTGGGCCCCAACGGTGCCGGGAAGTCGACCCTGTTGGGCGTGCTCGCCGCCGATCTCCCGCCCACCCGGGGCGTGGTGCGCGTCCACGGCCGCCCGGCCCACGAGTGGTCCGCGCCCGAACTCGCGCTGCGCCGCGCCGTGCTGCCGCAGTCGGCGGCGCTCTCCTTTCCCTTCGCCGTCGAGGAGGTCGTACGCATGGGCCGTGCCCCGCACGCGTCCTCGGCCTCCCCGGACGAGGACGAGCGGATCGTGGCCGAGGCGATGGCCGCCACCGAGGTGACCGCGTTCACCGCGCGCCCGTTCCCGGCGCTCAGCGGCGGCGAGCGGGCCCGGGTCGCGCTCGCCCGGGTGCTGGCCCAGCGGGCACCGCTGCTGCTGCTCGACGAGCCGACCGCCGCGCTCGACCTGAAGCACCAGGAGATGGTGCTGCGGCTGTGCCGGGAAAGGGCGCACGCCGGGGACGCGGTCGTCGTGGTGCTGCACGATCTGGGACTGGCCGCCGCGTACGCGCACCGGGTCGCGATCCTGTGCGCCGGTCGTGTCGTGGCCGACGGACCGCCCGCCGAGGTCTTCTCCGAGGCATTGCTCTCCCGGGTCTACGACCAGGGCGTGGAAGTGCTGCCGCACCCGCGTACGGGCGCGGTCCTGGTGACCCCCAGACGAAGCCCCTTGACCCCGCCTTGACCACCCCTTTGCCCGTTCTTGACATATTCGCGATCAGTTCGTTCCCGTACGCCGATCATGAGACAGGAATCACGGTCCGCGCGGGTAGGAACCAGGTAAGCCTCGGTTAAGTTAGGCAAGCCTCACCAAGGGTCGTGGGGTGTCAGGTCACCTTCCAGCCACTTCCGGGAGCCCTCGTGCGAGCCGTCCGCTTCTCCGTCATCACCGCCGCGGCGGCGGTCGCGCTGACCGCCGTGACGGCCTGTACGCAGAAAAGCGGCACGCAGGACGCCGGCCGTGTGGTCGACGTGACCGCGAAGGACGACTCCTGCGAGGTCTCGAAGAAGGCGTTCCCGGCCGGACACGTCGAGCTCGCCATCGAGAACAAGGGCTCGAAGGTCACCGAGGTCTACCTCCTCTTCCCGGACGACCGGATCGTCGCCGAGCGCGAGAACATCGGCCCCGGCATCAAGCAGAAGGTCACCGCCGAGGTGAAGGCCGGCGAGTACGTCATCGCCTGCAAGCCGGGCATGAAGGGCAAGGGCATCCGCCAGGAGGTCAAGGCGACCGGCGGCACGGTCGCCAAGCGCGACCCGAAGCTGGACGCGGCCGTCGCCGACTACCGCCGGTACGTCCAGGAGCAGGCCGACGAGACCCTGCCCCGTGTCGAGGCCTTCGTGAAGGCGATCAAGGCGGGCGACGTGCCGGCCGCCAAGAAGGCGTACGCGATCTCCCGCCTCGGCTGGGAGCGCACCGAGCCGGTCGCGGAGTCCTTCGGCGACATCGACCCCAAGGTCGACGTCCGCGAGGACGGCCTGGAGGACGGCCAGAAGTGGACCGGCTGGCACCGCCTGGAGAAGTCGCTGTGGAAGGACGGCAGGATCGGCGCCGGCGAGCAGGCGCTCGCCGACCAGCTCCTCACCGACCTCCAGGACTGGCAGAAGCGGGTCGGCACCGCCGAGATCACCCCGACCTCCATGGCCAACGGCGCCAAGGAACTCCTCGACGAGGTCGCCCAGGGCAAGGTCACCGGCGAGGAGGACCGCTACGCCCACACCGACCTGGTCGACTTCAAGGGCAACGTCGAGGGCGCGCAGAAGGCGTACGAACTCCTCAAGCCGGTCGCCGCGAAGAACGACCCGGCGCTGGCCAAGGAGCTCGACAAGCAGTTCGCCGCGCTCGAAACGCTTCTCGACAAGTACCGCACGGACAGGACGTCGTACGAGTTCGTCTCCTACGACAAGGTCGGCAAGGACGAGCGCAAGGAGCTCTCGGACGCGGTGAACGCGCTCGCCGAGCCGCTGTCCAAGCTCGCCGCGGCCGTTGTGAAGTAGAGGGCGGGACATGACCGAGACCCAGGGCGGCACTCCGTCCCGCCGTGCCGTGATCGGCTGGGGCGGGGCCGGGATCGCGCTCGGTGCCGTCGCGGCCGGCGGCGCGGTGGCGATGACCAAGGCCGGCTCCGACCTCGACCCGGTCGGCGCGGAGGCGGGCGGCGCGGTGGAGTTCCACGGCGCCCACCAGGCCGGCATCGCCACGCCCGTGCAGGACCGTCTGCACTTCGCCGCGTTCGACGTGAAGACCGACGACCGCGCCGAGTTCGTGCGGATGCTGAAGGACTGGACGGCCGCCGCGCGCCGGATGACCGCCGGCAAGGAGGTCGGTGAGGGCGCGTACGGTGGACTCGCCGAGGCGCCGCCCGACGACACCGGCGAGGCGCTCGGCCTCAAGCCCTCGCGGCTGACGCTGACCATCGGCTTCGGGCCGTCGCTGTTCGAGAAGTTCGGGCTGCGGGACAAGCGGCCGGCCGCCCTGGTGGACCTGCCCAAGTTCCCCGGCGACAACCTGGACCGCTCCCGCACCGGCGGCGACCTGTGCATCCAGGCCTGCGCGGACGACCCGCAGGTCGCCGTGCACGCGATCCGCAACCTGGCCCGCATCGGCTTCGGCAAGGTCGCCGTCCGCTGGTCCCAGCTCGGCTTCGGCAAGACCTCCTCCACCACCCCGGACGCCCACACCCCGCGCAACCTCTTCGGGTTCAAGGACGGCACCCGCAACATCGCGGGCACCGAGACCGGCCGGCTGGACAAGTTCGTATGGGTCGGCGACAAGGACGGCGGCGCGAACGACGCCTGGATGCACGGGGGTTCGTACGTCGTCGCCCGGCGCATCCGGATGAACATCGAGACCTGGGACCGGGCTCCGCTCCAGGAGCAGGAGGACATCTTCGGCCGGGACAAGGGCGAGGGCGCGCCGGTCGGCAGGGCCAAGGAGCACGACGAGCCGTTCCTGAAGGCGATGAAGCCCGACGCACACGTACGGCTCTCGCACCCCGACGCCAACGGCGGGATCACGATCCTGCGCCGCGGCTACTCCTTCACCGACGGAACCGACGGCCTCGGCCGCCTGGACGCCGGACTGTTCTTCCTGGCCTACCAGCGCGACCCACGCAACGGGTTCATCCCGCTCCAGCGCAAGCTGGCGGCGTCGGACGCGCTCAACCAGTACATCCAGCACGTGGGTTCGGCGATCTTCGCGGTTCCGCCCGGCGTGCGTGACGCGCGCGACTGGTGGGGACGCACCCTGCTGTCCGAGGAGGCGTGACCCGTGTTCTCCAACTATCTGATCGGCCTGCGCGAGGGGCTGGAAGCCAGCCTCGTCGTGTGCATCCTCATCGCCTATCTGGTCAAGACCGGCCGCAGGGACGCCCTGAAGCCCGTCTGGGCCGGTATCGGCATCGCGGTCGCCATCGCCATGGGCTTCGGCTGCGTCCTCGAATTCGGCTCCCAGGAGCTGACGTTCGAGGCGAAGGAGGCACTCGGCGGTGGCCTGTCGGTCCTCGCCGTCGCCTTGGTGACCTGGATGGTCTTCTGGATGCGGCGCACCGCCCGGCATCTGAAGTCCGAGCTGCACGGCAAGCTGGACCAGGCGCTGGCGATGGGCACGGGCGCGCTGGTCGCCACCGCGTTCCTGGCCGTGGGCCGTGAGGGCCTGGAGACGGCGCTGTTCGTGTGGGCGTCGGTCCACGCGGCCTCCGACGGCACCCCGCGCCCACTGATCGGGGTCGCCCTCGGCCTGGCCACAGCGGTCCTCCTGGGCTGGCTGTTCTACCGGGGCGCGCTGCGGATCAACCTCGCCAAGTTCTTCACCTGGACCGGCGCCATGCTGGTCGTCGTCGCGGCGGGTGTGCTGGCGTACGGCGTCCACGACCTCCAGGAGGCCGCCTGGGTGCCGGGGCTGGGCAACCTCGCCTTCGACATCAGCGGCACCATCCCGCCGGACAGCTGGTACGGCACGCTGCTGAAGGGCGTGTTCAACTTCCAGCCGGACCCGACGGTCATCCAGGTCACGGTGTGGCTGCTGTACCTGGTCCCGACGCTCACGGTCTTCTTCGCCCCGGTAGGGTTCGCCTCCGGGAAGAGGAAGGTGACGGTGGCTGATGAGCAGGGTTCGCGACCCTCAAAGGCTTCGCAGGCTTGAGCGTTGGGCGACGGCGGCGGTCACGGCGGCCGCGCTGACACTGACGGCGAGCGGGTGCGTGGTGGTGCACGGAGAGCGTGAGGTGCTCCCGGCCACCACCCCCGCGGAGGCCGCGAAGGCGCTGGCACGGTTCACCGACGCCTACAACAAGGCCGACAAGGCCTACGACCGCACCCTGGACGCGGACTTCGTCACCGGCGCGCTCGGCGCCATCGACGGGGCGCGGCTGAAGGCGGGGCGCACCAACAACCCGGGCGGCAACTCCGCGCACACGCCGCTGACGCTGACGGACGCGAAGTTCACGATCCCCAAGAAGGCGGGCTGGCCGCGCTGGTTCCTCGCCGACGCCAAGGGGAACAAGGGCGGCGACCAGCGGTGGCTGCTGGTGTTCCTGCGCTACGGCGTCACCGAGCAGTGGCGGGTGGCGTTTCTGACGCTGGCATCCCCCGGCGACGTACCGGAGTTCCGGAAGGACGCGGACGGCCTGGCCGAGGCACTGCCTGAGAGCAGCACCGAACTGGCGGTCGCGCCCGGCGACTTGAGCAAGGACTACGCGGCGTCCCTGGGCAGCGGCGGGGACGCCTTCGCCGACGGCACCCACACCACCGGCTGGCGCAAGCTGCGTACCAGGGCCGCGAGCCGGCCGGGGCTGGCGCGGCAGTACATCGACCAGCCCCTGACGGACGGCGCCTACGCCCCTCTGGCGCTGCGCACCGCGGACGGCGGCGCGCTGGTGTTCTTCACCACCCGCCACTACGAGAAGCAGACCGCCGCGCAGGGGGCTTCCGTCCCCACCCCCAACAAGGACGTCCAGGCCCTCACCACGGGCGAGGTCAAGCAGTCCCTGACGATGGAGTTCGTCTCCAACGAGGTGGCCCTCGATCCGCCGAGGGGCGCGGCCGGACAGCGGGTGTCCATACTGGCCCGCGTCCAGGGCCTCACCTCGGCCCAGGGCGAGTAGGGTCCGGGACCCGCACGGACCGCGCACACCGTGTCCGGAACGGGGTCCCCGGGCCACGGGGTTCCGCCGCCGGGGGTTCGGTGGTGCCCGGGGCTTCGGTGGTGCCCGGGAGTTCAGCGGTGCCGGGGACTCAGTGGTGCAGGGGCCAGGTCGTGGAGTGGGGGTCCGGTGCCTGGGCGGCGTGGCGGGCGCAGGCGTCGGTGAGGGGTTCCAGGAGGCTCAGCGGGTCCGGGAGGGCGTGCTCGGGGCCGCGCAGCCAGCGCACCTGCTGGTCGTCGTCGCCGGGCAGGCGGGCCGGCGGTACCAGGACGTAGGAGCCGCGGCAGTGCCAGCGCAGGCCCGGGTGCTCGTCCATGGTCTCCGGATGGCAGTCCAGCTCGCAGGGCCACCACTCGTCCTCGTCCTCGGGCGTGCCGCGGGTGAGGGTGAAGAACAGCATGCGACCGTCGTCGCTCTCGGTGACCGGACCCACCTCGACGCCCTCGGCGAGCAGCCGCTCCAGGGCCTCGCGGCCGGCCTCCAGGGGCACGTCGAGGACGTCGTGCACCATTCCGGTCGCGGTGATGAAGTTGGCCTGCGGCTGGTGCCGGGCCCAGCGCTCGATCTGGGCGCGGTCGGTGGTCGACTGCGTCTGCCAGGCGAAGGACACCGGGTGGCGGGCGGGCGTGGGGCAGCCGACGCGGTCACAGGAGCAGCCATACGCGGTGGCCGGGTGCGCGGCGGGCGCGAGGGGAAGTCCCGCGGTGGCGGCGGCGAGCAGCAGGTCCTCACGACCGCCGTCGCCGGCCGTCTCCTTGGGGCGGCGTCCCCGCAACCACCTGGTGAGTTTGCCCTGCCGGCCGGTGCGGTCGCCGAACTCCGCGCTCATCTATCCCCTGACCTCGCTGGTGTGGACAGCATGCCCCATGGTCCCACCATCCTCCGCCTCGGGGGGCCGGAGCCCGCAACCGGGGTGGCCGCGCCCGCCTCCGGAGTGGCCGAGGCGGCGCTCAGCGCGGTGCGAGCCCGTACAGGGCGTAGTCGACGAGGGTGTCGGTGTACTCGTAGGAGATCGGCGCGGTGCGCTGGAGCCAGCGCTGGGCGAGCGGGGAGACGAAGAGCTCCAGGGCGATGCGCGGGTCGACGCCGGGGCGTACGGCGCCGGCGTCCTGGGCCGAGCGCAGCCTGCGGACGTACAGCTCCAGTTGCGGCTGGAGCAGCTTGGCCACGAACTCGCGGCCGAGCTGCTCGTTCACCACGCCCTCGGCGGCCAGGGCCCGGGCGGGCGCCTCGAACGCCGGGTCGAACAGCTCGTCGACGGTGGCGCGCAGGACGGCCTTGAGGTCGGCGGCGAGGTCGCCGGTGTCGGGGATCCCGTCCGGCTGCCCGTCCTCTCGCGCGTCCCCCTGCCGGGCCGCCGCCTGCTCGCCGAGGTCGAGGAACGCCTCCATGAGCACGTCCGCCTTCGAGGGCCACCAGCGGTAGATCGTCTGCTTGCCCACTCCGGCCCGCGCGGCGATCGACTCGATCGTGGTCTTCGGGTACCCGGTCTCCGCGACGAGCGCGAGGGCGGCGGCGTAGATCGCGCGGCGGGACTTCTCACTGCGGCGGCTGGCGTCGGGGGCGGGCTTGTCGGGCATGCGCCGACGGTAGCAGGGGCGTGAGACGGTGCGTCTCGCCACTCCTCCCGGACGGTGCGGGGGCGGTTGCTAGCGCGTCGTGTCGGGAGGCGGCCAGGGGTCGCCCCAGTTGGTGTCGCGGGCCGCCTTGTACAGGTCGCCGTGGCGTTTGGTGACCGTCTCGCGTCGCAGGCCCTCGTCGGGCGTGCAGAGGTTCAGCAGGACCTGGCCCTTGCGGATCTGAGGGCGGCGGACGACGCGCGCGGGGGCCGGGGCGACCGGGAAGCGGGTGGCGGCGACGTAGCTGAACTTCTCGTCCTCGTACGCGAGGGAGCCGCCCTTGACCTGCCGGTGCAGGGAGGACCGGCTGACCCGGGCCGAGAAGTGGCACCAGTCCGTGCCGGGCACGATCGGGCAGGCGGCACTGTGCGGGCAGGGCGCGGCGACCTGGAAACCGGCCTCGATCAGCCGGTCCCGGGCCTCGATGACGCGGGCGTAGCCGTCGGGTGTGCCGGGTTCGACGACCACGACGGCGCGGGCGGCGGCCGCGGCGGCGGCCACGACGGCCGCGCGGTCGGCCTCGGTCAGCTCGCCCAGGACGTAGGAGACGGTGACGAGGTCGGTGTCGTCGAGGGTGAGCGCCGCGCCGATCCGGGCGCGCTGCCAGCGGGCGTCCCGCAGGGCCGGGTCGGCCTCGGCGATCTCCCGGCCGAGGGCGAGCGCCGGCTCGGCCCAGTCGAGCACGGTCACCGGCCGGATGCCGTCCCAGGTGGCGCCGACGGCCCAGGCGGCGGCGCCGGTCCCGCCGCCGACGTCGGTGTGACTGGCGGGCGTCCACTCGGGCGCGGCCTCCGCGAACGCCTCCAGCGCCGAGCGGACCGCCTCGAAGGTGGCCGGCATCCGGTAGGCGGCGTAGGCGACCACGTCCGCGCGGTCGCGCAGGATCGGCGCGTCGGTGGGGGTGCTTCCCCGGTAGTTGGCGATCAGCCGCTCCACGGCACCCGCGGCCTGCCGGGGCGGCAGCCCGTCGAGCAGCCCGGAGAGCGCGGCACGGAGGGTCTCCGACGGGGGTACGACGTCATTCACCGTCCGATTCTCTCAGCTCCCCCGAGCCCCCCGGACCGCCCGAGCCCCCCAGCTCCCGTGGTCCGGCCGCACCTCTCAGCTTCGGCGGGCCGCCTGGACCGCCCGCGCCTCCCAGGCCTGGCATACCACCCGGACCGCCCACGCCCCTCAGGCCCGGCGGGCTGCTCGTACCGCTCGTGCCAGGCGGGTTGCGGCTGCCGTGCGCGGGGCGCTTGTCGGTGGGCGGCGGCGGGGGTGGACCGTGTTGGCCAGGAGGACCAGGAAGGTGTCCGTGGCCGGGTCGAGGACCAGGGACGTGCCGGTGAAGCCCGTGTGGCCCGCCGCGCCGCCGCCCGCCAGTTCACCCATGAACCACGGCTGGTCCACGGCGAATCCCAGGCCCGGCGGGGCGAGCAGCAGCTCGACGAAGTCGGGGCCGAGGATCCGGGCGGGGCCGTAGGAGCCGCCCGAGAGGAGCGCGCGGCAGAAGACCGCGAGGTCGGGGGCCGTCGAGAACAGGCCCGCGTGCCCGGCCACACCGCCCAGCGCCCAGGCGTTCTCGTCGTGGACCTCCCCGCGCAGCATCCCCCGGTCCGCCTTGGCCCACGGCCGCCGCTGGTCCTCGGTCGCCGCCGCGCCGGGGCACGGGCCGAAGCGGGTCGACGCCATGCCCAGCGGGCGGGTGATCCCGTCGCGGACCAGAACGTCCAGGGGGCGGCCGGTGATCCGCTCCAGGACGCGCTGGAGCAGCAGCGGGTTGAGGTCCGAGTAGGTGTAGGTGCCGGGTTCGCCCACCGGGGCCTCCGCGCGCAGCATCGCCGACCGGGAGGCGGCGTCGGGGCAGTCGTACAGCGGGAGTTCGGGGCGCAGCCCGGAGGTGTGGGTGAGCAGCTGCCGTACGGTGACGCCGTGCGCGGCGGCCGCCTGGAACTCCGGCAGGTACGCCCCTACCCGCGCGTCGATGCCCAGCGTGCCCCGCTCGATCTGCTGCACGGCGGCGACCGCGGTGAACAGCTTGGTGAGCGAGGCCAGGTCGAACGGCGTGTCCAGGGTCATCGGCACCCGCTGGGCGGGCGGAAGTTCGACCCCCCGGTCGGTGGCGGGGTCGTAGGACGCGTACCGCACCGCCCAGCCCGCCGCCTCGGCGACGGCGACCACCGGACCACGCCCGGCGATGACGACGGCGCCCGCCGCCCAGGGGTGCTCCCCAATGGTGAGGTCGTGGACCTCACGGACGAGGTGACGCAGCTCGGCGGGGTCCAGTCCGGCCTTCTCCGGTGTGTCCCCACGCAGTCTCGGTGCGCTCAGCTCTCCTCCCCCGGGCTCCCGGCCGCACGTGGCCTCCAGGGACGGCACATTCCCATGAAGCAGACCAGCGCCACCAGTGCGGCCGCCAGTTGGACCAGCGCCATGGGCACGGCGGTGTGCTCCCCGGCGATCCCGACCAGCGGGGAGGCGACCGCGCCGATGAGGAAGGACGACGTGCCGAGCAGGGCGGACGCGGAGCCGGCGTGCTGCCGGGTGCGCATCAGGGCGAGCGCCTGGGTGTTGGGCAGGGTGATGCCCATCGCGGACATGAGCACGAACAGCGCGGCGGCCACGGGCACCAGGCCCACGTCCCCGAAGACTCCCGCGGCCATCAGCAGCAGGCCGGTCGCGGCCAGGATGACCACGGCGAGGCCGACGGCCAGCACCCGGTCCAGGCGGACCCGGCCGACCAGCACCCGGCCGTTGATCTGGCCCACGACGACCAGCCCGACCGAGTTGAGCCCGAACAGCAGGCTGTACGTCTGCGGGGAGGCGCCGTAGATCTCCTGGATCACGAACGGCGAGGCCGCTATGTACGCGAACAGCGCGGCGAAGGCGAAGCCGCCCGCGAGCAGGTACCCGGTGAAGGCGCGGTCGGCGAGCAGCCGGCGCATCGAACCCAGCGTCTCGCCCACCCCGCCGCCGTGCCGCCGGGCGGGCGGCAGGGTCTCCGGCAGCCGGGTCCAGACGACCACGGCCAGCAGCGCCCCGACCACCGTGAGGACGACGAACACGCCCCGCCAGTCCGTCACCCGCAGGATCTGCCCGCCGATCAGCGGCGCCACGATCGGGGCGACCCCGGAGATCAGCATCAGGGTGGAGAAGAAGCGGGCCATGGCCACGCCGTCGTACAGGTCCCGGACGACCGCGCGGGCGATCACGATGCCGGCCGCGCCCGACAGGCCCTGGGCCAGCCGGAAGGCGACCAGCGTCTCGACGTTCGGGGCGAGCGCGCACAGCGCGGTGGCGAGGACGTAGACGGCCAGCCCGGCCAGCAGCGGGCGGCGGCGCCCCCACCGGTCGCTCATCGGGCCGACCACGATCTGCCCGAGCGCCATGCCGGCCAGGCAGGCGGTCAGCGTGAGCTGGACGGTCGCGGCCGGGGCGTGCAGGGACCGGGTGACCTCCGGCAGCGACGGGAGGTACATGTCCATCGCGAGCGGAGGCGTCGCGGTCAGCCCGCCGAGGATCAGGGTCACCAGCAGCCCGGCACGGCGGGCCGCGCGCGCCGGTGGTCCGGCGAGTCCTCGCTCCGGTACGGCCGTCCGCGGCGCGTGCGGCGCCGGCGCCCCACCCTCCGACATGTGTGCCCCTCCCACTCCGGCCCTCACCGGCCGTCTTCGACCTTCCCCGGCCGTCTTCGGCCTTCTCCGGCCCTCTCCGTCTGATCCGCCGCCTATGCTCTCAGCTCGTACACCGAGCCGAGGAACGCGCGAGCGAGGGTGGGGTCCGGGATGTCGGAAGTGTCCGGGGTGGCGGGACAGACGGTGCGCTGGGGGATTCTGGCGACCGGCCAGATGGCGGCCGCGTTCACCGCGGACCTGGTGGACCTGCCGGACGCCGAGGTCGTGGCGGTGGCCTCGCGCGCCGAGGAGCCGGCGAGGGCGTTCGCGGAACGGTTCGGGATCCCGCGGGCCTACGGCGACTGGGAGGCGCTCGCCCACGACCCGGACGTCGACGTCGTCTACATCGCCTCCCCGCACGCGGCCCACCGGGCGGCCGCCGGCCTGTGCCTGGAGGCCGGGCGGAACGTGCTGTGCGAGAAGCCGTTCACGCTGAACCTGCGGCAGGCCCGGGAACTCGTCGCGCTCGCCCGGGAGCACGACCGCTTCCTGATGGAGGCCATGTGGATGTACTGCAATCCACTGGTACGGCGTCTGAAGGCACTGGTCGAGGACGGCGCGATCGGCGAAGTACGCACCGTTCAAGCTGACTTCGGGCTCGCCGGCCCCTTCCCGCCCTCGCACCGGCTGCGCGACCCGCACCTCGGCGGCGGCGCGCTGCTCGACCTCGGCGTGTACCCGGTGTCGTTCGCGCAACTGCTGCTCGGCGAGCCGTCGGACGTGACGGCCAGGGCGGTGCTCTCCGCGGAGGGCGTCGACCTCCAGACCGGCGCGCTGCTCTCCTGGGACGGCGGCGCGCTGGCCCAGTTGCACTGCTCCATCACGGGCTCCACGGCGACCTGCGCCTCGGTCACCGGCTCCAAGGGCCGGATCGACGTGCCCTCCGGCTTCTTCCACCCGGAGCGATTCGTGCTGCGCCGGCACGGGCGTGAGCCGGAGGAGTTCACCGCGGACCCGGCCGACGGTCCGCGCACCAGTCTGCGGCACGAGGCGCTGGAGGTAATGCGGGCCCTGCGCGCCGGCGAGACGGAGTCGCCGCTCGTACCACTGGAGGGCACTCTGGCGGTGATGCGGACGCTGGACGCGGTGCGGGAGCGGATCGGCGTGCGGTATCCGGGGGAGGCGGGCGGACCGGAGGCCGGTCAGGACCGGGAGCCCGCGCTCGCCTGAGCCCCGCGGCACGGGGCGGGCATCCGTATGGCGGACAGTGGATTCCGCGTGACGGACCGCCCTCGTACGCTCCGGTGCCATGACCGACAGGCAATCGAAGATCGCCGTGGTGACCGGCGCCGGCTCGGGCATCGGGCGGGCCGTCGCCGTGGAACTGCTGCGCGCGGGCTGGTCCGTGGCCCTGGCGGGGCGGCGCCCCGAGACGCTGGAGGAGACGGCGGCGCTCGCCCCGGAGACCGCCTCCCTCGCCGTACGCACCGACGTGGCCCGGCCCAAGGACGTGGCCGCGCTGTTCGCCGCCGCCGTCGAGCGGTTCGGGCGCGTCGACCTGCTGTTCAACAACGCGGGCACGTTCGGGCCGGGCGGCGTGCCGGTGGAGGACCTGTCCTACGAGGCGTGGCGGCACGTGGTGGACACCAACCTCAACGGGGCCTTCCTGTGCGCGCAGGCGGCATACCGGCAGATGAAGGAGCAGGACCCGCAGGGCGGCCGGATCATCAACAACGGCTCGATCTCGGCGCACACGCCCCGGCCCCACTCGGCGCCCTACACCGCCACCAAGCACGCCCTGACCGGCCTGACCAAGGCGCTCTCCCTGGACGGGCGGCCGTACCGGATCGCGGTCGGGCAGATCGACATCGGCAACGCGGCCACCGACATGACGGCCCGGATGGAGTCGGGCGCCCTCCAGGCCAACGGGGAGGTGGTCCCGGAACCGGTGATGGACGTCGCCGACGTGGCGCGCACCGTGCGGCACATGGCCGAGCTGCCGTTGGAGGCGAACGTGCAGTTCGCGACGGTGCTGGCGACGACGATGCCGTACGTGGGGCGGGGCTGAGCGGCCCGGAACGGAGCCGAACGGGCCGGAACGGACGGCGGAACGGGCCACCGACGGGCAATCTGCACAAACGGAATCCCAACTCCGCACCATCGGGCCGGTAGTCCACCTATGCTCGACATCTCCTCCATCAGAGCTTCACAGTTGGAGCGGCTTGCTTCCGCCGGCCGGGCCCAGAGCCACATCTCAGGGGGGAGGCGGCAGCCGTTCCACGGCACCGGTCGGGGGTGGACCCCGTGGGGGGACCGCGGGGTGCGCACCGGTGCGTGGAACGGCTGCCGCACGGGCGGCTGTGGCTCGGACGACCGCGGCACGGGCGACTGCGGCTCACACGGCTGCCGCACGGACGACTGCAACTCAGACGGCTGCCGCACGGACGGCTGCGGCTCAGCGCCGGTGGCGGCCTCCGGAGCCGGCGGCCGCGGCCCGGCGCCGGCGCAGCGCCCACATACCGCCGGCCAGCAGCGCGACCGTCCCGCCCGCGCCTTCCAGCAGCCGCCAGGCCGAGGGGCGGTCGGCCGCCGCGCCCAGCGGCCCGGCGGCGGCCGGTGCGGCCTGCTTCCCGGGCGGGGCGCCCGCGTCCGCCTTCGCCCCGCCCTCGCTCAACGGCTCGACCAGCGTGCCGACGGGATGCGCGGAACGCCCCTGTCCGAAGCCCCAGTCGAGCAGGGCGGCGGTCTCCTCGTAGACGGCGTTGCTGCCGTTCGCGGGGTTCAGCACCGTGGCCAGCAGGGTCCGGCCGCCGCGTACGGCCGCGCCGGTGAAGGTGTTTCCGGCGTCGCTGGTGTAGCCGTTCTTCACCCCGATCAGGCCCTTGTACGCCCTCAGGCCCCACGCGCCGGTCAGCAGGCGGTCGGTGTTCTGAATCTGGAAGCTCTTGTTCCGGCCGGCCGGGAAGTCGGCGTCGTGCGTGCCGCAGTAGCCGCGGAAGTCGGCGTTGCGCAGCCCGTGCCGGGCGATCAGCGTCAGGTCGTACGCCGAGGACAGCTGACCGGGGTGGTCGAAGCCGTCGGGGCTGACCACGCGGGTGTCCAGGGCCTGGAGGTCCTCCGCCCTGGCCTGCATCTCGGCGACCGTCTTCGCCACCCCGCCGTTCATGTGGGCGAGCACGTGCACGGCGTCGTTGCCCGAGCGCAGGAACACGCCCTGCCACAGCTGCTCCACCGTGTAGGTGGTCCCGGCCTGAATCCCGACGAGGCTGGAGCCCGTGGGGATGTCGGCCAGCTCGGCGTCGGTGACGGTGTGCCGCTCGGCGCGGTGGAACTTCCTCAGCACCGTGTCCGCGAACAGCATCTTCAGCGTGGAGGCGGGCGCGAGGGGCTGGTGCGCGCGGTGGGCGGCGAGCACGTGGCCCGTCTCCCAGTCGGCGAGGAGCCAGGCACGGGCGGTGAGGCGGCCGGGCAGGCCGGTGGCGCCGCTCACCTGCACCCCCGGACGGGCCAGCTGTTCGCCGCCGATCACGGTGGCGGCGCGGGCGGGGGTCGCGGAGCGGGCCGGGGTGGCGGCCGTGGCCGGGCCGGTGGCGGTCATGGCGGTCAGCGGGGCGGCCGTGGCCAGGGTGAGCAGGGAACGCCGGGACAGGTGGGGGGACCGAGAGGAATCACACACCCGGGGACCGTACAAAGCCAGCCCGACCCCGTGCGCGACATGTCCTCAAAGCCTGATCAAAAGATGATCAAAGGACAGGTCACCGAATGCCCTGTCGGATTGCGCTCACCGCCGGCTGGACGTCGGCTCCCCGCCCCCCGCCGCCGCGTCGCAGCGTCCTTTTGACTGCTCCCCTCCCTGTAGGGGAGGGGATTCCTGGCGCTCTACGCCTGGCCGGTCTCGAACCGCGAGATCCGGCCGTCGCCGGCGATGGTGAACGACCACCGGGTGCGCATCTCGCCCCAGGTGTCGTTGCAGTAGCGGGCCAGGAGGGCGCGGCCGCCGGCGGACTCCTTGTCGACCTCCATGTGGCCGTGCGTGGAGAAGATCTCCTCCTCGATCCACTCGGCGAGATCGCGGTCGGTTCCGTCGTCCGCCATGGTCGCGCCGGGCGCGAGGAGTTGCATGAAGCCCTCGCGGTCGTGGGCGTTGACGGCGGTGACGAAGGCACGGACGGCCGGGTCGCTCAGTCTGGCGGTCTGAATCGTCATGTCGGCCAGCGTCACACCGGTCCCCGGACCCCGCCACCCGAACGGAGCGCAGGACGGGCCCGGCGGGCGTGGCCGGTGCGACGGTGGACACCCGGAAAGAGTCCGATGCCGCTGTTCTTCCGCCGTCTGCCTGGGGAGTCACCGTGACCTGTTACGACCGACGCGATCTGGGCCTGCTGCTGCTCCGGCTGGGTACCGGCAGTGTGCTGGCCGCGCACGGCGCGCAGAAGCTGCTGGGTTGGTTCGGCGGGGGCGGGATCGAGGGGACCGGGCGGTTCATGGAGTCCGTGGGATACCGGCCGGGGAAGGCGAGCGCGATGGCGGCCGGGCTGTCGGAGGCCGGCGGCGGTCTGCTGCTGGCCATGGGCCTGGCGACCCCGGCGGCGGGCGCGGCTGCGGCCGGCGCGATGGCGGGTGCGGCGGCGGTGCACGCGCCCAGCGGCTTCTTCGCCCAGAGCGGCGGCTACGAGTACGCCGCCTCGCTGGGTCTGACCTCCGCGGGCCTGGCGATCACGGGCCCCGGCCGGCTCTCCGTGGACCACGCCCTCGGACACACCGTCAACCGCGGCTGGATGGTCCCGGTGGCGTTCGCGACGGTGGCCGCGGCGACGTCCGTGGTCCTGGGCACGCGGGTGCGGCGGCTCCGCAGGGAGAAGGAGGGGGAGCAGGAGGCGCTTTTCGAGGAGTAGGACACGGCGGTCGTGGCGGGCCGCGGTGCGGGCGGGAACAGGTCCGACGGCCATGGCGGGCCGCCGCAGGGCCCGGAACAGGAGCCGGCGGTCGTGGCAGGCTGCGCTGCATGAGCGATCAGCACCCCGGCACCGCGCCGGCACCGCCCGAGGACATCTGGTCCACCGTCGACGACCTGTGGGCCTGGCTGGACGGGCACCGTCCCCTCGACGAGGGCCGGGAGGCGGCGGTACTGCCCCGGGTCCTGAAGCTGTCGGAGGAGGTCGGCGAGGTCGCCCAGGCGGTGATCGGCGCGACCGGCCGGAACCCGCGCAAGGGCACCACCCACAGGTGTTATCTCCAGTAAGTCCTGAAGTTCAGTTACCTAAGTGACGTTTGCGCGTTCTCTACGTGACAGACAACTATCTTGGGGGACTTCAGTGACGTTACCCGGACTCTCTTCCGAGCCCCGCGCCTACCGAGCCGAGAAGGCCATCAGGCCCGGCGACGGGGCAACGACGTGGATCGTCATTAGCCAGGACTACGAGCTCCACCCTGAGGCGACTTCGTACCTGACGGCACTGGCCTCCCAGGAGGACGCATCGGTCAATACACTGCGCAGCTACGCGGGCCGGGTGGCGCTGTACCTGTCCTACTGTGCAGAGTTCGGCATCTGCTGGTCGGCACCCACCATCGTGCAGCTTGCCAAGTTCCTGCACTGGCTGGTTGACGAACCGCTTCCGGCCAGGAGTCAGAGGGTGCTCGCCGAACCTCGGCACCGCAGCAAGAAGACTGCGAACGCGATCATGACCACCTCGTGCCAGTTCCTCAGGCACTGCTCCCTGCACGGGTGGGTCGCCGCAGACCTGATCGCCCTGCTGACCGAGCCGAGGCTTCTGCATCACATGCCGACTGGGTACAACACGGGCGAGGATGACCAGTACCGCACGATCCGCGCACGGAAGCTGAAGTTCAAAGTCGCGGTCTCCGGCTACGAGTACCTGACCGACGAGCAGATCCTCCACATCATCGACCTCACGAGCCATGCTCGCGACCGTTTCCTCGTAACCCTCCTTGCAGAAACAGGTGTTCGCATCGGAGAAGCCCTGGGCTTGCGACGGGAGGACATGCACCTCCTGTCGAGCTCGACGACGCTGGGATGTCCCACAGCCGGGCCTCACATCCATGTGCGCCGGCGGCAGAACTCCAATGGAGCCCTGGCCAAGTCCCGGCAGCCTCGATCGATTCCCGTCAGCAACGACCTGGTCGGTCTCTACGCCGAATACCAGTGGGAGCGGGACGCCGTGCCCGAGGCCGCATCCTGCGACTTGGCGTTCGTCAACCTTTTCCGTGGCCCCCTGGGCTCGCCGATGAAATACCAATCCACGTACGACCTGTTCGTGCGGCTCGCCAAGCGGGCGGGCTTTACCACCCGGCCACACATGTTCCGGCACTCGGCGGCGACCCGGTGGATTCGCCAAGGCAAGCAGCGACACGTGGTGCAGAACCTGCTCGGTCATGTCAGCGAGCAGTCCATGGAGGTCTACCTGCACGCCAGCGACCAGGAAAAGCGTGACGCCGTGACGGCGGTCTCGGAGATGCGAAGGGCCGCACAGCGGTGACGGTCAGGGCTGGCTTGTCGAGGGACGCAGGCGTCGCAACTCTACCGACTGATGATCACCATCTCCGGTCCTGGAACGCCTGGCTTCAGGATGCCGTCGACATGAAATGGCGGCCTGGGGAATGGCATCTTCATGATCTGCTGTTCGTCGGAGACCCGGAGAACCCGCTCACCGGATCTCGACGGTGCCGTCATCCGCGCTGCAACTCCCCGACCGAGGGCCCGATGTACTGCGGAAGCTGCAGCATCGATCATCGCAAGTCGAAACTGACTGCATCAGAGTTCGACCAGGCCTTCGTCCCACTACGCAACCGGCGGTTCCACGCCACGCCTGCGCGGTGCGCTGTCCCCGCTTGCGGACGGGACGGGATCAAAGGACGGCTCTGTCACAGCCACTATTCGATCTGGCGCGATCATGTACGTAGGACCTACGGCAGCGACGCTCGGATCAGCCGCTACGCAGTTGAGCGCGAAACCTGGGCTACCGCCCAGGAGCCGTTTGCCGGGCTGCAGCTCTGCGCGGTTCGAGGATGTCGAAGCGAGGAAAGCCTCCCGACGCATCTCTGCTACCAACACCGCAACCTGTGGACGGCATACAGTCGCGAGAACGGCCGGGACAGCAGCGAGGACCTCGCCAAGTGGACCGAGGCACGAGTGCCGTTCCTCCTCCAGAACGAGTTCAGCCTCGTCCCCCTTGAGGGAACGACGCGCCTTGAACTGCTGTACGCCCTCCAGAGGCGGGACGCACGTGGCAAGGTCCTCCGTCCGACCTTGGTCAGGAAGATCGTCAAGCTGTTCACCGGCATCCCCTCCGTGGCTCTCGCGGTTGGCGCCACACCTGGCCCCGCGGACACCACGTGCACAGCCACTCAGTCTCTGATCAAGGAGGTCAAGCGGGACATCACCAGGGGCCTCGACGCGTACCGCGGAATCAACGAGACCACCAAACCGGTGTGGGACGTGCAAGCACTCGACACCCCTCTTCCTGCGCGCACACATACCGGGTTCCGCACGCGAGAGGGTGAGATCAACTTCACGCCCATCCTCCAGCCGTGGCTTCGGGATGTAGCCATGCACTGGGCTCGGACGACCACCCCACGATCCTCGGCTCTTCGTGATCGGCTGTTGGCGTGCAGGATCGCCTCTCTGGCCCTCGCCACGCGAGACGCCGATGATGACCCATCCGCATTGGGATTCGCGGACATGACCGCCGTCGTCAACGAGTTCAGGGTGGCCCTTCGCAGCGACGGGGAGCCCCGCAGCAATGACTCCCGAGCCCGGCTGCTGAAGCTCTTCGGAGAACTCCTGGAATTCGGCCGCATCGAAGGAATCCTCGATGAACTCTCTCCCCGATTCGTCCTCCATCCGAACGAGCACCGCATCAAGCGGGACAAAGTCGATGAGGGCGACATCGGTAAGGCGCTCCCCGAGTCGGTCATCACCCAGCTAGACAAGCACCTCGCCCTCATCGGTACCCGCACGACCTACGGCAACATGCCGGCCCACTGCGTCCAGGCCATGTTCCGGACCGTCTACGTGTTGCTGAGGGACACCGGACGCCGCCCCAACGAGATCGGTTCTCTCGGCCGGGACTGCTTGGAGTACGACGGCGGCGAGTACCAGCTGATCTGGGACAACACCAAGGCAGGAAGACTCCGGAGACGCCTCCCCCTCGACAGGGACACTGTCACCGCGATCAAACAGTGGACATCGATCCGAGACGGCCTCGACCTGCCTTCTCGGGCACATCCCTTCCTGTTCCCGGCTATCACCAATAACGGCGCCAATGGCCATCTGACCACCGAGAAAATCGGCGCTGCCATCCGGAAGTGGGCCGACGCAATCCCGGAGATCCACTCTGAGGAACTCGGCCCGGACGGCACGCCGCTGCCCTTCGACCGGTCACTGATCTACCCGTACGCCTTTCGCCACACGTACTGTCAGCGGTACGCCGACGCCGGTATGCCGCAGCACGTCCTCCAAGATCTGATGGACCACAAGTCCGCTGATACCACCGCGTCTTACTACAAGGTGAGCATCAAAATGAAGCGGGAGGCCATCAACACCATCAAAAGCCTGACCACCGACCGCTTCGGAAAGCCTGCTCCGATGGGGTCGAGCACGGCGTACGAGATGCGGTCAGTGGCAGTGGCGTTCGGCAACTGCGTCGAACCCTCGAACGTGAAGGCAGGTGGGAAGGCATGCCCCATCCGGTTCCAGTGCGCCGGCTGCGGCTCCTACCGGCCCGATCCGTCCTACCTGCCCGCCGTTGAGGAGCACATCCGTGCGTTGAAGGCGGATCGCGAGGTCGCTGCCGCTATGGGCGCAGCCGAGTTCGTCATCCGGAACCTGGACGATCAGATCACTGCGTTCCAGACCGTCCGCGAGAACCAGAAGGAGAAGCTGGCCTCGATGCCCAATGAAATGCGGCAGGAGGTCGAGGAGGCCAGCAAGGTTCTGCGCAAGCTCCGTGCCGGACAGAAGAGTGCTGTGAGCCTGGGTATGCCCGCATTCGGTCCTCCGGAGGTAGGCGCATGACCAAGGAGCCGCGCACGCCAGCCCAAGTGCTGCTTGAATCCCGCCAGAAGGCCAGCCGGGAGAAGCGCGCCAGGGTGCTCGCTGTAGTGGACGAGATGAAGGCCGACGGCGACCCGATCACGTTTCTCGCAGTCGCCAAGAGAGCGGATGTCTCGAACTGGCTCGTCTACGCCGAAGGGGTCCGCGAGCACATCGAAGCAGCTCGCGCGGGCCAAGCGGTCGCCTCAACCCGGCAGTGCAAGGAAGGGTCGGCGGCCAGCACCGCGAGTCTGGCCACCGACCTCGAGTTCGCGCGTGCCCAGGTCCGGGCGCTCATCGAGGAACGTGACCGGCTCAGGGCTGCGGTGCAGCGCAGCCTCGGCGAGCGGGTCGATGCTGTCTCGGCCAAGGACTTGCTCGCCCGTGTTCAGGAGCTGACCATCGCCAACCAACGGCTCGCCGCGGAGTTGGCCCGAGCCGAAGCAGACCGCGACGGCCTCCAGGACGATTTGACTGAGGCACAGGACGACCTGGCTGCCGCCCGGACGGCCCTGCGGAGCATGATGCGCGACCAGAACCGCGACTCAACGTGATCGGCCCCCCAGGTGGCTCGCAGGCGGCCGAGAACCAGCAGCAGCCATGCGAAGCTGGAGTCTCCCTCCCGACGCTGATCGCGCACAAGCAACGACGTCGCCCCTCCCCCGCACGGAAGACACACCAATGAGCCGTCCCGCGATACCCGACCTGGCCTGGTGGCGCGGGGACGCCGAGCGATGGGAACTTCTGGAGTTCGACGGGCAGCATACTGAGGATGGGCTGCCCATGGACGCCCGCTGGGAGGACAGGCAGCAGGTTCTCGAAGCCCTGGTCCGGGATCCTCGCCAGGAAGACGGCAACTTCGCCCGGTTCCTGCTGCTCCAGGAGACACGGTGGCATGGGCATTCCTGGGGATTCAGCCACAGCATCGAACTCGCCGCCCTGCGGGTCGCCGAAGAACGCCACGTCGAGGACGTCTGGCTCCTGTGGGAAGCCGTCTGCCGGAGCTTCGACACCTGGTGCGGACTTCCCCACCACCTGCTGCTCGCCGCCGGGGTGTCCATCACCACGGAGTACGTCAAAGACTCTGCCCATCCCCAGCAGGACAACCTCTTGGAGCACCTCGGGAAGATGTCCCAGGTCACAGACGAGCAGGTCGCCCAGACACTGAGCCAGCGGCACCGCTACTACGGCGAGATCCTCGACGAGCTGAGCGGGGAGTGAGACGGCGTAGAGATCACCGTGCAATGGGTACGGATCTCGTTGACCAAGGAGTCGCGGGGAGGTGAGAGTGCCGCGCGCAGGAATGCCGCCCCGATCGGGTTTCCTCTTCCCCGTGCATCGAGGTCGCTGGCGCACGTGGTGCGCATGCGTGAGGAGGACGGTTTTCAGCCTCATGACACTCTTGAGGACCTGGGCAAGGTCGATGTCCAACTCTGTGAAGCCGAAGGACGCCTGCGAGTCTTCCCGCGAGTGCAGCCCTTGTTTGCCCTGCCGCCGCGGCGACGACGCCTGCCAGCCGTGCGACTTGTTCCTGGGCAGTGGGTCCGTTGGCAGCTGAACTACCGCTTCAGCAGCGCACTGGGGATCTGGGACTGGTCCTACTGGCTGGACACCTTCAATATCGCCTACGGACCGGTGACCACTGACCTCCTGTTCTTTGGAACGCCTGACTTCGTCATCGACGAGCAGGGCCCCGTCCGCTAGATGATCTATTCCAAGGGGTCAGTGATCGTAGGCGATCAGTGAGCGTAGGACGGTTTGTCCGGTCGCGTCGTTGTGCCAGATCGCGGCGGTCAGCGCGAGGACGCGTTGCATGACGCGGGCTATGACACCTCCGGGTGTGCGCCCTCGGTGCCGTTCGAGGTCAAGCTCTCCCTTGAAGGTCTCGCTGATCGATTCGATGACCTGCCGCAGCGGCTTGAACAGGGCCGCACCAGGCCGTTCCCGTTCACCTTTACGGGCAGGCCGCAGCAACTGGACTTCATGCTCGGACAGTTCGCGTTCGAAACCACGGCCGAAGTAGTTCTTGTCGCCGATGAGAGTCTGTCGGGGGCGCTCTCGCAGAAGCTCGCATTCGGCGGCCAGGAGGTCGAGGAGGGTCTCGCGTTCGTCGGCCTTGGCTCCGGTCAGCACGAAGGCGATGGGCAGGCCCTGAGAGGTGCAGGCCAGGTGCAGGCGCAGGACCCAGAAGAAGCGGCTGTGGCTGGCGCAGTAGCCGTATTCGGCCCAGCCTGCCAGGTCGGAGCGTTTGACGGTCTCGCGGGAGCGGCCGCATTCCACCGGGGTGGAGTCCACGACCCATACGTCGTCGCTCCACACCGAGGTAGTGGTGGCCAGGATCCGGTTGACGCTTCGCATCAGACCGGCGGCCTTGCGCAGCCGCTTGTTGTAGCCGGGCTGCTGGGGCAGGCAGGGGAAGAGGTGGCGCAGGTGGGCACGGGCAAGGCGGAGCCATTTGGCCTCGGAGGTGAAGCCGAGTATGGCCCGCATCATGGCGAGGGTGACCAGTTCGGCATCGCTCAGGCGGGGCGTAATGCCGACCGGCGGGCACCACGGCGCCAGGTCGGGATGCTGCTTTCAGCATGTCATCGGTCGTCGCATAGAGTGCGTCGCGAGGGTGTCCACGTCGTTCGCCATAAGACGATCTTGGACACCCTCGTTCTCGTCTCCGCAGGCACCCCTTGGACCACACCACCAGGAGGAACCAGTGTCATACCCGCAACCGCTCACCCCCGAGGAGAAGCTCGCCGACGCGAAGAAGCAGCTGAGCCTCCCGCGTATCGTCGTGATCTGCGGCTCCACCCGTTTCATGACCGAGATGACCGAGGCCGATCTGCGGGAGACTAAAATCGGAAAGATTGTCGTCAAGCCGGGCTGTGACATGAAGTCGCCGCACGAACTTTGGTCCGATCCTGTCGAGGCTGAGGCGCTGAAGGTTCGACTCGACGATCTGCACCGAGCGAAGATCCGGCTCGCTGATGAGGTGCTCGTAGTCGGCGACTACATCGGAGACAGCACCCGAGCCGAAATCGCCTACGCCCGGTCGCTGGGCAAGCCCGTGCGGTTCACGCACCCCGAAGTCGACCCTGACGCCTGACCGCCCACTGCCACCTTGACAACCAGGGTCGGCAGCCCGCCGCCTGACCGTTTCGCGGTGGCTTCGGCCGCCGCCCACCCCACACCCCCTGCAGGCATCCCTTGGAATTGATCATCTAGCAATGGCCGACTTGGCCAGCGAGCGGTTGTGGCTCCCCTGCCATCATGTGCCCGTGGTCACCATGGATTCCTCAAACGCCCCCGACCAACTACTCCGCGCCCAGCTGATGCAGGTGCTCAGCGGCATCGAACCCTGGGACGATCAGGAGCAGACACACCTCGCTGCAACAGCAGAGTGGATCACCAGCGGAGCGCCTCTCTACAGGACGCTGAAGCCTGCCACCCCCGCGAAGCACCTGGTCAGCTACTTCGTCGTGCTCGATGAGACGCGCGAGGAGCTCCTACTCGTTGCCCACCGCAAGGCCGGCTTGTGGCTTCCCAACGGCGGCCACGTCGAGCCGACAGAGGATCCGTGGCACACGGTCCGTCGTGAATGCCGCGAAGAGCTGCACATCGAAGCCGTACCCGCCTCGATCATCGGGGACCGCCCGATCTTCCTCACCGTCACACGGACTCGCGGCCAGGGGCAGCACACTGACGTGTCCTTGTGGTACGTCCTGCGGGGAGAGGCGGGCCAGGTCGCTTCCTTCGACGAAGCAGAGTTCGACGCGATCAAGTGGCTCTCCTTGGACCAGGTCCTCGCCACGCCAGAGGGCGCCCTCGACCCCCACATGCACCGATTCGCTCGGAAGCTAATGAGCTTGCTGGCCCTCCGCAGGAGCAAGCGGTGACGACCTCCGGCCACCAGGAGAAGACGTGCCTCACGCAACTTACATCCATAGAGCACTCTGACCAGCATGTATTTGAGCACAGCCCCAGATAACAGGTGGGACGACGTCGAGGCGGAACTGTGCGACGTGGTGATCACCGCTCTGGTGGCCCTGCGCACCCTGACCCCTCGGACCCGGGAGGTCTTCACCCGGCATCTGGAGCGGGTCAAGCAGCGGTCACTGGGGCCGGGCGGGGAGGCCTGACCGGAACGGTTCCGATCGGCCGGTTCCAACTGACCGGTTCCGACCGGCCGAGCGGCGGACGCCCCGCCGTTCAGCCGCCGCCGGCGGCCACGGCGGTCACCGGCACGGCCTCCGACACCGACACCGCCTCCGCCTCCGCCTCGGCGATGACACGGCTTCCCCGATCGGGAGCCGTGTCGAGCCGGGCCAGTACCGCCGGAGTGGCGATGGCCGGCAGCACGTGCTCGAAGAGATCGGCCATCCGCCGCTCCAGATCGGCCCATCCGGCGACCGCCTGGGAGACGAACTGGACACCGATCCAGGCCCCGAGGAAGAGGTGCGCGGTCGTCTCCGGCACGACGTGCGGCAGCACTTCGCCGCGGCGCTTGGCCTCCTCGAGGAAGTCCGCGGTGCGTTGCGTCCAGGCGGGCCAGACGCTGCCGAAGACGTCACGGCCCTGGAGATCGACGGAGAGCCGCACACCGGCAAGGAGCAGGGGTTCCCCGGGGAGGCGGGCGGCGAGCGTCATCCCCGCGTCCACCCATTCCTGGAGCTTGAGTTCGCGGGGCACATGGTGCTCGATGCCTGCCTGCGCCGCGAGCACGCCCCGGGCGAGGGAGGCCTTCGAGTCGAAGTGGAAGTACAGGGCGCCCTTGGTCACCTTGGCCCGGCTGAGGATCTCGGCGACCGTGGCCGCGGCGTAACCCCGTTCGGCGAAGACCGCGGCGGCCGCGTCGAGCACCGCACGGCGGGTCCGGATGGCACGCTCCTGCTGAGCCACGGGAGTCTCCCAGGGGTGAAACAGCCCGAATTCGACCTACTTTAGCGCAGGTTGGTCCTTGTCGAGCCCGGTGAAGTCCTCCGGATCCCGCTCGCCACGGAGTGACGCGGATCGGCCGTTCGTCGCCGGATTCTCCGGAACCATGAATTCCGCGTTCCGGGAATTAGATCCCCCTTTTCCAGATCGCCTCGCGCCCTGCGACGCATTTCCGCTCCGTGATTCCGGCGGTCAACGCCACGGGCGGCCGCGCCCGGATTTCTAGCCATCCTACGGATGCCTTGTCAAGTGACCGGACATTACCGGCACTTGACCGACTTCACTGACACTCCGAACGAAGCAGGAGTGCCGAATGTCCGTTACTTCCGTTCGCTGGACAGCCGTTCCCGTGCCGGGTATAAACGCCGGCTTACGCAACAGCGAAAGGGCATGTGCGAGAGGACGGAAATGACGACGGCACGACATCGAGCCGCGTCGCATTCGAATCCGCCGACCGGCATTCCCCGCGCGCTGCCTGATCGCGAAGAGCACGCACTCGACACCACCGAGGGAAGACCATGAGCTCCTCAAGTTCCCGTTCCCGCCGCGCACGTGCCGGCAGACGCCGGGTCTGGCTGGCCGTCGGTGCCACCGTGATCGGCGGCGCGGGTCTGGCCACGGCCGCCGTGGTCCTGGCCCCCGATCACTCCTCGGGCACGGGCGCCAGGGAAGCCCGGCCGGCCAGGGCGGACACCATCGCGCTCATCGGCTCCGACAGCTCGAAGCGCGCCCTTCCCCGCACCGACACCAAGGCGTTCTCCCTGATCGGTGTCTCCTGGAAGGACCGCGCCAGGACCTTCGACGGCACCGCCCAGATACGTACCCGCGCCGCCGCCGGCGGCGGGTGGACCGACTGGCGCGACCTCGACTTCGACACGGTCGGACCCGAGACCGACGAAGGCCGCGCCCCGGGCACCCGCGGCGCCTCCGAACCGCTGTGGGTGGGCCCGTCCGACGCGGTCGAGGCACGCGTCACGGCCGACGGAAAGCAGACCACCGTCCCCGACGGACTGCGTCTCGACCTGATCGACCCCGGCACCGCCCCGCAGGGCAAGGGCAAGGGCAAGGCGAACGGCCAGAACAAGGGGAACGGCCAGGGTCAGGGGAACGGCCAAGGTCAGGGGAACGGCCAAGGTCAGGGCAACACCGGCAACGGCAACGGCAACGGCAACGGCAACGGCAAGGGTGGCACGAAGCCAGGGGACTCCGCGGGCGAGACCGCGGCCCCCACGCAACAGCCGTCCTCCCCCGACCCCACCTCCGCGCCCGGCGACACCCCACCGGACACCGCCTCGTCCGCCACGCCCATCAGCGGAGCCGACGACGGTTCCTCGGACACGGCCCCCTCCCCCACCGCCGAGGCCCCCACCGACGAGGGCGGGAAGACACCGGAGCCGACCGGCCCCGCCGACCCCACGGCCGGGGCGCCCGCACCCACCTCGGACACCGGCTCGGACACACCGCCGACCGCCGGCTCGGAGCCCACCGGCCCCGCGGACTCCGGCGACTCCCCGGCCCCCGGCGACAGCACCCGGCCGGAGCCGGCCGAATCGGCCGCGCCGCCCACGGGCGAAGCCTCCCAGCCGCCCGCTTCCCCGGCGCCCGAGACGACGGCGCCGACCGCACCCACCGGACCCGCCGCCCCCTCGATCGTCGACCGGGCCACCTGGGGCGCCGACGAGTCCCTGGTCGAGGACCCGCCCGAGTACCTGGACAAGGTGAAGGCCGTCTTCGTCCACCACACCGCGGGCACCAACGACTACAGCTGCGCCGACTCACCCGCCATCATGCGCGCGATCCTCGTCTACCACGTGCGCACCGAAGGCTGGAACGACCTCGGCTACAACTTCTTCGTCGACAAGTGCGGCACCGTCTTCGAGGGTCGCGCCGGCGGCGTCGGCCAACGGGTGCGCGGCGCCCACACCTACGGCTTCAACGGCGACTCCGCGGGCATCTCCCTGCTGGGCGACTACGAGAACGGCGGCACCCCGACCGCCGCCGCCAAGCAGGCCATCGCCGACCTCGCCGCCTGGAAGCTCGGTCTGGACGGTATCGACCCGCAGGCCAAGGTGACCCTCACCGCGGCCGGCGACACCGGGGTGTACAAGCTGGGCCAGAAGGCCGTCCTGAACACCGTCTCCGGCCACCGGGACGGCTTCGCCACCCTCTGCCCGGGCAAGACCCTCTACTCCGCGCTGCCGGGCATCCGCACCGCCGCCGGACAGTCCCGCTACGCCACGCGCTGACCCGCCCGCCCCGCCCGGCCACGCCGCCGCCCCGACTCCCATCGGCCGGCCCGTCCCCGTCGGCCGGGGCGGCGGCACCGGTCGTCGTACCGGCGTCGCGTGACGTTCCGGCGATGGAATCCGCTTGCTAACCGGGGAGCCCGTCAAGGCCCCCACAGCAAGCGAAGGGGTGGGATTCCATGGCCGAGGCCGACGAGAGCAACCCGGACGCGGAGGGAATGCACCTGCACGCGGCAACCCTGGTCGCCCGTCTCACGGGGCGCAGCCGGCTGCCTCTGGACTACTCCGTGGCCAGTCTGCGGATCGTCGACTTCCTGATCGACGGCATGCGCAAGGGCGGTGCTTCGCGCGAGCGCGTACGCGGGCCGCTGCTCGGCCTCGGAGCGTACGTGGGTGAGGTGTTGGTCCGCCACGGCGGCGCGACCTGGGTGGACTTCGACGCCGACCTGCGGGCCTACTTCGGCCAGCCGGTCGGCGTCCGCATGCAGGACGGGCGTCTGTGGAACCCGCTGGGCAAGGTCCTCAACCGCTTCGAGACGGGCGGAGCACGGGATTCCCTCCAGATCTTCTATCTGACCCTGCACGGCCGGCCGTGGCGGGCGACCGTGGCGGACGCCCAGGCCGGCGGTGTGCGCGCGGAGGACGTCCGACGCGTCGGAAGGACCCGCTGATCGTCACCCTGGGCGAGTTCTCGCTCTGCGACGGGAGCACGTTTGGGATTAACTGCAAGAGCGCGTGGTTCTTCCCCTCACCCCGTGGAGACGGCCGATGCTTCTGACGTTGCACGAGCGTGAGCGCCTGATGATCTACACGGCGGCGAAGCTGGCCCAGGAGCGCAGGGAGCGGGGCCTGAAGCTGAATCTGCCGGAGGCCACCGCGGTGATCACGTCGTTCCTGCTGGAGGGTGCGCGCGACGGCCGTACGGTCACCGAACTCATGGAGTCCGGACGGACGGTGCTCGGACACGACGACGTGATGGAGGGGGTGCCCGAGATGCTGGGGCAGGTGCAGGTCGAGGCGACCTTCCCCGACGGCACGAAGCTGATCACGGTGACGGGGCCGATCTCATGATCATGAAGAGCGGCGAGCATCCCAGCGACGACCCCGGCAGGCAGGACCAGCACGGCTCGGTGCTCCACCCCTCCAGCGGCGTCGGCAGCCCCAGCCCGCCACGGCGGAGCGGGACCGGGGCGCGACAGGCGGCCCGGCGGCACTACACGGGGGGACGGCCGGAGGCCGACGAGCCCCTGATCCCGGGCGAAGTGCTCTACGGCGACGACCCGGTCGTGATCAACGCCGGCAAGGAGGTCACCCGGCTGCGGGTGGAGAACACCGGCGACCGGCCCGTCCAGGTCGGTTCGCACTTCCATTTCGCGGAGGTCAACGCCGCGCTGGAGTTCGACCGCGAGGCCGCGTGGGGGCGCCGGCTCAATGTGCTCTCGGGCGGCTCGGTGCGTTTCGAACCCGGGGCCGTGGAGGAGGTGGAGCTGGTCCCGATCGGGGGGCGGCGGATCGTGGCCGGACTGCGGGGTCTGTGCGGAGGTGAACTCGATGGCTGAGATCAGCCGGCGGGAGTACGGCGCCTCGTTCGGACCGACCACCGGGGACCGTGTCCGCCTGGCCGACACCAACTTGTTCATCGAGGTCGAGCGGGACCTCTGCGGCGGCGGTGACGAGGCCGTCTTCGGCGGCGGCAAATCCGTACGGGAGTCCATGGGCCAGTCGCGGGCCACCCGCGGCGAGGGAACACCGGACCTGGTCATCACCGGCGCGGTGGTCCTGGACCACTGGGGAGTGGTCAAGGCCGACGTCGGCGTCCGGGACGGCCGGATCGTGGCGCTGGGCAAGGCGGGCAACCCCGACACCATGGACGGGGTCCACCCCGGCCTCGTCATCGGCCCCTCCACGGAGATCGCGGCCGGCAACGGGCTGATCCTGACGGCGGGCACGGTCGACACCCATGTGCACTTCGTCGGCCCGGACATGTTCGAGGAAGCCCTCGCGGCGGGCACCACCACGTTCGTCGGCGGCGGCACGGGGCCGACCGAGGGGTCGAAGGCGACCCTGGCCACGCCGGGCGCCTGGTGGCTGCGGCGGATGCTGGAGGCCTGCGAGCCCTGGCCGCTGAACGTGCTGTTCCTGGCCCGCGGCAACACCGTGTCCCCCGAGGCCCTGTGGGAGCAACTGCGCGGCGGCGCGGGCGGGTTCAAGGTGCACGAGGACTGGGGCGCCACCCCGGCCGCGGTCGACGCCGCGCTGACCGTGGCCGACCAGGCCGGGGTGCAGGTCGCGATCCACAGCGACACCCTCAACGAGGCGGGTTTCGTGGAGGATCTGCTCGCCGCCGTGGGCGGCCGGACGTTCCACGCGTACCACACCGAGGGCGCGGGCGGCGGCCACGCGCCGGACATCATCCGGATCGCCGGCGAGCCGAACGTACTGCCCGCCTCGACCAACCCCACCCGCCCGTTCACCGTCAACACGGTGGCCGAGGCGCTGGACATGGTGATGGTGGCCCACCACCTCAACCCGCAGGTGCCCAACGACCTCGCGTTCGCCGAGAGCCGGGTGCGTCCCACGACCATCGCCGCGGAGGACGTGCTGCACGACCTCGGAGCGCTCTCGATCATGTCGTCGGACGCGCAGGCGATGGGCCGGGTCGCGGAGGTCGTGACGCGGACGTGGCAGACCGCCCACCGGATGAAGGAGCTGCGCGGCTCACTGCCCGGCGACAGCCGGGCCGACAACCAGCGGGCCCGCCGCTACGTCGCCAAGTACACGATCTGCCCGGCGGTGGCCCACGGCCTCGAACGCGAGATCGGTTCCGTGGAGCCCGGCAAGCTGGCCGACCTGGTGCTGTGGCAGCCCGCCCTGTTCGGGGTCCGGCCCACGGTCGTGTTCAAGGCCGGCATGGCCGCCAGCGCCGCCCTCGGCGACCCGAACGCGTCGATCCCCACGCCCCAACCGGTGCTGCACCGGCTGGGCTTCAACGTGGGCAACCCGGCCGCCGCCGCGAGCGGCGTCGCCTTCGTCGCGCCGGCGGCCGTCGAGGACGGGCTCGCCGACCGCCTGGGGCTGCGACGGCGGCTCGTGGCGGTGGAGAACGTACGCGGCCGCGGCAAGCGGGACCTTCCGGAGAACACCGCCACTCCACGCATCGAGGTCGACGCCGACACGTACAGCGTGCGGGTCGACGGCGAGCTGATCGAGCACGAGCCCGCGGCCGAAGTGCCGATGGCACAGCGCTACTTCCTCTTCTGACCCCCCGCCACCAACCCTCCGATGAACGCCCAGGAATCCCAGGAACCCCAGGACCGGCAGCCGCAGGCGACGCTGCCGGCGCTGCTGCTGCTCGCCGACGGTCGCTTCCCCTCCGGCGGGCACGCCCATTCCGGCGGTCTGGAGGCTGCGGCCGCCCTTGACGGCGTGGACGACCTGGCCGCGCTGGAGGAGTTCCTGCGGGGACGCCTGGCGACGACCGGCGTGGTGACCGCCGCGTTCACGGCTGCGGCGTGTGCCGTCTTCGGCGGTACGGGCCGCCGGGCCACCGAGGTGGTGGAGGCGCTGGAGACGCTGGACCGCGAGTTCGCCGCGAGGACCCCGTCACCGGCGCTGCGGACCGCCTCCCGCCGCCTGGGACGCCAACTGCTGCGGGCGGGCCGTACGATCTGGCCCCACCCCCGCCTGGACGAACTGAGCGCCGCGCCGCGGCACGGCCCCCATCAGCCGGTGGCCCTGGGCGCGGTGGCCGCGGCGGCGGGCCTGGGTCCGGACGCCGCCGCGCTGGCCGCCGCCCACGACGCGGTACTCACCCCGGCGACGGCCGCCGTGCGGCTGCTCGGGCTCGACCCGTTCGCGGTCCACGCCACGGTCGCCCGGCTGGGACCACGGATCGCCGCCGTCGCCGCCGAGGCGGCGCGCCACGCGCACACGGCACCCGAGGCGCTGCCGGCCCGCGCGGGACCTCTCCTCGACATCCGCGCCGAACACCACGCCGCCTGGGAGGTGCGTCTCTTTGCGTCCTGACCCCACACCACGACCCGCCCACTCCCACGATCACCCGCACGCCGGCGGGCGGGGGACGGGAGCCCTGCCCCGCCGACCCGGCCGGGCACTGCGCATCGGCATCGGCGGCCCGGTCGGCTCCGGCAAGACCGCACTGGTCGCGGCGCTGTGCCGCACACTGGCCCCGGAACTCTCCCTGGCCGTGGTCACCAACGACATCTACACCACCGAGGACGCCGACTTCCTCCTGCGCAATGGCGTACTGGCCGCCGAACGGGTCCGGGCCGTCGAGACCGGGGCGTGCCCGCACACGGCGATCCGGGACGACATCTCCGCCAACCTCGAAGCCGTGGAGGAGCTGGAGGCGACCCTGCCGCCGCTCGACCTCGTCCTCCTGGAGAGCGGCGGGGACAACCTCACCGCCACGTTCAGCCGCGGACTGGTCCACCACCAGATCTTCGTCATCGACGTCGCCGGCGGGGACAAGGTGCCCCGCAAGGGCGGCCCGGGTGTCACTTCGGCCGACCTGCTGGTCATCAACAAGACGGATCTGGCGCCGCAGGTCGGCGCCGACCTCGCCGTCATGGACCACGACGCCCGTGCCAAGCGCGGTGACCTGCCCGTGCTGTTCACCTCCCTGGTCCAGGACCCCACCGCGGCCGACGTCGCCGCGTGGGTGCGGCAGTGCCTCGGCGTTCCCGCCCGGTGATGCGCGCCCACGCCCGCCTCGAGGTGACGGCGGACCGGGACCGGTCCGGCCGGGTCAGGACCCGGATCAGCCGGCTCCGCTCCGACGCGCCACTGGTCCTGCGCCCCACCGCCGCCGTCGAGCCGACGGGCCGGTGGAACCCGCACGGCGCCGCCCACGTGGCGCTGGCCGCCGCGGCCGCGGGCCCGATCGGCGGGGACCACCTACGGCTGGACGTCGAGGTCGCGGCGGGCGCGGCGCTCGTCGTACGCAGCGTGGCGGCGACCCTGGTGCTGCCGGGGCCGCACGGCCGTCCCTCACGCACCGAGACCCACCTGCGGGTCGCGCCGGCCGGCACCCTGGTCTGGCTGCCCGAACCGGTCATCGCCGCCGGCCGCTGCGACCACCACGCCACGACGCGCATCGACCTGGAGCCGGGGGCCCGCCTGCTCGCCCGCGAGGAACTGCTCCTGGGCCGCCACAACGAAACCCCGGGCACGGTCCACCAGCGCCTCCGGGTGACCCTCGCCGGCCGTCCCCTCCACGACCAGGAATTCGCCGTCGGCCCCGACGTCCCGGGCTGGCACGGCCCAGCCGTGACCGGCGGCCACCGAGCCCTGGGCACCCTGCTCGTCATCGCCCCCGACAGTCCGCCCGACACCCGCCCGAATTCCAGCCCCACCCTCACCCCCACCCCCACCGACGCCGACGCCGACGCGGCCGTCATGCGCCTCACCCCCACCGCCACCCTGCTCACCGTCCTGGCGGACGACGCCCTCACCCTGCGCCGGCACCTCGACCGGGGCATGACCGGCCCGCCGGCCGACTGCGCCATACAGCGCGGCAGCGGGCCTCCCGAACCGGCCGAAACCCTCACGTCCAAAGGCCGTGTGACGTCCGGCAATTGAGAAGCTGCGTCCCGGCCAGGACGAACCGGGCCGTCCTCGGTGCCGCGCTGTCCGCGGCCGGGCTGGTCAACCACCCGACCGCATGGTGGCACTGGTCGTACGGAGACCGGTACTGGGTGTTGCGGACCCGGCGGTCCGTCGCCCCGTACGGCCCCGTCGAGCTGCCGTAACGCCACGACCTGGCCACTTCGGCCAAGTTCACGGCATGGTTTTCGGCCAACGGGTGTTGATGGGGCGGCCGGTGAGACGGTGGGGGCTGTCTTGGTTGATGGTTCATCAATTACCTTGTGGCGTAAGCCAGTCACTGACTTTGAGGGAGCCCCATGTCCACCGCGCAGCAGGTGCCCGACATCCTCTCGCCCGAGTTCGCCGCTGACCCCTACCCGGCGTACCGTCTGATGCGCGACACCGCGCCCCTCATCTGGCACGAGGCCACGCAGAGTTACATCATCTCGCGCTACGAGGACGTCGAGCGCGTCTTCAAGGACAAGAGCGGCGAGTTCACCACCGACAACTACGACTGGCAGATCGAGCCCGTGCACGGCAAGACGATCCTCCAGCTCAGCGGTCGTGAGCACGCCGTGCGCCGCGCCCTCGTGGCTCCAGCCTTCCGCGGCGCCGACCTCCAGGAGAAGTTCCTGCCCGTCATCGAGCGCAACTCGCGCGAACTGATCGACGCCTTCCGGAACTCCGGCTCCGCCGACCTGGTCAACGACTACGCCACCCGCTTCCCGGTCAACGTGATCGCCGACATGCTGGGCCTCGACAAGGCCGACCACGCGCGCTTCCACCGCTGGTACACGTCCGTCATCGCCTTCCTCGGCAACCTCTCGGGCGACCCCGAGGTAGCCGCCGCGGGCGAGCGGACCCGTGTCGAGTTCGCCGAGTACATGCTGCCGATCATCCGCGAACGCCGTGAGAACCTGGGCGACGACCTGCTGTCCACGCTGTGCGCCGCCGAGGTCGACGGCGTGCGGATGAGCGACGAGGACATCAAGGCGTTCTGCAGCCTGCTGCTCGCCGCGGGCGGCGAGACCACCGACAAGGCGATCGCCAGCATCTTCGCGAACCTGCTGCTCCACCCCGACCAGCTCGCCGCGGTCCGCGCGGACCGCGACCTGATCCCGCGGGCCTTCGCCGAGACCCTGCGCTACACCCCGCCCGTCCACATGATCATGCGGCAGTCCGCGACCGAGGTGAAGCTCAGCGGCGGGACCATACCCGCGGGCGTCACCGTCACCTGCCTGATAGGCGCCGCCAACCGCGACGAGAGCCGCTACCACGACCCCGACCGTTTCGACATCTTCCGCGACGACCTCACCACCACGACCGCCTTCTCCGCCGCCGCCGACCACCTCGCCTTCGCGCTCGGCCGGCACTTCTGCGTGGGCGCGCTGCTCGCCAAGGCGGAGGTCGAGATCGGCGTCGGCCAACTGCTGGACGCCATGCCCGACATGCGCCTGGCCGACGGCTTCGACCCGGTGGAGGAGGGCGTCTTCACCCGCGGCCCGCAGCGCCTGCCGGTGCGGTTCACGCCCGTGACGGCCTGACCGCCCGACCGGCACCACCGCCGAGGTGATGGGCCCCACCCAGGGGCCCATGTGCCCGCCCGCGCCGCCGCGTCACCAGGCGCCGTCCACCACGCTGTCGGGCGCCCGCCCTGTAGCACCACCGCCAGGCGGCCGCCCTAGTGCACCACCGGTGTGAACTGCACCGGCAGCGCCGTCAGCCCCCGCATCCAGATCGACGGGCGCCAGGACAGCTCCTCGGGCTCCACCGACAGCACCAGGTCGGGCAGGCGCTCCAGCAGCGTCTCGACCGCCGTCCGCGCCATCACGTCCGCCAGCAGCGGTGCCGGATAGGGACAGCGGTGCTCGCCGTTGCTGAACGACAGGTGCGCGGCGTTCTCCGCGCCCACGTGCGAATCGGGCCAGATCTGCGGATCGGTGTTGGCCGCGGCCAGCCCCAGCACCAGGCAGTCGCCCGCCCGGATCTGCCGCCCGCCCAGTTGGGTGTCCCGAACGGCCCAGCGCCCGATGAAGTTCTGCGTCGGCGTGTCCAGCCACAGCGCCTCGTTGAGCGCCTCGCCCACGCTGAGCCGGCCGCCCGACACGTTCACGGCGAACCGCTCGTCCGTCAGCAGCAGCCTGAGCGTGTTGCAGATCCAGTTCGCCGTCGGCTGCTGCGCCGCGGCGATCACCGAGATCAGGTCCTGGACGATCTCCTCGTCCGTCAGCCCCGCCGGATGCAGCAGCATGCGCGAGGTGACGTCCGGACCGGGGCTGACCCGCTTGTCCTTCACCAGCTGCCGCAGCCGCTCGCCCACGCGCCCGTACGCCGCCACCGGATCGTCGCCCTCCGCGGCGTCCAGCGAGATCCGCAGGTCCTCGACGAGCTGCCGGGTGTCCTCACCCGAGGTCGGCATCCCGCACATCTGCACCACGGCCCGCATCGGCAGGGCGTGCGCGTAACCGGTCATCAGCTCCGCCTGGCCGCTGCCCGCGAAGTCGGCGATGAGCCGGTCGGCGATCAACTGGCAGTTGCGGGCCAGCTCGAACTGGTCGACGCCCTCCAGCGCCTCCGTGATCACCCCGGCCCGCCGCCGGTGCTCGTCGCCCTCGGTGAACAGCACCGACGGCTGGTATCCGACGTACGGCATCAGCGGCCAGTCCGCCGGGATGTTCTCCCACTGGTTCCAGCGCCGGGAGTCCCGTGCGAACAGCTCGTCGTGGCTGGTCACGTAGGTGACCTCGGAGTAGCCGAGCACCAGCCAGGCCGGGATGTCCCCGTCGAGCAGCACCGGCGCGACCGCGCCGTGCTCGCGGCGCAGCGCGCGGTACAGCTGCGACGGGGTCTGCTGGTACTCGAGGCCTCCCAGGCGCACCGCGTCGGCGTGGTGGGCGGGGCAGCCCGGCGGAGCCGGTTGCGCGGAAGAGGGGTCGGTCACGGTGTCGCCTCCTGGGCCATGGCCAGTTCGTACAGGTGGTCCACGAGGGTGACCAGCACATCCTTGCCGGACTGCCGGACCCGCGCGTCGCAGTCGAGCATCGGCACGTGCTCGGGCAGCGCGAGCGCCTGGCGGATCTCTTCCAGGGAGTACCGGTTGGTGTCGTCGTCGAACCGGTTGACGGCCACCACGAACGGCGTCCTGTGGTGCTCCAGCCGGTCGATCGCGTACCAGGAGTCGTTCATCCGGCGCGTGTCCACGAGCACCACGGCGCCCAGCGTCCCGGAGAACAGCCTGTCCCAGAGGAACCAGAAGCGCTCCTGGCCCGGCGCGCCGAACAGGTACAGCACCATCCGCTCGTTGAGGCTGATCCGCCCGAAGTCGAACGCCACCGTCGTGGTCGTCTTCGTCGCGACCGCGCTGGTCTCGTCGACGCCCACGCCGGCCTGCGTCATCACCTCCTCGGTGTTCAGCGGCCGGATCTCGCTCACCGAGCGGACCAGGGTCGTCTTGCCGACACCGAAACCGCCCACGATGACGATCTTCAGGCCGGTCTCCGCCGCGTCGTCCAGTGGCGTGCGGTGGGAGGGCAGCTCAGAGGTTGCGGAGCCCATGGAGCACCTCCTTGAGAAGGGCGGAATCGGGGAGGGAGGCGACGGACCGCGCCGCACGCGGGTGGCGGGCGGTGATGCGGCCCGTGTCGAGCAGGTCGCCGAGCAGGATCCGCACCACCGTGATCGGCAGCTTCAGCTCCGCGGCGATCTCGACGACGGCCGTGGGGTGTTGGCACAGCTCCAGGATCCGGGCGTGCTCCGACTGCATTCCCGCGGTGGGCCGGCACTCGCTGACGATGAGGGTGACCAGGTCGAAGGACTCGTCGGCGCGGCTCCGGCCGGCCGTGACCGTGTAGAGCCGGTCGGGGTCACCGGTGTCCACGGGCTTGCGCATCACGACGCGGCACTTCCCGGAACGGGCTCTCGGGGCTCGGCGCGCAGGTGCTCGCCGATCTGCTCCACCAGCTCCGACATCTGGTGGCCCACCACGCCGGGGTCGGCGTCCTCCTCGGCGAGGACGGCCAGATGCGCTCCCTCTCCGGCCTCCACTATGAACAGCAGGCCGCCGTGGAACTCGGTCATGGACTGCCGGACGCCGCCGGTGCCGTCGCCGAACTCCATGGACGCGCCTTGGGCGAGGGCCTGGATGCCGGAGCAGATGGCGGCGAGTTGGTCGGCCTGGTCGAGTGTCAGGTGTTCGGTCCAGCAGAGCTTCAGGCCGTCGCGGGACAGGGCGAGAGCGTGCCGGGTGCCACGGGTGCGCTCCAGGAGGCTCTTGAGGAGCCAGGTGAGGCTGTTGTCGGTGGTCTGCATGATGGGTGATGGGACGGTGGTGCCCGGTTGACCGGTCACCGGCCCGTTCCTCCAATCTCAGGAATGCGAGCGGGAAGTGGGCGCCGACGCCCCGGGCGCCGTACGGGAAAGGGGCGGCTACGGGGCGGCCGGCGGCGCGGACCCGGGCCGGGCATCCGGTCCGGCGGTGCCGCCCGCGGACCGGCGCCCGCGGTGGAAGGCGCCGAACCGTGAACCGGCGTCGCGTGCCGGACGCTGCTCCGGGCCGGCTCCGTCCGCTGCCTCGGACGCCGCCCCGGATGCCGCGTCGGACGCCGACCGGCGCTGCTCGCGCTCCCGTTCCGCCTCGGCCATGGTGCGGCCGGGGGCGCGGACGGGCAGGCCGTTCAGCGTGGAGTCGGTGGCGCTTCGGGGCTGCCCCTGTTCGGGCGGCTCCGGCCGGGCGGCGGACCGCTCCGGGGCGTCGGGACGCGAGGTGGCCTCGGGCACCAGGGCCGGGGCGGGTGCCACGGCCGGGGCGGGGCCCGGCGTGGGCGCGGTGCCCGCGGCGGGGCGGCCGGTCGCCTCACGCGACACCGACTCGCGCTGCTGGGCGAGCAGTTGCGGCGGCAGCAGGACGACGACGCCGGTGCCGCCGCGCGACGAGGGGCGGTAGTTGACGCTGATGCCGTACTTCCCCGCGAGCCGTCCGACCACGGCGAGGCCGAGCCGGGTGCCCTGGAGCGAGGCGAGGTCGGTCATGTGACCGGACACCGCCTCCTCGGCGCGGCGCATCGCCGCGTCGGCCATCTTCAGGCCGCTGTCCTCGATGGTGACGACCATGCCGGCGCTGCGGTCCTCGACGTAGACGTGCACTTCGTCGATGGGCGGGGAGAAGTTCGCGGCGTTGTCCATCAGCTCGGCGAGCAGGTGCATGACGCCCTCGGCGGCGAAGCCGGAGATCGCGGCGGTGGTGGAGCAGTGCAGGCGCACCCGCTGGTAGGCGGCGATACGGCCGACGGCGCCGCGCAGGATGCTCTCCATCACGATCGGCTTGTTCCAGGCGCGGCTGGACCGGCCGCCCATGAGCAGCGCCAGCCGGTCGGTCATCAGGCCGAGCTGGGAGGTGCTGTGGTCCAGCTTCAGCAGGTCGCCGAAGACCTCCTCGCCGTGTCGTTCCTGCATCTCCCGCAGGTCGGCGAGCATGCTGACGGACTTGGCCTGGACGCGGCTGAGCGCCTTGGCGGAGGCGGCCTGTGCCGCGGCTGCGCGCCGCTCACTGTGGGCGAGTTCGCGGATGAACGACTCGGTCGGGGTGCGGACCATGAGCAGCCGCGGCAGGTCGAGTTCGGCGAGCACCGTGTCGGCGGACTGGCCCTCGCGCAGCCGGGCGACCGCGGCGGGCAGCGTCTCCTGCGCCAGCCGCTCCAGCGCGGCTGCCGCCTCGTTCAGCTCGTGCCGGGCCTGCCGCCGCTCGCCGTCCAGGGCGGCCGCGTGCTGTACGCCCTCCTCGACGGCGTCGGCGAAGGTGTGCACGATCCGGCCCAGCTGCGGGTCGGACGGCGGCGTCGCGCCGCCCACCGCGTCGGCCGCGCTCGTGCCGTCCCGCAGCCGCTCGGCCACGGCGGGCAGCGTCACGTTGACCAGGTGCGCGGTCTCCGCGGACAACTGCGCCGACTGCGCCTTGAGACGGCCGGTCTCGGAGGCCTGCGCGGCGGCCGTGCGCCGGGCCCGGCGGACGAGCCGGTGGCTGACGACGACGACCGCGGCGACACACACCCAGGCGACCGCCGCCACGGTCAGCGCCCAGGTGCGGGCGCCGGACGGTGCCAGGGCGACGGCCGCACCGCCGGCCGCGGCGCTCACCACCAGCACGACCAGGGGCGCGGTCGGCGAGGTGTGCGGCGCCTTCGCCGACCGGTGCTGACTGGGCGGTGCAGGCACTGACATTCCGCGGTCCCTCGGTCCATGAGATCAGAAGAAACGGGGCAGCCGACACTCGGCGGCCGCAGGCCGGAAAGGGGGTCGTCAAGAGGACGACGATCTTCCGACCGGGTACTGGCTCATGCTAGCCATCCTTCTGCGCGAGAAGATCTGACTAGCTGCGCAGTCCGCCAACGACGCAAGTTCGTCGCGAACCGACCGGCTGAACAGCCAGTCATGATAAGGGAGTTGACACCACCTCAACCGGGCTGACGCACAAACACAGGCTGCCAAATGTGTTGACGAAGTGTCAAAATTGCAAAAATGAACGTCCCTGAAACATCAACTCCGCACACCAGTAGCCGCTTTCCAGCCAACCACACGGAAGCCGAAGCCGAACACACCCACCATCCAAGACTGTTGGGACATCCGGCGAGTACGACGACGACGGCAAGGTCGCCTGCGACAAGGCCGGCGACGCCCGAGAAAACGGCGACCGAGAGGAACCCCGGCCGGCGGCAGAACGGCACGCCCCGCGAGCACCTTCGGCAGAGGCACGTCGCGCTCCTTGCCGCCCTTGGGCGGGCCGAAGTACAGCTGCGGTCCGTTTCGGCCTCGGGTGTCACGGCCGCCAGCTCTTCGACACCTGTGCGCTCGGATACGTCGATGTGGAGCAGCTTGAGCAGGTCGGCGGTGACGACCCCGTCGGCGTTGCCCAGACGCAGGGCAGTGCACGGATACCGGCCGCGCTTGGCGAGGTCGTACCCCCGTGGTGCGGTCGGCGGACAGCGCGCGGTTCGCCGTCTCCAGGGCTACGGCCGCAGGCAGCGCGAGCAGTTCCTCGCGCGTCAGCCCACGGGAAGCGTAGTCGCGCTTGGTGATCACAGAGGATCCGTACCCCGCGAGGCAACCCGCCACTGCCTCCAGGCACGCGACAGAATCACTCCACCCCAATAACAAAAGTTTTGTTAACATGGATCTATGGCTACCATTCCCGAGCCCGCTCCCGGCGAAGGCCCTGTCCGCCCGGTCTCCGTCTCCCTCCACGAAGGCACCATCGCTGCCCTCAAGGCACGCACCGGCAAGCGCGGCATGTCCGCCTACGTCGAAGCCCTCATCCAGCGCCAGCTGGAGCGCGACCGCCTACGCGAACTCATCGAAGACGCAGAAGCCGAACACGGCCCCGTCGACCAGGCAGCGGTCGAGGCCAAGCGAGCCGTCCTGCGTGGCGACACCGCGGGCTCGGCGGACGCCGCGTGAGCGGCACCCTCGTCCTGGACTGCGAGGGCCTGTCCAAACTCGTACGCCGCTCACCCGAGCTCACCGAGTGGCTGGCTGCGGCAGAGGCAGAGGACATCCGCATCATTACCAGCTCCGTCACCCTCGTTGAAGCCCGCGACCCCAAGATCAACCAGGCCCGCTTCGACTATGCCGTCTCGCGCGTCAACATCGTCCCGCCCACCGAAGCCATCGCACGACACGCGAGCAAGCTGCTCGCGGCAGCCGGCCTACACGGCCACAAATACGCCCTCGACGCCCTCGTGGCCGCCACCGCACTGGCCTCCCCCTCCCTCGTGACCGTCCTAACGTCAGATCCCGAGGACCTCCAGATGCTGTGCGGCCCCGGCGTCCACATCATCAAAATCTGACGCAGTGCGATGCCGGGTCGGCGGAGACCTCCGACTCGCTGCCGCTCAGCACAGCCCTGCCCACCTGAGCGGAGACGGTGTCCGAGGCTGCGACGGAATACGCCCCGCACAAACTGTGCGGCCTATCACTACCAACCGGCTTCCCTCTACACGTCCTTCTACGACAAGTGCCCGGTCCTCAAGGCCGAGAGCCGCGGTCGCGACCCGCCTGTTCCTCTGCGACGTCAGGGCACGCACCCTGCACCAGGGCATAGCTCTGCTGGAGTCAGGACGCCTGAGCGGCTCTGACCTGTTCGTGATCAGGGCCGGGAGAGCTCCCCAGCCCTGATGTCTGTCGGCCTACGCGATGTGATCCACCTCCAGTTCCGCGTTGAAGCGGTTGGAGAAGTGGGAGACCATGCGCTTCGTCTCCTCGTCGGGGAGCGAGATGCCGTACAAGGCCCTCAAGCTGTCGCCGAACTCTCGAGGAGTGGGAAGGCTGCCATTGATCGATTGCTTGAAGGCCTGGTAATAGTCCTCCTCGCTCGGCTGGGGCTCCTCCTGACACGCCCGCCCGGCGACCCTCTCGATCTTGGCATCCAGGTCCTCACTGCGCCGGACGAGGACCTCCAGCTCACGCCTGACAACCTTGACCGCGCGCTTGGCTTCGAGGATCGACTCGGCCTTGACCTCCTCGGCACCCGCAATGATCTGCCCGGCCTCCGCGCGGGCCTCCTCCAGGAGCTCCCATGCCCGTTTCAGGATCAGCCCTGACACGGAGTGGCTATGCCCCAGTTGCGTGACCTCCAGGATGCTGCCGCCGGGCTCGGTGACGGCATGGTCGACGAGAAGCGTGCCCAGTGTCTCGTAAACGGTGGACGCGTCCGCCGGGCGGTCCTCCGGGCGCTTGGCGAGGAGACTCAGGATGAGGTCGTTCAGCGGGACGGGAAGACCTTCGACGTGGGCGGCCGGTGGTTCCGGGGCGCTTAAGCTCCCACAGCAGCCGGTCGTCACGGTTGAGGGGGGTGGTCCCGGACGTCGTGGGGCTGAAGTCGCCCGGCGTGTTCCGCACGTCCGCGAACTGCGCCTCATAGGGCCGTAGGTCGAAAGGCCTGGTCGCGCCGAGCGCCGCCCGAAAACACGCGTGGACGTGGAACTCCGTCTCGTGCGGCTGGACCGGCAGGACGTCGTCGCCCGCGAACACTACGTCGTTCCCACGCCGCACCCCGAGGAAGCCGACGCCGTAGAGCACATCGATGACTCCGGGGAGGGTCAACGCGTTGGCGTACGCGGGGAAATCATGGTGGAGGGTCTCGGCAGCAGCCTCGAACCGGCGTGCGAGCGCGGCGCGCGTGACGACGTATCCGGTGTTCTGGAAAAGCGGGCGCAGATGATTGAGGAAGGGGTGCGCGACCAGATACTCCGAGCTCAGATCCTTGAGTTTCCACTCCGAGAACTGCCGGCCCGCCTGCTGCACGTCCGCCTCGGTGATCCATTCCTGTTGGTGCTCCAGCCAGGCCTTCTCCTGGCAGAGGTTGAGAAACTGGATGGCGTCACGCGGCCGTGGCAGAAAGTGACGGAAGAGATACTTCACGGTTTCCTCGCCACCGACAGTCCCCGGAAACAGCTCCTTCCACAGCCGCTCCTCACCCAGCTCCTCCCCGACGGACGCCCGCGCCCGGGTCAGCGCAAGATCCCTTAGAGCCTGCTCGGTCCAAACGATCCGCAGCTCGTCGCCATGGAGCTTGTCGCCCTCCCCGAAGGACAGAGAGTCATAGATGTCGGCCCGCAGGAACAGCAGAAACCGCACCGACCGGCCGTATAGACTCGCCGCGTGCTTCGCCGCCAACAGCAGCCCAATCACCATGGAGTTGCTGTCCGGCTCCGCGGACCACACCTGCTCCAGCTGATCCACCATCAACAGCAACGGAGGGTGCACGACACCGTCGCACCCCAGATCGGCGAAGGTCCGCGCCACCCCTTGCTCGACAATCTCCAGCTGCCGCGCGGCCCTCGCCCCCTCTGACGGCGACTGCGCGAGATCCACGCTCGCCTTGACGCCGAAGGCCTCCAGAGACAGGGAGGTCTGCAACCCACGCGCCCCTTGAGCCAGCCGCTCCACCAGCCGGCCGCTGTCCGTCGCCTCCCCGTTCTGCTTGAGAAACCGCCCAAGCGCCTTCACGGAGTTGGGCCTCTTGCCGTGGGCGTCCTTGGCATGCGTCACGAGATGCCGAGCCGCGTGCACAGCAAGCACATACCGCCAGATCAACGCCTTGGCCGAGTCCCCGGGCAAGCCCTGCAATTCGAACCGCCGGATCTCCTCCCCCGCGGCCTCGTCGGGCGTGACAAGCACCTTGCCGCCGCCGTGCCCACCGGGTCCGTCCGCCATCAGCTGCATGCAAATGGCGCTCTTGCCGGAGCCTTTACGCCCGATGATCAGCATCTTGCGCCCACTGAGAGCACCCCGATACGCGGCGTTGGGCAGGAACCCACCCCGCAGCAACAGCCCCTCAGTCACATCCCGTTCGGCATCCTCCCGCCCGAAGTGCAAGTGCGCGAGCACTGGACCGTCGGCCATCCCGTCCCCCTAGGTCATCCAGATCTCCAAGGTATCGGCCTCCCCCTCGCACCACACGACCTTGCCGAGATCCCGTTCTCCCACCCCCACTTGTCGCTAAGCGCTTCCTTGGTCTTGATGATCGTCGCTTCCGATCAGCCCGACCAGAAGTTCTACCGCAGGTAAAAGCGACACGTCTGGGCAGTTGCAAAGCCGCGGGGGTTGACAGTAGAGCAACAACGTCATGCCCCATCGATCCGAACCAGCCCAGAGGCATCGCCCGCCCCTCCGCTCCGGGGACTTTTCAGGGGCTTTCAGCTCTGTCCGAGGGACTTTCGAGGGTCCTTTCGCGGCCTGAGGCTGCAAGCCCCCGAAAGGCCGGAAAGGGCCTCCGACACAGGTCAGAGGCCCTCTCCCAGGCAAAGCCGCAGGTGGCGGCAGACGAGTCGGGCTGTACGCCGGGTTCTGTTCCCCGGGTTCCTCGCGGAGCCCGGGGCGACGGCCATCCATCTAGGGCCGGCGTTGCCGCCGGCCTCGTGCGGTCCACCCGCGGACTCGGGCGGGCAGCCCTCGAACGTCCGCGCAGAGCGCGCCTTTTACAGCGGCCCCTTTTGACCTTGCTCCGAGTGGGGTTTACCTAGCTGCCCAGGTCACCCTGGGCACTGGTGGTCTCTTACACCACCGTTTCACCCTTACCGAGGACCGAGATCCCCGGCGGTCTGCTTTCTGTGGCACTGTCCCGCGGGTCACCCCGGGTGGCCGTTAGCCACCACCCTGCCCTGTGGAGCCCGGACGTTCCTCGGGAAGCCCCAGGGGCTCCACGCGGCCGTCCGCCCGGCTCGTCTGCCGTAGGCACCATGGTACCGGTCGCACGGACCGCGCCGTTTCCGGCCTGGTCAGAGGAAGTCTGCGGTGTCCAGGTCGAAGGCGAAGGGCTCGGGGAGAGACAGAGGATCGCCGAATGAGCGCTTGAGCAGCCGTAGATAGTCGTCCTTCTCCGGCTCGCCGAACAGCGTGACCATGGAGGCTTCGCGATCGACGAGCAGGTGGAGGGGATGCCCTCTCGCGCGTAGCAGCGGCGCTTGGCCTCGCGGTCGGCCTCCGGCTTGGTGGACGTCACCTCCAGCACCATGGCAAGCCCGTAGCAGGGCATCCAGCAGTCGGCGCCCCCGAAGAGATCAAGCTTCAGGGCAGCGAACGTGACGTCCGGGACCGCGTAGTTCTTCGGGCACCCGCCGCCCTTCGTCAGTTTCAGTCCCTTGTTCCCCGAGGATGTCGATCCTGGACCGCTTGATCACTTGCCGCACGATCCGGCTGATGTACTTCTCGTGCTCCCCGTCCGGCGGCGGCGTCACGACGATCTCCCCCTCGGTCAGTTCGGCCCGGAAACCCTCCGGGGTGTCGAGGGACAGGAAGATCTCCAGCAGGCCCTCAGCCGGCGTGGTGGGTTCATGAGCCACGGCAGTCATGTCACGCCCCTCCTTTGGTCGCTTACCAGACTGGGACATTCCAAGATCACCTTTTCAAGAGATCGGGGACCTTCCCTCGATCGTGCACAGGAACACCATCCAGGCCGAGGCGATCCGGCAGGACCCGCGGATGCTCCGGGAGGGACGTCCGGCTCGCCCTCGGCCCGCTCGTGCGTCGCGCGCGTCTCGCGGCGCACGAACGCGATCCGGTCCAGCGGGATGCGCGGATCCACGTGCACGGCGTGCCGTAGACGCAGATGATCCACGCCCCGTCGGCTCGCAGACCTCCGTCACCCTCGAACTGACCGCGCCGGTCGAGCACGTCACCCTCCTCGGCAGGCGCAGGCGGGTGCGGCTCGGGCGGTTCCACGCCGAGGACGCCGGGGTGCTCGTGCGGGCGCTCACGCGGGGGTGAAGCGCACCCTCGCCGGTGGTGGGGCGGACGGGTCGGCCCGGGTGAGCCGGAGCCGGAGCCGTTCGCCCAGCGGCAGTGGTGCGGTGCCGTCCTCGACGCGGGCGACGACGGCCGGGGACTCCACGTGGACGGTGCCGGTGGTGGGACGGTGCTCGTCGACGTCGATGACACAGCCGTCGAAGAGTTCGCCGACGCGGTCCTTCAGCAGCGCGGCCTCCACCACGTCCAGGCACTCCCGCTCCACGGCGGCCGCGCGCCGGGCGCCCTCGGCCATCCGTTCCGGCAGCGTGTCCAGCGCGGCGAGCACCCACTCGGGCACGTCCCGGCCGGCCGCGGCGGCCAGGCAGATCTCGGTGGCGTACCGGTCGGCGAGACGGCTCAGGGGTGCCGTGCAGTGCGCGTAGGGCGCGGCGACGGCGGCGTGCGTGGTGATCGCCGGGAGCCCGCCGTCCCGGAAGACGGTGTAGCCGGCGCCGCTCAGCAGGGTCGCGCACTCCCGCAGGAAGGCCGCGTGCCGCGGCCGGTCCGCGTCGAGGGTGCGCAGCAGGGCGGCGTACGACACGTGGTGCGGCCAGTCGACGCGCAGGGCGTGCGCGCTGCGCCGCAGCCGGCCGACCGCGCCGTCGGGGGCGGCCGGCAGGGTGCGCAGCACGCCGGTGCCGTGGGCCAGCATCAGTTCGGCGGCGGCCATGCCGGTGAGCAGGGAGAGCTGGGCGTTCCAGCGGTCGGCCGGGAGAGGGGCGTGGTACGCCTGCTCGTACGCGCGGCCCCCGGGCACGTCCGCCGGATGCTCCACGACCTCCAGCTCGGGCACCACGAGCGAGATGCCGCCGCGCTCGGCCTCCAGCCGCTCCCGCAGCCGCCCCACGTCCTGGAGCAGCGCGACCGGTTCGTCGGCGGTCCCGGCGTCGATCTCCTTCTGCACCCCGGCGCGGTCCAGCTGTGCCCGGCTGCGGACCAGGGCGCGGCGGACGTCGACGGCCCGCGTGCGGCCCTCCGCGTCCAGGTCGACCGTCCACAGCACGGCGGGCCGGGTCTGCCCGGGCAGCAGGCTCGCGGCACCCCGGCCCAGGACGGCCGGGTACAGCGGGACCGGACCGTCGGGGAGGTACAGGGTGCTCGCCCGCCGGTGCGTCTCGGCGTCGACGGCGCCCGACGGTACGACGAAAGCGGCCACGTCGGCGACGGCGCAGCGGACGCGGTAGCCGCCGCCCCGGCGGGACAGGTGCGTCGCCCGGTCGAGGCCGTTCCCGTCGGGGTCGGCGGAGCCGGGCGGGTCGAGGGTGAAGAACGGGATGTCGGTGGCGTCGTGCAGGGGGAGGGCGGGGTCCCGTGCGGCCCGTTCCGCCTCGGCGAGCACCGCGGGCGGGAAGCCTCCGGGCACGCCTGGCGTGGTGCGCAGTGCGGCGAGGGCGGCCCTCAGGAGTCCTTCGGGGGCGCCGGTCGCGCGGAGCGGGCGACGGGGCATACAGCGAGCGTAGGGCGGAGGCGCACGGGCGGCACGCCGTACGCTGTCGCGGAGCGCTACCCGAAGGAGCAACCCCCGTGCTTGTGCTGCTGCCCCCGTCCGAAGGCAAGGCCGCCGCCGGCCGCGGCGCCCCGCTGAGGCCCGAGTCGCTGTCGCTGCCGGGGCTGGCCGCCGCCCGCGAGACGGTGCTGACGGAGCTGGTGGAGCTGTGCACCGGGGACGAGGGGAAGGCACGCGAGGTGCTCGGGCTGAGCGAGGGCCTGCGCGGCGAGGTCGCCAAGAACGCCGGGCTGCGCACGGCGGGGACGCGGCCCGCCGGGGAGATCTACACCGGTGTGCTCTACGACGCCCTGGACCTGGCCTCCCTCGACCCGTCGGCCAAGCGGCGCGCCGCACGTTCGCTGCTGGTCTTCTCCGGGCTGTGGGGTGCGGTGCGGGTGACCGACCGGATCCCCTCCTACCGCTGCTCGATGGGTGTGAAGCTGCCCGGACCGGGCGCACTGGCGGCGTACTGGCGTACGCCGATGGCCTCGGTGCTGCCCGAGGCGGCCGGTGACGGTCTGGTGCTGGACCTGCGGTCCTCGGCGTACGCGGCGGCGTGGAAGCCGAAGGGCGAGGTCGCGGGCCGGACGGCGACCGTGCGGGTGCTGCACTCCCAGATCGTGGACGGGGTGGAGAAGCGGTCCGTGGTCAGTCACTTCAACAAGGCCACGAAGGGCCGGATCGTGCGCGCCCTGCTGACCGAGGGGGCCGCCCCGAAGGACCCGGCCGGACTGGTGGAGGCGCTGCGGGACCTCGGGTACGTGGTGGAGGCGGAGCCGCCGGGCAGGGCGGGGCGGCCGTGGGCACTGGACGTGGTGGTGACGGAGATCCACTGACACGGAGATCCACTGACACGGGGATCCACCCGGCGCCGTACCGCCGGGGCACGGGCGCTGGTGGCCGGCGGGCCGCCCGCGATCGAGGCGACACCGCGGACACGAGGCCGTGACGCGAGGCCGCGCTCGACGCGCCCCGGACGATCGCCGACGCGGTGCCGGACGCGGTCGTGGGCGCGGCAGGCTGCCGGAGTCGTCCACGGCGTCGGCGCCGGCCGCCGGGGACGGGGCCCGGGTCGAGCGGCCCGCCCGCGCGGCCGTGGCGGTCAGCGCAGGTGGGACGTGTCGTTGAACAGGCGGACGCTCGCGTTGCCGTCCGCGTAGTACGCCACCGCCGACAGGGACGCCGCCGACAGCTCCATGCGGAACAGGGACTCCGGCGGTGCGCCGAGGGCCAGTTGGACGAACGTCTTGATCGGGGTCACGTGCGTGACGAGCAGCACCGTGCGGCCCGCGTGAGCGGCGACCAGCTTGTCCCGGGTGGCGGCGATCCGGACCGCGGTGGCCGCGAAACTCTCGCCGCCGCCGGTGGGTTCGGCGTCCGGGGAGGCCAGCCAGGCGTTCAGGTCGTCCGGGTAGCGCTCGCGCACCTCGCCGAACGTGAGCCCCTCCCAGGCACCGAAGTCGGTCTCGCGCAGGCCTTCCTCCACGGTCACGTCGAGACCGAGGCGGGCGGCGACGGCACCGGCGGTCTCGCGGGTGCGGGCGAGCGGCGAGGACACGACGGCCTGGATGGTGCCACGCCGGGCGAGCGCCGCCGCGACCTTCTCGGCCTGCTCGCGGCCCACTCCGGACAGCGACGGATCGGTGCCGCCACTGCCCGAGAAACGCTTCTGCGGCGTCAGCGGCGTCTCCCCGTGCCGCAGCAGCACGAAGGTGGCGGGCGCACCGAGATCGGCGGGCGCCCAGCCGGGCGTGGCGACCGCCTCAGCGGGCCCCGGGCCTCCACCGGCACCGGAAGCCGTCCCGCCGCCAGCGGCGGCGGCACGCGCAGCCCGGACGTCGGCGCCCGCGCCGGTGTCGGCGCAAGCGGGACTCCCGGAGATCGACGAGGCGTCCGTACCGGTGCCGGGGACCGGGCCACCGCTCGGGCCGCCCAACGCGTCCAGGGACGGACCGGACCACTGCTCGCCGCGGGCGCCCGCGTCCATCGCCTCGTTGGCCAGGCGGTCGGCCTGCTTGTTGCGCTCGCGGGGGATCCACTCGTAGGTGACCCGGTCGGCCGGGAACTCCCGGGCCGCCGCCGTCGCGAGCGGCTTCAGGTCGGGGTGCTTGATCTTCCAGCGGCCCGACATCTGCTCGACGACGAGCTTGGAGTCCATGCGGACGTGCACGGCCGCCGACGGGTCCAGGGCGTGCGCGCTGCGCAGGCCGGCCAGCAGGCCCCGGTACTCGGCCACGTTGTTCGTGGCCACGCCCAGGTACTCCGCGTGTTCGGCCAGGGTCTCCCCCGTCGCCGCGTCGAGCACCACCGCGCCGTAGCCCGCGGGCCCCGGATTGCCCCGCGACCCGCCGTCGGCCTCGACGATGAACTCCCGCACGCCGCTCGCTCCTTACCGACCGTCTACAGACGCGACCACCGACCCGACCGGAGACCGGCCTACAGACCGGACTCGGCGGTGCGCACCAGGATGCGACGGCAGTTCTCGCAGCGTACGACCGTGTCGGGGGCGGCGGCGCGGATCTCGCTCAGCTCGGTGATGGCGAGCTCCTGCCGGCAGCCCTGGCAGGTGCGCTGGTACAGCTTGGCCGCACCGATGCCGCCCTGCTGCTCGCGCAGCTTGTCGTAGAGCTTCAGCAGGTCCGCGGGGACGGTGCCGGCGATGACCTCGCGCTCCTTCGTCACGGACGCCACCTCGCCGTCGATCTCCTCGAAGGCCGCGTCCCGGCGCGCGGTCGCGTCGTCGGCCTTCGCCTGGACGGAGGCGACGCGCCCGGTCAGCTCGGTGACCCGCTCCTGCGCGGACTCGCGGCGCTCCATGACCTCCAGGACGACGTCCTCCAGGTCGCCCTGCCGCTTGGCGAGGGACACGATCTCGTGCTGAAGGTTCGACAGGTCCTTGGGCGAGGTGATCGCGCCGGAGTCGAGGCGCTGCTGGTCACGGACGGCGCGCTTGCGCACCTGGTCCACGTCCTGCTCTGCCTTGGTCTGCTCGCGGGCGCAGTCGCTCTCCTCGGTCTGCGCGGCGACCAGAAGGTCGCGCAGCTGCGTGAGGTCCCGGTTCAGCGACTCGATCTCGGCGTGCTCGGGGAGCGACTTCCGCTTGTGGGCCAACTGCTGGAGGCGGACGTCGAGGGCCTGGACGTCGAGGAGTCGGATCTGGTCGGCGGGCGCGGCGTTCAGTTGGGGGCTCCCGTTAGCTAGTAGAGGAAGTAGGGGAAGGGGCGCGCGAAGCGCTCTTCGGAAGGGTGGCGGACGCCGCGTGGGCGGTCCAGGGGTCGGTGACCGTCTTGGAGACGTGGACCCGCAGGCCCCATCCGTTCCGGTCGGAGATCTCGTCGAGCTGGGCGGCGGCCAGCTCGCACCAGGGCCACTCGGTGGCCCAGTGCGCCGCGTCGAGCAGCGCGAGAGGGCTGTGGGCGCGGTCCGCGATGAACTCGGAGGCCGGATGGTGGCGCAGGTCCGCAGTGAGGAAGGCGTCGACGCCGGCCGCCCGTACGTCGTCGAAGAGGCTGTCGCCGGAGCCGCCGCTGACGGCGACCGTGCGGACGAGCGCCTCCGGGTCGCCGGCCGCGCGGATGCCCTGCGCGGTGGCGGGCAGCCGCTCGGCGGCGCGGGCCGCGAGTTCACGCAGGGTCAGCGGGTGGTCCAGCTCGCAGACCCGGCCCAGACCCCGGCGTCCCTCCGGGTCGGTGGCGTCCGGCACCAGCGGGCGTACGACCCTGAGGTCCAGCGCCCCGGCCAGCGCGTCGGAGACTCCCGGGTCGGCGGTGTCCGCGTTGGTGTGGGCCACGTGCAGGGCGATGTCGTTCTTGATCAGGGTGTGCACCACGCGGCCCTTGAAGGTGGAGGCCGCCACGGTCGTCGTACCGCGCAGGTAGAGCGGGTGGTGGGTGACCAGCAGGTCCGCGCCCAGCTTCACCGCCTCGTCGACGATCTCCTGGACCGGGTCGACGGCGAACAGGACCCGGCCGACCTCCTGCTCGGGGTCGCCCACGACGGTGCCGACCGCGTCCCAGGACTCGGCCCGCTCGGCGGGCCACAGGTTCTCCAGCGCGGCGATGACTTCAGACAGACGGGGCACGGGTGCAAGGCTACCTGGGTGTTCGCCACGGCTGAACCGGTGCCGTCGCCCCACGTCCGGACCGGGGCCGTCCAGCACATCGGTCTCGGTTTCCACAGGCGAATCGTTTTTCGGCCACCCGTATGTGTGAAGCAGCCGCCCGCCGGTCCGTCCGGTGTGTGTAGGAAAACTACCGTCCTGGCAGGAGGTGACCGAACGATGACAGCCTGCATTGTCGAGACTTCGGCGGCCGGCGAGGACGACAGTATCCCGCGGGCGGGCTGCACGATCACGACGGACGGTGCCTACGCCGCCCGGCTCGCACGCAGCGGCGACTCCTGGTACCCGGAGCGCTGGACGCTGGACGGCCCCGAGCCGTACGCGGTGCCGCTGCCCGGCAACCAGCCCGAGGAGCCCGGCACGGAGGTGCTGCCGATGGGCGACGGCCGGGTGCTGATCCGGCGGTTGGTGGACGGCCGCCACACCTTCTCGCTGCTGTATCCGACCGGACCGGGCACCGGCGAGCTGCCGCTCGGCGCGATCGAGTGCCCGGAGGGCACCGGGCTGCGGCTGCTGCCCCCGGCGCCCGGCGGCGAGCGGGCCTACGCGCTCGCCGTGGGCCAGCGGTCCTCGGCGGTGTGGCTGGTGGTGGGCGGCGCCTTCGGGCCCGAGCACCTGGCCGAGGTGCCGGGCCGCTGCTCGGGCGGGGTCTGGCTGGACCGCGCCGGGCGGATGCTGGCCCTGGACCGGGAGACCGGTGGGCGCACCAAGGCGGTCGTGGTGGACCTTGAGCGCGGCGGCGAGACGTCGCCACTGCTCCAGATCGCGGCCGCCAGCAACGACCGGCTGCTGCTCGCCGACCCCGACAGCGGACTTCTGCTGATCCGCTCGGACGCCCCCTCCCCCGGCCGGCAACGGCTGGGCTGGGGCGTGCTGGGCAGCACGCAGCCGGTGCGTTTCCCGGAGAGCCTCCGGCTGCCGGACTGCGTGGTGACGCCGTTCGCGATCCAGCCGGGGCAGGTGCTCACTCCGGAGCAGTGCGGGGTGGCGCTGCGCTGCGACGGCGCGGCCGGCAGCTGGGTGGCCGTGTGGCGGCCCGCCGAGCGGCAGGTACGTCATCTCCCCGCGCCCGAGGGGTGGCTGGCCGGGTCCGGACTGTGGACCGGCGACGGCGTACTTCGTCTGCCCTACGCCACGAGCGCGGTGCCGTGCGGTGTGGCGCGGTGGACGGCTCCGACGAGGCAGTCGGAGCCGGGACCGGGACTGGCGGGGGCGGGGACGCGCATCCCGGTCCCCGCCCCGCCCGACGCGCCGGACCGGGCGACGGTACCCGGACCACGGCCCGGAACCGAGCCCGGACCACAAGCCGAATCCGCCCCACCCGCCGACTCCGGACCACGCACCGAACCTGGACCGCCCGCCTGCTCCGGACCACTCGGCAAGAGCGGCCTGCACGCCGACAGCGCGCCGCCGGCCGGGCACACGGCACGCTCCGGGGCAGCCGCCGTCGCCATGGACCCGCCGAGCGGGGTGAAGACGGATTCCGGACCACCCGCCGAACCCGGACCACCCGCCGAACCCGGACCACCCGCCGGATCCGCCCCACCCGCCGACTCCGGACCACTCGGCAAGAGCGGCCTGCACGCCGACACCATGCCGCTGGCCGAGCACGCGGCACGCTCCGGGGCGACCGTCGTCACCGTGGACCCGCCGAGCGGGGTGAAGACGGACTCCGGACCACGAACCGAACCCGGACCACGAACCGAACCCGGACCACTAGCCGTTCCCGGACCGCAAACCGAACCCGGACCACTAGCCGTTCCCGGACCGCAAACCGAACCCAGGCCCTACGCCACACCCGGAATCGGACCGCACCCCGCACCCGAAGCCGGCCCCCGCGCCACGCCCAAGGCCATTCCCGAAGCCGGCCCCCACGCCGGTCCCGAAGCCGCCTCTTACGCCACGCCCGAGGCCGGGCCGCCCGTCGGGCCCGAGAGCGGGCCCCCCGACCCGCGCGAAGCCGGCCCGCACCAGCACCTCGCACCCAGAGCCAGAACCCACACCACACTCGGAACCGGATTCCGCATCGGCCCCGGACCCGAGCCCCACCCCGCTCACGAAGCCCCACCGCACGCCGGATCCCCCGTCCCCGGATCTCACCCCGGCCCCGGATCTCACCCCGGCCCCGGACCTCACCCCGGCCCCGGACCTCACCCCGGCCCCGGACCTCACCCCGGCCCCGAAGACGAATCCGTACCCAGCCCGCACTCCGCCCCCGCCCCCGTCCCCGCACCGGAACCCGCACCGGAACCCGGCCCTCCGACCTCCCACGGCCCCCGCCCCGCCCCCCGCCCCGTTCCGCTTCAACAGGCCCCGCTGGGACGGCTTGTAACGAAGTAGTGCCGGTTGGCGTGCCCGGCTGGATTCGACCCGAGGTGTGCCGGTTAGACTCGCCCGGCTGTACGAAAGATCATTGTTGACGGGGTGAATTTCTTCCGATGAGCGACGCCAGCACGACCCAGCCGTCCGCCGCCGACGTCGAAGAGTCCGCGGGTCACGGAAAGCACCGGGGTCCGGTTTCGGTCGGCGACGGTGAGGCCGCACCCAGCGGCCGCCACCGCAGGCCTGCGGAGCAGAACGAATCGGCGGCCTGACGGCACGTCGAACGCCACGGCCCCGCCCGTCTGCTGACGGGCGGGGCCGTTTCGTGTCAGCCGTGCTCGACGATCGTGCCGGTCAGCACCGGCGCGTCGTCCCGTTCGACGGCGCCCACCGTCACTTGGACCCTGCCCTCCCGCCGCCACATGCGGATGCGCAGGGTCTCGCCCGGGTACACCACCCCGGCGAAACGCGTGGTACAGGACCGTACGCGGGTCACGTCCCCACCGAACAGTGTGTCGACGACCGCCTTGAGGGTCATGCCGTAGGTGCACAGCCCGTGCAGGATGGGCCGCTCGAAGCCGGCGCGCTCGGCGAACTCCGGGTCGGCGTGCAGCGGGTTGCCGTCACCGCTCAGACGGTAGAGCAGTGCCTGGTCCTCGCGGACCGTCCGCTCGACGGTGCGGTCCGGCTCGCCGGCCGGCTCGGCGGGGCGGGCGGAGGGACCTCGGTCGCCGCCCCAGCCGCCCTCGCCCCGGACGAAGATCTCCGCGTCATCGGTCCACAGCGGGCCGTCGCCGTCGGCGACCTCGGTGCGCATGACCAGGACGGCCGCCGTGCCCTTGTCGTGGACGGCGGCGATGCGGCTGGTGGCGGTGGCGGTGGCCGCCACGGGGAGGGGGCGGTGCACGGTCAGCGACTGGCCGCCGTGCAGGACGCGGGCGAGGTCGACGTCGACGCCGGGCATGGACAGACCTCGGATCACGCCGGGCGAACCGCCGCCTGCGACGGTGGCGAAGCTCGGCAGGACGTGCAGCCGCGTCTCCAGGGTGTAGCGCAGTTCGCCGGGGTCGGTGGCCGGCAGGCCCGCGCCGATCCCGAGGTGGTAGAGCAGGACGTCCCTGGGGGTCCAGGAGATCTCAACGGTACGGGGTTCGGCGGCGAGGGCCTGGGCTGCGTCGATGGGCATGGGTCTCCGGAATCAGAGTCTCCTGGCACTCCCCTGTATAGCCCAGCGCTCTTCGGCTGTGAAGAAACCTGACGCCCAGTCAGGCGGGCAGGACGTGGGTCCGCCGGCCGTGACATTTGTCCTGCCGGAGTCCGTACAAGCGCATCTGCCGGGCGGGGCACGGGAGTTCGTACCGTCGTAGACATGACACAGGTCGCAGACATGACACAGACGGGACGTGCTGTGTCCTTCACACGGGCGGTCAAGGCCTTCGGCGCCGTGCGCGCCGTCGACGGCGTCGACCTGACCATCGAGCGGGGCGAGACGGTGGCCCTGCTCGGCCTCAACGGCGCCGGCAAGTCGACGGCGATCTCGCTGCTGCTCGGCCTGCACCCGCCCGACGCGGGCACGGTCGAGCTGTTCGGCGGGCCGCCCGAACGGGCGGTGCGCGCCGGTCTGGTCGGCGCCATGCTCCAGGAGGCGCGGGCGGTCCCCCGGGTCACCCTCCGCGAGCTGGTGACCTTCGTGGCCGGCCGCTACCCCGCGCCGCTCTCCGTCGACCGCGCCCTGGAGCTGGCCGGGATCGCCCACCTGGCCGGACGGCGGGTGGACCGGCTCTCCGGCGGCCAGACACAGCGGGTGCGGTTCGCGGTCGCGGTGGCCGGCAACCCCGCGCTGCTCGTGCTGGACGAGCCGACGGCGGCCCTGGACGTGGAGGCGCGCCACGCCTTCTGGGACGCGATGGGGGCCTACGCGCGCGGCGGTCGCACGGTGCTGTTCTCCACGCACTACCTGGAGGAGGCCGACGCCCACGCCGACCGGATCCTCGTCCTGGACCACGGCCGGCTGGTCGCCGACGGCACCGGCGAGGAACTGCGGCGGGCGGCGGGCGGCGGCCTGGTCGCCTTCGACCTGGCCGGGCGGGGCACCGAGGGCCTGGAACTCCTGCCCGGCGTGCGGTCGCTGGAGGTGCGCGGGGACCGGGCGCGGCTGCGCACCGACGACCCGGACGCGACCGTGATCGCCCTGGTCGGACTGGGCGCCGTGCACGGACTGGAGGTCGCACCGGCCTCACTGGACGACGCGTTCCTGGCCCTGACGGGCGCGCGTGCGGCCACGGAGCGCGAATGGGAGGCGGCGTGATGCGCGACATATTCGACTACCTGCGGCTGGAGGTGCGCCGCACCCTGCGTGACACGGGCTTCGTGATCGGCGGGATCGCGATGCCGGTGATGATGTACCTGCTGTTCACCAACCTCGGCGACGGCGCAGACCGGGGCTGGCGGACCGCCTCCATGGTCGGCATGGCCGCCTACGGCGCGGTCGGCTCGGCCCTCAACACCGGCGGCGGGGTCGCCGAGGACCGTACGGTCGGCTGGCTGCGGCAGCTGAGGCTGACCCCGATGACCCCGCGCCAGGTCGTCGCCGGGCGGGCGCTGACCGCCTCGGTGACCGTGCTGCCCGCGATCTGCGCGGTGCTGCTTGCGGGCGGCCTGCTCAACGGCGTACGGCTGGCGGCGTGGCAGTGGGCTTCGACGGCGCTGCTGCTGTGGCTCGGCTCGATCCCGTTCACGCTGCTCGGCCTGGGCAACGGCTACGGGCTGACCGCGCAGACCACGGGCGTGGTCAACATGGTGTGCAACCTGGGGCTCGCGGTGCTCGGCGGCCTGTGGTTCCCCGTCGAGCTGTTCCCACGCTGGTTGCGCACCCTGTCCGGGTACACGCCCACGCGCGGGATCGCCGAACTCGGCGTGTCGGTCACGCAGGGCCACGCCCCGGCGGCGGGTGCCATCCTCGTGCTGGCGGGCTGGCTGTCGCTGTTCGGTTCGTACGCTGTGCTGTCCTACCGCCGTCATGCCGGCAAGGTCTGATAGGGGAGCGCGAACATGAACTGGTCACGCAGGATCTCCTGCCGCATGGAACACCGGATGGGGCGCGGGGGTGGGCGGGAGTCCGAGTACCCGGGGCCGCCGCCCACTGGCTTCTCCCTGCTGCCCTGGCTGCTGATGGGGATGGGCGCCTTCTCACACCTCTTCCAGGGCAAGACCGCCAACCCGTGGATCGGCGGCCTGGGCCTGCTGGCCTTCAACTCCCTCTACATCTACGTGGTGCTCCGCGCCTTCGACAAACGAGCGCGCACGGCCCGCTCCACCCGCCTCGCGCTGCTGCTGCTGTTCCTGGTGACGTGCGGTCTGGCCATCGGGTACGGCGGCACCTGGCTGCTGTTCCTGCCGCTGTTCGGCCTGGCGACGGGCGCGGCCCTGCGCGGGCCGCTGCTCGGCCGGATCGGTGTGGGTCTTGGCCTGTTCGCCGGGGTCGTCGCCGGGCTGCGCGAGGGCTGGAACGGGATCAACATCGGTTATGGCACGTTCCTGTCGACGGTGGTGACGGCAGTGATCCTCAGCCTGTCCGACGCCGTGCGGGAACTGCGCGCCGCCCGTGAGGAGCTGGCCCGCCGCGCGGTGGAGGAGGAGCGGCTGCGCTTCTCCCGGGACCTGCACGACCTGCTCGGCCACACGCTGTCGGTGATCGTGGTGAAGTCGGAGGCGGCCCGGCGGCTGGCGCCCCGCGACATGGGGGCGGCGCTGACGCAGATCACCGACATCGAGTCCGTGGGGCGGCAGGCGCTCACCGAGATCCGCGAGGCGGTCACCGGCTACCGCGACGGCGGCCTCGGCGCGGAACTGGACCGGGCCCGCTCGGCGCTCACCGCCGCCGGCATCGAGCCCGTGGTGCGCCGGTCGGGCCCTCCGCTGACGCCGGAGGCCGAGGCGCTGCTGGGCTGGGTGGTGCGCGAGGCGGTCACCAACGCCGTACGGCACAGCGGCGCGAGCCGCTGCGAGATCAGCGTCACCGGCACGGCCGGGCGGGCCCGGCTGACCGTCGTCGACAACGGGTACGCCACGTCCGCCGGTCCGGCCGGGGACGCGGACCCGGCCGGGGTGGGCGGCACCGGTCTGAAGGGGCTGACCGAACGTCTCACGACGGCGGGCGGTTCGCTGCGGGCCGGCCCCTCGCCCCGCGGCGGTTTCACGGTGACCGCCGAGGTGCCCGTGGACAGCGGGGAACCGGTGGAGGACGGCGTCCGGCTCGGCTCGTCGTCGAGGTGACCGGCCCGCGCGCCCCGCCCGTGGGGCGCCGGGTCAATACCCTTGGCCCGTGAACAAGATGCCTGGGGACCGCCGGCCCGCCAAGATCATCCGCCTCCTTCTCGCGGAGGACCAGCAGATGATGCGGGGCGCGCTCGCCCTGCTGCTCGGCATGGAGGACGACATGGAGGTCGTCGCCCAGGTCTCGGCGGGCGACGCCATCGTGGACGCCGCGCTGACCCACCGCCCCGACGTGGCGCTGCTGGACATCGAACTGCCCGGGATGAGCGGTCTGGACGCCGCCGCCGAGTTGCGCGAGCAGGCTCCCGGCTGCCGGGTGCTGATCCTGACCACCTTCGGACGGCCCGGCTATCTGCGCCGGGCCATGGAGGCCGGGGCCGGGGGCTTCCTGGTCAAGGACGGGCCGGTGGAGGAACTGGCGGCCGCGATCCGCCGGGTGCTGGCCGGGGAGACGGTGGTCGACCCGGTGCTCGCTGCGGCCGCCCTCAGCGCGGGCCCCAGTCCGCTCACCGCCCGCGAGTGCGATGTGCTGAGGGCCTCCGCCGACGGGGCGACCGTCGCCGACGTCGCCGCGAAGCTGCACCTGTCGGAGTCCACCGTCCGCAACTACCTGTCCGCCGCGATCGGCAAGACCGGCACCCGCAACCGCATGGAGGCCGTACGGGAGGCCCGCCGTCAGGGCTGGCTGTGACCCCGCCGCCCGGACGCGCCCCGGGCGTCCGCTACACCGGCTCCCGCCGGAACAGCCCCGCCCACAGGAACGCCTCCCCGAAGTGCGGTGCCTCCTCCGGCTCGCCCCGCATCCGGCGCAGCTCCACCTCCGTCAGGTCCGCGAAGATCCGCCGCAGCGACTCGGGCGTGTAGGCGAGCCCGCCGTGCAGCCGGGAGGTGCGGTACAGCTCCGCGTCGGACAGCTCGCAGCCCATGGCTCCGGCCGCGAAACAGGTCAGGGCCAGGTGACCGCCGGGGGCCAGGACCCGGTCGAGCAGGGCCAGGTGGCTGATCCGGCGGTGCGGCGGCAGATGGTGGAAGCAGCCGGAGTCGTACACCAGGTCGTACGGGCCGGTGAGGGGCGAGCCGGCGGAACCGAAGGCGTCCTGGCACAGGAACCGCACCTCGGCCCCCGTCTCCCGGGCCCGCTCCCGGGCCCAGCCGATGGCCTGCGGCGACAGGTCGACCGCGTCCACCTCGAAGCCGCGCTCGGCGAGGTACAGGGCGTTGCGCCCCGGCCCGCAGCCCAGGTCCAGTGCCCGGCGCCCGTCGATCAGCCCCCGCTCCAGCCACTCGACGAGGTTCTCGTCCGGCTTGTCCACGAAGAACGGCACCGGCCGTGTCCGGTCCGCGTAGAACCCGTCCCACCACCCGGCCGCACCACCGGTCCACCGGTCGGCGTCCGGCGCGAACAGCCCGTCCAGCAGCACCAGCACATCGTCGACCGTGCGAATGTCCCGCTCCATACGGCCCCCTTCCGTATTCGACGTACCCAAGTGGGCCAAGTGGGTCGAGTCTAGGGCCGGACACCATGAAAGCCCAGGTCAGCGGCTATGTGCGGGGTCGGGCAGAGGCGCTGTCCCGGCGGCTGCGGGGTCGCGGCGGGCGCCGTAAGGGCCTCACCCCGGGCCCGGTGCGAAACCCCGCCCGCACCTGCGCCCAGGCCCCTGAGAAGGGCTTCCACGGCCGGGCCGGCCCTGGTTTTTCTCCTCCACTCCCCCAGAGCCACAGGCGGCCTGACGGGCGTTCAGATCCTCACGGAACGGTCAAGAAATCGTTAGTACGCCAAAGCATCGGAATAGTTGCCTCGGCCTACGGGGTTGACCCGGCGCCCGTTCCGCACGGATGACCGCACGTTCCACCCTCACGGCCCGGAGGCCCCACTCGATGACGCTCACGACGACCGGACGGCCCGAACGGAGAGCGAGCGGGGCCGTCGTCCCGGTGCTCGCCTTCGCGGGGATCGTCGTCGCGGTGATGCAGACCCTGCTCGTCCCGGTCATCAAGGACCTGCCGCAACTGCTGGACACCTCGCCCAGCAACGCCACCTGGGTCCTGACCTCCACCCTCCTGTCCGGCGCGGTGGCCACGCCGATCATGGGCCGCCTCGGCGACCTGTACGGCAAGCGCCGCATGCTGATCGCCAGCCTCGCCGTGATGGTGGTCGGCGCGTTGGTCAGCGCGTTCACCTCCGCCCTGCTGCCCATGATCGCGGGCCGCACGCTCCAGGGCTTCGCGATGGGCGCGATCCCGCTCGGCATCGGCCTGATGCGGGACATGCTGCCGCGCGAGAGGCTCGGCTCCGCCATGGCGCTGATGAGTTCCTCGATCGGCGTCGGCGGCGGTCTCGCCCTGCCCGCCGCGGCCATGGTCGCCCAGCACACCGACTGGCACAGCCTCTTCTACGGCGCCGCCGGCCTCGGCGTCCTCTCCATCGGCCTCACCCTCCTCGTCGTACCGGAGTCCCCGACGCGTGCCGAGGGCTCCTTCGACCTGCCGGGCGCGCTGGGCCTGTCCGGCGGCCTGGTCCTGCTCCTGCTGCCCGTCACCAAGGGCAGCGACTGGGGCTGGTCGTCGCCCACCACGCTCGGCCTGTTCGCCGCGGCCGTCGTCGTCCTGCTCCTGTGGGGCCTGATGGAGCTGCGCGTCGCGGCCCCGCTGGTCGACCTGCGCACCACCGCCCGCCGCGAGGTGCTGCTGACCAATCTCGCCTCGATCATGGTCGGCGTCAGCTTCTACGTCGTCTCCCTCGTCCTGCCCCAGCTGCTCCAGCTGCCCGCCGCCACCGGCTACGGGCTCGGTCAGTCGATGGTCGTCGCCGGTCTGTGCGTGGCCCCGCTGGGCCTGACCATGATGTTCACCGCGCCGGTCTACGCCCGCCTGTCCGCCCGCTACGGCCCGAAGACCACCCTGATCATCGGCCTGCTGATCATCGCGGTCGGATACGCCGCCGGCCTCGGCCTGATGAACGCGGCCTGGCAGACCGTCGTCGTCTCGGTGGTCCTGGGCGCCGGCATCGGACTGGCGTACTCCTCGCTGCCCGCGCTGATCGTCGGCGCGGTCCCGGCCTCCGAGACGGGCGCGGCCAACGGCCTCAACACCCTGATGCGGTCCATCGGCACGTCGGTGTCCAGCGCCGTGATCGGCATGGTGCTGGCCAACACCGCACACCACACCGGTGGCCTCGCGATCCCCACCATGCACGGCTTCCGCGTCTCCTTCCTGATCGCCACGGCCGCCGTCCTCGTGGGCCTGGCGCTGGCCCTGTGCCTGCCCCGGCCGAACCTCTCGACGGGCCCGCGACTGCGCGCGAGCAGCGAGGAGGACGCCAACCTGGCACGGGCCGAGGCGGTCCTGCGCGGTTTCCGCGGCCGGGTCCTGGACGCCGGCGGCGCCCCGGTCGCCCGTGCCAAGGTCACGCTGATCGACCGCCGCGGCCGCCAGGCGGGCGCCACGCTCTCCGCCGAGGACGGCAGCTACGTCCTCGCGGTCCCGGCCCGGGGCCCGTACGTCCTGGCCGCCCGCGCCGCCGGGCACGGCCCGCACGCCAGCGCGGCGACCCACCCCGGCGAGGACCACTCGGTCGATCTGGACCTGTCCCTGCCGGGCGAGTCGGTCACCGCCTGAAACGAGACGTACGCCGGAGAGAAGCACCACCGCACCCCCGGTCGCCCGCGCGGCCGGGGGTGCGGCAGCATGGCGCCCTGAACGGACGCACGACCGAGACGACCGACAGAGACGACCGATCGGAAGGACCCTCCATGCCCGCGGCACCTGAGCCCGCAATCCTCGCCGCGTTCGAGGCCGCGAAGGGGTTCATGCCCACCGACGAGGGGCTCGCGCTGTACGCGGCGGCCGTGGCGGCCGGGCAGCTGGGGCTGCCGCTGCTGGAGGTCGGCACGTACTGCGGGCGCTCGACGGTCCTGCTCGCCGACGCGGCCCGGCGGGCCGGGGTCACCGCGCTCACCGTGGACCACCACCGCGGCAGCGAGGAGCAGCAGCCCGGCTGGGAGTACCACGACCCGGAGACGGTCGACCCGGAGATCGGGCTGATGGACACGCTCCCCGCCTTCCGCAGGACCCTGCACCGGGCGGGTCTCGAGGACCACGTGGTGGCGCTCGTCGGCCGCTCGCCGCAGATCGCCGCCCTGTGGAACACCCCGCTCGGCCTGGTCTTCGTGGACGGCGGCCACACCGACGAGCACGCGACCGCCGACTACGAGGGGTGGGCGCCGCACCTGGCCGAGGGCGGCCTGCTGGTCATCCACGACGTGTTCCCGGACCCGGTCGACGAGTTCACCGGACAGGCCCCGTACCGCGTCTACCTCCGGGCCCTGGAATCGGGCGGGTTCACCGAGGTGTCGGCGGCCGGATCGCTGCGCGTCCTGCGGCGATCGGAAGCAGCCGCCCGCGCCCGCCGTTAGAGTCGCAGGCGTGTCGTACCAAGGCCCCGACTTCGATGTCCCGCAGCCCGAGCGCCCCGGCCGCCTCCGCCGGGGGCTGCTGACCGTCTCCCTCGCGGCACTGGTGCCCGGCGCGCTGCTGGGCTGGCTGGTGTACGAGGCGGTGGGCGACCCGGGCGGCGGCTCGGACACGGCGGCACCGCCGTCGGCGACCGGTTCCCCCTCGGGGTCCGGCTCCCCCTCGGGGTCCGAGGGGCCGCTCCTGCCCTCGTATCCCGGACAGGCCGACGAGGGGGCCGGCCAGTCCGCCTCGCGGACGCCCGCCGCCTCCGGCCCGCTCAAGGGCAAGGTCGTCGTCATCGACCCGGGCCACAACCAGGGCAACTTCCGGCACACGGCGGAGATCAACCGCACGGTGGACATCGGCACCAACCGCAAGGAGTGCGACACCACCGGCACGTCCACCAACGCCGGTTACACCGAGGCCCGGTTCACGCTGGACGTGGCCCACCGGCTGCGCGCGCTGCTCGAAGCACAGGGCGCGACGGTGAAGCTGACCCACGACGGCGACTCTCCGGCCTGGGGCCCGTGCGTCGACGAGCGCGCCCGGATCGGCAACGAGGCGCACGCGGACGCCTCCGTGTCGATCCACGCCGACGGCGCGGCGTCCGGTGACCGCGGCTTCCACGTCATCCTCCCGGGGGCCGTGCACGCCGGCTCCGCCGACACCCGCCCGATCGTGTCCGCCTCCCGCGATCTGGGCGAGCGCATCGCGGGCAACTTCGTGCGGGTCACGGGCGAGGCGCCGTCCAACTACATCGGCGGCGGCACCGGCCTCGTCACGCGGAAGGACCTGGGCGGTCTCAATCTGTCAACGGTTCCCAAGGTGTTCATCGAGTGCGGCAACATGCGCGATAGCAAGGACGCGGCATCGCTCACCAACGGCGGCTGGCGACAGAAGGCGGCAGAGGGGATCTCTGAGGGAATCGTGAGTTTCCTGCGCGAGTCGTGATCAGGGCACTCGTCCCGGCGGACATCGTGGCCGTACGGACGATAGTGTCATCCGTACGATGAGGCGCTACCCCCGCGCTTCGCACCGCGGCCTGACGGCGAGATGGTGACAGCGACGCCTCCACCGACGAGACGACGAACCAGAAGGACCTGACGTGAATATCCGCTCCCTCACTCGGGGCGACGGCGTGGTGATCGGAGCAGCGGTGTTGCTGTTCATCGCATCGTTCCTCCACACCTACTCGAGCTACCTGACCAGCAACGCCTGGGACGCGCTCGGTCTGGGCCTGGGCGTCTACATGGGCGGAGTGATCGGCGCCGCGCTGATCGTCGTCAACCGGTGTCTGCCGCAGCCCCGCAAGGTGGCGGGCCTGGACCTGGGCGCGGTGGGAGTGGCGTTCACGGTACTGGTGGCGTGGATCATGTTCTGGAACCTGGTGGACGCTCCCCAGGTCGGCGCGGGCGCCGGCCTGATCCTGGGCTTCATCGCCGCCCTGGTCCTGGCCGCCGGTGCCGTCGCCACCCCGCTGGTCCCGGCTCTCCAGGCCGCCCTGACGCCCGCGCCCCGGCCGGCCGCGCCGCAGCCCTACGGCGCGCAGCCGCAGGGCGGGTACGGCTACCCGGGCGCTCAGCAGCCGTTCGGCGGGCAGCCGCAGCAGAACCAGCCGTCGTTCGGCGGTGGTCAGCCGCAGCAGGCCTCGCAGGGGCAGCAGCCCGCGGCCGGCTTCTCGCCGTTCTGGTTCGCCGTGCCGGCGCCGCGTCCGCTGTTCGCGGAGGACGGCTCCCCCGCGCCGATCGCCGAGCTGGCGCCGGGCGTGTGGTACCTGGCCGTGGAGCAGCGCGGTCAGGGCCTGCTGACCGAGATGCAGGACGGCCGCCGCGGTGTCCTCCAGGACGCGTCCAACATCCAGCGCGGCTGATCCGGTCCGCCGGACCGGCCCTGCGGCCCCTCGCCCTCGCGGGCGGGGGGCCGTTGCCGTGCCGCACGCGGGGCCTGGACCCGGCAGGCCGTCGGTGAACGGCCCGGAACGGCTCCTAGGAGCCGTGGATGAGCTGCGAGTGGGTCGGCACCTTGTTGTGGACCGGCGCGCCCGCGCTGCTCCCGGCGCCCTTCACCTTGTTGATGACGTTGTTGTAGTCACCGACCGCCGAGGTGTCGCCGTGGCGCAGCTTGGAGGGCAGGGCCTTCAGGTCGTTGATGGCCCTGTTGAGGGGGGCGAGTGCCTTCGACAGCAGGGGGTCGCCGTGGGCGTTGCGCACGGCGGCCTTGAGCCTGTTGTACGTGAAGGCGCCCGCGAGGGCCGCCTTGATGAGGGTGCCCCTGCGGTGGGGAGCGCCCTTCTTGAACTTGCCCTGCTTGTACGGTTTCACGATCCACTCGTAGGTGGCCCCGGCCGCGAGCGCCGCGTTCGCCACGAACCGGGTCTTGGCGAAGTGCTGCCTCTCCGCGGGCGTGGTGGGCCTTGGCGTGGCCGCCGGCACGGCGACCGTCGGACTGTGTTGCGGAGTGCTCTGGGCGCCCACGGCCCACCCGGTGGAACCGGCGAGCAGGGCGCAGCAGAGCGTCAGCGCCAGGGCGAGGCGCCGTATCGGTACGGGCACGGTGTCCTCCCGGTACATGTTGCTGCGGGTGTTGAGAAGATCCGTGTGATCCGGGGTGGCCGCGCCGAAACAGTGCACTGGAGGTACCCTCCGGGTCACTCCCCGTGCGCGGACCGGGTTTCCGGCGGGATTCCGGGGCAGACGCAAGGGCATGTCCCCTCGATATCGCACGGGTCCCAACTCCGCCGGTACGGTCATCGCGGTGGTCGCGGACGTCATGGCCCTCATCCTCGGACTGTGGATCCTGATGTACCTGCTGGACGCCAACCGGGCCAACGAACTGGTCCGGTTCGTCCACGGCGCTGCCGACTGGCTGGCCGGCTGGTCCCGGGATCTCTTCACCTTCGACAGGCCCTGGGCCCGCGTGATCGCCGGCTACGGTCTGGCCGCCGTGGTGTACCTCTTCGTCGGCCATGCCGTCGCCAACCGGATGCACCGGCACTGACGACGGCGGACCGTTCCGGACCGGGCCGGGCGGGCGCGGGCTGACGAACGGCGTCAGCCGCAGCAGTCCGTGTCGAGGCCCCGCGGCAGGCGGTCGCCCGCCGCGAAGACCGTGCAGGTGGCCTCGTGGCCGCCGAGCGCGGCCACCGCGAGGAGGAGGGATCCGGCGGTCCACGTGGTCAGTTCGCGGGGCCACACGGCGTCGTCCTCGAAGACGTAGCCCGTCCAGTACAGGCCGGTGTCCGGGTCGCGCAGGTGCTGGATGGACTGGAGCACGGCCAGGGCGTGGTCGGATTCGCCCACCGCCCACAGGGTCAGGGCGAGTTCGGCCGACTCCCCGCCCGTCACCCACGGGTTGGGGACGACGCAGCGCACCCCGAGTCCGGGCACCACGAAGCGGTCCCAGCCCTCCGTTATGCGCGCCTTCGCCTCCGCGCCGGTCAGCGCGCCGCCCAGCACCGGGTAGTACCAGTCCATGGAGTAGCGGTCCTTGTCCAGGAACCGCTCCGGGTGCGCGCGGATCGCGTGCCGGAGCGTGCCGACCGCCAACTCCCAGTCCGGTTGCGGCTCTTCACGCTGCTCCGCGATGGCCAGCGCACAGCACAGGGCGTGGTGGACCGAGGAGCACCCGGTCAGCAGCGCGTCCGCGGTGTCCGTGCCGTCGTCCTCCCGCTTCCAGCCGATCTGCCCGCCGGGCTGCTGGAGCCGCAGCACGAACTCGATCGCCGCGTACACGACGGGCCACATGCGGTCCAGGAAGGCGTCGTCGCCCGTCGAGAGGTAGTGGTGCCAGACCCCTACGGCCGTGTAGGCGACGAAGTTGGTCTCCCGGCGGCGGTCGGTGACGTCGTCGTGCGCCCCGTCGGCGTAGGCCGCGTACCAGGAGCCGTCCTGGAGCTGATGGCGGGCCAGCCACGCGTAGGCGCGCTCGGCGGCCTCGTGCTCGCCGGCCGCGTCCAGCGCCATCGCCGCCTCGACGTGGTCCCACGGGTCGAGGTGGTGACCGCGGAACCACGGGATCGCCCCGTCCTCCCGCTGGACGGCGAGTATGCCGCGTACGGTCGCGGCGGCCTGCCCGGCGGTGAGGACCCCGGGCAGGACGAGGTGTTCTGTCCGGGGAGTCGTCACGCTTCGGCGCCCCCGGCCGTGGCGGGCAGCCGCGGCTTGGTCGCGTACGCCACGAAGCTCTTGCCGATCAGCGGGTTCAGCGCCTGCTCGGCCACCCGGGTGGCCAGCGGTTTCTTCATGATGTCCCAGACCAGCAGCTTGTGGTACGCCCGCACCGGCAGCACCTGGTCGTTGTCGACGCCGAACGCGCACTTCAGCCACCAGTACGGCGAGTGCAGCGCGTGCGCGTGATGGGTGCCGTAGGGCTTCAGGCCCGCCTCGCGCATTCTGGCGAGGAGTTCGTCGGCCTTGTAGATGCGGATGTGGCCGCCCTCCACCTCGTGGTAGGCGTCGGACAGGGCCCAGCAGACCTTCTCGGGACCGTAGCGCGGCACGGTGACCGCGATCCGCCCGCCCGGCCGGAGCACCCGGACCATCTCGGCGAGGACGCCCTTGTCGTCGGGGATGTGCTCCATCACCTCAGAGATGATGACGACGTCGAAGGAGTCGTCGGGGAAGGGCAGCGCCAGCGCGTCGCCCTCCATGGCCGTCGCGGTCGCCCCTTGCGGCGCCTCCCCGGCCTCCTTCATCGCCGCGAACCACTTGGCGACCTCGCGGATCTCCTCGCCGTTGCGGTCCAGCGCCACGACCCGGGCCCCACGCCGGTAGCACTCGAACGCGTGCCGGCCGGCACCGCATCCGAGGTCCAGCACGCGGTCGCCCGGGGCGAGCGGGAACCGGGAGAAGTCGACGGTCAGCACGTGGCCCTGCTTTCTCGGTTGAGGTCGGCGTCGGTCGTGGTGGTGCCGGTCCGCGCGGGGCCGGCGCCCGGGGTGCCCGCGCTCCGGCCGACGGAGGTGCCCGCACGGGAGCGGTCGAGGGCCTCGCGGTACTGGGCCACGGTTCCCTCGGCGGCGCGGGCCCAGGTGAAGTGCCGCAGGACCCGCTCGCGCCCGGCCCGGCCCAGCCGGAGGCGCAGCTCCGGGTCTCCCAGCAGCCGGCCGAGCGCCGTGGCCAGCGCCCCGGCGTCGCCCGGCGGCACGGCCAGGCACGTCTCGCCGTCGCGTCCGGCGACCTCGGGGACGGCGCCCCCGGTCGTGGCGACCAGCGGAGTGCGCGTGGCCATGGCCTCGGCCGCCGGCAGGGAGAAGCCCTCGTACAGCGACGGCACGCAGGCGACCTCGGCCGAGCGGACCAGGCCGACCAGTTCGGCGTCCGAGATCCCCTTGACGAACTCGACGGCGCCTTCGAGGCCGTAGCGTTCGACCGCCTGCGCGACCGGGCCCTGCTCGGGCCGCTTGCCGACGACGACGAGGTGCGCGGCGGGGTGCTCGGCACGCACCTTCGCCAGCGCCTCGACGAGGAACACCAGCCCCTTGAGCGGCACGTCCGCGCTGGAGGTGGTCACGATCCGGCCGGGCACCTGCCGCACGGCCGGGTCGGGTGAGAACAGGTCGGTGTCGGCGCCGATGTGCACGACCTGGACGCGGTCCCCGCGCACGCCGAGATGGTCGACGATCTCCTGGCGGGAGGTGCCGGAGACGGTGAGCACGGAGGGCAGCCGGCGCGCGACGCGCTTCTGCATGCGGGTGAAGGCGTACCAGCGGCGTACGGACCAGCGCCGCTGCCATCCCTCGGCGGCGTCCAGCTCCAGCTTCCGGTCCACGGTGATGGGGTGGTGGATGGTGGTGACCAGTGGCGCGCCGACGTCCCCCAGCAGCCCGTATCCCAGGGTCTGGTTGTCGTGGACGATGTCGAACTCCCCGCGCCGGGCGCGCAGATGGCGGCGGGCGCGCAGCGAGAAGGTCAGCGGCTCGGGGAAGCCGCCGGCCCACATGGTGGCGACCTCCAGCGCGTCGATCCAGTCGCGGTACTCGTCGCGCTTCGGGGTGCGGAAGGGGTCCGGCTGCCGGTAGAGGTCCAGGCTCGGCAGCTCGGTCAGGCGCAGCCGGCCGTCGTGGCCGTCGCCGGCGATCCCACCGAGGGTGTCGGGGGTGTCGAGGACGGGGTAGGGCTGGGCGGCGATCACCTCGACCCGGTGACCGAGGCGGGCCAGTTCGCGCGAGAGGTGGCGGACGTAGACACCCTGGCCGCCGCAGAACGGGTTCCCCTTGTAGGTGAGGAGCGCTATGCCGAGCGGTCGCTCGCCGTCCGCCGCCAGGTCCGCCGGGGACCCCGCCTGACTGGGCTCAGCGGTCACTCCGGCCCCCCTTCTGACTGCACTGTCCCGCGAGATTACGTCGGGACGCTAATCTAGAACAAGTTTCAGACTTGATCGTTCAGGAGGCTCCGAATCTACCGGCAGGTAGCCACGCTGTGAGCAGCGGATCGGGTGATTCGCACCACGGCCCGCGCCACCGCCCGCGGTCCGGTCCCCCTGCCGGCCTCTGCCTCACCGACTGTCACGGAACGGGATCCATGCCTGCGCGAGCCAGTACCTCCCGGCCGGCCTCACCGCCTCTCACCGAGCGGCAGGAGGCCCGTCGCCGCCGCATCCTGCGCGCGAGCGCGCAACTGGCCGCCCGGGGCGGCTTCGACGCCGTGCAGATGCGGGAGGTCGCGGAGTCCTCGCAGGTGGCGCTGGGCACGCTCTACCGGTACTTCCCGTCCAAGGTGCACCTGCTCGTCGCCACGATGCAGGACCAGTTGGAGCGCCTGCACGGCACGCTGCGCAAGAACCCGCCGGCCGGCGAGAGCGCCGCCGAGCGGGTGGCGGAGACCCTGATGCGCGCCTTCGGCGCCCTCCAGCGCGACCCCCACCTCGCGGACGCGATGGTCCGCGCGCTGACCTTCGCGGACCGCAGCGTGAGCCCGGAGGTCGACCAGGTCTCCCGCCAGACCACCGCGATCATCCTGGACGCCATGGGCCTGGAGGAGCCCACCGCCGAGCAGCTCTCCGTGGTCCGCGTGATCGAGCACACCTGGCTCTCGGCCCTGATCACCTGGCTCTCGGGCCGTGCCTCCCTCGCCCAGGCGAAGGCCGACATAGGGACGGCGTGCCGTCTGATCGACCTGACCATGCCCGCCGTGGCGCACGAATAGGACCTACGAGACGGGTTCCCTTCGCCGGTATTACCCGGATCAGGTAATGGGGGTCGCCTTCAGGTCCGACTGCTACCTTCCGGCCTCTCAGCCCGACCGTCGACGTCGGCCCCAGCGGATGCCGTAGCGTCTCGCCAAAGTCGGCTACTCCGGTCGAACTCCCTCACTCGCCTCGTAGGCCACTTACAGAATAAATCCACCCGTACCGGATGGAACCCCCCAATCCGAAGATTTTTTCGGTTTCTCCCGCGCCGGACGAGACGGGCATCGGCCACCCCTCGGGGCCTTTCCGGTAGGCCGGTAGAGTGACCGGGTCGTCATCACACCCGTTCGGGGGGAAGCCGGTGGAAATCCGGCGCTGACCCGCAGCCGTGAGCCGTCCCGCGAGGGCGGCGAGCCGGAATGCCCGGGACGGGACGTGACCGGCTCATGCGTGTCGGCAGTCCGCCGGCGCATCGCACCGTCGAGGTATACGGAGCCGAGCCGCCGGGGTGTCCCGTGCTGTCCGGCTCCCCGCAGGGAGAGGCACCCGCCGATCATGAACTTCCGCCGCAGCGCCGCGGCCCTGGCCGCCGCCGTCTCCGTGATCGGCAGCGCGGCCCCCGCCGTCGCAGACACGTCCGCCGGCCCGTCCCCGTCGTCGCCGGCTCTTCCGGCCGGGCTCTACGGCACGACCGACCCCCAGTACGACGGCGTCTGGCGCCAGTCCCTGGCGCTGCTCGCGCAGCACACCGTGGAGGTGCGGCCCGCCGCCAAGGCCGTGGACTGGCTGACCGGACAGCAGTGCGCCGACGGCTCCTTCGCGCCCTTCCGCGCCGAGCCGGGCAAGGCCTGCGACGCCAAGCTGATGGTCGACACCAACAGCACCGCCGCCGCCGTGCAGGCCCTCGCCGCGCTCGGCGGCCACGACACGGTCACCGGCAAGGCGGTGTCCTGGCTGAAGTCCGTGCAGAACAAGGACGGCGGCTGGGGGTACACGCCCGGCGGGCCCAGCGACACCAACTCGACCTCGGTCGTGATCGGCGCGCTCGCCGCCGTCGGGCAGAAGCCGGAGAGTGTGGTCAAGGACGGCAAGTCCCCCTACGACGCCCTGCTGACCTTCGCCCTGCCGTGCTCCGGCGACGGGGCCGGCGCCTTCGCCTACCAGCCGGACAAGAAGGGCGAGCTCGCCGCCAACGCGGACGCCACGGCGGCCGCCGTCGTCGCCGCGCTCGGGCAGGGCATGGCCCCCAAGGGCAACGCCAAGGGCGCCGAGTCCCGTTGCGAGGACTCGGGCAAGCCCAGCCCGGACCGGGCCGCGGCCAACGGCGCCTCGTACCTCGCGCAGGCCGTCGCCAAGGACGGTCACCTCACCTCCTCCCTCCCCGGTTCCACCGACCAGCCCGACTTCGGCAACACCGCCGACACGGTCGTCGCCCTGGCCGCGCAGAGCGGGCCCGCGCAGGCGCAGAAGCCGCTGAAGTGGCTGGAGAAGAACTCCGAGGCATGGGCCAAGCAGAGCGGTCCCGCCGCCTACGCCCAGCTCGTCTTCGCGGCCCGCGCGGCCGGCGCCGACCCGCGTGACTTCGGCGGTGTCGACCTGGTCGAGCGGCTCAACGCGACCGGACCGGCCCCGCAGGCCGCGAAGAGCGACTCCCCCTTCGGCGTCTGGTGGACCGTCGGCGTCTTCCTCGTCGCGGGCGTCGGCATCGGGTTCCTGCTGAGCGGCCGGAAGAAGCAGGGCCAGTCGTGACCCGCCGGCTCCTGGCGCTGTGCGCACCGCTGCTCGCGGCCGCGCTCCTGCTGGTGGCCGGTGCCGGTCAGGCGCAGGCCACCGGCTACCGGTACTGGTCCTTCTGGGACCGCGACGGCGGGAAGTGGACGTACGCCACCGAGGGCCCGTCGACCGCGCGTCCCTCCGACGGCGACGTCCAGGGCCTCCGCTTCGCGGTGAGTGAGGACTCCCAGGACGCGAGCAAGCCGCGCGGGACGGCCGACTTCGAGGCCATCTGCGCGAAGACGCCCGCCGAGAAGGGCAGCAAGCGGGTGGCGCTCGTCCTCGACTTCGGCGTCCAGGCGGACGCCCCGGCCGGCGAGACCCCGCCGGCGCCGCGCACGGCGTGCGCCCGGGTGCCGTCCGACGCGACCACGGCCGAGGCCCTGGCGGCCGTCGCGAAACCGCTGCGGTACGACGCCAACGCCCTGCTGTGCGCGATCTCCGGCTATCCGCGGAAGGGCTGCGGCGAGCAGGTGACGGCGGGCGGGAGCGAGCAGCCCGCCGCGGACGAGCCGCGCGAGGAGGGCCCCTCGGTGGGTCTCCTCGCCGGTGGTGCCGCGGTGGTCGTACTGGGCGCGGCGGCGGTCTGGCAGGCGCGGCGGCGCAGGGATGCGTGACGCCGTGCGGGACCGCGGGCGGGCGGGCCGCTCCGGCGGCGCACCCGCCCGCGGCTCCGCCGGTGTCCACGCGGGCGCCTGGTGGCTGTGGGCGCTGGCCCTGGGCACCGCGGCCACCCGCACCACCAATCCCCTGCTGCTCGGCCTGCTGCTGGCGGTCTCCGGCTACGTCGTGGTGAGCTGCCGCCCCAACACGCCGTCCGCCCGGTCCTACACCGCCTTCGTCCGGCTCGCCCTCGCCGTCCTCGTCATCCGCCTCGTCTTCGCCGTCGTGCTCGGCTCGCCCATTCCCGGCTCGCACGTGATCGTCTCCCTTCCCGAAGTCCCCCTGCCGCACTGGGCGCAGGGCATCCGCCTGGGCGGCCGGGTCACGGCCGAGGCGGTCGTCTTCGCCCTGTACGACGGGCTGAAGCTGGCCACGCTGCTGGTCTGCGTCGGCGCCGCGAACGCCCTCGCCGCGCCCGCCCGGCTGCTGAAGTCCCTGCCCGGCGCCCTGTACGAGACCGGGGTCGCCGTCGTCGTCGCGCTCACCTTCGCCCCGCACCTGGTCGCCGACGGGCGTCGCCTGCGGGCCGCCCGCCGGCTGCGGGGCCGCCCCGACCGGGGTGTCCGCGGCCTGGTGCAGGTCGGACTGCCGGTCCTGGAGGGCGCGCTGGAGCGTTCCGTCGCCCTCGCCGCCGCGATGGACGCCCGCGGCTACGGCCGTACCGCCGAGGTCGCGCCCGCCGTCCGCCGGACCACCGCCGTGCTCACGCTCGGCGGTCTGCTGGGCGTCTGCGCCGGGACGTACGGGCTGCTCACCGCCGAGGGCGGCACCTACGGCCTGCCGGTGCTGCTCGCCGGGGTCGCCGCCGCCCTGGCCGGACTGTGGCTCGGCGGGCACCGCTCCCCGCGCACCCGCTACCGACCGGACTCCTGGAACCTCCGCTCCTGTCTGGTCGCCGGGTCGGGCATGCTGGTCGCGGCCCTGCTGGCGCTCGCCGCCGCCCGCGATCCCCAGGCCCTGCACCCGGGCGTGGTCCCGCTCGTCCCGCCCACTCTTCCCCTGTGGCCCGCCGCCGCCGTACTCCTCGGCCTGGCCCCCGCGTTCGCCGTACCCGCCAGTCCCGCCCCCAAGGAGCCGTCGTGATCCGCTTCGAGGATGTCTCCGTCACCTACGACGGAGCGGTGGAACCCACCGTCCACGGCGTCGACTTCGAGGTGCCCGAGGGTGAACTCGTCCTGCTCGTCGGGCCGTCCGGCGTCGGCAAGTCCACCGTGCTCGGCGCGGTCAGCGGGCTGGTGCCGCACTTCACCGGCGGCACCCTGCGCGGCCGGGTCACCGTGGCCGGCCGGGACACCCGCACCCACAAGCCGCGTGAACTCGCCGACGTCGTCGGCACCGTCGGCCAGGATCCGCTGTCGCACTTCGTCACGGACACCGTGGAGGACGAACTCGCCTACGGCATGGAGTCGCTGGGCCTGGCCCCGGACGTGATGCGGCGGCGCGTGGAGGAGACCCTGGACCTGCTGGGCCTGGCCGACCTGCGCGACCGGCCCATCGCCACCCTGTCCGGCGGCCAGCAGCAGCGGGTCGCGATCGGCTCGGTCCTCACCCCGCACCCGAAGGTCCTCGTCCTGGACGAGCCGACCTCGGCGCTCGACCCGGCCGCCGCCGAGGAGGTCCTCGCCGTCCTCCAGCGGCTCGTGCACGACCTCGGCACGACGGTCCTCATGGCCGAACACCGCCTGGAACGGGTCGTCCAGTACGCCGACCAGGTCGTCCTGCTGCCCGCCCCGGGCGCCGCCCCGCTGCTGGGGCCCCCGGCGGACGTCATGGCCGTCTCCCCGGTGTACCCGCCGGTGGTGGACCTGGGCCGGCTGGCGGGTTGGTCCCCGCTGCCCCTGACCGTACGGGACGCCCGCCGCCGGGCCGCCGGTCTGCGGCAACGGCTGGACGGACGGGAGCCCGTGCGCTCCGGGACGGCACCGGCCACGGCACTCCCGGTCCCCGCGCCCCGTCCGGCGCCCCGTCCGGCATCCCGGTGGCGGCTGCGCCGCGGCCCCGCCCCCGAGCCCGTCCCGGCGGGCGCGCCCGTGGCCGAGGTCCACTCCCTCGGTGTCCGGCGCGCCGGCGTCCAGGCCCTGCGGAACGTCGACCTGTCCGTCGCCCCCGGCGAGACCGTCGCCCTCATGGGCCGCAACGGCGCCGGGAAGTCCACGCTGCTCGGCTCGCTCGTCGGGCTGGTCCAGCCGTCCGCCGGGCGGGTCCGGGTGGGCGGCGCGGTCCCGCACCGCACGACGCCCCGCGAACTGGTGCGCCGGGTCGGGCTCGTCCCGCAGGAGCCGCGCGACCTGCTGTACGCCGACACGGTCGCCGCCGAGTGCGCGGCCGCCGACCAGGACGCGCAGGCCGCACCCGGCACCTGCCGGGACCTGGTCCGCGAGCTGCTGCCCGGCGTCGGCGACGACACCCACCCCCGTGACCTGTCGGAGGGCCAGCGCCTCGCGCTCGCGCTCGCCGTCGTGCTCGCGGCCCGCCCGCCCCTGCTGCTGCTCGACGAGCCGACCCGCGGCCTCGACTACGGCGCCAAGACCCGCCTGGTCGCCCTGCTGCGCGCGCTCGCCGCCGAGGGGCACGCCATCGTGCTCGCCACGCACGACGTCGAACTGACCGCCGAACTCGCCCACCGGGTCGTGCTGCTCGCCGAGGGCGAGGTGATCGCCGACGGTCCGACGGCCGAAGTGGTGGTGTCCTCCCCCTCCTTCGCCCCGCAGGTCACCAAGATCCTGGCCCCGCAGCGGTGGCTCACCGCCGCCCAGGTCCGCGAGGCGCTGGCATGACGGCTCGTCCTGCCGAGGAGAAGGGGAGCCGGGCCGGCGCGATACCCCACCCCCGGGTGCGGGCCGTCCACCTCGGCCCCCGGTCCCTCGCCGCGCTCGCCCTGGTCAGCGCGGTCGGCGTGGCCGCGTTCGGCTGGCCGTTCCTCGCCCCGCCCGCCTCGTCGCTCAGCGCGCACGCGCAGGACGCGCCCTGGCTGTTCGCGGGCCTGCTCGTCCTGCTCGTCGCCGTCGTCACCGCGACGATCTCCGAGTCCGGCCTCGGCCCGAAGGCCGTCGCCATGCTCGGTGTGCTGGCCGCGACCGGGGCCGCGCTGCGCCCGATCGGGGCCGGGACGGCCGGCATCGAGCCCATGTTCTTCCTGATGGTGCTGAGCGGGCGGGTGCTCGGGCCGGGCTTCGGGTTCGTCCTCGGCTCGGTGACGATGTTCGCCTCCGCGCTGCTCACCGGCGGGGTGGGGCCATGGATGCCGTTCCAGATGCTGGCCATGGGCTGGTTCACCATGGGCGCGGGTCTGCTGCCGGGCCCCGAGCGGCTGCGCGGCCGCGCGGAACTGCTGCTGCTCGCGCTCTACGGCTTCCTGGCCGCCTTCGCCTACGGCACCGTCATGAACCTCGCGGGCTGGCCCTTCATGGGCACCCTCGCCTCCTCCATCGCCTTCGACCCGCACGCGGGCGTCCCCGCCAACCTGGCCCGGTTCGTGGCGTACTGCCTGGCCACCTCGCTCGGCTGGGACCTGGGTCGAGCCGCCGTCACGGTGGTCCTGACCCTCGTCCTCGGCCACGCCGTGCTGCGGGCGCTGCGCCGGGCCACCCGCCGGGCCGCCTTCGAGGCCCCGGTCACCTTCGACGTGCCGCCGCCGTGACCGGTCGGTGAGCCGTCCTCACGCGCCGGTGCCCCCGGCCCGAGCCACCTCACGGCACTCGTGGAGGCGGCGGCCCCCGATCCCCTGGGCCGCCGCCTTCGCCGTGTCCGGCTGCCACGGCCCTGTGGTTGATGCTTTCCTGGCCCCATGACGACGGACCCACCACCGAAGGACCCCGAGGCGCGCGGACTGCGCCTGGTGGCGGTGCTCCTGGGGCTGACCGTGGTCAGCGGATTGATCGACGCTGTCAGCTACCTCGGGCTCGGACACGTCTTCACCGCCAACATGACCGGCAACGTGGTCGTGCTCGGCTTCGCCGCCGCCGGGGCACCGGGCTTCTCCGTACCGCACACCGCCACCTCCCTGGCGTGCTTCCTGCTGGGCGCGACGGTGGGCGGCCGGGTCGCCCTGCGCTACGGCACCGGCTCGCGCCGCACCTGGGCCAGGGTGACCTTCGCCGCCGAGGCCGTACTGGTCGCGGCGTCCGCGGCGGTGGCCTTCGCCTCGCCGGACACGGAGGCCATGGTGTACTCCGTCATCGCCCTGACCGCCTTCGCGATGGGACTGCGCAACGCGACGGTCATCAAGCTGGACGTGCCCGACCTGACGACCACCGTCCTGACCAGGACCCTGACGGGTCTCGCCGCCGACTCCAGGGCCGGCGGCGGCACCGGCCGCCGCTCCCCGCGCCGCACGGCCTCCGTGATCGCGATGCTGGCAGGCGCCGTCCTCGGTGCCTGGCTGGTGATCCATCAGGGCCTGGGTATCCCCCTGCTGATCGCGGCGGTGCTGTCGGGCGTCCTGGCCGTGGTGGCGTCCGGACGCGAATGACGCCTCCCCCCGGGTGGGAGGGGCCGTGCTCGTACGGCACTTGATGTGCCAGGATGCCGCCCATGGTGAACGTGCACCGTCATCTGGCCGATGACGAGGAACTGATACATGCGACCCGCCAGCACTGGACCCAGATGGTGGGCGAGTTCGTCGTGCTCGTCCTCGTCTGGGCCGTGGCGGGCGCGCTGGCGTGGGTGATCCCGTCCGGCAAGGACTGGGGCACCGTCGCCCGGTACGTGGTGCTGGGCGTGGCGGTGGTCATCTCCGTCTGGTTCTGGCTGCGGCCGCTGCTGATCTGGCGCAGCACCGTCTACATCGTCACGACGAAGCGGGTCTCCGTGCGCACCGGCTTCCTGACGAAGACCGGGCACAGCATCCCGCTGACCCGCGTCAACGACGTCGAGTTCCGCGCCACGCTGTGGGAGCGCATCCTGCGCGAGGGGACGCTGACCGTCCAGTCGGCCTCGGAGCACGGAATGCTCGAACTGAAGCACGTCTCGGACCCGGAGGGGCTCCAGGGCCTGATCTACGAGGCCGTCGAGAACGAGCAGCGCAACCACCAGTGGGGCGGGCAGGTGCCGCCGGTCGCCGGCTGACGATCAACCGGCGTCGGCAGCCGCCCACGACACGAACTCGGTGAAGGCGGCGGACGCGAGGGTGAGCACCGGGCCGGCGGGGGTCTTGGAGTCGCGTACGGCCACGGTGGCCTCCGGCGTTTCGGCGATCTCAAGGCAGTTGCCCCCCTGGTCGCCGCTGTACGACGACTTGCGCCAGGCCAGGGCGCCGAGGGACGCACACTCGACGCAGGAACCGCCCTGGTCTCCGCTGTAGCTGGACTTACGCCACTGGATCTTCGTCGGCACCACGTTGTTCCCCACAACGCTCCTCCGTCAAGGGCCGGATCAACTCCGCCGAATCCCTGAGCGAAAGCGCGGCGGGCCGAAGGTGATCGTAACGGAGCGAACAGTCCGTGACCGTGCCCGGATTGGCGGAGGCGGAGGGCGGACGGGGACTGCTGCTGGTCGACGCCGTGACCGACAAGTGGGGCGTCGAACCGCGTGAAGGGGCCGGAAAGACCGCGTGGTTCGAGTGCTCCGGCGCCTCACGGACAAAGGCGCCGGAGCCTCCCTCTCAGCCCAGCTTCCGGCAGTAGAGGGCGTCCGGGGTCCGGCTGGAGCCCAGCCGGCCGGTGTAGGCGACTGCGGCCAGGTACTCGTCGTTCGCGCACTGGCCCTTGTAGTGGCCGTAGGCGAAGTCGCCGCCCCGGGGGGCCGGGCCCCTGTTGTCGCTCCGGTCGAACCAGACGGTCCGGCCGCTCGTGCCGAGTGCTCCGGCCGGGGCGGCGGTGCACAGGGCGGCGGAGACGGCGGAGCCGCGGACGCTGTAACCGGTGAGGAACTGGCCCTCCGGGCACTGGAGTTTGGTGTACCCACTGGCCCAGTCCTGGCCCGGGGCGACATGTCGCTCGTCGGTGACCACCTCGTGGGTGCCGGAGGGATTCGCCAGGGAGCCGGTGGACACGTCCGTGCACAGACCGCGGTTGCCGGTGTGGCTGAGGCCGAGGAGGCGCTGTCCGTCGGGGCAGACGGCCTTGCGGGCACCGGGGTTCCAGTCGGGCAGGGCGCGCATCCGCCGTGAGGCGACGAAGTCGCCGTGGTCGGGGCTGAGCATCGACCAGCTCGCCACGGGAGCGACCGGGCCGGTGCGCCCCGGGGCCCGGACAAGCCGGGTCCAGGCGGCGGCCCGCCAGTCGTCGCCGTCGTAGACGCCCATGCGGTGACCGGCCGCGTCCCAGTGCAGCAGGGCCCAGCCGTTGCCCTTGCGGTCCTCGTGCCAGCCGACGAGCGGCCAGTACGCGAAGTCGGCGTCGGCCCGGACGAGGTTGTCGACGAAGTTCTCGAACCAGGCACGCGGCGCGGCGCCGGTCTCCTCGCGGCCGCCGACGCCGAACTCGCTGATCCAGACCGGGGCGGTGAAGTGCTGGTCCTGCTCGGCGGCCACGTAGAGCGCCTGGCGGTTGACCACGTCGGTCAGTTCGGCGGGGCTGAGGTCGCGGTAGCGGGGGTCGCTGGTCTCGCCGAGTCCGGTGGCGCCGCTGTGGTTCGGGCCCGTGTAGTCGTAGAAGTGCGCCGAGTAGACGAGCTTGCCGGAGTCGACGAGCGTGTGGGAGAGGCGGCGTACGGGTTCCAGGGTGGGGCGCCCGTGCGCGAAGCCGTCGACCGGGATGCCGGTCCAGTTGATGCCCTCGACGACGATCAGGAGGTCGGGATCGGCCTCCGTGAGGATGCGGTCGGCGACGTGCTGCGAGGCGGCGAACCAGTCGTGGCCGTCGCCGAGGCCCCAGTTGGGGTCGTCCCAGACGCTGCGGCGCACCTCGTTGTAGAGGTCGGCGCCGACGACGCGCTTGTTGTCCTGGTAGCGGCGGGCCATGAAGAGCCAGTCGTTCTCCCAGGTCTCGGTGGACCGGCCGGCGTTCCAGCGCTCGTTGCCGTCCACTGCGCAGCACCAACGCGTCGTGTTGGTGTGGTTGTTGAGGATCACGGCGAGGCCGGCGTCGGTGAGCCCGCGCACCACCGCGTCGTACACCTGGAGCGGTGTCCTGCCGCGCAGGGAAGGATTGGCGGCGACGGCGCGGTCCGTGACGGGGCGGTCGTCGTGGATCATCTCGTTGGAGAAGGGCAGCCGGATGCTGTTGATCCCGATCTCCTGGAAGCCGGAGACGATCTCGGCCATGGGAGCCCGGTCAAGGCCCAGCGGGACACGGCCGGAGTTCTCCCCCGCGTGGTGGTTGGCGTCGTCCTCGGTGCTCCCCGAGCCGTTCCAGGTGCCGCTGGCCCCGTGCCAGTTGCCCGACCGCAGCTTGAACCGGTTCCCGTTCGCGTCGACGATCCAGCGGCCGCGGGTGCTGAGCGGCGGCGTCCAGTCCGCGGCGGTTCCGGAGGACGCCGCGGCCTCGCCGCCGGGCTGCTGCGCCGCGGCGGCCGCGGGGGCGGGCGCCAGGGGCGCCAGCAGGAGTACGGCGGCCAGTGTGGCCCTGACGGAGAATCCGCGCACGGTGACCGTCCCGAGTGACGTGGATGTCATGGATGCGTCAGCATGGTGGACGGTGGGGCGCCAGTCCAGACCTGGCCGTCGAACCCGAGGTCATCGCGCGCAGTGCCCCACGCGGGCGCAGGCGATCACGTGCGCGCGGCGGACCCGGGTGCACTCGCAGACCTCGAAGTGCCGCCGCGGTTCCTCCCGACCCCTTCCCCTAGTGCTGTGGCCGGGAAGATTTGCCGGGAAGCTCGCGGCGTCCGGTGCCGGGGGCACCTCCCACGCCGTTCAGGCAGTGGGGGAGCATCGCAAGGCGGAGCATTGCCCGCATACCGGATGTACTCGGGTGATGCGACAACGCGGCGTGGGGGTACCCCCGGCCGAAGGCTGGGGGAGTGCCGTGCCGGGCGCCGCGAGCCGGTGAACCTTTCCGGTCACAGCACTAGGAAGGGGTCGAGCGGCCGGCCGGACGGATCGGCCGGCGCGACGATCCGGTCGGCGGCCCGGATGCGTTGCAACGGGGCCCCTTGTTGTGCGGCTCGTCAGCGGAGGGCGGGTTCGGCTGTCGGTTGCCTCTCCGGTGCGGCGGGCGCGGCGACCGCGCGCGGGCCGGACAGCAGGTAGGTCAGCCCGAAGCCCGCGCCGACGACGATCGCGCCGCCCACCGCGTCCAGCACCCAGTGGTTGCCGGTGGCGACGATGGCCGAGACCGTGAAGAGGGGGTGGAGGAGGCCCAGGGCCTTCATCCACCACTTCGGGGCGACGACCGCGATGGCCACGCCGCACCACAGCGACCAGCCGAAGTGCAGGGACGGCATCGCGGCGTACTGGTTGGTCAGGGACGTCAGGGTGCCGTAGTCCGGCTGGGAGAAGTCCTGGACGCCGTGGACCGTGTCGATGATGCCGAGGGTCGGCATCAGGCGGGGCGGGGCCAGGGGGTACAGCCAGAAGCCGACCAGGGCCAGGACGGTGGCGAAGCCGAGGGCCGTGCGGGCCCAGCGGTAGTCCACCGGGCGGCGCCAGCACAGGACGCCGAGGACGGTCAGCGGGACCACGAAGTGGAAGGACTCGTAGTAGAAGTCGAAGAAGTTCCGCAGCCAGCCGATCTTCACCACGGCGTGGTTGACGGCGTGCTCGATGTCGAGGTGCAGGAAGCGCTCGAGGGAGAGGATCTCGTGACCGTGCTGCTCGGCACGGGCCCGGCCGCCGGAGATGCTGCCGCCCGTCGCCGCGAGGCGGACCTGCTGGTAGGCGGCGTAGGTCACGCGTATGAGGAGCAGTTCGAGGAACAGGTTCGGGCGGGTGAGCACCCGGCGCAGGAAGGGGAGCGGGGGGACCCGTCGGAAGCGGGCCGGGACCGGGGGCGCGTACTCCGTCGGGACGCGTGAGGCGTAGTGCTCCGAGGTGCGGGACAGGAACGGCACGGCCGTCGCGGCGGCGAGGGCGGCCAGCAGGACGATGTTGTCCCGCAGCGGGTTCAGGGCCGCGATGTGCGGCAGCATCATGTTCGCCGACAGGGTCATGACGAGGATGACGGCGACCGGCCAGACGTACCGGTCGGAGGCGCGGCGGCCGACCCGGCCGACGACCGCGAGGAGCACCCACAGCAGCTGGTGCTGCCAGGTGGTGGGCGACACCGCTATCGCGGCGCAGCCGGTGATCGCGACGGCGAGCAGGAGCTGGCCGTCGCGGGCGTAGCGCACGGCCCGGCGCAGGCCGAGCACCGCGACCGCCGCGCCCAGCAGCAGGAACAGGCCTATCTCCAGCGGGCCCGTCAGGCCGAGCCGCAGCAGGGCGCCGTGCAGGGACTGGTTGGCGAGGGCGTCGGCGCGCCCGCCGAGGCCCACGCCCGCCATGTGGTGCACCCAGTAGGTGAAGGAGTCGCGCGGCATCGCGGCCCAGGCGAGCGCGGTGCACGCGGCGAACGTGACGGCGGTGGAGACGGCGGCCTGCCGGCGCCGGGTGAACCACAGCAGGGGGGCGAAGAGGAGCACCGTGGGCTGCAGCGCGGCCGCGAGGCCGATCAGCGCGCCGCCGGCCCGCTGCCCGCGCACGACGAAGCAGCCGAGCAGCACGAGCAGGACCGGGATGATGCTGGTCTGGCCGAGCCAGAGCGCGTTGCGCACCGGCAGCGACAGCATGAGCAGGCTGATCGCGACGGGCGCGGCCAGCAGTGAGGTGCGGCGGCCGACCGGATCGGGCAGGGCGCGGGCGGTGATCAGGCCCAGGGCGACCACCAGCAGCAGCGTGCCGAAGGTCCATCCCCAACCGAGCGCCTGCTCGGCGGCCCTGGTCAGCGGCTTGAGCACAAGGCCGCCGAACGGGGTGCCGGTGAACTGCGTCGACTCGTACAGCGACCCCTTGACGTGCAGGACGCCGTCCGGTCCGACCCAGGTCTCCAGGTCGGTGAGCCGGCTGCCGCGCGGGGTGCTGAGGACGACGGCCACCTGCCGTATCGCGAGGATCCCGGCGATCAGCCACAGGCCCAGGCGGGTCGCGTGCAGGCGGGCCGTGGCCGGGTCCGCCGCCGTTCCGAACACCGCCGTCGGCCCCCCACCGCGCTCCGCATCCGCCACGCCCCCTCGGCCTCCCGCCCCTATGTCCCGCGCGCTCCCGCGCCGGGAACCCATTCACCATTCCCGGGAGGCTCGCACCTCCCCCGGAGAAGGACGCGGCCACCCCCGATTCACCTGGCGTCCGCTCGCCTTTTGTCAGGATGACGATAGTGCGCGGACGGTTCGGTTCCCCGGCCGGGGCGCGAGAAGGATCACAGTGCGGTGCCGGGAATCACGGTCCGTGCAGGGACTAAATGCCTGTACAGAGAACATTTAGGTGCAGTATGCATTGAGCCGCGTACGGTGCGTAACGGACACAGGCAACCGTATGGTCGATTTTCGGCCTGCCCCGGTGGGCTGCTTTCGGCCCCCGCGTCAGCGCTGCCGCACGGGTCGGGTCCCTGTCCCCGTCGAAAGGCAGGCGAGCGAAGCCTTGTCAGCTGTCACCGTCACCGCGCCCCGGGCCGTCTCCCTCACCAAGAGCCGCCACACCACCGTCACCGACCCGGCGCTCGTCCGGCGCGCCGTGAAGGCCGCCGCGCTGGGCAACGCCATGGAGTGGTTCGACTTCGGTGTCTACAGCTACATCGCGGTGACGCTGGGCAAGGTCTTCTTCCCCTCGGGCAACCCTACGGCGCAGTTGCTCTCCACGTTCGGCGCCTTCGCCGCGGCCTTCCTGGTCCGCCCGCTCGGCGGCATGGTCTTCGGCCCGCTGGGCGACCGCGTCGGCCGCCAGAAGGTGCTGGCCTTCACCATGATCATGATGGCCGTGGGCACCTTCGCGATCGGCCTCATCCCGTCCTACGCGACGATCGGCGTCGGAGCGCCACTGCTGCTGCTCGCGGCCCGGCTGGTGCAGGGATTCTCCACCGGCGGCGAGTACGCGGGGGCGTCCACCTTCATCGCCGAGTTCGCCCCGGACAAGCGGCGCGGCTTCCTCGGCAGCTGGCTGGAGTTCGGCACCCTGGCCGGTTACATCGGCGGCGCGGGCCTGGTCACCCTGATGACGGCCCTGCTGTCCTCGGACCAGATGACCTCCTGGGGCTGGCGGATCCCGTTCCTGATCGCGGGCCCCATGGGCATCATCGGCCTCTACCTGCGGATGCGCCTGGAGGAGACCCCGGCGTTCGCCGCCGAGGCCGCCGCCTGCGAGTCGAACCGCCCGAAGGTGCCGTTGCGCGAGATGATCGCCGGCCAGTGGAAGGCGCTGCTGCTGTGCGTGGGCCTGGTCCTGGTCTTCAACGTCACCGACTACATGCTGCTGTCGTACATGCCGAGCTATCTGACCAGCGTGCTCAAGTACGACGAGACGCACGGCCTGGTCGTCGTCCTCGGCGTGATGGCCCTGATGATGATCGTCCAACCGTTCGCGGGCGCGCTGACCGACCGTGTCGGACGCCGTCCGGTGATCGCCGCCGGCTGTGCGGGCTTCCTGTTCCTGTCGATCCCGGCACTGCTCCTGATCCGCCAGGGCAGCCTGGCGGCGGTGGGCCTGGGCATGGCCGCCCTGGGCCTGCTCCTGGTCTGCTTCACGGCCGCGATGCCGTCCGCGCTGCCCGCGCTGTTCCCGACCCGGGTCCGCTACGGCTCGCTGTCGATCGGCTTCAACATCTCCGTCTCGCTGTTCGGCGGGACGACCCCGCTGGTGATCACCGCCCTGATCGGCGCGACCGGCAACCTGATGATGCCCGCCTACTACATGATGGCGGCCTCGCTGATCGGCGGCGCGGCGGTCTGGTTCATGGCGGAGTCCGCGGGCCGGCCGCTGCCGGGCTCGGCGCCGTCGGTGGAGGCTTGAGCCCCCTGTTCCGGCCGCCCGGCCCACCTGACTTCCCACCGCCGTCCCCGGCTCCTGCGGGGGGCGGCGGTGCCGTCGCGGCCCGAAGACGGCCGCTGTCGCGTCCGGCGGCTGCCGTCGCACTCCGAAGGCCGCGGCCGTCACGGCCCTCGGACGCCCGGACCCACGGGCCGCCCCCGAACGACTGACATTGCCTGACAGCACCACCGCACCCGGCTATATTCGTTAGCCCGGCTAGTTAGAGAATCTAACTAGACATACGAAAGGCCTGGTGCATGAGCGACTCGCAGCTGTGGGACGACGTGGACGCCTACTTCTCCACTCTGCTCTCCCCGGAGGACGAACCCCTTCAGGCCGCGCTGCGCGACAGCGACGCGGAGGGGCTGCCGCGCATCAACGTCACCGCGAACCAGGGCAAGCTGCTGCACCTCCTCGCCCAGGTCCAAGGCTCCCACGCCATCCTGGAGATCGGCACGCTCGGCGGCTACAGCACCATCTGGCTGGCCCGCGCGCTGCCCGCCGACGGACGGCTGGTCTCCCTCGAGTACGACCCGCGCCACGCCGACGTGGCCCGCCGCAACATCGCGCGCGCCGGCCTGGACCGGGTTGCCGAGGTGCGGGTGGGCCCGGCCCTGGAGTCGCTGCCCCAGCTCGCCGACGAGAACCCGCCGCCCTTCGACCTGGTCTTCATCGACGCCGACAAGGCCAACAACCACCACTATGTGGAGTGGGCGCTGCGCCTGACCCGCACCGGCAGCCTGATCGTCCTGGACAACGTCGTACGCGGCGGCCATGTCACCGACCCCACCAGCACCGACCCGAGCGTGCTCGGCACCCGTGCCGCCCTCGAACTCATCGCCGAGCACCCCAGGCTGGACGGCACGGCGATCCAGACGGTCGGCACCAAGGGCCACGACGGCTTCGCGCTGGCGCGGGTGCTGGAGTGAGCGGCCGAAATGACCGGGCGGAGTGAGCGGCCGAAATGGCCGGCCGCAGTGACCGGCCGCCCGTCCGGCACCCGCGCGGTGCTCATGCCTCGTGGAAGAACCCGACGTTGACGCTGCGCGGACTCGTACGGTCCTGCACCACGATCTCGCCGGATCCGCCCCGGGGCAGCGCGACGGTCCCGCCGTAGGCGAGCGGCTGAACGTACTCACCCGTGGTCAGCCGGACCTCGGACGACGGCTCCGGCTGGGAGCCGCGCAGCCAGGTGACCTGCCAGGTGCCGTCGGCCGCGCACTGGAAGTCCAGGTGGACCCGGGATACGAACAGCCAGTCGTCGGGCGTCACCAGGCGGCACACGGCCGGGTCCCGGCCCACCCGCAGCGCGGCACCCGGCTCGCTGGGAGCGTCGGCCATGAGCATCCCGGCCGTGGCGCCCGCGTCCGTCCCGGAGACGGAGGCCATGGTCAGTTCGAGCACGTGGGTTCCCCCTGAGACGTCCTTCGCGCGGTGGCCGGATTGCCTGGCCGCCGCCGCATGATAAAACGCCCGGCCCTGCCGTGTCCGGCACAATGGACCCATGACCGAGCGAAAGCCACCTGGTGTCGCGTTCGGCTCCTGGGTCGACAAGCAGATCCGCGACGCGCAGGGACGCGGAGAGTTCGACCGCCTGCCGGGCGCGGGAAAGCCGCTGCCGGACGACATGACGTACGACGAGCTGTGGTGGGTCAAACGGAAGATGGCCCGTGAGGGCCTGTCCTACCTGCCGCCGTCGCTCGCACTGCGCAAGCACGCCGAGGACGCGCTCGCGGCGGCCCTCGCGGCCCCCTCGGAACGGATCGTCCGCGCCGTCATCGCGGACATCAACACCAAGATCCTCGACATGATGCTGAAGCCGCCGCCGGGCCCACCGCTCGGCCTGAAGCGGTACGACGTCGAGGAGGTCGTCCAGGAGTGGCGGAGGCGGCGGGAGACGGCCGGGTAGGTCCTGGCGTCCGAGCAGGCCTCCCGGTCCCGTGGACCCGCGGGACGTCCGGCAGTCGCTTTAACGGGTTGCGCCCGTCGCCCTCCGCGTCCCCACAATGTCGGTCGTGACCTGGACCATCGCCCCCGAGCCCGTCAACTCCCCCGCGGCCGCGGCACTGTGGCGCGCGTACTACACGGAGGTCAGCGACCGCTGGTACCTGCTGCACGAGGGGCGCCGCACGGATCCCGCCGAGCTGGAGCGGGAGATCGCCGCCAACGCGGGCGCCGAACTCGCCCCACCCACCGGGCAGTTGCTCATCGCCCGGTACGACGGCACCCCGGCCGGCACCGCGGGCGTACGACTGCTGGACGCGGAACGAGCCGAACTCACCCGGGTGTTCCTGCGCGAGGAGATGCGGGGCAGGGGCGGCGCCGCCCTCCTGGTCGCCGCGGCCGAGGACGCCGCCCGCGTGCTCGGCGCCCGGCGGATGATCCTGGACACCCGCAGCGACCTCGTGGAGGCCCGCGCCCTGTACGCCCGGCTCGGCTACACGGAGAACGGACGACACAACGACGACCCGTACGCCGAGCACTGGTTCGGCAAACCGCTGCGCTGAGCCTCCATCCCCCACCGGCTTCGGCCGGTGGCAGCCGGCTTCGGCCGGTGGCAGTGCGCCCAGGCCGGCAGCCGAGAACCCCCGGCCGGTGGCCGCCAGCCTCGGCCGGTGGCTGCCGCCATCGGCCGGTGACCGCGCGCCCAGGCCGAGTGACTGAGCACCCGGGCCGGCGGCCGAGAACCCCCGGCCGGTGGCTGCCGGCCCCGGAGGGGGCCGGCGGTCACCGGCCGCCGACTCACATCGGGCGGGGAGCCGGCATCCGGCCGTCGTGCGGCCACTCCCGGTCCGGGCGCTCCCGGTCCGGCCGCTCCCGGTCCGACCCGCACAACTCGCCCGTCAGCTCCTTCACCAGCTGCACCAGGTCGGTGGGCCGTTCCGGCCCCCACCAGTCGCCGAGCAGCCCGGCGAGCGACTCCTCCCGGGCGTGCGCCAGACGCTCGGCGGCCTCCAGGCCCCCCTCGGTCAGTACGAGGTCCACGCCGCGACGCTCACCCAGATGCCGCTCCTCGACCTGGCGGGTGGCCCCGATGATCACGCCCAGTGGGATGGTGGTGCGCTCGGCCAGCAGGGCGGGCTCCACCCAGCCGTACTTCTTCATCCGCAGCAGCAGCCAGCTCGCCGCGGGGTCGAGGTCGTAGCCCGCCCGCACGGTGATCTCCCGGTAGACCTCGCGCCGCCCCTCGCGGGTGCCCAGCACGGACAGCGCCCGGCACACCTCGTCGTACGAGGACCGCTCGACCGGGTTGGTCGCGTACGTCTCCGTCACATCGGGGGCCGTGACCGAGCCGCGCAGCCGGTCCTCCTTCAGGAACCAGGCCAGCACGAAGCCGAGGAGGGCGACCGGGGCGGCGTAGAGGAAGACGTCGGTGATCGCGGACGCGTACGCGTGCAGGGCCGCCGGACGCAGCGTGGCCGGCAGGGCGGCGATGCCGCGCGGATCGGACTCCAGGGCGTTCGCCGACCCCCCCGGCGGCAGCGGCACGCCGGTGAAGGCGGCGGTCAGTTTCTCGCCGAGCCGACTGGCGAAGACCGTGCCGAAGATGGCCACGCCGAAGGAGGCACCGATGGAGCGGAAGAAGGTGGCGCCGGAGGTGGCGACGCCGAGGTCCTCGTAGCTGACGGCGTTCTGCACGATGAGGACGAGCACCTGCATGACCAGACCGAGGCCCACGCCGAAGACGAAGAAGCAGGCACTCATCACGGCCGTCGAACTGTGCTCGTCGAGCTGGTGCAGCAGGAGCAGGCCGATCGCGGTGACGGCGGTGCCCACGACGGGGAACACCTTCCAGCGGCCGGTGCGGCTGACGATCTGCCCGGAACCGGTGGAGGCCGACAGCATGCCCACCACCATGGGGAGCATGTGCACACCGGACAGCGTCGGCGAGATGCCCCGCACGACCTGGAGGAACGTCGGCAGGTAGGTCATCGCGCCGAACATGGCGAAGCCGACGATGAAGCTGATGACCGCGGAGAGGGAGAACGTGCGGATGCGGAACAGCTTGAGCGGCAGCACCGGCTCGGCCGCCCTCCCCTCCACGGCCAGGAACGCGAGGACGAGTGCGACGCCCACCACCGCCAGTCCGATGATCTGCGGCGAACCCCAGCCCCAGGTGGTGCCGCCGAGCGAGGCGACCAGCACCAGGCAGGTGGCGACCGAGGCGATGAGGAAGGTGCCGCGGTAGTCGATGACGTGCCGCTGCGACCGGTGCGGGATGCGCAGGGCGGCCGCGATCACGGCGAGGGCGACCATGCCGACGGGCAGGTTGACGTAGAACACCCAGCGCCAGCTCAGGTGCTGGGTGAACAGCCCGCCGAGCAGCGGCCCGAGCACACTGGTCGTGCCGAACACCGCACCGAACAGGCCCTGGTAGCGGCCCCGTTCGCGGGGTGAGACGACATCGCCGACGATCGCCATCGACAGCACGATCAGCCCGCCGCCGCCCAGGCCCTGCAAGGCCCGGAACCCGATCAGCTCGGGCATGTTCCGCGCCATGCCGCACAGCGCGGAACCGATCAGGAAGATCACGATCGCGGCCTGGAAGAGCTTCTTGCGCCCGTACTGGTCACCGAGCTTGCCCCACAGCGGAGTCGCGGCGGTCGACGCCAGCAGATACGCCGTGACCACCCAGGACAGATGCTCCAGGCCGCCGAGGTCGCTGACGATGGTGGGCAGCGCGGTCGACACGATGGTCTGGTCGAGCGCGGCCAGGAGCATGCCGAGGAGCAGCGCGCCGATCGAGACGAGGACGTTGCCCGACACCTGCTCGGGCGGGGCCGCGGGGTCGCCGGGCGGGGGCTGGGGGGCTTGTGGGGGCGGCGGCGACTGCGGCAACTTCGGCGAATTCGGCGACGCGGGCATGGCCGACGACGGCCGGTCGCCGTCGGGGACGTCGCCCGTCGTCCCCGTCATGCCGGTCCTGCCGTGCCCATCGCCGGCCATGGAGTCCTCCCGACGCTCTCGTGACATCTTCCATCGTCATCGGAGTGTCCTGTTATGGCCTGTTGAGTCCTGCCGGAAGCCGCCATTCCGGGGGCCCTTCGGGGAGAAGGTGTGTGGACGATCTGCATAATCCTTGGAGTTCGCACGGGAGGGGACCGACGCGTGGAAGAGCGGAAGGGGCATGCCTGCCCCGAATGCGGGGTGCCCCGGGGCACGGACAACACCCCGTCCTGCGCCTGCGGAAGCCGGGCGTCCGACGCTCTCCGCGACGCCCGAACGGCCGAAGCCGCGGCAGCGGAGGACTTCAATCCGCTGCGGATTCGGCCGTACGTGGACATCGGGGAGACGCCGACGGAGAGCGGCGCGCTGACTGGGGGCGTTCCGACGGGACGCACCCCGGCGGGGAGCACGCCGGCAGGGGGCACCTTGGCGGGGAGCACCCCGGCAGGGGGCACCGCCATGCCGGGGGGCGCCCCGGCTGGGGGCGGCGCGGCCGCAGGGGCCGACGGGGTCGCTGAGGCGATGGGAGTCGCTGGAGCCGCCGGGGTCGTTGGGGTCCCAGGAGCCGCCGGGGCCACCGGGGTCGCTGGGGTCGCTGGACCCGTCGGAGACGCTCAGAGCTCTGGAGCCACCGGAGTCACCGAGGCTTCCGGGGCGATCGGGGCCGCCGGAGCCGCTGTGGCCGCTGGACCCGCCGAGGTCGGTAGGGCCACCGGAACCGCCGGAGTCACTGGAGACGCCAGGACCACCGGGGGCGCCGGATCCGTCGGAGACGCCCGGGTTGCTGGAGCCACCGGAGATGCCAGGGCCGCCCAAGCCACCGGGGCTTCCGGAGTCACGGGAGCCGCTGGGGCCACCCCTGGAACCGCCGGGGCCGCCGGAGCCACCGGTGAGCAGCCACGGCCCCCCTCCCCCGCGGAGGCCACGATGGCCCTGCGGGCCATCCCAGCGGAGGCCGTGTCGGCACGGCAGGCCGCACCCGCTGATGCGCCGACAGGGCAGCAGGGCATCCCCACCGAGTCCTCACCGTCACAGCAGGACACCTCCACCCAGCCGTCGACGACACAGCTGGGCGCCCCCACCCAACCCTCGACGACACAAGAGGGCGCCCCCGCCGAGGCCACGATGGCTCTGCGGGCCATCCCCGCGCAGCCGCCGACCCGCACCACCCCACCCGGCCTGTTCGCACCGCCACCGGGCGCACCGAGCGCGGCCGACGTGAGCCTGTTCGACCCGGCGACGGAGGCGGACCCGGCGACCGCCCCGGAGCCGACCGCCGGCACCGAGAGCCCCAAGGGCCGGGCGGGCAGCCACCGCGGCGGCCGGCGGACCCGCCCCGTCGTCGTACTCGCCGCGTGCGCGGTCGTGGCCACGATCGTGGCGGGGGCCGGGTTCGCGAGCGGGCTGTTCTCCTACGAGTCGCCGGAGCGGGACCATGCCTCCCGTCAGGTGCGGGAGAGCGTGCCGGACGTGTGGGTGGAGACACCCACGGCATCCGCGCCGACGGCCGCCGCGCCGTCGTACGCGTCGTCGGCGCCGACGACGGCGAGCGAGCCGCCGTCGCCCGGCGCGAACGCCTCGCCGTCCGCGTCGGCCTCGGAGTCGGGGACGGGGACGGCGGAGCCGTCGCCGTCCGGATCCCAGGAGGGGAACGCTCCCGGCACGGGGTCGGAGCCGGACGGGCCGACGCAGACCGCGACGACGATGCGCGCCAGCGCCCCGGCGGCCCCCGCCCCGGTACTGCGCCGCGGCGACCAGGGCTCGGAGGTGACGGAACTGCAGACGCGGCTCGCCCAGTTGTTCCTCTACCCGGGGAAGGCGGACGGCGTCTTCGGCCGCCGGCTGGAGAAGTCCGTGCGCGCGTACCAGTGGTCCCGCGGTATCACCGACGACGAACTCGGGGTCTACGGACCGGCGACGAGGGCCCGCCTGGAGTCGGAGACGACGGCACCCTGAGCCTGGGGTGCGGTCGACGGACTGTGATTCTCGACCCGGCGATCCGGCTGGGTCGGGCTGCTGCCGGGCTGACACGTCACACCTGCCTGCCGAGGTGACGGCGTGTGATCTGCGGCGCCTTCGCCCCGGCGGACGCGGTCGGCCGGTCGGGTGGTGACACTGGACACTCCGCCCGTCAACGCCGCTGTTCAGGCACCGCCACAAGGGGCCCATTCCAGGAGCAACTCCCTTTGCCCAATGGAAGGTTGGGGCCTTCGTAATGGCGTGCTCACGAGGTGACCGATGGGTAGGTCGGGATCGGTCCCGGCCGCAACCAGGCCACGGGGGTCTACTGGGAGAAGCCGGGTCAGGGAGGGCCGCCATGACCAAACGGTCCGATGTGGTGAATCCAGCCTGTTCGTACCGGCGCACGGGACACAACCCGGGGTGCGGGGTGTGGAGGCTGGAGAGCCTGACCGGGCGAGAGCGGGAAGTGCTTCTGCCGCTCGGAACGGGCCTGGGCAATCGGGAGTTGGCCCGGGAGCTGGGGATCGCGGAGCGCACGGTGGCGCGGCCTGGGCCGGAGCCGACAACACGCGCGGCTACTGACCCCGCCTCCGACCCCGGGGCCCGTGACCGGGGCCCCTGCCCCTGCCCCTGCCCCTGCCCCGGTCGCCGGGGCACGGGGAGGACAATGATCGGTGAAGCGGGCCGCCGCCGCGCGGGCGGCCCGTGACCAAAGGGGGAATGACGTGACTGTCACCTGGCGCAGCGCCGTGTCCTACGCGCTCACCGTCGTAGCCCTGTCCTGGCTGACCGGGGCGGCCGTGGACCTGGCGTGGACGGCCGCTTCCGGCAGCGGCCTCGGGGGGTGGGCCTCCCTTTGGGTGAGGGACCCGTGGAATGCGGTCTTCGTCGTGGCTGCCACCGCGTCCCTGACTCTGGCCAGGGGTCTGCTGGCCGCGCTGCCGCGCTGGCGCGTGGTCCTGGTCGACGGGTTCGTCTACCTGGTGATGCTGCTGGCCTGCTCGGGGCTGTCGGCGTGGGCCGCCGGCGACGACGCCCCTGCGGACACCGCGTCCATGATGGCGGTCTACGCGCTGTTCACGCTGCAACTCCCCGCGGCGTGGCTGCTGTGCGTGTGGCGGACGGGGCACCTGGAGGTCGTTCTCAGCCGGGCCGGACGGAACGGGACGCACAGCGGCCACAAGAACCACATGGACCACGGGGACGACCAGCGGGACGCGACCGGGCGATGACGACGACCCGACGCCCGTACGCGGCCGTGGTGGTCGTCGCCACCTGTGCGATCCTCGTCGGCTGCTCGACCCCGGACCCGATCGGCGACACCACACCAGGGGAGCAACTCACCAGGACTCCGAAGGAGGGCGAGCGCCCCGCCGCTCCCGACTTCTCCGGCACCTCGCTGGAGGGCGACGAGATCCACCTGTCCGACTACCGAGGCAAGGTCGTGCTGGTCAATGCCTGGGCCTCCTGGTGCGGTCCCTGCCGGGCGGAGGCGCCCGAGTTGAAGAGGATCCAGGAGAAGTGGGGCGGCCGCGGCGTCCAGGTACTGGGGCTCGACAACGACGGCAGCCGAGCCGACGGACTCGCCTTCCAGAGGGAGTTCCGTCCGGGCTACCCGTCCCTGCACGATCCGGCGGGCAAGCAGGCCCTGAGGCTGCCGCACGGCCTGGTGAACACGCAGACGCTCCCGTTCACGATCGTCATCGACCCGGCGGGAAAGGTGGCGGCCACTCGCACGGGACCGGTGACGGAGCCTCAGATCGAGAAGGTCATCGCCCCGCTGCTGGCCGCCACGGGGCACCCTTCCTGAGGGCACGCGGCCGGAACAGCGCACCTGGGGTCTCTCGTTCGGACCGTGCCGGGCTGATCCCGAACGAAAGACCCCCAGTGCCGCGGCAGGCAACGTTTGCCCGTGAAGGAGCGGCGTCCGGTGCGTGCTCCGGGGACCCCTGCTCGAAGAGCCGGGGGGAGCGTGCCGGGCGTCGCGACGGGGCAAACGTTGCCTTCCGCAGCACCAGCTAGGCCACGTGCAACCGGACGCTCCCGTCGCCCACGGCCTCGACCCGCACCTCTGTCAGGTCCCGCACGACCGCGTCCGGCCGGTGGAACCCGGCACGCGGACCGACACCGATCACCCGCATGCCCGCGGCGCGGCCCGCCGCAATGCCCGCCCCGGAGTCCTCGAAGACGACGCAGTCGGCGGGCGCGACACCCAGTTCGGCGGCGCCCTTGAGGAAGCCCTCGGGATCGGGCTTGCTCGCCCCGACGGACTCGGCGGTGACGCGCACGTCGGGCAGGGACAGGCCGGCGGCGGCCATCCGGGCCGTGGACAGGGCCACGTCGGCCGAGGTCACGAGGGCGTGCGGCACCTCGCGCAGCCCCGCGAGGAACTCCGCCGCCCCCGGGATCGGGATCACGCCGTCCATGTCCGAAGTCTCCTCGGCGAGCATGCGCGCGTTCTCGGCGAGGTTCCGCTCCACGGGCCGGTCCGGCAGCAGCAGGGCCATCGAGGCGTGCCCCTGCCGACCGTGGACGACCTTCATCACCTCGTCACCGTCCAGCCCGTGGCTGTCGGCCCAACGGCGCCAGATCCGCTCGACGACGGCGTCGGAATTGACGAGGGTGCCGTCCATGTCCAGCAGGAGGGCGCGGGCGGTGAACACGGCGGTGGCCGTCATCGGCAACTCCAAGACACAGCGAAGGGGGGCGTGGGAGCACGCCCCCGAAGAAACAAGGCGGCCCCGTCCACCGGTCAGGGAAAGCGGACGGGAGCCACTTTGTTTCTCCACGGTACAAAACATCCGGGCATCTGGCCACCACACCCCCGGAGCCGGGGCCGAAGCGGCCGGGCAAAGCGGGGCGCAGGGGCAGAGCCCCGCCGCGGGATCCGGGGCGGAGCCCCAAGGCAGGACCTCCTGACCAAAACCCCCGTCACGCCACCGCCTCCCACAGGCTCCACACCCCCAGCCCCGCCATCAGCAACGCCGCGACCTTCGTGATCAACGCCAGCGGCACCCGCCGCATCAGCGCCTTGCCGCCCACGATGCCCAGCCCCGCCACCGCCCACAGCGCCAGCACCGCCCCCAGCCCCACCGACAGCGGATCGTCGTAACGAGCGGCTAGGTTCGCCGTCATGATCTGCGTGAGGTCACCGAACTCCGCGACCAGGATGAGCATGAAACCCGTCCCCGCGACCTTCCAGAAGGACTGGTCCTCGGGCCGCCGGACGTCCTCCTCACCGTCGTCCTTCTTCAGCAGCAGCATGGCCGCGCCACCGAGGAACAGCACGCCCGTCAGCGCGTGCACGATCCGCTGCGGCAGAAGCGTCAGCACGCTGCCGGCCGCCACGGCCAGCACCACGTGCAGCAGAAACGCGGCGGCGACGCCGGCGAAGACGTACGAGGCCCGGTAGCGCGTACCGAGGACGAGCCCCGCGAGTGCCGTCTTGTCCGGCAACTCCGCGAGGAAGACGACGCCGAAGACGAGCGCCAGGACGCTGAAGGTGATCACTGTTCCTCAATCGGTCGGGGCCACCCCGCCGAGAGTGCTGCGACTGGTGCGACAAGACGCCTCGGCAGGGCAGCACACGGTTCACCCCTGCCGTACGGCACGGGCGTGCACTGCTTACCGAAGGTCTCGCTGGCCGACCTCACTCACGAGGTCCGCCTCCGGGCGCCGGCTCAGCCGAGCTGAGCAGTATGTCGACGGTCCGGCGAAGAGCTACTCCCCTTCCGCGCCCCCATCGTACGCGACCGCCCGCGCGACCCGCCCGGCACCGAGATCCACATCACAGCGAACAGCGAGTCCAGTCGCACCCCTTGCCGTGTCATGCACACGTCACTAACTTCTCACCGCACGCTCACCCGCCCGCAACACTGCGCGGCGAGCATTCCCTCGCCCCCCTGCTCGCACCCAACGCCCCTCACCCCCAAGGGAGTTCGCATGTCCCGCAGGTTCAAGCTCTACGCGCGTCAACGACTCAGCATAGTCGCGGCGATCACCGGACTCATAGCCTCCATAGGCCTGTTGAACGGCCCGACCGCCTCCGCCGCCCTCCCCACCCCCGTCAGCGCGGCCACCGCCCGCACCTACCTCGCCTCGCTCACCGTCGCGACGCCGAACCACACCGGCTACGACCGCGCCCTCTTCCCGCACTGGATCACCATCAGCGGCAAGTGCGACACCCGCGAGACGGTCCTCCAGCGGGACGGCTCGAACGTCGTCACCGACGCCAACTGCGCGGCCGTCAGCGGCAGCTGGAAGTCGGCGTACGACGGCGTCACCTTCACCGTCTCCTCCAGCCTCGACATCGACCACGTCGTTCCGCTCTCCGAGGCCTGGGACTCCGGCGCGAGCAAGTGGACCACCGCCCAGCGCCAGGCGTTCGCCAACGACCTGACCCGCCCCCAGCTGATCGCCGTGTCGGCCAGCTCCAACCGCTCGAAGGGCGACAAGGACCCGGCGCAGTGGATGCCGACCCAGACGTCCTACCACTGCACCTACGTCCGCGCCTGGGTGCAGGTGAAGTACTACTACAACCTCTCCGTCGACACGGCTGAGAAGAGCGCGCTCCAGAACTACCTCGCCGCCTGCTGATCCCCCGGCCCTCCTCACCCGCCTCCGTCGCCCCGTACCGCCGCCGTGCCGTACGGGGCGACGAAGGCCGGCCGGACGGACGCCGAGGCCTCGGTAATCACATCAACCCCCAATGAAACTTCTGTCACACTTCGGCGTACGCTGTATGGCTGTTCAAGGCCGCCCCTGCCGCTCCCGCGCGACACCGCGGCACGGTCCGCGGTTCACGGGGGTGACGGGGGGAGTTCTCGGTGCTGGAGAGTGTGGCGAGGGTGGGGTCACTCATCGGCACTCCATGGATCTACGTCATGGTGGCCGCGTCCGTACTGCTGGATGTGTTCCTGCCGGTCCTGCCCAGCGGCGTGCTGATAGTGACGGCCGCCACGGCGGCGGCCGCGGGCACCGGCGCGGCGACCGGTCACGTCCCGCAGAACGTGCCCGACATCCTGGCCCTGACCCTCTGCGCGGCGACGGCGTCCGTGCTGGGTGACCTCGTCGCCTACCGTCTGGCCCGGCGCGGCGGCGAGCGCCTGGACCGCGCGATCTCCCGCTCCCGGCGGCTGAGCAGGGCGCAGGAACGGCTCGGCGCGGCCCTGTCCCGGGGCGGCGGCGGCGCGCTGGTGGTCCTCGCCCGCTTCGCCCCGGCCGGCCGCTCGGTGGTCTCCTTCAGCGCCGGCGCGGCACACCGCCGGGTCCGGGAGTTCCTGCCCTGGTCCGCGCTGGCGGGCCTGTCCTGGGCCACCTACAGCGTGGCCCTCGGCTACTTCGGCACCCGCTGGCTGGGCGCCGCCTGGCTGGCGACCTGCGTGTCGGTGGCGGCGCTCTTCGCGGCGGGCGCGGGAGCGGCGTACCTGATGCGACGCCCGCTGAAGCCGGCCGAGGCGTCGTAGGACAAGTCCGGCGACGGACGCCGCACCCGGCGCTCCCCATCACCCGCCACTCGGCCCCGCCCGGCCGTCACCCGGCCCTGGACGCCGCCCGCCGCCGCACTTCCAGCCCCGACAGCAGCTCCTGCGTGGCCTGCGCGATCACGTCGACCGCCCGGTCGAAGACCTCCTGGTTGTGCGCGGCAGGCGCCCGGAACCCCGAGACCTTCCGCACGTACTGCAACGCGGCCGCACGGATCTCCTCCTCGGTCGCCTGCTCGGGCAACACGGGCGGGCGCAGTGTCTTGATGCTCCGGCACATGCCCCCAGTGTCAGCACGCCCCGCGCCCACCGCGCAAGCGCCCCGCCGCACCGTCCTCGGGCGGCGACCTGGCCGAGGGCCGGCATCACTCAGTGCGGCACGCCCAGCAGCGCCTGCGGTCGGCGCGCGGGTGTTCACGGTGTTCTCCACGGCCGGGACGGTACGGGCCGTGCCCCGGCCCCGACATCCGCGTTGCTACGTGAGAGCCCCTGCGCGAAAGCCGCTCCCGCCACCCGGAGCGAAGTCGAACACATGAACCCCCCGCATTGCGGTCGCGGGCCAAATTCGAACAGGCGTACCATTGCGGCGTGGCTACGCGCTATGACTTCCCGAGTGACCTCCTCGCCGGTCAGGAGGAGCTGCACCAGGTACGGGCCGAGCTGTCGGCCCTGCTCAAGCGGCTGCCCTGGTCGGTCGAGCCGCTGGACGGGTTCAGCGACGACGGCGGCTGGCGCAAGGTGGAGCGGCCGGCCTCACCGGGCTGGACACCGGACGAGCAGGCCGCGGTCGAAAAGCTCCGCCGCCGCGAGCACGAACTCGCGGTGTTCGTCAGCACCCACCGCTACTGGTCGGAACTGCCCGGCCCGGACGGCGTCAGCGCCCGCAGCCACCTGAAACACACCCACGAGCCCCCGGGGGTCGAGGACGGGAGCCCGCCCTCGACCGCCTGACCCACGCCTCGCTCCTGGCAGCGCCACGGGACGCCGAGGGCCGGGCAACGAGTTTGCGGGACAGCTCCCCCGGCAAGGTAGGCTGTCCACTCGTCCGGGTGCGTAGCTCAGGGGTAGAGCGCCTGCCTTACAAGCAGGATGTCGGCGGTTCGAAACCGTCCGCGCCCACCGGTTGCAGCACGGCCAAGGCCCAGGTCCACGGGTGACACCCCGGAGACCTGGGCCTTCGTCGTGTCAACGGATCGGCGCTGCGGGGGTTTACCCCACCCTCCGTCCGGTAGCCCGCCGGATTCTCCGTGGCGGAGGTTCTTTCTACGGTCTTCACAGAGCCGTGGGGGCTCGTCGTCCGTCGTCAGGGGGAGATCGTCATGTCCCGTTCCGTGCCCGCTCGTGTCGCCGCCGTCGCCGGTGTCCTCGTGGTCCTGGTCGCCACGGCCACGGCCTGCGGGGGCTCCGCCGAGGACGACACCAGCCCCGAGCGGCACTCCTTCGCCCTGCGCGGAGACACCCTGACCGTGGACTCGGACGACTCGGCTCTGGAGATCGTCGCCGCCGGTTCGGCGAAGCCGGGGACCGTGGAGGTCACCCGCTGGTTCCGCGGGTCCGTGCTGGTCGGGAACGATCCGAGGGTGACCTGGTCCATGAGGGACGACCGGCTGGTACTGCGGATGAAGTGCTCGGGGTTCGTCGCCGACTGCTCGGCCAAGCACCGGATCGAGGTTCCGCACGGGGTCGCCGTGAAGGTCGAGGACGGCGACGGCAGCGTACGGGCGCGCGGTTTCAAGGACGCGCTGAGCATCCGTACCGGCGACGGATCCGTGCACGTCACCGACTCCACCGGGCCCCTGGAGCTGCGCTCCGGCGACGGGACCGTACGGGCGGAGGTCTCCTCCCGCCGGGTGCGGGCCACCACCGGCGACGGCTCGGTCCGCCTCGAACTGGCCATCGTGCCGGACCGGGTGGAGACGCATTCCGGGGACGGCTCCATCAGCGTGGTGCTGCCGCACGCCGCGTACCGGGTGACGACGAAGACCGGCGACGGCTCGGTGGACGTCTCCGTGCCCCGGAACGACGCCAGCTCCCACGTGGTGTCCGCGACCACCGGCGACGGAAGGATCACAGTTCGTACGGCTGACTGACCGGCCCGTGTGTTCGTCCGCCGCGAATGGGAGAATGACCGCACGCATGGCGGACCACAGCACGGGAGAGGGATGTGACGGCGACACCGGCGACCCCCGCACAGCCGCACTCGCCGTATGCACGGCCCCGGCCTCGGAGCGCCTGTCCGAGCCCGGCGCGCACCTCGGCCGCCCGTGACGTCCGTGACGTCCTCGTACTGATGGGCCTGCCGGTGCTCGCCCTGCTCGCGCTGCCGGCTGCCTTCGCGGGCGGCGGCACCCGGCGCTGGTTCGGCGGGCGGGCCGAGACCCAGCGGGCCGAGGCGCAGGCCGCCAAGGACGCCGCCGCGGCCGCCTTCTACGAGCTGGACAGCGCCCAGCGCGACCTGCGGATCTCGATCGAGACGATCACGGCCGTCGACGACTCCCCGGACGCCCGCCGCGCGGTCGCCGCCTTCGAGGCGCTGGGACGGCGCATCGACGAGGTCAGTCAGCGTTACATCCAGGCCGTCGACGCCCAGGACCTGGACCGTGACGACCTGGAGGCCTCCGTGGCCTCCCGGGCGCGCGTCGACCTGACCGCCGCCAAGGACGAACTGCTGGGCGTCAAAAGGGAGCTGGACCGTTTCGGCAGTGGCCTCGGTCCGCTGCTCGGCAAGGCGGAGACCCAACTGGCGCGGGTGGCGCCCTCCGTGGAGCGGGCCCGGCAGGCCCTGAGCGCCGCCGCCGGCGCACTCGACGACGTCCGCGGCTCCGGGCTGAGGGCGGACGACCTGGCCGCCCGGCTCGCCGCTCTCTCCCCCGAGCTGACCAGGCTCAACCAGGGCGCGGGGCAGCACGGCGTGCAGCCGACGCTGGAGCGCGCCGAGCGGGTGGCGCGGGAGGCGGAGGCGATCCGGGCGGACGCGGTGCGGCTGCCGGAGCAGGCCGCCGAGATCGATCACCGGCTGGTGTCGCTGCGCACCCGGGCGCAGGCGCTGAGTACGCGCGCCGGGCAGGTGGAGCCGGTGCTCAGCGAGCTGCGGCGACGGTTCACGGTCGCCTGCTGGCAGGACCTGCAACAGGTGCCGGAGCAGGCCGCCGGGAGTGTGCGGGAGGCGGAGGCGAAGCTGCGGGAGGCGCAGTCCGCGCGGGACGCCCAGCGCTGGCCGGACGCGACGGCGCTGCTGTCGACGGTACGGGCGCTGCTGAACACCACCGACGAGGCGGTGTCGGCCGCCGGGGACCGGCTGCGGCGGCTGAATTCGGTGCAGAAGGATCCGCAGGCGGAGGTCGAGCGGACCCGGTTCGCGATCCGGGACGCGCAGCGGCTGGCCATGTCGGGCCGTACGACGCCGGATCCGCGGCACGCCCGCCCGCTGGACGACTCGGTGGGCCGGCTGGAGCGGGCGGTGGCCACGCTGGAGGGCCGCCATCCCGACTACTGGCACTTCCTGACGGAGACCGAGGCGGTCCGGCAGACGGTGGCCGCGGTGGTGTCCCGGATCCGCGAGGAGCGGGGAGCCGGCCACTGACGGCCCGCTCCCCGCTCCCGGAAGGCACCGCTCAGGTCCGGTAGGCGTAGTAGTACGCGTCCGGGTAGGAGGCGATGATGCTCGCCACCGACCTGTTGTAGGTGTTGGTGGAGTGGTACGACAGGTACGGCACGCCCTGCGCGGTGCGGGACGTGACGATCATGGAGTGGTCCTTGGACCCGTCCCGGTTGAAGTCCACCTGGAGCACGTCGCCGATGTCCATCTGGTAGACGTTGGCGAGGCTGGTGACCCGCTTGGAGGACAGGGCGAACCAGGAGAACTCGTTGACGCCGACGAACGAGTCCGACTGGATCTCGGAGTTCCCGAACCACTTGTGGAAGTCGTACGTGTAGCCGGGTTCGTGCTTCCAGCCGCCCGCCTTGAGGGACTGGCTGACGAAGTTGGTGCAGTCGCCGCCGGCTCCCGCCCCGTTGAAGTCGGGGTAGTCGGGGTTGTAGTTGTTCCAGTACTTCGTCGCGTACGCCGCCATGGCCTTGTAGTCGTAGGCGCCGCCGGAGAGGTTCTTCGGCGCGGCGGGCGGCTTCGTGGTGATGGCCGCGCGGGGGGCCGACGGCGGGTTGCCGTCGGCGGCGACGCTGGGGGCCGTGCTGGAGGCAGCCGGGGCCGCGGTGGTCGGAGCCGCGGTGGTCGGAGCCGGGGTGGTCGGAGCCGGGGTGGGCGCCTTGGTCGAGGCCTTCGCGGTCGGTGCCGTGGTCGACGGCTTCGCGGTCGGCGGCGTGACCACGGGCGGTGCGGCGATCTGGTTGACGGCGACGCCGTCGTCCGTGTCGCGGATGCGCGTCAGCTGCCAGTTGCCCTGCTGGTCGGCCCTGAACGTCAGCTCGTGGTGGGCCTGGAAGCCGGTGGTCTTCGGCTCGTTGCCGCGGACCCTCCGGTACGTCAGGGTCGTGGTCTCGGTGACGGCGACCTTGGCGTCGCGGCCCTTCACCTGGGTGGCGTCCAGCGACACGCTGGTCTTGGCGGCGCTGTACTTCTCACCCAGCTTCGCGAGCCGCGCCTTGCGGCCGCGCAGTTGGTCCAGGGCGGAGGTCTCCTCGCGCGACTGCGTGCCGGACAGGCGGACCTTGCCGGAGAAGCCGGACGTCAGCCGGTGGTGGCGTCCCCTGCTTCCCGGGGCGTCGTCCACCAGGGCCTGGGTGCGGTCGGTGAAGACCGCGTCGGCCAGCTTCTGGAAGGTGGCCCTGGTGGCCGCGTCCACCGTCGGGTCGTCGGTGACCGCCGCGCCCGCGCTCCAGTTGGGCGCCAGCGCCACGCCGGCGACGACCGAGGCGGCCGCCGCCGAGACTATGGTGGCGCGACGCCGTTTACGGCTTAATTTTCTTGATTTCAATGGTGTTCCCCTCTACGCCGGTAGACCTACCGGGCGACGGCATCTTCGCATGCGGTGTGGAGCTGCTGTGGAGCGGGGGCCACAAGTGGAACTCGCCCGTCCTGCACGTCAGTTGACCACCGACGACCAGTCGGGGGACTGAGCCGGGTCCAGGGCGCGCAACCGTTGCAGCGTCTCCGGCTTCTGGACGTCCAGCCAGTCGGCGAGCTCCCGGAACGAGACGCACTTGACGTCCTTCTTGGTGCAGATGTTCTTGACGACCTGGTCGATGGCCTTCATGTAGATGCCGCCGTTCCAGTCCTCGAAGTGGTTGCCGACGAACAGGGGCGCCCGGCTGCCGTAGTAGACGCGGTTGAATCCGGCCATGTAGGAGTCGACGGTCTGCTGCTCCCACTGCGGGAAGTTGGCCGGATCGCCCTGGGTCTCACCGTTGGACTGGTTGTAGAGGAAGTTGAAGTCCATCGACAGGCCCTGGTACTTGCCGTCCTCGTAGGGGAGCATCTGGAGCGGGAAGTCCCAGATGCCCTCCTTCTTCGACGGCCAGATCTGGAAGTCGCCGGGCGAACTGGCGTCGTAGCGCCAGCCGTAGTCCTTGATGGCCTTCAGCAGGTTGGGCTGCCCCTCCAGGCAGGGCGCGCGTCCGCCGGTGATCTCCTTCCTGAAGTCGAAGGGCAGCGGCGGGACGTCGGTGAGGCCGCTGTTGGTCTTCCACTTCTCCGCGAAGGAGTAGAACTGGTCGATCTCGCTCTTCCACTCCTTGACGCTCCAGTCGCCGCCGCCCTTGGCGCCGCAGAAGTGGCCGTTGAAGTGGGTGCCGATCTCGTTGCCGTCCTCGTACGCCGCGCCGAGCTGCTCCAGGGTGGTGCGGATGTGGTCCACGGTGGCGTAGTCGATGGCGGCGGCGCCCGCCGAGTGCTGCGGCGGGTGGTAGAGGTCCTTCTTGGCCTTGGGCAGCAGGTAGATGCCCGTGAGGAAGAAGGTCATGTGGGCGTCGTACTCCTTGGCCAGCTCGCGGTAGTGCGAGAACAGGCGGTCGTCGCCCTCCAGGGCGCCGTCCCAGGAGAAGACCACGAACTGCGGCGGTTTCTCGCCGGGTTTGAGCGGCTTCGGCTTCCACTCGGCCTTCTGCGGACCGGTGTAGGAGGTGGAGCCGTCGCCGAGCACCCGGACCTTCCCGTCCCACTCGGGCTCCTCGGCCGCCCCGGACGGGGAACCGGCGTCCTTGGGGCCGTCCTTGGGGCCTTCCTCGGGGCCGGCCTTGGCGTCCGCTTTCTTGGATCCGGCGGACGCGGTCGGCGTGGTCGAGTCGGCACGGGTCAGCGTCAGGAACCCCGCCACCACGGAGGCGACGACCAGCAGGGCGGCCAGGGTCAGGAACTCGGGGCGGGTGGCGCGGCGGGGCGCACGGGCCTTGCGCCGACGGCCGGTTGACTTCATGGGGGGGCTCAATCTGCGAGGGGGGTGGTGGGGGGTGGGTGCGGCCGGGCCGCCGGGTTCAGCCGAGTGGGTTCATGGCACCGGCCCAGATCCCGTAGGGAACGCTGTCGGCCGGGGTGCCGGCGACTCCTTCCAGCGGCAGCGGTTCGAGGCTCTTGGCCAGGTCCATGCGGTAGACGACGACCGCCGTGGACACCGACTCAACCGTGCCCGCGTACCAGGCGGCGGTGTCGTCCTCGGTGGTGCCGGCCTTGCCCGCGACCGGTGCCGTGCCGGACGCCGCGCCCGGGTGGGCGGTGCGGAAGGAGTCGCCGAGCGCCTCGGTGACCGCCTCGGCCACGCCCCGGCCGAACGCGCGCCGTGTGGCCGGGGTGTCCAGCCGGACGGAGGAGCCGTTGCGGGTGATGCGCCGCACCGAGTACGGCTCGGTGTGCGTGCCCTTGGCGGCGAAGGTGGCGTAGCCGCTGGCCATCCGGATCGCGCTCGGGGTGGAGCTGCCCAGGGACAGCGCGGGCACCTGCGGGCCCATGCTGGAGGGCAGCAGTCCGGCCGCCTGGGCGGTCTGCTTGACCCGGTCCAGCCCGGTGTCCATGCCGAGTTGCATGAACGGCGTGTTCACGGAGTTCGCGAGCGCCTGGTGCAGGCTGATCCGCCCCCAGGACTTCTTGTCGTCGTTGTGGGCGGACACCTTCTTCCCGCTGCGGTCCCAGTAGGGGCCCTCGGGGGTGGTGACGGGCACGTCGTCGTCGCCGTCGTAGAGGGTCTGGGGGGTGACCTGCTCCCTGGGGACGTCACGCCGCTTGGTGACGCCGTGCTCGAGTCCGGCCGCGTAGACGAACGGCAGGAAGGCCGAACCGGCGGGGACGGTGGAGGCGTTGGACTCGTTGTAGCCCTGGGTGCGGTGGTCGGGACCGCCGTAGACGGCGAGGATGCGGCCGTCGGCGGCCACGGAGGCGGCGCCGTAGTGCACGGTCCCGGCCGGGCCGGGGCTGGTCTTCCGCGCCTTCTTGCGGGCCTTGGTGACCTCGTCGGTCAGTGTGCTCTCCCGCTTGCGGTCGAAGGTGGTGTAGATCTGGTAGCCGCCCAGGTCGAACTGCTGGTCGGTGATGTGCGCGGTCTTCCTGGCGTACTGCGAGGCCAGTTCGACCAGGTAGTCGCTCTGCTGACCGGTGTCGTAGAGCGGGTTGCGCTTGAACGGCTCGGGGAACGTGCGGAACTTGGCGCGTTCGGCCCGCGACAGCTTGCCGATCTTGACCATGCGGTCGAGCGTCCAGGTCCAGCGCTCCACGGCCCGGCTGTGGTTGGCCGGGCTCAGGGTGGGGTCGTAGAGCCCGGCGCCCTTGAGCAGGGAGGCGAGGAAGGCGGCCTCACTGGCGTCGAGGTCGCCGACGTCCTTGCCGTAGTAGGCCTGGGCGGCGCGCTGGATGCCGTAGGTGCCGCGGCCGAACCAGCTGGTGTTGAGGTAGCCCTCGAGGATCTTGTCCTTGCTCATCCGGTTGTCCAGCTTGAGCGCGATCATCGCCTCGGTGAACTTGCGGCTGACGGACTGGTCCTGGGAGAGGTAGACGTTCTTGACGTACTGCTGGGTGATGGTGGAGCCGCCCTGGGTGTCGCCCTTGCCGACGGTGCGCCACAGGGCCCGGCCGATGCCCGTGAAGGAGATGCCGGGGTCGCTGTAGAAGCTCTCGTTCTCGGCCGCGAGGACCGCCCAGCGGACGTCCTCGGGTATGTCCTTCAGCGGCATCGCCTGGCGCTGCACCCAGCCGGTACGGGCCATGGGGGTGCCGTCGGACCAGAAGTAGACGTTGTCCTGCTGGGTGGCGTAGGTGTTCAGGTTCCGCGGAATGTCGGTCGCGGCGTAGGCGATGGTCAGGAGGACGGTGCTCAGGCCCAGGGCCGAGAGGGTGGCGCCGAGCCACTGCTTCCAGGAGGGCAGCCAGCGCCGCCAGCCGGTGCGGCCGGGGCGCGGGTAGACCGGTTTCAGTTTCCGTGCGTACGGCGCGGCCACCGCGACGAGAGGGGCGAGGCGCCGGGTCAGGGCCGGGGGGAGCGTGGGGCCGGTGCGCGGCTTGCGGCGGTCGGCGCGCCGCCGGGACGGACCGTCGGACGGGTCGGGCGGTTCGGGCGGTTCGGGCTGCGTCTGTAAGGCGCGTAACTGCATCGTCTCGTGCGGCTGCGCGCTCGCGTGCCGGCCGCGGAGGGCGTCGACCTTCAGCTGCATGGTCTCGTCCGCTCGGCGCAGCGCGTCGACCTTGAGCTGGATCGTTTCCTCCGCACGCACCGACCGGTCGGTCCGCGACGGGTCCGGTGGTCCGTCCTCGGCGCGGCTCCCGCCGGTCCGGCGGTCCTCCTCCGGAAGGCCGTCCCCCCGCCCTGCCTCCGTCACTACTGCGTCCTCCTCCGCACTTTCGTCTTGCTCGCGCGGGTCGACACAGTCACCGCAACTGCGGCTGCCCTCCCCCTTGTTCGCAGCCGCCACGCGGCCCTCGCGGCGCTACAAAATTATCAGCCGTCTTTTCAATTTCTCCGCACAAGAACTGGACAGAAACCAAGACATAAGAAACACGAAGGGCTGTGCGTCCGGTCACGCCCGTTAATCTGGGCACATGCCTCGCTACGAGTACCGCTGCCGGAGCTGCGGCGACACCTTCGAACTGAGTCGTCCCATGGCGGAGTCGTCCGCCCCGGCGAGCTGCCCCGCCGGGCACGACGACACGGTCAAGCTGCTGTCCACGGTCGCGGTGGGCGGCTCGGCGGCCGCACCGGCACCCGCGCCGCGGTCCGGCTCGGGCGGCGGCGGGTGCTGCGGCGGAGGCTGCTGCGGCTGACGCTCCTACCGGCTGCCGCGGCTGACGCTCCTACCGGGGCGCCCGGGCCGCCCTGAGGAACTCCCGCACGATCCGCTCGCCGGCGAGCACCCCGCGCTCGGGCAGGGCGGCGATGCCGGGTGCCGTCCAGCCGGTGTCGGCCAGTTCGCCGTGTCCGGGCCGCCAGCCGCGGTCCACGGCGTGCAGCAGGTCGGCGTCCAGCAGCGAGTCGCCGGCGCCGAGGACGAGGTCGGCGCCGGTGCGGCGGGCCACCTCGCGCACGGCGGCGCTCTTGGTCAGCGGCTTGGGGACGGCGTAGAGCTTGCGGCCCTGCAACGAGACCGTCCAGCCCCGGCCGGCCGCCCACGCGGCCAGCTCCTTCACCCACTCCTCGGGCAGCAGCTCGCGCTCCACCACGAGGTAGGCGAACAGATCCTCGGCGACGCGGTGCTTGCGCACCCAGGCCGGGTCGGCGGTGCGCAGCAGGTGCTCCTGGACCTCCGCGAGCGACGCGCACTCGTCGGCCAGCCGCGCGAGGACCCGCCGGTGCCAGTCGCCGTCCGACACGCCGTCCACCAGCAGATGGCCGCCGTTGGCGCAGACGGCGTACGTCGGGGCCGGGCCCGGCAGGTTGATGCGCAGGTACTGCTTGCGGGTGCGGGTCGTGGCGGGCACGAACACCGCCGTGTCGGCGAGATCGGTGAGCAGCTGGGCCGCCGTCTCGGTCAGGTACGACAGCGGCCTGCTCTCGTGCACCTCCACGCACAGCAGCCTGGGTGCCCGCGCGTCCGGCATGGTCAGCGCCAGGGCGGCGGAGGAGTAGATGAGCGTACGGTCGAGATCGCTCGCCACCAGGACCGGCATCAGAGGGTCACCGCCCTGCCGTCGGCCCCGGTCGCCCCGCGCGTGTACCGGGGGTGGATCAACCCCACGCAGCTGTAAGGCAGTTCGTCCACCTCCTCGACCGGGACCCCGCGCTGCGCGGCCAGCAGCCGTACGTGGTCCAGGTCGGCGCCGGCGCCGGCCCGCGCCAGGATCTTCCACGGCACCCGGCGCAGCAGCACGCGGGTGGTCTCGCCGACGCCGGGCTTGACCAGGTTCACGTCGTGGATGCCGTACTCCTCGCTGATGCGCTCGACCGCCGCCCAGCCCTCCCAGGTGGGGGTGCGGTCGGTGGACAGCAGTTCCTTGGCGGCGGTGTCGACGCTGTCGGCGACCTCGGGGAAGCACTGGGAGACGGCGCCGAGGAAGACGTTCGACACGTCGGCGCCGGCCAGTTCGCGGTAGAACTTCGCGCCGTGGAAGTCGTGCGGGCCGACCAGGTCCGCGCGCAGCACGGTCCGCGAGATCAGGCCGGACACGGTGGAGTTGAGGCAGGCGGAGGGTATGAGGAAGTCCTCCCGGGTGCCGTACGTCCGCACGCACGAACCGGGGTCGGCCAGCACCGCGATCTCCGGGTCGAACCCGGTGATCCCTTCGCTATCCTCGAACTCCCTGACCGCCCGCGCCAGTTCGCGGGTGATGGCGCCCTTGCCGGTCCAGCCGTCGACGAAGACGACGTCGCGGGGGTCGTGGTGAGCGGCCAGCCAGCGCAGCGCGTTGGTGTCGATGCCGCGGCCGCGCACGATCGACACCGCGTAGTGCGGCAGGTCCCGGCCGTGCCGGAACCGGGCCCAGCGCCGCATCAGTACGCCGACGGGTGTCCCGGCGCGGGCCAGCGAGACGAGCACGGGGCCGGCGCCCGAGGTCTCCTCCGTCCCGGCCGGGTTCCTCCGGCGCAGGGAAAGTTCGGCGAGGATCGTCTCGGTGACCACGCCCACGGCCCGGGCGATCCGCGCGGCGGAGGCCGCCAAAGCCGTGTGGAACAGCTCCTGGTACTGCTCGCTGGGCTGGTACTCCACCGGCAGCGACTCGGCGTAGTGGGCGCCGCCGCTCTGGATCGCCTCCTCGCGCTCCTCCGTCGGCGCCTCCAGCGTCGCGTCCGAGAGGTCCTGGAGCAGCCAGCCGACCTCGTCGGGCGCGTACGAGGAGAAGGCGGGGCCGCGGAGGGGCTCGGGCAGCATCGGGGACCTTTCGGGGGCGTGCGGGGGCACGGGGTGGTACGAGGGCACGACCGCGAGCAGGACGTGCGGGGTGTGCGCGGCGAGCCGGGCCAGCAGGCCGGTGGGCGCGTGCAGTTCGGGGGTGTCGGCGGCGGAGTCGACGACGGCGACCACGGCGTCGAAGCCGCCGCCGGCGACGTTGTAGGCGTAGCGCTCGCCGGGGCCGTCGGCCGGGTCGTCGTGCGCCGGGAAGACCAGCCGGGTGCGGATCGCGTAACCGGGGTCGTCCACGGCCAGCACGGGCGAGCGGGTGGTGGTGGAGTACCGCACCTCGGCCTCCACGACCTGCTCCACCTCCCGCGCCAGCCGCAGCGGCGCGTACATCAGCTCCTCGCAGCCGAGCACCAGCACCTGCCGCGCGTCCCGGGGCAACGCCTCGGCGATCCGGGCGGCCATGGCGGGCAGCGCCCACTCCAGCCGGTCCCGGTGCACCGGCGTGAACCCGTGCCGCCCCCCGTCCGGCACCCCCCGGGGCCAGCGCAACTCGACCCGCCGGACCCGCCCGGCCCCCCGCTGCCCCGGAACGACGGACGCCTCACACACGGCAGTGCCCTCCGCCCCCGCCGAAGCACCGGCCGGGGGTGGTACCTGCTCCGTGCGGAACGCGGCCGGTTGGGCTGCCTCGTGGTGTGCGACGAGGTCCTGGCCCCTCTCCAGGACGTCCGCGGGGAGGCGGACCGTGCCGGAGGCGGTGGTCACCAGGGACACCTGGGCGTCGATCCGGTCGGCGAACTGCCGCAGGCGGTCCGCGTCGGACGGGGTCCGCATGTCGACCAGCGCGACCACGACGTACCGCTTGCGCGGATAGCGGGCGTGCAGGTCGCGGATGGTGTTCAGGACCGTGTTGCCGGTGGAGAACTCGTCGTCCACCAGGACCAGCGGGCCGTCGGAGGCCAGCAGGGCGGGGTTCTCGGGCAGCAGGAGGTGGGAGGTGGCGTGCGAGTGGGACTCCTCGAAGCCGCCGGCCGGGGCGACACCGGGGACCGGGCGGCGCGTGGAGTGCAGGTACGGCGCGGTGCCGAGGCCGTCCGCGACCGCGTGGCCGAGGCCCGTCGCGGTCTCCGCGTAGCCCAGGACGACCGCCCGGCCGCACTGGTCGGCGCCCAGCAGGTCGCGGACCCGGCGGCCCAGGGCGAACCCGTGGCCGTACACGACCGAGGGCGACTGCGGCACGTGCTTGCCGAGCACGTTGGACACGAGCAGGTGCGCCCGCTTGGGGTTGCGGCGCAGCGCGAGACCCAGCAGGCCCGTCAGCCGGTCGTCGCCCACGAGTTCGACCCCGAGTCGCTCGGCGACCCAGGTGCCGGACCAGAGCCCGTCGTTCACTGGCTTGTTCATGCCTTCCTTGTGTGCCCTCGGCGGTGATGCGGTGCGGTCAGTCGGAGACCGCGGCGGCCAGCAGTTCCACGAAACCGACGTCCTCCCGCGCGACACCGAAGACCTCGGCGCGCAGCAGGGTCCGCTCGGCCCAGGCGCGGTGCGGCTTCACCTCGTTCATCTTGTTCGTGTACGCCGACCTCAGGACGCCCCCGCCGCCGCGCTCGGGCCGCAGGATGTCCGCCGCGTCGCTGAACTCCTCGTGGCTGACCACCGACAGCGCGTGCACGGGCAGGACGTGGGAGGGGTGGATGCAGGTCTTGCCGAGCAGCCCGTTGGCCTGGTCCAGGGAGATCTCCCGCAGCAGCCCGTCCATCGCGTGCTCGATCAGCTTCTCGCGAAGCTCGACGGCCTGCACCTCCATGAAGGGGCTCTGCCGCAACTGTGGCTTGAACATGCGCTCCTGCACCCGGAAGTACTCCCACACCGGCCCGGTCACCGTGAACCCGGTGCCGTCGGCGCGCCCCAGCATGTTCACCACGTCGGCGATCACGGAGGCGACGACCTGGAGGTCGTAGGCGGTCATGTCGGGGGCCCTGCGCAGCCCGTACGAGGAGCAGAAGTCCGTCACGCCGAGGCGCAGCGCGAGCACCCGGTCGCGGTACTTGTCGACCGCGCGGAAGATCCCCTCCAGGGTCTCCACCCGCGACTCCCGGTAGAGCAGCTCGGGCGATTCGAGGACCGGCATGGCGAACAGCCGTCGTCCGCTCCCCGCCTCGGCGGCCTGCACCGCCTCCAGGAACGGAATGCCCCGCTCCGCGGTGAACTTCGGCAGCACGAACCCGGACAGCAGCCGCACCGCGGGCCCGAGGCGCCGCACCAGGTCGGGGATCTGCTCGGGGACGCGGACCCGGATGAACAGCAGCGGGAGCTCCACGGAGCCGGACGCCCGCTCGAGCGCGGCCAGTTCGGCGAACTGCCGGACCAGGTTCTCCTCGCCGTGTTCCACCTCGGCGTCGTCGATCGAGTCCTCCAGGCACAGCACCATCGAGACCACACCACGCCCCGCCTGCTTGACGATGTCGTCGGCGAGCCGCGGCCGGGTGGCCGGACTGTAGAGCGTGGCGCCCAGGGCCGCGGAGAGCGTCCGCGCCGGGGAGCCAGCGGTGAACTCGCACGGCTCCTGATGGAACAGGCGCTGCCGCACCTCGGTGGCGAGGTGCCCGAAATGACGCATGAAGCTCCCCCCGTGGCGCATCGAGCGGCCTGCGAAGACTGTCAAAAGGTGGCCGGTAATAGTACGTACGAATCCATGTCCGAGGTTCCCGTGGGGCATGAATTTCAGGTAACCCGGCCGTGTCCATGCCCCGCGTTGTCGTGACCAGGACGGAGAAGGCAGGATGACCGCATGACGCACGCGATGCTGAAAGGGTCGAACGTCCCGCTGGACGTCACCACGGTACGGGCCGTGGTGCGCTGGACGCCCGGGCAGGGCATCCCGGACGTCGACGCCTCCGCGCTGGTCCTGGGTCCCGGCGGCCGTGTGCGCTCCGACGAGGACTTCGTCTTCTACAACCAGCCGCGGCATCCGTCCGGGAAGGTCTGGCGGCTGGGCAAGAAGCGGGTCGCCGACGGCCTGACGGACACGGTCCAGACGGATCTCGCCGGGCTGGACCCGGACGTGCTCCGGATCCTGCTGGTCGCCTCGGCGGACGGCGTCGCCTTCGACGTCGTACAGGGACTGCGCATCCTGCTGTACGACGCGACGGCCGCCGATGAGGAGCCGCTGGCCTACTTCGACATCAAACCGGAGACCGGCCAGGAGACCGCGCTGATCTGCGGTGAGCTGTACCGGCGGGGCGACGGTTGGAAGTTCCGCGCGCTCGGCGAGGGCTACTCGAACGGCCTGAAGGGCCTCGCCACGGACTTCGGCATCTCGGTGGACGAGTCGGAGGAGGCGCAGGGCTCGCAGGGCGCGGGCGCCGCTCCGGCCGCGCAGCCGCTGCCGCCGGAGCAGCCCGTGCAGGTGCCCTCGGCGGCTCAGCCGGCCTACGGGTATCCGCAGCCGGTGTACAGCTACCCGCAGCAGCCGGTGGCGGCCACGGCCCCGTCCGGGTACGGGTATCCCCCGCCGGTGGCGGCCGCGCCCGACCCGGAGTTCCGGCTGCCGCCGCAGGGGCCGCAGTTCATCGGACGGTAGGCGGTACGGCCGGGGGTAGCCCGGCTCGCGCTACCGGTCCGCCTTGGACTTGTAGCCCCGCCCCCACTGGAGGCCCCAGCCGTACAGGCGGTCCAGTTCCGACTGGAAGCCGTAGACGAACTTGACCTCGCGGCGGACGACCAGTTCGCCCTTGACGTTCTCGATCAGGACCACCGCGCACGAGCGTGCCTGCGGGTGGCGTTCGTCGAGGCCGATCTCGATGCGCGGGCCGTTGCTCGGATACATCGTGACGATCGCGTGGGTGCGGTCGAAGGCGGGTGTCTGGTCGTAGATGTAGACGAAGACCAGCAGCCGTTTGATCTCGTCCCGGTGGTCGAGGTTGATGTACATGGTCTCGCCGGACGCGGACCCGAACCGGTCGTCGCCGCTGAGCTTGACGTACGGCGGTGCGTTCACGTCGCCGAGGAAGCCGCCGAGGGGCTGCACGACGCCCTTGGTGCCGTCGGACAGCTCGTACATGCAGCCGAGGTCGAGGTCGACGTTGACCATGCTCTGGCTGTGCCCTTGCACCTCCGGCGGCTTGAGCGCCTTGAACGGGTGCCGCAGCAGGCTCTGCCGGGCCGGACCGTCGAAGTCCGAGGTGCGCATCCGCCAGGTCAGGTTGACGCGCAGATGCCCGGTGGCCGCGCCCTGCTTGGTCAGCGACACCTGATGGTGCCGCTTGGTCAGCTCGATCGCGTTGGACGAGGCGCTGCCCGAGTCGAAGTCGGCCGCGCGTCCTCCCAGCAGACCGTCGAAGAAGCCCATGTCCCTTTCCGCCCCCAGTTCACCGCACACCGGACCCATGCGACGGGGCGGCCCCGAAGGACCGGTTCGACCCGGTCCTCGTCGGCCGCCCCGCACAAGAGCGTTCCCTCACCCGGAGGGCTGTCACACCCCTGAGGAGACCTCGCTCTGCGCGTCCGCCCCCGCGGCGCTCGTCTCGGCCGCCGCCAGGGCGCGGTTGCGGCGCACCGAGGACCAGAAGGACCAGGCGATGAGGACCACGCCGACCAGGCCGGTGATCACCTCGTTGATCTCGTACTGGATGGTGACCATGAGGATCACGGCCAGCGCGCCGATCGCGTAGTGCGCGCCGTGCTCCAGGTAGACGTAGTCGTCGAGGGTGCCCTGGCGGACCAGGTAGACCGTGAGCGAACGGACGTACATGGCGCCGATGCCGAGGCCGAGGGCCATCAGGACGATGTCGTTGGTGATGGCGAAGGCGCCGATCACGCCGTCGAAGGAGAAGGAGGCGTCGAGCACCTCGAGGTAGAGGAACATGAAGAACGCGGCCTTGCCGGCCAGGGCGACCGCCGAGCGCTTCTTGCCGGTGCGCGCGGCCTCTTCCTCCTCCTCGTGCTCGCGTTCCTCCTCTTCCTCGAGCTTGTCCTCGAAGTAGCCGGACAGTCCGCCGACGACCATGTACGTGATCAGACCGGCGATGCCGGCGATCAGCACCGTCTGCGCCTTGTCGATGTGCGCGCCGCCGTGCTGGTGGGCGTTGGCGGCGAAGGTGAAGGAGGTGATGAGCAGCACGGCCAGGGCGATGCAGACCGACAGCATGTCGATCTTGCCGAGCTTGGCGAGCGGCCGCTCGATCCAGTGCAGCCACTTGATGTCCCGGTCCTCGAAGATGAAGTCCAGGAAGATCATCAGCAGGAACATGCCACCGAACGCGGCGATCGCCGGGTGGGCGTCCGTGACCAGCTGCTGGTAGCGGTCCTTGTTGTTGAGCGCGAGGTCGACGGCCTCGATGGGGCCCATCTTGGCGGTGATGGCGACGATGACGACGGGGAAGACCAGCCGCATGCCGAAGACCGCGATGAGCACACCGACCGTGAGGAAGATCTTCTGCCAGAAGGCGTTCATCTTCTTCAGGATTCCGGCGTTGACGACCGCGTTGTCGAAGGACAGCGAGATCTCGAGGATGGACAGGATCGCCACGATCCCGAAGGCGGTCCACCCCCCGTACAAGACCGCCGCGGCCAGGCCGAGCGCGGTGACCGCGAACGACCAGCCGAATGTTTTCAGAAGCACTGGCTACCCAATCCGTATCCGGTACGGGTCTCCCCCGCGCCGCACATGCCTTTACGAAACGTTGACCCCGAAGTCTAGAGCGATCCCGCGCAGTCCCGACGCGTACCCCTGGCCCACGGCACGGAATTTCCATTCGCCGTGGTAGCGGTAGAGCTCGCCGAAGATCATGGCGGTTTCGGTGCTGGCGTCCTCGCTCAGGTCGTAGCGGGCGAGTTCCGCGCCGTCCGCCTGGTTGACCACGCGGATGAAGGCGTTGGAGACCTGGCCGAAAGTCTGGCCGCGCTCGTCGGCCATGTGGATGGAGACCGGGAAGACGATCTTCTCGCACTGCGCCGGCACCCTGGTGAGGTCCACCAGGATCGTCTCGTCGTCGCCCTCGCCCTCACCGGTGAGGTTGTCACCGGTGTGCTCCACCGAGCCGTCCGGGCTCGTGAGCTGGTTGTAGAACACGAACCAGTCGTCGCCCAGCACCCGGTTGGCGCCGCTGCACAGCAACGCGCTGGCGTCGAGGTCGAAGGGGGCTCCGGTGGTGGAGCGCTCCTCCCAGCCGAGTCCGACCATGACGTTGGTCAGGTTCGGTGCGGCTTTGGAGAGGGAGACATTGCCTCCCTTGGCGAGCGTGACGCCCATGATGCTGGTCCTCCCCGAGGTGGTGCCTGTGTGGTTGTCCTGCGCGTCCGGCGCCGCGCTGAAACGCGCGGCGCCGGACGGGTCGGGATTGGTGCGAAGCCGTGCAGACCTGGACTCAGACGTTCACGCCGAAGTCCTGCGCGATACCGCGCAGGCCCGACGCGTAGCCCTGGCCGATGGCGCGGAACTTCCACTCCGCGCCGTGGCGGTACAGCTCGCCGAAGACCATGGCCGTCTCGGTGGAGGCGTCCTCGCTGAGGTCGTACCGTGCGATCTCCTGGCCGCCGGCCTGGTTCACCACGCGGATGTAGGCGTTGCGCACCTGTCCGAAGGACTGCTGGCGGTTCTCGGCGTCGTAGATCGAGACCGGGAAGACGATCTTGTCGACGTCGGCCGGGACGCCGGCCAGGTTGACCTTGATCGTCTCGTCGTCGCCCTCGCCCTCACCGGTGAGGTTGTCACCGGTGTGCTCGACCGAGCCGTCCGGGCTCTTGAGGTTGTTGAAGAAGACGAAGTGCTGGTCGCTGACCACCTTGCCGGAGTTGTTCAGCAGCAGCGCGCTGGCGTCGAGGTCGAAGTCGCTGCCGGTCGTGGTGCGGGCGTCCCAGCCCAGGCCGACGAGGACCGCGGTCAGGCCCGGGGCCTCCTTCGTCAGCGATACGTTGCCGCCCTTGCTGAGGCTGACTCCCACGAGTCCTCCATTGGTGTCCGGGGGCGGAAGCCCCGTCGTGCATCGGATATGGGATCAACGACTCGATCCTAGTGACGGGTTCCCGCGCCACGCAGGCCCTGGAGCCGAAGAATCACAGGTGTCGGGGACACCGGGTCACAGGGTGTCGAGCGCCTTCACGTAGTCGTTGAGGTCGCGCGCGTCCGGCAGGCCGTTGACCACGGTCCAGCGCACGACGCCCTCCTTGTCGATGATGAAGGTGCCGCGCACCGCGCAGCCCTTGCCCTCGTCGAAGACGCCGTAGGCGCGCGAAGTGTTGCCGTGCGGCCAGAAATCGCTCAGCAGCGGGTACTCCAGGCCCTCCTGCTCGCCGAAGACGCGCAGGGTGTGGATGGAGTCGTTGGAGACGGCGAGCAGCTGGGTGTCGTCGTTGACGAACTTCGGCAGGTTGTCGCGCAGGGCGCACAGCTCGCCGGTGCACACACCGGTGAAGGCGAACGGGTAGAAGAGCAGCACCACGTTCTTCTCGCCGCGGAAGTCGGACAGCTTCACGGTCCGGCCGTGGTTGTCCTTGAGTTCGAAGTCGGGCGCCTTGTCGCCGACCTGGATCGCCATCGTCCTGCTTCCCTTCGGTGGGACTGTTCGGGTGATACCACCCTACGCAGTGATCACCGCAAGCCGACGGACGGGCCGACACGAGTCGGCCCGTCCGGGGTCCTGGGACGAGGTGGAGCTACTTCTTGGACTTGGCTGCCTTGGGCGTCGCGAGGCGGCTGCCGCTCCAGTCCTTGCCGACGCTGACGCTCTTGCTCGCCGACAGACCCGCCGTGGTCGCGGCTTCCGAGATGTCGCTCGGCTCCACGTAGCCCGAACGGCCCGTCTTCGGTGTGAGGAGCAGGATCGCGCCACCCTCTTCGATGTACGTGGTGGCGTCCACCAGCGCATCCGTCAGGTCGCCGTCGTCGTCGCGGAACCACAGCACCACGGCGTCGGCCACGTCGTCGTAGTCCTCGTCCACGAGCTCGCTGCCGCTCGTTTCCTCGATGGCCTCGCGGAGGTCCTGGTCGACGTCGTCGTCGTAGCCGATCTCCTGGACCACCTGCCCGGGCTGGAATCCCAGCCTGGCGGCCGGGTTAGTCCGCTCCTCCGCGTGGTCCGCGGTCGCGCTCACGGGTTGCCTCCTGATGATGTTGCGATTTAGGTCTTCAGCCACGCGCGTGCGCGAAGCATTGGCCGTAGTCCACACGGGCGGGCCGGATCGCGCAAGTACCCGGCGGTTCAGACCGCCGAAACGGTGACGATCCCGGCTGTGTCGCCGCAACTCCTGACACGGTATCGCGATCAGCGGTGACACACACCACACCGTTCTGTCCGGTTCGCGTGTTCGGGAGCACGCGTCCGGGCAGGGGACGCCCGATGAAACCCCAGGGTTACCTCGCGGTAGAGATGACGTGCGGCTTGCGCGAGGTACACGATGGGGAACGGTGCAGGCACAGGCAGACAAACCTACAGGAACTCAGGAAACCAACAGAACGAACCCAGATACGCCCCAGACATGTCAGCCCTCTGACAGGTAAGGAACAGCGTGGCTTCCGGATCCGATCGAAACCCGATCATCATTGGCGGCCTCCCGAGTCAGGTTCCTGACTTCGATCCCGAGGAGACCCAGGAGTGGCTCGACTCGCTCGACGCCGCGGTCGACGAGCGGGGCCGGGAGCGGGCCCGCTACCTCATGCTCCGGCTGATCGAGCGCGCCCGCGAGAAGCGCGTGGCCGTGCCCGAGATGCGCAGCACGGACTACGTCAACACGATCCCCACCAAGAGCGAGCCGTTCTTCCCCGGCAACGAGGAGATCGAGCGCAAGATCCTCAACGCCACGCGCTGGAACGCCGCGGTGATGGTCTCCCGCGCCCAGCGGCCGGGCATCGGCGTCGGCGGCCACATCGCCACCTTCGCCTCCTCCGCCTCCCTCTACGACGTCGGCTTCAACCACTTCTTCCGCGGCAAGGACGACGGCCGGGGCGGCGACCAGGTCTTCTTCCAAGGGCACGCCTCACCGGGCATCTACGCGCGCGCGTACCTGCTGGACCGGCTCACCGAACAGCACCTGGACGGCTTCCGCCAGGAGAAGTCCAAGTCGCCGTACGGCCTGTCCAGCTATCCGCATCCACGCTCGATGCCGGACTTCTGGGAATTCCCGACGGTCTCCATGGGCCTCGGCCCGATCGGCGCGATCTTCCAGGCCCGGATGAACCGGTACATGCACGCGCGCGGGATCGCGGACACCTCCGACTCGCACGTGTGGGCCTTCCTCGGCGACGGCGAGATGGACGAGCCGGAGTCGCTCGGCCAGTTGTCCATCGCCGCCCGTGAGGGCCTGGACAACCTGACCTTCGTGGTCAACTGCAACCTCCAGCGCCTGGACGGCCCGGTCCGCGGCAACGGCAAGATCATCCAGGAGCTGGAGTCGGTCTTCCGGGGCGCCGGCTGGAACGTCATCAAGCTGATCTGGGACCGCACCTGGGACCCGCTGCTGGCCCAGGACCGCGACGGCGTGCTGGTCAACAGGATGAACACCACGCCGGACGGCCAGTTCCAGACCTACGCCACCGAGTCCGGCGCCTACATCCGCGAGCACTTCTTCGGCGACGACCACCGGCTGCGCAAGATGGTCGAGAACATGACCGACCAGCAGATCCTGCACCTGGGCCGCGGCGGCCACGACCACCGCAAGATCTACGCGGCCTACAAGGCGGCCCTGGAGCACAAGGGGCAGCCGACGGTCATCCTGGCCAAGACGATCAAGGGCTGGACGCTCGGTCCGAACTTCGAGGGCCGCAACGCCACCCACCAGATGAAGAAGCTGACGGTCGACGACCTCAAGCACTTCCGCGACCGGCTGCACCTGCCGATCTCCGACCGGGAGCTGGAGTCCGGCCCGCCGCCGTACTACCACCCGGGCCGAGACACCGAGGAGATCCAGTACATGCACGACCGCCGCAAGGGCTGCGGCGGCTACGTGCCGACCCGGATGGTGCGCTCCAAGCCGCTCGAACTGCCGGGCGGCCGGACGTACGCGTCCGTGAAGAAGGGCTCGGGCCAGCAGTCCATCGCGACCACCATGGCCTTCGTGCGGCTGCTGAAGGACCTCATGCGGGACAAGGAGATCGGCAGGCGGTTCGTGCTGATCGCGCCGGACGAGTACCGCACGTTCGGCATGGACTCCTTCTTCCCGAGTGCGAAGATCTACAACCCGCTCGGCCAGCAGTACGAGTCCGTCGACCGCGATCTGCTGCTCGCCTACAAGGAGTCGCCGACCGGGCAGATGCTGCACGACGGCATCTCCGAGGCGGGCTGCACGGCCTCGCTGATCGCGGCGGGCTCGGCCTACGCCACCCACGGCGAGCCGCTGATCCCGGTGTACGTCTTCTACTCGATGTTCGGTTTCCAGCGCACCGGCGACCAGTTCTGGCAGATGGCCGACCAGCTGGCGCGCGGTTTCGTCCTGGGCGCGACCGCCGGCCGCACGACCCTGACCGGTGAGGGTCTCCAGCACGCCGACGGCCACTCCCAGCTGCTGGCCTCCACCAACCCGGCGTGCGTGGCCTACGACCCGGCGTACGGGTACGAGATCGCGCACATCGTGCAGGACGGCCTGCGCCGCATGTACGGCGGCGACGAGCGGCATCCGCACGGCGAGGACGTCTTCTACTACCTCACCGTCTACAACGAGCCGATCCAGCAGCCGGCCGAGCCGGCGGACGTCGACGTCGAGGGCATCCTCAAGGGCCTGCACCGGCTCGGCGAGGGCACGGCGGGCGACATCCCGGCGCAGATCATGGCGTCGGGCGTGGCGGTCCCGTGGGCCCTCGAGGCCCAGCGGATCCTCGCCGGGGAGTGGAACGTCAGGGCCGGCGTCTGGTCCGCGACCTCCTGGAACGAGCTGCGGCGCGAGGCCGTGGCGTGCGAGGAGTACAACCTGCTGCACCCGGAGGAGGAGCAGCGGGTGCCGTGGTTGACGCGGAGGCTGAGCGCGGCCGAGGGGCCGTTCGTGGCCGTCTCCGACTGGATGCGCTCGGTGCCGGACCAGATCGCGCGGTGGGTGCCGGGGACGTACCAGTCGCTGGGCGCCGACGGCTTCGGCTTCGCCGACACCCGTGGGGCGGCCCGGCGGTTCTTCCACATCGACGCCCAGTCGATCGTGCTGGCGGTGCTGACGGAGCTGGCCCGTGAGGGCAAGGTCGACCGGTCGGTGCTGAAGCAGGCCCTCGACCGCTACCGGATCCTGGAGGTGTCGGCGGCCGACCCGGGCACGGCGGGCGGCGACGCCTAGAGCCGGAGAAACGTCTGGAGCCGGAAACCGGAAAAGGGAGGGCGGCGGGCCATCGGTCCGCTGCCCTCCCTTTTCCGGTGTCAGAACAGGTTTTCCGGTGTCGGAACAGGCCGTTGCCCGGGGTCGCCGCTCCGGCAAGCCGGACGACGGCCAGGAGCGTGTCGATGGCGCCCAGGACCACGGCGACCAGCGCCGGGAGCGAGCGGCCGCCCGTCCAGGTGCGGCCCATCGCGAGCCGGCCGCAGACGACCGCCGCCGGGCCGAGGACGATGCCCAGCGCGAAGAAGCCGGCGATCGCGCACCCCGGTTCCGGCCGCCGAAGCCGCCCGCACGCCGCTCCCCACCGGCGGCGCGCCGCGGCCGCTTCTCCCCCGTCCTCTGCGGAGGACTTGACCCACTGTCACCTGCGAAGCGGGCCGAAATCCAGGGATCGTCGGCGGAGTCACCCTGACGGGCGAACTCCGCCGCTCGAAGGGGTCCTCAGATGTGGCCGACGCCCGCGCCCGCCTCCGCGTTCTCCCCGCGCTTGGTGAGCAGCGCCACGAGGACGGCCACGGCCGCGATTGCGGCGGCGACGAGGGAGGCGAGGCTCATGCCGGAGATGAAGGTGTCGTGCGCGACGGTGGTGATCTTCGTGGCGATCATCTCGGGCGTGCCCTGCGGCACCGGCGCCGCGCCGAACTGGACCGCCTCGGAGGCCTGGTCCAGCTGGGCGGGGGTGAGCGGCGGGAGCCCCGCGTCCTTCCAGTTGCCGGCCAGGTCGTTGTTGACCTTGGAGGCCATCACGGCGCCCAGCACGGCCGTACCGAGGCTGCCGCCGATCTGCATGGCGGACTGCTGGAGCCCGCCGGCCACACCGGACAGCTCCAGGGGCGCGTTGCCGACGATGACCTCGGTGGCACCGACCATGACGGGGGCGAGGCCGAGGCCGAGCAGGGCGAACCAGAGCGACATGGTGAGGCTGCTGGTGCCCGTCTCGAGCGTCGACATGCCGTACATGGCGAGCGCGGTGGCGGCCATGCCGCCCGCCAGCGGGATGCGCGGGCCCACCTTGGTGATCATGAAGCCCGCGAGCGGGGAGCCGACGATCATCATGCCGGTGAGCGGGAGGAGGTGCGTACCCGCCTCGATCGGGCTCATCCCGTGCACGTTCTGGAGGTAGAAGGTGACGAAGAACAGACCGCCCATGAACGCGATGGCCATCAGCACCATGAGCACCACGCCGGCGGACAGCGGGACCGAACGGAACAGCGCCAGCGGGATCAGCGGCTCCTTCACCTTCGTCTCCCAGAAGGCGAAGGCGGCGAAGCCGAGCACGGACGCGGCGATGAACGTCCATGTCGTGCCGTCGCCCCAGCCCCAGGCCGGAGCCTTGATCAGGGCCCACACCAGGCAGAACATCGCGCCTGAGAGCAGGACGATGCCGGGGATGTCGAAGGAGCGCGGCGCGTTCTCGGCGCGGTGGTCGAGCAGGATCAGCAGGCCCAGGACCAGGGCGAGAACGCCGACGGGCACGTTGATGAAGAACACCGACTGCCAGTTGACGTGCTCGACGAGCACACCGCCGAGGATCGGGCCGCCGGCGGTGGAGGCACCGATGACCATGCCCCAGATGCCGATGGCCATGTTCAGCTTCTCGGCCGGGAAGGTGGCCCGCAGCAGGCCGAGCGCGGCCGGCATCAGCAGCGCCCCGAACAGGCCCTGGAAGACCCGGAAGGTGATGACCATGGCGATGCTGTTCGACAGGCCGATGGCGCCCGAGGCGGCGGCGAAGCCGGTCACGCCGATGAGGAAGGTCTGCCGGTGCCCGAAGCGGTCACCGAGCTTGCCCGCGGTGATCAGGGAGACCGCGAGGGCGAGGAAGTAGGCGTTGGTGATCCACTGCACGTCGGCGAGGGTCGCGTGCAGTTCCTTGCCGATGACGGGGTTGGCGATGGCCACGATGGTGCCGTCGAGGGCCACCATCATGACCCCTACGGCGACGGTGATCAGGGTGACCCACGGGTGCCCTCGCAGCCCCTTGGCGGGCGTGGGGTCCGATGGGCCCGCTGGGGCTTTGTCCCCCGGCCCCGTCGTGTCGATGGTGGTCTGACTAGTCATACATTCGAGGCTAATGACAGTCACTGACAAACGACAAACCAATTCACAAGTCGGTAACTGACATGCCACTCCTCTATAGTCTGATCAGGGGAAACTGTTCGCGTTCGGGGAAGCGGTGCGGAAGAGAAGTCCGGAGAGGTCCATGGAGACGGCGGGGACCGCCGGGACGGCGCCACGGACGGTGTCGCGGACGTCGGCACGGCCGGGGCTGCGGGAACGCAAGAAGCGGCGCACCCGCGACGCACTGCTGCGGGCGGCGCTGGAACTGTTCACCACCCAGGGGTACGAACGGACGACGGTCGACGAGATCGCCGAGGCCGTCGACGTCTCCCAGCGCACCTTCTTCCGCTACTTCCCCAACAAGGAGGAGGCCGCCTTCGCCGTGCAGGAGATCGTGGAGGCGCACTTCGTCGACTCGCTGCGCGCCCGCCCGCCCGGGGAGGCTCCGCTGGAGGCGCTGCGCCGGGGCCTGCTGGAGGGCTGGGACACGATCAGCGACGCCGTGGGGAGCGTCGTGCCCGTGGAGCTGTACCTGCGCATGTTCCGGGTGATCGAGTCGACGCCGGCCCTGTTCGCCGAACATCTGCGCCGTTCGTCGGAGACCGAGGAGCAGATCGCGCGGCTGCTCGCCGAGCGCGAGGGCCTCGACGTGAACGCCGATCCGCGGCCGCGGCTGGCGGTGGCCGTGTTCGGCGCGGTGATGCGGGTGACGAGCCGTCAGTGGAGCACACGCGAGGACGCCGGCCAGGAGGCCATGCGGGAGCTCACCGCCGCGTACCTCGACCAGGTGGGCCCCGCGCTCACCGGGAACTGGCGTACGAGCCCGCGGCCTTGAGCCCGGACATTCAACCGATCTTGAACTGCCGTACGCAGGACCGATCTTGAACACGCTCACCGGCTGAGGTCACCGTCACACTGCTCGAAACGTGATACCTGTCACTCGGTTAACGCGAGACCGCCCCGTTCTCCTAGTGTGTCCTCCCAGTGACTTCCTTCGACACCTCCCCACAACTCAACGTCTGGCGCGCACTGCTCGCGCTGGCCGTGGTCTTCGTGATGCTGGCCACCACCGGCTGGACCGCGGTGCGCGGCCATCGCGGAACCACCGCCCTCCAGGCGTCGCTGACCGCCTGGGACCACGGCCGCCTGCACGGGCACCGGCTGCCGGACGCGGACGCCTCCCCCACCCTGCTGCGGCGCTTCTTCGCCTCGCTCGGCGCGCAGGACCGCGGCCGGCTCGCCCGTCGCTACCCGCTCGCGGTCGGCAACATGGCCGGCGCCCCGGTCCGGCTGCGCTACCAGGCCAATCGGATCGCGCTCCACCAGGCACGCAAGGTCGAGCTGGCCCGTATGCACGACAGCCGGCTCTCACCGGTCGGGCAGCAGGACGCGGGCCGCCGCATGCAGCGCTACACCTCGCTGATGGCGAAGGACCGGCAGATCCTGGCCTTCGATCCCGACGGGACGGGCCGGGTCGCCGAGGTCTTCGGCAACCTGGGGAGAGCCGAGCGGGTCTCCGTCGTCGTCCCCGGCGTCGACACCGACCTGTTCACCTTCCGGAAGACCTACCGCCCGTACTCGGCGCCGTACGGCATGGCGAAGTCGCTGTACGCGGCCGAGCGCAGGGCGGCCCCCTCGACCCGTACGGCCGTGATCGCCTGGGCCGACTACACCGCGCCCAGCGGGCTCGGCGTGGACGCGGCCACGGCGATGCGCGCCGAGGAGGGCGCGGTGCGGCTGAACAAGCTGCTGCGGGGACTGCCCGGCGACTCGTCCGTCTCGCTGTTCTGCCACAGCTACGGGTCGGTGGTGTGCGGCGTCGCCGCGCGGGAGCTGCCGCAGCGGGTGTCCGACATAGCGGTGGCCGCAAGCCCCGGCATGCGGGTGCGGAGCGCCTCCCAACTGCACACCTCCGCCCGGGTGTGGGCGATGCGGGACGCCACCGACTGGATCCAGGACGTGCCCTACCTCGAACTCGGCGGCCTCGGCCACGGCGCCGACCCGGTCTCCGCGGACTTCGGGGCACGGGTGCTGTCGGCACGGGGTGCCAAGGGCCACGCCGGTTACTTCGAGCCGGGCACCGACAGCCTGGCGAACTTCGCCGAGATCGGGGTCGGCTCGTACGGGTCGGTGCGGTGCGCACATGACGATGACGGATGCCGGGCGGATTTGTCCGGCGCGACACCGGCCGGACGCGCGTAGAGACAGCAGGAACTGCGGTCTGCCCGGGGAGGGACGAAGGAGCTTTGCGCCCCCTACGATGAGCCGCATGGGTGACGTACTGACCGGATTTCACGCTGCCTGGGAGTTCGAGTCCGATTCCGTGCTCATCCGTTACGAACGGGGGATTCGAACACCCAAGCTCTTCCAGGCTCTCGGTGCCCGCCGGATCCCGCTGGCGGCACTCGCGGGTGTGACACTCACCGCGGGCCGACGCGGCACCGTGGTCCTGAGTGCCGAACCCAGACCGGGCGCCGATCCGCTGATGGAGGCGGCCGACGGGCAACTCAAGGAGGGGTGCGACCCGTATCGGTTGGTGCTGCCCGCCGAGCGGGAGACGCTGGCCGAGTACTACGCCGAGGAACTGCGCGCCCGCCTTTCCGCGAACGGGCCGGCCGACCGCCACCTGGTGGCGGCACCGCAGGCCCCTCAGCAGTTCAAGGCCTACGACGGGAAGGCGTCCTTCGACGGTACGGCGGTGCGGTTCCGGTGGTCGTGGACGGGAGCCTCCTCGGCCAAGTGGAAGGCCGGCGACCAGAGCTTCCCCGTCGCCGACATGGGCGGGGTGGAGTGGCGCTCGCCCGAGGTGTTCGAGGGGCATCTGCGGCTGCTGCCGCGCGATCCGGGTGCCGCCGCGCAGTCGCGGCAGCCGGATCAGGATCCGGCCGCGGTGGTGTTCGGGCTCGGGTACGGGCCCGTGCACGAGTCACTGCCGTTCGCCACGGCCGTACTGGCCGCGGTGCGGGCGGCGGGCCCGGCGACGCCGGTGCCGGTGCCGGCCCCGCGCCGCGACCCCGCGGACATCGCGGAGCGGATCCGCCACCTCGGGGAGCTGCATCGGGCGGGGCTGGTGACCGACGAGGAGTTCTCGCTGAAGAAGGCGGAACTCCTGGCCGAGCTGTAGCGGCCCGGCCAGGAGCGCCCGTGCCGCCGGCGCGGCACGGGCGGGCTTCCGTCCGGCCGCACCCGGCGGCGGGCGGTCACCGCTGTTCCCGGCCCCGCGACGTGAACGACATGTCGGCGTACCGCGCGCCCGACACCTGCGCGGCGATCGGCTCCAGCAGTGCCAGCTCCTCCCCGGTCAGCACGATCCGCGTCGCCGCCACGTTCTCCTCCACCCGGCTCGGCCTGCGGGTGCCGGGGATCTGGACGACCGGGAGGCCGTGCACGGACGACCGCTGCTGCACCCAGGCCAGGGCGATCTGCGCGAGCGAGGCTCCGTGGGCCTTCGCGACCGTGCGGATCGGCTCCAGCAGGGCGGCGTTGGCCACCGCGTTCTCCCCCTGGAAGCGGGGCATGGTGCGGCGGAAGTCGTCGCCGGTCAGCTCCTTCGCGGCGTCGACGAACCCGCCGGTCAGAAAGCCCCGCCCGAGCGGCGAGTACGGCACCAGCGCCACGCCGAGGTCGCGTGCCGCGGGCACCACGTGCGTCTCGATGTCACGGCTGAACAGCGACCACTCCGACTGGACGGCGGCGATCGGATGCACGTCCCGCGCGGCCCGCAGCTCGTCGGCCGTGACTTCGCTCAGGCCCAGGTGCTTCACCTTGCCCTCGCGCACCAGGTCGGCCATGGTCCCGACGCTCTCCTCGATCGGGACGTTCACGTCACGGCGGTGCATGTAGTAGAGGTCGATCACGTCGACGTCCAGGCGCTCCAGGCTCGCCTCGACGGCCTGCCGTATGTAGGGCGGGTCATTGCGGATGATCCGCTTGGCCGGCTCGTCCGGCGGGATCGACAGGGCGAACTTGGTGGCGATCACGACCTCGTCCCGGTGCGCCTTGAGGAACGGGGCGAGGAACCGCTCGTTCTCGCCCTGCCCGTAGGCGTCCGCCGTGTCGTAGAGGGTCACGCCCAGTTCCAGGGCCCGCTCCAGGGTGGCGCGGGACTCCCCCGCGTCCGCGGGGCCGTAGGCGAAGCTCATGCCCATGCATCCGAGGCCCTGTACGCCGACCTCCGGTCCGTCCTCGCCCAGCCGTACGGTCGGGATCCTGCTTTCGGTCATCGCGTTGTCTCCGCTTCTCACGTTCGCTTCTTCGGTGGCGTCCGGCTTCTGAGCGGCGCCGCGGTTCAGTGGCGTCCGCGGTTCAACGGCGTCCGGCGTCCGCGTAGAAACTGATCTTGCGGTCCAGTACCGCGAGCGTGTCCCGCAGTTCGGCGATCCGGGCCAGGACGTCCCGGCGGGTCGCCTCCAGCAGCGCGTGCCGGTCGCCGTAGGTGCCCTCGCCCGCACGCACCAGCTCCGCGTACCGGACCATGTCGGCGACCGGCATCCCGGTCAGCCGGAGCTTGCCGACCAGGTCGAGCCAGTCGAGGTCGCGGTTGGTGTACCGGCGCTGGCCCGTGTGCGAGCGGTCGACGTGGGGCATCAGGCCGATCCGCTCGTACCAGCGCAGGGTGTGGGCCGTCAGCCCGGTGAAGGCGACGACCTCGCTGATCGTGTAGCCGTCCTGCCCGTCGGGGCGCGGGTGCCGCCGGGGTGGGGCGGAGCAGAGGTCGGCGCCGGTGGGGGCTTCCTCGGTCTCCTCGATGGTCACGGCCGTGGTCTGCGTCACCGTCATGGCCCCACGCTATGACCTTGGAGTGCACTCCAAGCAAGCGGAACCCGGCAGGGCGGCGAGAAATGCGCGCGACGCGGGGCGGGCGCGGTGACTAGCGTGCCGGACATGAGTCTCGTACGACGTGCTGAGCCCGAGGACGCCGCGGAAGTGCTGCGACTGCGCCAGGTGATGATCGACTCGGTGCACGGCACCGATCCTTCCACCGACTGGCACGCGGAGTCACTGCCCACCCTGCGCGCGAAGCTGGCGGACCCGGACGGGGACTTCGCGGCGTATGTCGTGGACCATCCGGAACGACCGGGGGCGCTGGCCGCGCTGGTGGCGGGCACGATCGACTACCGGATCGGCCGGGCGGGCCATCCGGGAGGCTCGGTCGGTTACGTCTTCAGCGTCGCGACGGATCCGGACGCCCGCCGTCGCGGGTACGCGCGCGCGTGCATGGAGACGCTGCTGGACTGGTTCCGCGAGCGCGGTGCCGGCCGGGTACAGCTCACCACGTCCACCGAGGGGGCACCGCTGTACACCTCCCTCGGCTTCCGGCCCAAGCCCGACCCGTTGCTGGAGCTGTGGCTGTGAGCGCTTAGGCTCGACGTCATGTCCTTGAACTCCCTGGCGTCGATCGAGAACTGGCCGGTCCCCACGGCGGCGGCGGGCGTGGTCCGCGCGGACGGCACGGTCCTGGGCACCCACGGCCCGACCGCGCGGCCCTTCCCGCTGGCCTCGGTCACCAAGCCGCTGGCGGCGTACGCGGTGCTCGTCGCCTACGAGGAGGGCGCGATCGAGCTGGACGAGCCGGCCGGTCCGCCCGGGGCGACCGTCCGCCATCTGCTCGCCCACACCTCGGGCCTGGCCTTCGACGAACACCGGGTGACCTCCCCGCCCGGCGAGCGGCGGCTCTACTCCAACGCCGGCTTCGAGCAGCTCGGCGACCATGTGGCCAAGGCCACGGACATCCCGTTCGCCGAGTACCTGCGCCAGGCGGTCCTGGCCCCGCTGGGCATGACGCGGACGACCCTGGAGGGCTCCCCGGCGAAGGACGGGGTGTCCACGGTCGAGGACCTGCTCCACTTCGCCGCCGAGATCCAGGCCCCGCGCCTGCTGGACCCGCGCACGGTCGCGGAGGCGATGACGGTGCAGTACCCCGGCACCAAGGGCGTCCTGCCGGGCTACGGCCACCAGAACCCCAACGACTGGGGCCTGGGCTTCGAGATCCGCGACTCCAAGTCCCCTCACTGGACGGGTACTTCCTCGTCCCCCCGTACTTTCGGCCACTTCGGCCAGTCCGGCACGTTCCTGTGGATCGACCCGGCCGCCGGCGTCTCCTGCGCAGCCCTGACCGACCGCGCCTTCGGCCCCTGGGCCATCGAGGCCTGGCCCCCGTTCACGGACGCGGTACTGGCCGAACTGCGCGCCGCCTGAGAACAGGCCGACCAATGGACATCGATTTCCGGCGTCTGCTCCCCTCGGACACCGAGCCCCTGGTCCGCTTCCTGACCGGCGAGAGCTGGCCGTTCCACAGCGTCGGCGAGGTCGACGGCGACACGGCGCGCCGGTGGATCGCCGAGGGACGCTTCGAGAGCGGGGAGAACAGGAGCTTCTGGATCCTGATCGGTGCGGAACCCGTCGGCGTGGTCCGGCTCATGGACCTCGCCGACGGCACGCCCCTGTTCGACCTTCGCCTGCGGGCCGGGCACCGGGGTCGTGGCATCGGCCGTGAAGCCGTGACCTGGCTGACGCGGTACCTGTTCGAGGAGTTCCCGCACGCGCACCGCATCGAGGGAACCACACGCCGGGACAACCACCCGATGCGCCGCGTCTTCCTGCGCTGCGGCTACGCCAAGGAAGCCCACTACCGGGACGCCTGGCCGTCCCAGGACGGAACGCTCCACGACACGGTCGGCTACGCGATCCTGCGCCGCGACTGGCTGACCGGCCGAGTCACGCTCCCCCAGTGGAACGACGAGCCCGTCGACCGAGGGCCGACGAGGTAACGGGGCCGGGCGTCGACGCCGTTCACGGCGTCAGTGGGCCGCCATCTCCCACATCAGCAGTTCCGCGTTCGTCAGTGCCAGCGTCTCCATGTCCCTGGCGGACGTGATGCGGGCCGCGTCTCCTGGGCCCAGCCGGGCGGCGCCCAGGCGTACTTCGCCGCGTACGACGTGGACGTACACATACGGCGCGTCCGGGATCGCCGTTCGTTCGGTCGGGGCGAGGCGGCGTACGTGGAGCATGGCGCCGGCCTCCGGGACGGCGTAGGGGGTGGAGTCGGCGATGCCGTGGACGAGTTCGTAGCAGGGGGTGCCGCCGGGTTCCAGGGGGGCCAGCCAGGTCTGGACGAAGGTCAGGGGGATGGGGCCCGCGTTGCGTTCCACGTGGTGGACGCCGCCCGCCGAGCTCAGGCGCTGTACGTCGCCGGGGCGGACCACCGTCTCATGGCCCGTGGAGTCGCGGTGGGTCAGCTCGCCCTCGACGACCCACGTGACGATCTCGGTGTGGCTGTGCCGGTGCTCGTCGAAACCGGCACCGGGGGCCAGGTGTTCCTCGTTGCAGGCGATCATCACGCCGAAGCGGAGGTTGTCCGGATCGTAGTGCGGGCCGAAGGAAAAGGCGTGCCGGGAGGTGATTCCGGCGGCCGGCTCGCCGCCCTCGTAGCGCTCTGCCGCGCGCCGTACTTCCGTCGTCACGCGGACCACCGTAGTGCCCGGCCGTGACGGGCCGGAGCAGCCCAGGCCCGACCCGGCGACACGCACGCACGTCCGGATGAGGCAGTCTTGTCCCCGTGCCCGAACCCGAATCCCGCCAGGCCGAAGCCGCAGCCCACTCCGTCCATCCGCATTCCGCGACCCTGAAAAGACTGGAGAAGTCCTCCGGGTCGCTGGCCGCGCAGGCGATCGCGCGGATGGACGAGACGCTGCCGTGGTACCGGGCGATGCCCCCGGAGAACCGTTCGTGGATCGGGCTGGTCGCCCAGGCGGGCATCGCCGCCTTCACCGAGTGGTTCCGGCACCCGGACGCGCCCCAGGCGATCTCCACCGATGTGTTCGGGACCGCGCCGCGCGAGCTGACGCGGGCGATCACACTGCGGCAGACCGTGGAGATGGTGCGCACCACGATCGAGGTCATGGAGTCGGCCATCGACGAGGTGGCGGCGCCGGGGGACGAGGCCGTGCTCCGGGAGGCGCTGCTCGTCTACGCCCGCGAGATCGCCTTCGCCACCGCCCAGGTCTACGCGCAGGCCGCCGAGGCACGCGGTGCCTGGGACGCCCGGCTGGAGTCCCTGGTCGTCAACGCGGTGCTCAGCGGGGAGGCCGACGAGGGGGCCGTGTCGCGGGCCGCCGCCCTGGGCTGGAACTCCCCCGAACACGTGTGCGTGGTGCTCGGGACCGCGCCCGACGGGGACTCCGAGCTGACCGTGGAGGCCATCCGGCGGGCCGCCCGGCACGCCAAGCTCCAGGTGCTCACCGGCGTGCTCGGGGACCGGCTGGTCGTCATCGCGGGCGGGAGCGACAACCCGCTGGCGGTGGCCAAGTCGCTGATCGGGCCCTTCGCCGCCGGCCCGGTCGTCGCCGGGCCGGTGGTGCCGGATCTGCTGGCCGCGACCCGGTCCGCGCAGGCCGCCGCGGCCGGGCTCAAGGCGTGTTCCGCCTGGCAGGACGCCCCGCGGCCGGTGCTGGCGGACGATCTGCTGCCGGAGCGCGCCATCGCCGGTGACCCGGGCGCGCGGGAGCAGTTGGTAGAGGAGATCTACAGACCGCTGGAGGAGGCCGGCTCCGCGCTGCTCGAAACTCTCAGCGTCTATCTGGAGCAGGCGAGCAGTCTGGAAGGCGCGGCCAGAATGCTCTTCGTTCACCCGAACACCGTGCGCTACCGGCTCCGACGTGTGACTGACGTCACCGGTTGGTCACCCTCCGATGTACGATCCGCGTTCACCCTGCGGATCGCACTGATCCTGGGGCGTCTGGCCGACGGAGATCCCCAGGCCTAGGCTTTTGTCGGGGGCCCACAAAACCCCCTGCCGTTCTTCGTCCCTGTCCCCACGGGCGGCCGCGGCCGTCCCCAAGAGAGAGTGTGAGAGTGCTCGTACTCGTCGCTCCCGGCCAAGGCGCCCAGACGCCCGGCTTCCTGACTCCCTGGCTCGAACTGCCCGGCGCCGCCGACCGTGTGGCCGCCTGGTCCGACGTCATCGGCCTGGACCTCGTGCACTACGGCACGCAGGCCGACGCGGACGCGATCCGCGACACCGCGGTGGCCCAGCCGCTGCTGGTCGCCGCCGGGCTCCTGTCGGCCGCGGCACTGGGTGACACCGGCGCGGACGTGGTCGCCGGCCACAGTGTCGGCGAGATCACCGCCGCCGCCTTCGCGGGCGTCCTGGAGGACACCGCCGCGCTGACCCTGGTCCGCCGCCGGGGCCAGGCCATGGCCGAGGCCGCCGCGATCACCGAGACGGGCATGTCCGCGCTGCTGGGCGGCGACCCGGAGGTGTCCGCCGCACACCTGGCCAAGCTGGGCCTGACCCCGGCGAACGTCAACGGCGCGGGCCAGATCGTGGCCGCCGGCACCATGGAGCAGCTCGCCGCGCTGAACGAGGACAAGCCCGAGGGCGTGCGCAAGGTCGTCCCGCTGAAGGTGGCCGGTGCCTTCCACACGCACCACATGGCCCCCGCGGTCGAGAAGCTGGCGGAGGCCGCCAAGTCGCTCTCGCCCGTCGACCCGAAGGTCACCTACGTCTCCAACAAGGACGGCCGGGCCGTGCACAGCGGCGACGAGGTCGTCGAGCGGCTGGTCGGGCAGGTCGCCAACCCGGTCCGCTGGGACCTGTGCATGGAGACCTTCAAGGAGCTCGGCGCCACCGCCCTGATCGAGGTGTGCCCCGGCGGCACCCTGATCGGCCTGGCCAAGCGCGCGCTGCCCGGCGTGAAGACGCTGGCGCTGAAGACCCCCGACGACCTCGACGCGGCCCGCGAGCTCATCGCCGAGCACGCGAGCGCCTGACGCCTTAAGGAGCCGACGAGCATGTCGAAGATCAAGCCCAGCAAGGGTGCCCCGTATGCGCGCATCCTCGGTGTGGGTGGCTACCGGCCCACACGCGTGGTGCCCAACGAGGTGATCCTTGAGCGGATCGACTCGTCCGACGAGTGGATCCGCTCGCGCTCGGGCATCGAGACCCGGCACTGGGCGTCGCCCGAGGAGACCGTCGCGGCGATGTCGATCGAGGCCTCCGGCAAGGCGATCGCGGACGCCGGGATCGACGCCTCCCGGATCGGCGCGGTGGTCGTCTCGACGGTCTCGCACTTCAGCCAGACCCCGGCCGTCGCCACCGAGATCGCGGACAAGCTCGGCACGAACAAGGCGGCCGCCTTCGACATCTCGGCGGGCTGCGCCGGCTTCGGCTACGGCCTCACCCTGGCCAAGGGCCTGGTCGTCGAGGGTTCGGCGGAGTACGTGCTGGTCATCGGGGTGGAGCGGCTCTCCGACCTGACCGACCTGGAGGACCGGGCCACGGCCTTCCTCTTCGGCGACGGAGCCGGCGCGGTCGTGGTCGGCCCCTCGCAGGAGCCCGCGATCGGCCCGACCGTGTGGGGCTCGGAGGGTGACAAGGCCGAGACCATCAAGCAGACCGTGCCGTGGGACCGCTTCCGGATCGGCGACGTGTCCGAACTCCCCGTCGACAGCGAGGGCAACGTCAAGTTCCCCGCGATCACGCAGGAGGGCCAGGCGGTGTTCCGCTGGGCCGTGTTCGAGATGGCGAAGGTCGCCCAGCAGGCGCTGGACGCGGCCGGGATCACCCCGGACGAACTGGACGTCTTCATCCCGCACCAGGCCAACGTGCGGATCATCGACTCGATGGTGAAGACGCTCAAGCTGCCGGAGCACGTCACGGTCGCCCGTGACATCCGCACCACCGGCAACACCTCGGCCGCCTCGATCCCGCTCGCGATGGAGCGGCTCCTGGCGACCGGCGAGGCGAAGAGCGGCGACACCGCGCTCGTCATCGGCTTCGGGGCGGGTCTCGTGTACGCCGCGACGGTCGTTACCCTCCCCTAGGCACTCCGTGCCGGATCATGCTTCCGGTGCGGGACCGCACAACCCTGCCGCTGACGCGGTGGGCGCCACACCCTCTGGAAAACTACGAAGGAGCGCCGACATGGCCGCCACTCAGGAAGAGATCGTCGCCGGTCTCGCGGAGATCGTGAACGAGATCGCCGGGATCCCGGTCGAGGACGTCCAGCTGGACAAGTCCTTCACCGACGACCTGGACGTCGACTCGCTGTCCATGGTCGAGGTCGTCGTCGCCGCCGAAGAGCGCTTCGACGTCAAGATCCCCGACGAGGACGTCAAGAACCTCAAGACGGTCGGCGACGCGACCGACTACATCCTCAAGCACCAGGACTGATCGACCGATCACAGCCTTGGGCTGACTGCCCCGCCACCCGGCGGTGGCGCCGTACGAATCCTCGTTCCGTTGGAGAAAGAATTCCCGTGAGCTCGACCAATCGCACCGTGGTCGTCACCGGTATCGGCGCAACCACACCGCTGGGTGGCGACGTAGCCTCTACGTGGGAGGGCCTGGTCGCCGGCAAGTCCGGCGTGAAGCCCCTGACCCAGGAGTGGGCGGCCGACCAGGCCGTCCGTATCGCCGCTCCGGTGGCCGTGGAGCCGACCGAGGTCATCCCGCGGCCGCAGGCTCGCCGTCTGGACCGCTCGGCGCAGTTCGCGCTGATCGCGGCCCAGGAGGCCTGGAAGGACGCCGGTTTCACCGGCAAGGCCGGTGAGGACGGCTCCGTCGACCCGGACCGGCTCGGCACGGTCGTCGCCTCCGGCATCGGCGGCGTGACCACCCTGCTGGACCAGTACGACGTGCTGAAGGAGAAGGGCGTCCGCCGCGTCTCCCCGCACACCGTCCCCATGCTGATGCCGAACGGCCCCTCGGCCAACGTGGGCCTGCTCGTGGGCGCCCGCGCGGGCGTGCACACGCCGGTCTCGGCGTGTGCCTCGGGTGCCGAGGCCATCGGCTACGCCATCGAGATGATCCGCACCGGCCGTGCCGACGTGGTCGTCGCCGGCGGTACGGAGGCGGCGATCCACCCGCTGCCCATCGCCGCGTTCGGCAACATGATGGCGATGTCGAAGAACAACGAGGACCCCGAGGGCGCCTCGCGCCCCTACGACGTCGACCGGGACGGCTTCGTCCTCGGCGAGGGCGCGGGTGTGCTCGTCCTGGAGTCCGCCGAGCACGCCGCCAAGCGCGGTGCCCGCGTCTACGCGGAGGCGGTCGGCCAGGGCATCTCCGCCGACTCCCACGACATCGTCCAGCCCGAGCCGGAGGGCCGGGGCATCTCGCACGCCCTGCAGCACCTGCTCGACAGCACCGACCTGGACCCGGCGGAGATCGTGCACGTGAACGCGCACGCCACCTCGACGCCGGCGGGTGACATCGCCGAGCTGAAGGCGCTGCGCAAGGTCTTCGGCGACCACGCCGACCACATCGCGGTCTCCGCGACCAAGTCGATGATCGGTCACCTGCTCGGTGGCGCGGGCGGTGTGGAGTCGGTGGCGACCGTGCTGGCGCTGTACCACCGGGTGGCTCCGCCGACCATCAACGTCGAGAACATCGACCCCGAGGCCGAGGCGAACGCGGACGTGGTCCGCGGGGAGGCGCGCAAGCTGCCCGCCGAGGGCCGTATCGCCGCGCTGAACGACTCGTTCGGCTTCGGCGGGCACAACGTGGTGCTGGCGTTCCGGACGGTCTGAGAACCCCCGGCACCGGATGTCCGAAGGGCCCCCACCGAATCGGTGGGGGCCCTTCGGGTTCCGCAAGCGGTCGTACTCCGGAGCGGCCGGATCCTGAAGCCGTCAGACCACCTGGTGCAGCCAGCGCACGGGGGCGCCTTCACCCGCATAGCGGAACGGCTCCAACTCGTCGTCCCAGGGCTTGCCCAGGAGCTTGGCGAGTTCGGCCTCCAGGTCGGTCTCGCCGCGCTGGGAGCGCAGCAGGGCGGCGCGCAGCCGGTCCTCGGGGATGAGGATGTCGCCGTGGATGCCGGTGACGGCGTGGAAGATACCGAGGTCGGGAGTGCAGCTGTAGCGCTCGCCCTCGGCGGTGGGGCAGGGCTCGGCGGTGACCTCGAAGCGCAGCAACTGCCAGCCGCGCAGCGCGGAGGCGAGTTTGGAGGCGGTGCCGGGCTGGCCCTGCCAGGAGAACTCCGAGCGCCAGGTGCCGGGCGCGGCGGGCTGCCGGATCCAGTCCAGGCTGACGCGCGTACCGAGCACCCCGGCGACGGCCCACTCGACGTGCGGGCACAGCGCGCGCGGCGCGGAGTGCACGTACAGAACTCCACGTGTCGTCACCGGGACCTCCGGACAGAGCGGGACATGGTGCGGGCGGGCGGACAGCGGTGGCGTGTGAGGCCACGTTGATGGCGAGGCTACCGTGAGACGGGGCAAGGAGTGTGACGTACCGTCGGTCCCGGTGCCAGGAAACGCCCTCCATTCACCCAGGGGGACGCTTGTACGGGTGCGAGCCCCCCACTCGAGTGGGGGCGGGAACCCTCACGCGTTCTCATGGAGGGAAGCACTTCACGACGACCGAGGGGAACACCAGGGCATGCGGAAACAACTTCACCGTACCCGGGCCGCTCACGCCGTCGTGGCGGCGGCCGTACTGGCCACCGCGGGCTGCAAGGCCGTCGGACTGGAGGCCGGAACCGGAGCCTCCCGCCCGTCTGCGGCACCGCCACCCGTCTGGAACACCAGCCCGGACTCGATCGCCGCGGTCGGCGACTCCATCACCCGCGGCTTCGACTCCTGCATGGTGCTCACGGACTGCCCGGAGGCGTCCTGGGCGACGGGCAGCGACGCGTCGGTCAACAGCCTGGCGGTGCGGTTGCTCGGGTTGACCGGGGCGGCCCAGCGCAGCTGGAACTTCGCGGTGACCGGGTCCCGGATGGCCGAGCTGAACGGCCAGATGGCGCAGGCCGTGCGGAAGAAGCCGCAGTTGGTGACCGTCATGGCCGGCGCGAACGACGCCTGCCGGGACTCCCTGGACACGATGACGCCGGTGTCGGTCTTCCGGGCCGAGTTCGAGGCCGCGATGGACACACTGCGTCAAGCCCTGCCCAAGACACAGGTGTACGTCTCCAGCGTGCCGGATCTGAAGCGGCTGTGGTCCGAGGGCCGTACGAACGCGCTGGGCAAGCAGATCTGGAAGCTCGGCATCTGCCCCTCCATGCTGGGCGACGCCGACGCGCTGGACGCGGCGGCCACCAAACGGCGCGACACGGTGCAGGCCCGGGTGCGGGCGTACAACGAGGTGCTGAAGGAGGTCTGCGCGAAGGACCACCGCTGCCGCTTCGACAACAACGCGGTCTTCGACTACCGCTTCGGCACCGACCAGCTGAGCCACTGGGACTGGTTCCACCCGAGCCGCGACGGCCAGGCCCGGATCGCCGAGATCGCCTACCGGACCGTCACCGCGAAGACCCCCTGAAAGGCCCTTGAAGACCCCCGCGGAGCCCCTGCGGAGCCGCCGGAATGCCCCTGACGACAGGACTTAGGGTTTCCCCATGAGCGACCCCACGAGCGACCCCGTGAGCGAACCCTTCGGCACTCTGGCCGACGGCACCGAGGTGCACCGCTGGACGCTGGAGCGGGCCGGGGTGCGGGTACGGGTGCTGTCCTACGGCGGGACCGTGCAGTCGGTGGAGGTCCCGGACCGGGACGGGCGCACCGCGGACGTCGTGCTGGGCTTCTCCGGCCTGGACGGCTATCTGGCCCACCCCGAGCCGTTCCTCGGCGCGCTGATCGGGCGGTACGCCAACCGGATCGCCGGGGGCCGCTTCCCGCTGGACGGGCGGACGTACGCGCTGGAGCAGAACGAGGGCGGCAACTCGCTGCACGGCGGTGACGGCGGCTTCGACAAGCGGATGTGGGAGGCGGCGCCGGTCGAGCACGGCGTGCGGCTCAGCCGGGTCAGTCCGCACGGCGAGGAGGGCTTCCCGGGCCGCCTGGAGGTCTCGGTGACGTACACCCTGGACGAGGCGGGCGCCCTGCACATCGCCTACACGGCGGTCACGGACGCGCCGACCGTCGTCAACCTCACCAGCCACTCGTACTGGAACCTCGGCGGCTTCGGCGACGCGGGCGGGCACGAACTGCGGCTCGCCGCCTCCCGGTACACGCCGGTGGACGCGGATCTGATCCCGACCGGTGCCCTCGACGAGGTGGCGGGCACCCGTTTCGACTTCCGGCAGACGCGGAAGGTGGGCTCCGGCTACGACCACAACCTGGTCCTCGACAAGGGCGTCACGGACGAGCCGGTGGAGGTCTCCGAGCTGCACGATCCGGCGTCCGGCCGGGTCCTGACGGTGGCGACGACCGAGCCGGGCCTCCAGCTCTACACCGGGGACCATCTCCCCGCGCCCTTCGCCCCGGGCGACGGGATCGCCCTGGAGACCCAGCACTTCCCGGACTCCCCCAACCGCCCCGGCTTCCCGAGCACCCAGCTCGGGCCCGGCGAGGTCTTCCGCTCGCGCACGGTGTACGGCTTCTCGGCGCGCTGAACGCGCCGGCCCAGCCCCGGCCCAGGGGTCAGGTCCCGGACCGGGGCTGCCGGTGGGCGGACTCGGCCCGGACCCGACGTTAACCGCCGGGGGGAGAAGCCGGCCGGTCATCGGGCACTGTGCCGCGATCTCGTACGAACCCTTCACAAACGAGGGCGGCTTCGCCGGGCTGTGCCCGGCCCCCGCGTCAGGCGGGTGCCGCCGACTGCGACGGCGGCGTCGTCCGCGGTACGGGGGTGACCGCGTCTCCGGTCTCCTCGTCCAGCAGCTCACGGGCGAGCAGGGTGGCGCCCGCGACCGCGCCCGGCATCAGGAACACCGCCACGAACGGCACCAGGAAGGCCAGGCCGAGCGGGGCGCCGAAGCCCCAGACCAGCAGCTTGCGGGAGCGCAGGAGGGCCAGACGGTCGCCGAGCCCGACGCCCCGGCGCTGGAGGGCGACGGCGGTGAGCTCCTCGGTCAGGAAGAAGCCGGTGACGAAGAAGCCGAGCACCGGCACGACCGTCTGCCCGACGAACGGCAGGAAGCCCAGCGCGAAGAGCAGTACGCCCCACAGCGCGGCCCGCACGACGATGCGCAGGCTGTCGCGGGCCGAGATCCACAGGTCGCGCCAGAGCGGCAGGCCGGACTCGGGCGCCGTGCCGTCGGGCGACACGTCCCGGTCCACCTGCTCGGACAGGCTCTCGTAGAAGGGCTGGCCGACCAGGAGGGTGACCGCGGTGAAGGTGACCACGGCGAGGAGCAGCCCCAGGGCGAACAGCACGGCGGTGAGCAGGCCGCGGAAGAGACCGGTCCAGGGACCCGGCCAGTCGTCGGCGAAGGGGGTGGCCCAGGTGACGGCGTCGCCGCCCCACAGCGCGAGCGCGGTGAGCGCCGCCGCGTACAGCACCAGCGTGAGCAGGCCCGGGAGCAGTCCGAAGCGGTACGACTGCCCGTGCCGGGCCATCCAGCGCTGGCCTTTGAGGAGATGGGCGAAACCGGCCCCGAGGTCACGCATGGAAAAACTGTATGCGGGGCCCCCGCCCGCCCGTCCTCCGGGTACGCGCGCGCGGATGACCCGGGGGATCCACGGCACCGACACCGGCGGCTGCGAACCGGTGCGGGAGGAGTTCGCCGCAGTCGCGGCGGGTCAGCGGCCGGACCACGAGGGGCAGTTGTGCGCGTACGTCCTCGGGCGGAGGATGACCGACCTGCGCAGGCCCCACCCGCGGTGGGGGCGCGCCGGTGTCGAGGGAGCGAACGCGCGAAGGCACGAAGCGCGTATCACGATCGGGCCCTCGACACCGACTGGAAGCGCCCGCAGGCGACCGAGCCGTCGGCTCAGCCCAGCGTCACCGTGATGTTCCCCCGGGTCGCCTTCGAGTACGGGCACACCTGGTGGGCCTGCTCCACCAGGCTCCTGGCCGTCGCGGCGTCGACGTTCGGGATGTCGGCCGAGATCTCCACGATGATCCCGAACCCGTCCTCGTTCTTGCCGATGCCGACCTTCGCGGTGACGGTGGAGCCGGAGATGTCGGCGCCCTCCTGGCGGGCGACGACGCCGAGGGCGCCCTGGAAGCAGGCGCTGTAGCCGGCGGCGAACAGCTGCTCCGGGTTGGTGCCGGCGCCGCTGCCGCCCATCTCCTTGGGCGGGTTGACGACGACGTCGAGCTTGCCGTCGTCGGTGGCAACCCGGCCGTCGCGGCCGTTCTCGGCGGTGGCGACGGCGGTGTACAGGACGTCAGAACGTCGGATTGCAGGGCTGGGCATGGGGTGCGTTCCTTCCTTCGTCCGCCGCGACTCGCGCCCACGGTCGCACCTGGCGGTTTCGAGTTCCGGAAAGAAGTTACCGCATACCGAAACTTCAGGGAACGGCCGCCGGGTGGCTCACAACTTGACGATCATCTTTCCGGTGTTGTCGCCGCGCAGCACGCCGAGGAACGCCTCCAGCGTGTTCTCGATGCCTTCGACGAAGGTCTCGCGGTACTTCAGCTCGCCCGAGCGCACCCAGGCGCCGACCTCCCGCACGAACTCGGGCTGGAGGTCGTAGTGGTCGCCGACGAGGAAGCCCTCGATGCGGCCACGGGTCTGGATCAGGCGGGCGAGGTTCCTCGGACCCGGGGCGGGCTCGGTGTTGTTGTAGACCGAGATCATTCCGCAGATCGCGATGCGGCCGCCCAGCTTGAGGGAGCCGATGGCGGCCTCCAGGTGCTCGCCGCCGACGTTATCGAAGTAGACGTCGACGCCGTCCGGGGCGGCGGCCCTCAACTGCTCGGCAACCGGGCCGCTCTTGTAGTTGAAGGCGGCGTCGAAGCCGTACTCCTCGGTCAGCAGCCGGACCTTCTCGGCGGAGCCGGCGGAGCCGATCACCCGCGAGGCGCCCTTGAGCCTGGCGATCTGACCGACCTGGCCGCCGACCGCGCCGGCCGCGCCGGAGACGAAGACGGCGTCGCCCTCCTTGAAGGAGGCGGTGCGCAGCAGACCGGCGTAGGCGGTCAGCCCGGTCATGCCCAGCACGCCGAGGTACGCCGGCAGGGGCGCGGCCGCGGGATCGACCTTGACCGCGCTGCGGGCGTTCACGGCGGCGTACTCGCGCCAGCCGCCGAAGTGCAGGACGTGGTCGCCGACGGCGATCCCCTCGGCCTCGGAGGCGACGACCTCGCCGACGGCGCCGCCCTGCATGGGCCTGCCCAGTTCGTACGGCTCGGCGTACGACTTGGCCGCACTCATCCGGCCCCGCATATAAGGGTCGACGGAGAGGTACTCGTTGCGTACGAGGACCTGCCCCTCGCCCGGCTGCGGGATCTCGGTCTCGACCAGGGCGAAATCCTCGGGCTTCGGCCAGCCGACCGGACGGCTGAGCAGGTGCCATTCTCGGTTGATCACGACAGCGCCTTTCAGTTACTTCAGTTACTGAAACAACCATGCGCCTAAATATTTCATGAAGTCAAGTAAGCCGGTACGCTGGACGCATGGCCGCTGCACCGAACACCCGCCGACCCGACGCGCTGACCCTGGAGGTCGTCGAACTGATCGGCGACGTCGTGGCCCGGTTCTACGAGGACTACGAGGAAGCCGCCGGGGAGCACGCGCTGACCGGGGCGCAGGCGCGGCTGCTGAGCCTGCTGTCGCTGGAACCGCTGCCGATGCGGAAGCTGGCGCAGAAGCTGAAGTGCGAGCCGTCGAACGTCACCGGGATCGTGGACCGGCTGGAGACGCGGGGACTGGTGGAGCGGCAGCCGGATCCGGGCGACCGGCGGGTGAAGCTGGCGGCGGCGACCGAGGACGGACGACGGGTGGCCCGGGAGCTGAGGGAAGGGCTGCGCTTCGCGCGGGAGCCGCTGGCGGGCCTCTCCGAGGAGGAGCGGACGGCGCTGCGGGACCTGCTGCGGCGGATGGTGGACCAGGGGGAACGCGGCTGACCGCGGCCGCCGTCACGGCGACGTGGGGCCCGGCGCCGACAGCGCGGCCCGCGGGCCCGTGGACCGCTCCCTACGTGCACCACCACAGGAAGCGGTCGCACGTGCGCGTCGGCGTGGGGGTCGGATCCGGCTGAGGGGCCGGTGGGGCGGGGTCCGCCGTCGGCGGGTCCGCGGGCCGGGGCGCCTCCGAGGTCGCCGGGTCCGGCGCGCCCGGCCCGTCCGAGCCTCCGCCCGTGCCGTTCTGCGCCGTCACCTCCGCCGACTCCCGGGGGCTGCTCGTGTCGCTCGCGTCCGGTTCCGGTTTCCCGCCCTTCGCGGAGGCCGAGGGCGAGGCCGACCTGGAGGCGTCCGGTGACGCCGTGCCCGTACCGGTCCCCGGAGCGCCGTCAGCCGGCGCGGTCGTCCCGCCGGTACCGGTCGGGGACGCGTCGCCCTCCTCCGCGTCGTCACCGACCGCCGCCGGTTCGGGGTGGGAGAAGCCGGGCAGGCCCGGTGCGTCGACGCCGAGTTCGGCCAGGCTCAGGCCACTGCCCGCCAGTACGAAGCCGACGGCTATCAGCAGGACCCGGCGGCGGCGCCGGCGGTGGGCCGCGGCCTTTCGGTCCCGCCGGCTCGCGCCCCGGCGCCCCTCGGCCTCCGCGCTCTCCGTGCCCTCGGCGTCCTCCGCGTCTCCCGCGTCCCCCGCGTCCGTCCGGGCCGCCTCGACGGCTCCGCCCCGGCCGCGGCCGCGCGGGCGGCGCCGCACGGCCCGCCCCTCCGGCTCGGCAGGACCGCCGTCGAGGCCGTCCCCGTCGCGGCTGTCGTACCCGTCGTGGCTGTCACGCCCGTCCCGCCCCTCTTCGGCGTGGAACTCACCGCTCTCCTGCGGGACTTGGACGTTCGCCGCCTCCGCGCCCACCCCCGGATCCCCCGCGTCCCCCGCGTACGCGGGAGGGGTCTCCACTGGGGTGCCGCACCCCGGACAGGCGAGGGCGCCGTTGAGGTGCCGTCGGCACGGGTGGCAGTAGTTCATGACGCGGGAAGAGTAAGTTCCGGATGGGCACGGTTCCTAGGCACCCCTGTGAAGGTTCTGTGCGGGATCGAAAGAGTTGTCGAAAGTCTCGCCGAAACCGTTATCTGTCGGGCCCATTGACACCCTCACCACCCCCTCCTTACTGTCACGCCAGCATTTCGAACGTCTGACGAAATTTCGAACAGCGACATCGATGTCGAGCAGCCGAGAGGCGGGCACCGTGCGCATCACCGGAATCAGCACCCATGTGGTCGGGACGCCGTGGCGCAACCTGACCTACGTCCAGGTGCACACCGACGAGGGCATCACGGGGGTCGGCGAGACCCGGATGCTGGGCCACACCGACGCGCTCATCGGCTACTTGAGGGAGGCCGAGGCCAACCACATCCTCGGCTCCGACCCGTTCGCCGCCGAGGACCTCGTCCGCCGGATGAAGTACGGCGATTTCGGCCGCGCGGGTGAGATCGTGATGTCCGGCATCGCGGTGGTGGAGATGGCCTGCTGGGACATCAAGGGCAAGGCGCTCGGCGTCCCCGTGTGGCAACTGCTCGGCGGCAAGGTCACCGACCGGGTCAAGGCGTACGCCAACGGCTGGTACACCACCGAGCGCACCCCGGAGGCGTACCACAAGGCCGCGCGGGAGGTCATGGAGCGCGGTTACCGGGCGCTCAAGATCGACCCCTTCGGCACCGGGCACTTCGAACTCGACCACGAGGGAACCCTGTACGCCGTCTCGCTCATCGAGGCCGTACGGGACGCCATCGGCCCGGACGCCGAGCTGATGCTGGAGATGCACGGCCGCTTCTCCCCCGCCACCGCCGTCCGGCTGGCCGGGGAGATGGCGCCCTTCGCCCCGGCCTGGCTGGAGGAACCGGTCCCGCCGGAGAACCTGAAGGCGCTGCGGAAGGTCGCCGCCAAGGTGGACGTACCGATCGCCACCGGAGAGCGCATCCACGACCGGATCGAGTTCCGCGAGCTCTTCGACGACCAGTCCGCCGACATCATCCAGCCGGACGTCGGCCACATCGGCGGCATCTGGGAGACCCGGAAGCTGGCCGCGACCGCCGAGACGCACTACGTGCTCGTCGCCCCGCACAACGTGGGCGGGTCCGTGCTCACCGCGGCCTCGCTCCACGTCGGCTTCACCACACCGAACTTCAAGGTCCTGGAGCACTTCAACGACTTCGCGGACGCGGAGATCAAGAAGGTGGTCAGGGGCGCGCCGCGGGTGGACCCGGAGGACGGCTGCTTCCACCTCTCCGACGCGCCCGGTCTCGGCGTCGAGCTGGACGTCGACGCGGCGGCCGAATTCCCCCAGCAGCAGGCCCGGTTCGACCTGTGGGCCGAGGGCTGGGAGCAGCGCAGGCCGAAGGGGACGAAGTGAGCGCCGAGGTCGTCGTCGAGGGCCCGGGCGCGCACCGGATCGCCGGGCACACGCCGCGCGACCCGGGTCCGGGTGAGGCGCTGGTCGCCGTGCACGCCGTGGGGATCTGCGGCAGCGACCGCGAGGTGTACCAGGGCAACCGGCCCGAGGGGTACGTCCGTTACCCGCTGACGCCGGGCCACGAGTGGTCCGGGACGGTCCGGCGGGTGGGCGCCGGGGTGCCCGGCGGTCTCGTGGGCCGCAAGGTGGTCGGCGAGGGTTTCCGCAACTGCCAGGTGTGCGACCGCTGCCACGCGGGCGAGACGACCCTGTGCACCGCGGGCTACGAGGAGACCGGCTTCACCCGGCCCGGCGCGATGGCCGCCACGCTGACGCTGCCGGCCAGGCTGCTGCACGTGCTGCCCGAGGACGCCGACCTGACCGCCGCCGCCCTGCTGGAGCCGGCCGCCTGTGTCGCGGCCGCCGCGCTGAAGGCCGATGCCCGGCCGGGCGAGCGGGTCGCCGTGGTCGGTGACGGCACGCTCGGGATGTTCGCCGTGCAGTTCCTCAAGGCCCTCTCCCCGGCCGAGCTGCTGGTCGTCGGCACCCGCGACGACCGCGAGGCCCTGGCCCGGCGGTTCGGCGCCACCGGCTTCTGCACCAAGGACCGGCGGCTGCCCGGCGGCTTCGACGTGGTGATCGAGACCGCCGGGTCCGCTGACGCGGCGCGGACCGCCGCCGCGCTGCTCAGACGCGGTGGGCGGCTGGTCCTGACGGGCATCCCGGCACCGGGCGCCGAGGGACTGGACCCGACCGACCTCGTCGTACGGCAGCTGGAGGTGCACACCGTCTTCGGGGCGCCGCCGCACGCCTGGGCGCACACGGTGCGGGTGTTCGCGGCCGGGCTGCTCGATCCACTCCCGCTCGTCACCCACGAACTCCCGCTCGCCGAGTTCTCGCACGCCATCGATCTGGTGGGGGCGGGCGATCCGAAGGTGGGCAAGGTACTGCTCCGCCCGTGAACACGCGCCGCTCACGGCGTGACCCGACGACGCCGTGAGCGGCGCACCGGGGCCCGGATCGCCGGCAGCGGTACCCCGGGGCCGGTTCACCGCCGGTCCCCGTGTACGTCCCACCGCACCCGGAGTCGCGAACCTTGTCCGAGATACCGAACACGAAGGACTGCCTGTGACCGACGCTTCCGCAACGGCCGCCCGCAGGCCCGGTGAGCAGGCGCTCACCGCGCTCGGCCTGGGCGCCCGCGCCCTCGACCCCGCCGACGCCTCGCCCCACGCCTTCCCGGGCGGCGGCCGCTGGCGCACCGAGATCCCCTCGTGCGAGGGCCCGGAGGCGCTGGCGGTGGTCCTCGACGAAGCCGCACGGCTCGATGTGCCGATCCACCGGATCAGCCAGGGCAGCGGCGTGTGGATGCTGACCGACGCCGAGATCACCGAGATGGCCGGGGCGAGTGCCGCACGCGGCATCGAGCTGTGCCTGTTCACCGGCCCCCGCGGCACCTGGGACACCGGCGGCTCGGTGCGCTCCGACTCGCGCGGGGCGGGACTGCGCGCCCGCGGCCACGACGCGGTCGCCGGGTGCGTCGAGGACGCCGTACGGGCCACGGAGTTGGGCGTGCGCTGCCTGCTGGTCGCGGACGAGGGGGTGCTGTGGACACTGCACCGGGCGCGTACGACGGGACTGATCCCGGCCGACACCACCCTGAAGGTGTCCGCGCTGATCGGCCCGGTGAACCCGGCGTCGTACGCCGTCTTCGAGCGGCTGGGCGCCGACTCCGTCAATGTGCCCAGCGATCTGACGCTCGGTCACCTCACCGAGATACGGCGGGTGTCGGGCGCCCCCATGGACATGTACATCGAGGCACCCGACGACCTCGGCGGCTATGTGCGGATGTACGAGGTCGCCGAGCTGATCCGGCGCGGCGCACCGCTCTATCTGAAGTTCGGCCTGTCCAAGGCGCCCGGCATCTACCCGTACGGACACCATCTGCGCGAGCTCACCCTGGCCACCGCCCGGGAACGGGTGCGGCGCGGCCGGCTCGCCCTGGACCTGCTCGCCCGACACGGCGCCGCCGGTGACATGGCGCCGCTCGGCTCCCGGCTGCCGGGCCCGCTCCACCGCTTCCCCACCGGCGCCTGACAGGCGCCGGGAGCACCTCCCCACGCCCCACCCCGACCAGACGGACAAGGACTGATCACCATGCGCAACAGCAGAGCCGCCCTCGCCGCCACGGCCGCAGCCGCGTCCCTCGCCCTGACCCTGTCCGCCTGCGGGCAGAACAGCGAGGGCGGCAGCAAGGAGAAGGCGGGCAGCACCAAGGACGCCACCATCGGCATCGCGATGCCGACGAAGTCCTCCGAGCGGTGGATCTCCGACGGCGACAACGTCGTCAAGGACCTCCAGGCCAAGGGCTACCGGACCAAGCTGGTCTTCGGCGAGGACAACCCCGACACCCAGGTCTCGCAGATCGAGAACCTGATCACCCAGGGCGTCAAGGGCCTGATCGTCGCCGCCATCGACAACAAGTCGCTGAACAACGTGCTCCAGGAGGCGGCCGACGCCGGCATCCCGGTCATCGCCTACGACCGGCTGATCCTCGGCACGGAACACGTCGACTACTACGCCTCCTTCGACAACGAGAAGGTCGGCCGGCTCCAGGCCGGCTACATCGTCGACAAGCTCGGCCTGAAGGACGGCAAGGGCCCGTTCAACATCGAGCTGTTCGCCGGCTCCAACGACGACAACAACACCAAGTACTTCTTCAACGGAGCGATGAGCGTCCTGCAGCCGTACCTGGACAGCAAGAAGCTGGTGGTGAGGTCCGGCCAGACGCAGCTCACCAAGGTCACCACCCTGCGCTGGGACGGCGCGACCGCGCAGCGGCGCATGGACGACATCCTCACCTCCTCCTACAAGAGCGGCCGGGTCGACGCGGTGCTCTCGCCCTACGACGGCATATCCATCGGCATCCTCTCCGCGCTGAAGTCGGACGGCTACGGCTCGGGGAGCAAACCGCTGCCCGTCGTCACCGGTCAGGACGCCGAGCTGGCCTCGGTGAAGTCGATCATCGCGGGCGAGCAGACGCAGACCGTCTACAAAGACACCCGCAAGCTCGCCGAGGTCGCCTCGGCCATGGTCGACGACGCTCTGAAGGACAAGAAGCCGCAGGTCAACGACGCCAAGACCTACGACAACGGCACGAAGGTGGTCCCCGCCTACCTGCTGCAACCGGTGAGCGTCGACCAGAGCAACTACGAGGAGGTCCTGGTGAAGGGCGGCTACTACACGGACGCCGAGCTGAACAAGTAGCCCGGGAAGCGACCGCCGCATCCACCGACCCCAACCGACTGGAAGGCACGACCATGGCGGGACCCGTCCTGGAAATGCGCTCGATCGGCAAGACCTTTCCCGGTGTCAAGGCGCTGTCGGACGTCACGCTGACGGTTCGCCGGGGCGAGGTGCACGCCATCTGCGGGGAGAACGGCGCCGGCAAGTCCACCCTGATGAAGGTGCTCTCCGGCGTCCATCCGCACGGAAGTTACGAGGGCGAGATCCTCTTCGAACAGGAGGTCTGCCGCTTCAAGGACATCCGGGCCAGCGAGCGGCGCGGCATCGTCATCATCCACCAGGAACTGGCGCTGGTGCCGTACCTGTCCATCGCGGAGAACATCTTCCTCGGCAACGAACACGCCACCCGCGGGTTCATCAACTGGAACGACACCCTCCGGCACGCCACCGAACTGCTGCGCCGCGTCGGCCTCGACGAGCACCCCGAGACCCGGGTCGCCGACATCGGCGTCGGCAAGCAGCAGCTCGTGGAGATCGCCAAGGCGCTGTCGAAGTCGGTGAAGCTACTCATCCTGGACGAGCCGACGGCCGCCCTGAACGACGAGGACAGCGGCAAACTCCTGCGTCTGATACTGGAGTTGAAGAAGCAGGGCATCACCTCGATCGTCATCTCCCACAAGCTGAACGAGATCCGCCGGGTCGCCGACTCGGTGACGATCCTGCGCGACGGCCGCACCATCGAGACCCTGGACGTGAAGGCGGCCGGCACCACCGAGGAACGGATCATCGCCCGCATGGTCGGCCGCGACCTCGACCACCGCTTCCCCGAACGCACCCCGCACCAGCCCGAGGAGGGCGCGGCCCCGGCGCTGGAGATCCGGGGCTGGACGGTGTTCCACCCGATCGACCGGCAGCGCCGGGTCGTCGACGACGTGTCGGTCCGGGTGCGGCGCGGGGAGATCGTCGGCATCGCGGGCCTGATGGGCGCCGGCCGCACCGAACTGGCGATGAGCGTCTTCGGCCGCGCCTACGGCCGGTACGCGGCCGGCACGGTCCTCAAGGACGGCCGGGAGATCAACACCAGGACCGTCGCGGAGGCGGTCGGGCACGGCATCGCCTACGTCACCGAGGACCGCAAGCACTACGGCCTGAACCTCATCGACACCGTCCACCGGAACATCTCGCTGACCGCGCTGCGCAAGGTGGCCCGGCGGGGCGTGGTGGACGAGCACGAGGAGCGGCAGGTCGCCGAGGGCTTCCGCACGTCCATGAACATCAAGGCGCCGACCGTCTTCGAGCCGGTGGGCAGGCTGTCCGGCGGCAACCAGCAGAAGGTCGTCCTCAGCAAGTGGATCTTCGCCGGTCCGGACGTGCTGATCCTGGACGAGCCCACGCGCGGCATCGACGTGGGCGCCAAGTACGAGATCTACACGGTCATCGACCGGTTGGCCGCCCAGGGCAAGGCGGTCGTCTTCATCTCCTCCGAACTGCCGGAGCTGCTCGGCATGTGCGACCGCATCTACACGATGGCCGCGGGGCGGCTGACCGGTGAGGTGCCGCGGGCCGAGGCCACCCAGGAAGTGCTGATGCGCCACATGACGAAGAACACGAAGGACGAAGAGGTGACGCGATGAGCACGGACGTGACCGCGCAGACCCCGGCCCCCGCGCCACCGGAGCGCGGCGCGGCGGCCGCCGGACGCGGCCTGCTCCGGCTGGTGCTGAACGGCCTGCGCCGCAACATGCGGCAGTACGGCATGCTGATCGCGCTCGGCCTGATCGTCGTCCTGTTCGAGATCTGGACCGGAGGGGACCTGCTGCTGCCGCGCAACGTCTCCAACCTGGTGCTCCAGAACAGCTACATCCTGATCCTGGCCATCGGCATGATGCTGGTGATCATCGCGGGCCACATCGATCTGTCGGTCGGCTCTCTGACCGCCTTCGTCGGCGCGGTGGCGGCGGCGCTGACGGTCAGTCACCAGGTACCGTGGCCGGTCGCGGTGGGCCTGTGTCTGCTGGTGGGGGCGGCCGCGGGCTCGCTGCAAGGGTTCATGATCGCCTATCTGGGCATACCGTCGTTCATCGTCACCCTCGCCGGGATGCTGCTCTTCCGCGGTCTGACGGAGATCCTGCTCAAGGGCCAGACCCTCGGCCCGTTCCCGGGCGGGCTCCAGAAGATGGGCAACGGCTTCCTGCCCGAGGTCGGCCCGAACACCAACTACCACAACCTCACCCTGCTCCTCGGCCTCGTCCTGATCGCCTCCGTGGTGTGGCAGGAGGTGCGGGACCGGCGCCGGCAGCAGGAGTTCTCCCTCGACGTCCCGCCCGCTCGGCTGTTCGCGCTCAAGCTCGTCGCCCTCGTCGCCGCGGTCCTGGTCGTCACGCTGCTGCTCGCCAGCTACAAGGGCGCGCCGATCGTGCTGATCGTCCTCGGCGTGCTGGTCGTCGGCTACGGCTACGTGATGCGCAACGCCGTCTTCGGCCGCCACATCTACGCCATCGGCGGCAACCTGCCGGCCGCGAAGCTGTCCGGCGTCAAGGACAGGCGGGTCACCTTCCAGGTGTTCCTGAACATGGGCGTGCTCGCGGCCCTGGCGGGTCTGGTGGTGGCGGCCCGCCTGAACGCGGCCTCCCCGAAGGCGGGCGTGAACTACGAACTGGAGGCGATCGCCTCGTCGTTCATCGGCGGCGCCTCCATGAGCGGCGGTGTCGGCACCGTGCTCGGCGCGATCATCGGCGGCCTCGTCCTCGGCGTGCTGAACAACGGCATGAACCTCCTCAGCGTCGGCACCGACTGGCAGCAGGTCATCAAGGGCCTGGCGCTGCTGGCGGCGGTCGGATTCGACGTGTGGAACAAGCGCAGGTCCGGCTCGTGAACCGGCCCTCGACGCACCCGCGCGGGGTCGCGGTTACCCGGGAATCACACTTCCCACACATGAGTTGAACAACGCCGCCCCCGTCTCCGTATCCATGGGTGGCCCGTGCTCCCCCGCGCGGGCCACCCCAGGACGACGGGCCCGGTCGTCCCCGCCGGGCCCGCCACACACGGAGGTTCCATGGCCGACAACGTCACCTCGCTGTTCCGCAGCACCGCGGCGCACAGCCCGTCGATGGCGGCGCTGACGCGGGAGGGCGGCGACGGGGCCGGGCCGGTGGACTTCTGCATTCCGTGCAACCCCTACTTCCCCACGCCCGCCATGTTCCAGGACATGGCGGCACGGCTGCGCGAGATCGTCACGTACTACCCGTCCAGCGCCGACACGATCACCGCCGAGCTGTGCAGCCTGCTCCAACTGCCGCCCCAGTGCGTGGCGATGGGCAACGGCTCCACCGAGCTGATCACCTGGATCGACCACCTGCTCGTGCGTGAGTCCCTGGCCGTCCCCGTCCCCACCTTCGGCCGCTGGACCGACCAGCCCATGGAGACCGGCAAGCGGGTCGACATGTTCCCGCTCCAGGAGTCCAACGGCTTCGCCCTGGACCCGGCGCAGTACGTGGAGTTCATCCGGGCGCGGGGGACCAGGGTCGCCGTGGTCTGCAACCCCAACAACCCCGACGGCGGCTTCGTGCCCAAGCACGCGCTGGTGCAGTTCATGGACGCCCTGGCCGATCTGGACCTGGTGGTGATCGACGAGTCGTTCCTGGAGTTCTCCGACGCCGAGGCCGAGCCGAGCGTGGTGCAGGAGGCGATGCTGCGCCCGAACGTGGTCGTGCTGCGCAGCCTGGGCAAGAACTTCGGCCTGCACGGCATCCGCTTCGGGTATCTGGTCGCCAATCCGGCGCTGGCGGGCAAGGTCCGTTCGATGCTGCCGAAGTGGAACCTCAACTCCTTCGCCGAGCACGTGGTGTTCATGCTCAAGGAGCACGGCGCGGAGTACCGGCAGAGCCTTCAGCAGGTGCGCCGCGACCGGCTGGAGATGGCCGCCCACCTCTCGGCGCTGCCCGGCCTGACGGTCTACCCGTCCCAGGGCAACTTCCTCTTCGTCCGCCTTCCCGTGGGTGCCGAGGGCACCGTGGTCCGGGACCGGCTGCTCACCGAGCACCGGATCCTGGTCCGCGAGTGCGGCAACAAGATCGGCTCCTCCAGCCGCTTCCTGCGGCTCGTGGTGCGCCCCGAGGTGGACGTTCGTCGTCTCGTCTCCGCCTTGGAACAGGTGCTCTACGGGAGCGGGAGGGGAGCGGCCGCACCCGAGCCGGGTCATGGGACCAACTACAGCTCGGGTACGGCCGCGGTGGACCGGCTGGTGAGCGAGACCAACGGGGGCGGGCTGCGGATGCCGGCCGCCGTTCCCGGGACAGCCGCCGCCCCGGGGATACCCGCCCCGGCCGCCGGCACCGCGATGCCGCTCCCCCTCACGGCGTCGGCGGCCCCCGCCCCGCAGCAGGTCACCCCCGGCACCCCCCTGCCGGCGGCCACCGCCCAGCCGCCGGCCCCCGCACCGGCCCCGATACACCCCCTGGCACCGGCGGCACAACAGGTCCCGGCTCCCGCCGCCGCTCCCGCCCCGGCACCCGTACCGGCGCCCGCTCCCGGGCCGACCCCGCCGGGCGTCCCCGCCCGCGGCGGCCTCACCGCCGCCCAGGTGCGCGGCATGACCGCCCCGCCCCCCGGCGCCCCCGGCCTGACCCCGGCCCCGGCGACCGGCTGGCCCAGCCCCCAGAACTGGCCGAACGCGGCAGGCATGGGACAGGCGGGCTAGGTGTATTGACCACGAGCGTTGTTAACGCGATCTGGTCTTGATCGTGGCGAAGGCCTCCGTGTGTGGTGGAGGTGTCGAATCTTCACCGCACGGAGGCCTTCGTGTCCCACCGTAATGCCCGGCTGACTGTTCACGGCAGGCGGCTGCTCGTCGAACGTGTCCGTTCCGGCCGTCCTGTCGCCCACGTCGCTGCGGAGATGGGTGTCTCCCGCCCCACCGCCCACAAGTGGATCCGGCGCTGGCGGTCCGAGGGCGAGAGCGGACTCCTCGACCGCTCCAGTCGTCCCCGCAGGACACCACACCGGACCGCAGCCACCACCGAGGCGGCCGTCTGCAGGCTGCGGCGGGATCGCAAGCTGGGCCCGGCACGCATCGGACCGATCCTGGGCATGCCCGCCTCCACCGTGCACCGCATCCTGACCCGGCACGGCCTGAACCGACTCGCCTTCCTGGACCGGCCCACCGGCCAGGTCATCCGCCGCTATGAACGCGACCGACCCGGCGAGCTGCTCCATGTCGACGTCAAGAAACTCGGCCGAATCCCCGACGGCGGCGGTCACAGGGTGCTGGGCCGCCAGGCCGGCCGCACCACCCGCAACAGCATGGGCTACGACTACGTCCACTCCGCCGTCGACGACCACAGCCGCCTGGCCTACAGCGAGATCCACCCGGACGAAAAGGCCGCCACCTGCGCCGCCTTCCTCACCCGCGCAGCCGCGTTCTTCCACGCCCACGGCATGACCCGCATCGAACGGGTTCTGACCGACAACGCTTGGCCCTACCGCAAGAGCTTCGCCTGGCGACAGGCACTTGCCGACCTGGGCGCGGCCGGCAAACACACACGCGTCTACCGGCCGCAGACCAACGGCAAGGTCGAACGCTTCAACCGCACCCTGCTCGACGAATGGGCCTACCTGCGGCCCTACACCAGCAACCGCGAGCGAACCGAAGCCCTGGCAGACTTCCTCCACACCTACAACCACCACCGCTGCCACACCGCACTCGGCGGCCACCCACCGATCAGCCGCGTCAACAACGCTCCGGGTCAATACAGCTAGGGCCTCTCGTTTGGATCATGCCGGGCTCACGGGCCCTGGCACCGCTCCCCCAAGCTCTTCGAGCAGGGGGTACCCCCAGCCGCGTTGTCGTCGGTCGGCAGGGCTCCGCCCTGCCGCCCTCCTCCGCCCTGCGACGCACGGCACCAGACCCCGCTCCCTGATCCGGCCTGATCCAAACGAAAGACCCTGGGCGACGAGGCCAAGGGCGCCTCTCCACGGGCCTCCGGCGCCGTTCGTACGCCGTCGTGCGATCGCGGCGAGTTCCGTGCGCGTGCGGGGCGCGGGGCGGCTTCCGTGCAGAATGGCGGCACCCGCGCCCCGTAAGATCGCCCCGGAGGCACACCCTTGGCGCTCAGCAGACGTTCATTCAGCGCCCTCGCCGGCGCCGCCGCGCTCGGACTGGCCCTGGGCGGCAGCGGCGGACCGGGGGCGCCGTCGGCCTACGCCGCCCGCTCCGTGCCCACCGGCCCGCCGCCGCCCCCGCCGAGCGCCGACGGACGGCGCCACAGCGTCGGCTTCGACCGCTACTCGCTGCTGGTCGACGGCCGGCGGCTGGTGCTGTGGTCGGGCGAGATGCATCCCTTCCGGCTGCCGAGCCCCGCCCTGTGGCGGGACGTGCTCCAGAAGATGCGCGCGTACGGCCACAACGCCGTCAGCGTCTACGTGGCCTGGAACTACCACTCCCCCGCCCCGGGGAAGTACGACTTCACCGGGGTGCGGGATCTGGACCTGTTCCTGCGCATGGCCGCCGAGACCGGCCTCTACGTCATCCTGCGCCCCGGCCCCTACATCAACGCCGAGGTCGACGGCGGCGGCTTCCCCGGCTGGCTGACCGCCACCGAGGGCACCGCGCGGACCGCCGATCCCACGTACCTGAAACACGTCGACGAGTGGCTGGGGCACGTCGACGCCGTCGCCACCCGGCACCTGTTCACCCGGGGCACCGGCACGGTCCTGCTCTACCAGATCGAGAACGAGTACGACGCCCACGTGGACGAGCCGACCGGGCGCGCCTACATGGCCCACCTGTACAAGAAGGTGCGCGCCGACGGCATCGACGTCCCCCTCTTCCACAACGACAAGGGCAGGAACGGCCACTGGATCCCCGGCTCGTTCGACACCGGCGGTGAGAAGCGGGGGTGGCTGTACGGGTTCGACGGGTACCCGTCGCCGTCCCAGACCCCGCCCGACTGGGGGTACTTCGGAAGCGGTGGTAGGACCGGCGGGGCGAGCGCCAGTCCGCGCACGCCCGGGTTCATGCCGGAGTCCGGCGGCGGCTGGTTCGATCCGTGGGGCGGTGCCTGGTCGAAGGGCAAGGGGTACGCGGAGTCGCGGCGCACCCGGGACGCGGCGTACGAGCGGCGCTACTATCTGACCCACCTCGCCAACGGCATCACCGTCCACAACGTGTACATGGCCTTCGGCGGCACCTCCTGGGGCTGGCTGCCGGCGCCGGTCGTCTACACGTCGTACGACTACGGGGCGGCCCTCGACGAGGGGCGCCGGCCCACCGACAAGCTGGTGCCGATGCACCAGATCGGGCACATGCTCCAGCGCATCCCGGACTTCGCCAGGCTGGACCGCGCGGCCGATGTGAAGGTGCGCGGGCTGAGGACGTACCACCTGAAGAACCCGGACACCGGCACCCACGTCTACGTCCTGCGCAACGACGGCGACCAGGAGGTCTCCTCGACGCTGCGCGCGGCCGGTGCCGACCTGCCGGTGACCGTGCCGGCCCGGGACGCCCGGATGATGGTCACCGGGCTGTCGCTGGGGCGGCGCACGGTGCGGTACTCGACCGCGCAGCCGATGCTGTTCCTCACCGCGGGACAACAGGACGTCGCCGTGTTCTGCGGGCGGCAGGGCGAGCTGGCCCGCGTGGTGCTGGAGGCCGCCGAGGAGCCGCTGGTCACCCGGATGAGCCAGGAGGCCGCGTACGCCTACGACCGCGGCCTGCTGCGCCTGACCGTCCCGCTCGGCGCCGGCGGGCTGATCGGGGTCCGGGTGGAGGGCGACGGGAACGACCGCCCGCTGCTGCTGCTCTTCGCCGACGAGGCGACCTCGATGCGTCTGTGGCCGTACGACACCCCGTCGGGCTCCCTGCTGGTCCACGGCCCCGCGCTGCTGCGCACCGCCACCGTGCGCGGCTCCACGCTGCACCTCACCGGCGACACCGTCGGGGAGACGGGGCTGGAGATGTGGGGGCCGCGCGGAATCGACGGTATGACGTGGAACGGCCGCGCCATCCCGGTGTCGGCCACCGGCTCGGGGAGCGTGCGGGCCGGTGCGCCACTGCCGGGCGTGCCCGAGGTGACGCTGCCCGCGCTCGGCGGCTGGCGGGCGCGCACCGAGAACCCCGAGTCCGGGCCGGGCTTCGACGACTCGGCGTGGAAGCCCGCCGACCGGGCGTCCTCGCACAGCACGACCCCCGTGCCGAAGGGGCAGCCGGTGCTGTTCGCCGACGACTACGGCTTCCACTACGGGGACGTCTGGTACCGCGGCACGTTCACGGACTCCACGAGCGTCGAATCGGTCTCCCTGGCCTACAGCACCGGCACGCAGGGACTGCTGATGGCCTGGCTGGACGGCGAGCCGCTGGGCACCCACCGGATGCCGGTGCCCGACAACAGCACCATCCGGCGGGGAAGTTGGTCGGACACGGCGGTCTTCCCGGTGCGCGGCCCGCAGCGCGGACCCGGCCGGCACGTGCTGTCGGTCCTGGTGCGGCGGATGCAGCACGACCAGGACGGCGCGGCGCGCGACACCCACAAGGCGGCGCGCGGTCTGACGGCGGTCACCTTCACCGGGGCCGCGCCGAAGGTGCGGTGGCGGATCCAGGGCGAGGCCGCGCCCGACCCGGTGCGCGGGCCGCTGAACAACGGCGGGCTGTACGGGGAGCGGGAGGGCTGGCACCTGCCGGGCTTCCCGGACCGCGACTGGGAGCCGGTCACGTTCCCGCGCGCGGCGCGGCGGCAGGGCGTGACCTGGTACCGGACCACGTTCCGGCTGGCCGTGGAGCAGGGCGTCGACGCCTCGATCGGGCTCACCCTGGACGACGACCGGTACCGCTCCTACCGCGCGCAGATCTTCCTCAACGGCTGGAACATGGGCCAGTACATCAACGATGTCGGTCCGCAGCACACGTTCGTCCTGCCGAACGGGATCCTGCGCACCCGGGGCACCAACACCCTGGCCCTGGCGGTGCTGTCGGAGTTCACCACGCTGTCGGGCCCGGGGCGGGTCCGGCTGACGCTGCTGGGCGCGGCGGCCGGCGGGGTGCCGGTGACACCGCTGCCGTCGCCGGGGCGGTGACCCAGCAAGCGCTCAACGAGCCGAAGGACAGCGGTCGTTCCCGGTCGTACAACGGTCACCGGATCGCATGGCGCGGGCAACTCCCGCCGCGTAGGCTCGAACGGCCCTCCCATGACGGAGGGCCGGAAGGGGTGTGGCGATGGACTCAGCGGGCGGGTCGGTCCGCCTCGCCCCGGACCCCGCCACACCGGCCGGGCGGTGCTCCGTCTCCGTCCGGATCCCGGCCCCCGTGCTGACCGCCTCCCTGGTGATCAAACCGTCCACGGCCATCCGGCTGTGGCAGGACCCGACGCCGCGCGGATCGGCGCGGCCTCCCGGGCCCCGCGCGACCCCGACGGCGTCGCGGCGGTACGCCGCGGGGCCGCCGTTCCGGCGGGGAGCGTGCCCGTTCACGAGGGGCACGAGTGAGGGAGGAAAGACCTTCCGCCACCGCGGGCGGCGCGGGGATGATGGGGGCAGGCCTGGGAGATGCGCGGGAGAACATGGTGCGTAGGAAAAGGGAGATGCGGCGGCTCGCCGACGCGCTCATCGACCCCATCCAGGTGCCGGTACCCGCCGACCCGGAGGTGCTGTTAACCGCGCTCGTCGACTCCGTCAGCGCCTGGCGGGGCCGCCGGGTCGTCGTCCGGCGGGAGGTGTTCCCGCCGCACACCGCCAGCGGGCTGTGGCTGGAGGGCGAGACCCAGGACGTGGTCGTCGTCGACCAGCGGGCCGCCGTGTGGCACCAGATCGTGATCTTCTGCCACGAGGTGTGGCACATGAACCGGCGGGAGGCCGACGCGGACGCCGCGCCCGCCGCGGGTCCGCCCCGGCCGGTCGCGGCGCGCACCGACTTCAGCCTGGCCGACGAACAGGAGGCCGACCGGTTCGGCATGCTGATGGGCCGTCGGCTGCGGACCTGGCTGGAGGCGTCGGCGGACCCGGCGTTCGGCGACGGCCCCGACCAGGACCTCGCCGGACGTATCGGGGCAGCGCTCAACTACCGGGGGAACCGGGGAGCATGAGCGGTCTGATCAACTACGTCAGCTGCGGTGTGCTGTGGCTGGGTCTGGCGGTGAAGGCCCCCGATCTGGCCCGCCACCGGAGCGATCCCTATCTCCGCGCGATCTGCGCGGTGCTGGGTCTGGGCGGCTTCTGCTTCATCCTCGGGGCTCCGCCGACGGTCGGCGCGATCAACCGGCTCAGCGGTGTGCCGAACCTGGCCGCGCCGCTCACGTACGCGTCGATCACCGCGTACAGCGCGGCCTCCCAGGTCCTCGTCGTTCACTGGCGGGGCGGCGAGCACGTGCACCGGGTGGCCCGGCGCTGGATCGTGGCCTACGCGCTGGTGCTCGTCGGTATCGCCGTCACGTTCGCGCTCGGCGAGGCGCCGGTGGAGCGCCGTACCGACCTGGACACCTACTACGCGACGACGCCGTTCCTCGCCGAGATGATCGTGCTGTACCTGGTGGGGCATCTCTGCGCCGTCAGCGTCACCACGGTGTCCGCGCTGCGCTGGGCGCGCGAGGTGGCCGGCTGGCTGCGTGCGGGGCTGGTGGTGCTGGGGGTGGGGTCGCTGTGCGCCGGCGGGTACAGCGTGACCAAGCTCGTCGCCGTGGTCGCCCGCTGGTGCGGGCGGGACTGGTCGTCGCTCGGCACGAACGTCTCGCCGGCCGCCGCCGGGATGGGCGCCCTGCTGACGTCGGCGGGCATCCTGGTGCCGCTGGCCGGGCCCCGCCTCACCGAGTGGCGGCGGTCCCGGCTGGCGTACGCGCGGCTGGAACCGCTGGAGCGCGAGCTGGACGACCTGCTCACCCGCCGCTGTCTGCGGCTGCCGCGGCCGCGCTGGGCGACGCCCACCACCCGGCTGATGTGGCGTCAGACCAGCATCCACAACGCGCTCAGCTATCTGGACGCGTCCTTCGACCGGTGCCTGTACGAGCGCACCCACGAGGCGGTGCTGGGGTCGACCGGTGACACCGAGCGCGCCGAGGCCGCCGCGTGGGCGGCGGTCATCGCCGCCGCCGTGCGCGAGCCCGGCGAGCCGCTGCCCGGCGAGGCGGACCGGCTGACCGTCCGGGTACCGGGCCCGGCCGCCCTGGTCCGCGTCGCGGACGCCCTGGCCACCCCCATCTCCGCTACGGCCACCCGCGTCCCCACCGGCCCGACCCCCACGACCACACCATGACCGACTCCCACGCGGCCCGACGACCGCCACGAGAATCTCCCGAAGCCGCGCCCACGGCCCACACGACGACCACACCCGCCACCACCACCCGCGGCCCGGCGGCACACCGGACGTCCACGCACCCCCCGACCGCCCACCGGACCGACCCACGCGGCACCGCCACGCACGGCACAACAGCACCATCGCCCAGCCGACGAGCGACCTTCCCGCACGCGACCGCAACCAACTCGCCGTCCAGCAAGCGTGGGATCACCCCCCGCCCGGCACCCGCGCACCCGTCGGCCGCCCGCCGGACCGGCTCTCGCGGGACCGCCGCACACGGAGCAGCGACCCCGCCGCCCGGCGAGCGTGGGGCCACCCCGTGCCCGGCACCCGCGCTCCGGACAGCCGTCCCCCGCGGGGGCGCCACACACGGAGCAGCAACACCGCCACCCGGCGAGCGTGGGGCCACCCCGTGCCCGGCACCCGCGCTCCGGACAGCCGTCCCCCGCGGGGGCGCCACACACGGAGCAGCAACACCGCCACCCGGCACGCGCGCGGCCGACCCGCGCCCCACCGCCGCCCCCCGGACGGCCGTCCGTGAAGCCGGGGCGGTCATGGGAGTTCGGGGTGGCAGCGCTGCGGGGCGGGTCGGGCGTGCGGGGAAGTGGTCGGCGTGAGTCTCGTCGTTTATCTGGCGGCCGGGATCTTCGGACTGTCCGCGACCGTGTTGCTGCGGCGGCCGCGTACCGCGGTGCGCAATCCGCTGACCATGTCCACGTGTGCCGCGATCGTCCTCGGCTCGCTGGTGTTCGTCTGTTCGGCGCCGCTGACGCTGGCCACCGTCAACGACCTCATGGGCATCCCCAACTTCGGTGCCCCGCTGACCTACGGGATGCTCTCCGCGTACAGCTGCTCGCTGCTCATCCTGCTGATCAACTGGCGGGGCGGACCGCGCCAGCGGGTGCGGCGCACGGTGCTGCGGAGCATCGCCGCCTACGCTCCGCTGATCGTCGTCATCGTCGTGCTGTTCATGCTGGGCGACGCCCGCACCGAGCGGCTGACCGACCTGGACACCTACTACGCCAACACGCCGTACCTGCGCGAGATGATCCTGCTCTACCTGCTCGGGCACAGCGCCGCGACACTGGCGGCGTGCGCGCTGTGCGTCAAGTGGAGCCGCGAGGTCACCGGGCTGCTGCGGGCCGGGCTGCGGCTGATCCTGGCCGGCTCGGTGCTGGACGTGGTGGGCTTCCAGCTGACCAAGTACACGGCGATCGCGGCACGTTGGACGGGCCACGACCTGGACGTGCTGTCCACGAAGGTCGCCCCGCCGATGGCCTCGCTCGGCGCGCTGCTGTGCTCGGCCGGCTTCGTGCTGCCCAGGCTGCTCCCGGTGCTCCTCGCCCAGGCGCGCGGCCTGCGCGACCACCGGCGGCTGGGCCCGCTGTGGTCGCGGGTGCGGTTCGTGTCCACCGCGCCCAAGCCGCCGAGCCCGTGGTGGCAACTGCCGCTCGCACGCCTCCAGTGGCGGGAGGTGTCCATCCACGACGCGCTGCTGGGCCTCGCTCCGTACTTCGACGACGAGGTCCGCGAGCGGGCGCTGGCCGCCGCCCGGCGCGCGGGCCACGGCGCCCACGAGGCGCGGATCGCGGCGGAGGCGGCGATGCTCGCCGACGCCGCGCGCCGCGCCGCCGCCCGCGAGGAGCCCCTCGCGGCGCCGAGCGGATACCGCCTCCACGCCACGGAGGTGTCCGGAACCAGCGGTCTCGTGGAACTGGCGCAGGCGCTGGTCCCCACACCCGCCGAAACCGCCGTACGAGCAGGAACGGTGAGGACCTCCCATGGCTGAGGCCATGGCCGACTCCGAGGAGCCCCATGCCCCGTAGAGCTGTCGTCATCGGTGCCGGACTGGCCGGCATGCTGGCCGCCGCCGTGCTCTCCGACGTCGTGGACGACGTGGTCGTAGTGGACCGCGACGACCTGCCCGAGGGGCCGGAGCACCGCCGGGGACTGCCGCAGGGGCGCCATGCCCATCTGCTCATGGCCGGTGGCCTGGCCGCCATGGAGGAGCTGATGCCGGGCGGGAGCATCCGGGAGCGGCTGCTGACCGCGGGCGCCCGGGAGATACCGCTGGGCCACGGCATGGTGGCCCTGACCCCCGAGGGCTGGCTGCGGCGCTGGCGGCACGACGGACCGCGGATGCTCAGCTGCACCCGCGCCCTGCTGGACTACACGGTCCGCTCCGCCGTCCTCGCCCACACCGGGGCGGTGATCCGCACGGCGCAGGCGGTCGGCCTGGTGGGCGACGCGCGGCGCGTGCGCGGTGTCCGCGTCGCCACCCCCGCCGCGGAGGAGGTGCTGGCCGCGGACTTCGTGGTCGACGCGAGCGGGCGCGGATCGCGGGTGGTGACCTGGCTCCGCGAGCTCGGGATCTCCGGGGTGCGGGAGCGCGGCGTGGACGCCGGGCTGGTCAACGCCACACGCGTGTACCGCACGCCCGCCGGGGCCGAGCAGTTCCCGCTGACGATGGTGCAGGCGGACCCGTACGTGGGCCGGCCGGGCCGCAGCGGCATGGTGCTGCCGATAGAGGGCGACCGCTGGATGGTCAGCCTCGCCGGCTCGCGGGGCGGTGAGCCGCCGGCGGACCCCGACGGGTTCCTGCGCTACGCCCTCGATCTGCCGTCCCCCATCGTCGGCCGGCTCGTCTCCGGCGCCGAACCCCTCACCGACGTGTACATCAGCCGCAGCACCAGCAACGCCCGCCGTTACCTGGAGAAGCTGCCGCGCTGGCCCGAGGGCTTCGTGGCACTCGGCGACGCGGTGGCCACCTACAACCCGGCCTACGGGCAGGGCATGTCGGTGGCCGCGCTCGGTGCGCGGCTGCTGCGCGACGAACTGCGCCGCTCCGGCCCGGACGCGCCCGGTCTCGCCCGCCGTGTGCAGCGCGGCGCCGCCCGTCCGGTCGACGCGGCCTGGGCGGCCGCGGTCGGCCAGGACGTCTGGTACCCGAACAGCCGCGGCGCCTCGCCCGGAGCCGCCGACCGCCTGGTCACCTCCTACAGCCGCCGTCTGACACGGGCGGCCACCGGCTCCTACCGGGCCGCGGCCGCCCTCTGGGAGGTCACCAGCCTGCGCACCGGGCCGCAGCGCCTCCTCCGCCCCGACACCCTCCTCGACGTACTGAACGGCCCTCTGCTCCCCCCGCTGGCGGGTCCCCCGCTGACCCCGGCCGAGCGCAAGATCCTGGAGGGACTGGACCGGACGAACACCTGACCGGGCCCGACCGCCGAAGCGGGCCGGCGGTGTCAGCCCGCGAAGGCGGGTTGGACCAGGCCCTGGCCCGCGTCGGGGACGACGAGGAGTGAGCCCGCCAGGGAATGGGGGGCGGCCAGGCCCGTACGGGCCGTGGTGACGTAGAGGTCGGTCAGGCCGGGGCCGGCGAAGGCACAGGCCGTCGGGCGGGAGACCGGGAGGTCGAGCTCGCGGTCCAGGGGGCCGGCGGGGGTGTAGCGGCGGATCGCGGCGCCGTCCCACAGGGCCACCCAGACACAGCCGTCGGCGTCGACCGTGAGGCCGTCCGGGAAGCCGGCTCCCTCCTCCACCTGGGCCAACTGCCGTCTGCCCGTGATCCGTTGCCCGTCGAAGTCGAAGACGTCGACACGGCGGGTCGGTGAGTCGACGTAGTACATCAGGCGGCCGTCGGGGCTCCAGCCGGTGCCGTTGCTCACCGCCACGGCGGGCAGCACCACCTCGGCCGCGCCGTCGCCGGTCAGGCGGGTCAGGGTGCCGCCGCCCGGTGCCTCGTCGTAGCGCATGGTGCCGGCCCACAGGGAGCCGTCGGGTGCCACGGCGGCGTCGTTGCCGCGCCGGCCGGGAACCGGGTCGCGGTGCAGCCAGCGGAAGGCGCCGTCGGGGTCCACCAGGCCCACCCCGTCCCGGAGGTTGAGGACGAGCCCGCCGCCCGCGCGGGGCTTCGCCGCGCCCACGTGCTGCCCGGTCGTACGGACCGTGCACCGGCCCGAGGAGGGGTCGTAGCCGTGCACCCGGGAGGAGAGGATGTCGACCCAGATCAGCCGCCCGGCCTCCGGGTCCCAGGTCGGGCCCTCGCCCAGTTCCGCCCGCGCGCGGACGGCGACCTCGTACCCCGTCATGCCGTGCCCCGGTGGCCGAGCCGCTCCGACAGCTCGGCGGCGCCCTTCGCGGCGAGCCGCTCCAGCTCCGCCCGCCGCTCCTCGCTCCAGCGGATCATGGGCACCGAGATGGACAGGGCCGCGACCACCTGCCCGGTGCGGTCGCGCACCGGCGCGGCCACACAACTGACGTCCGGGTTGGATTCACGGCTCTCCACCGCCATGCCCCGCCGCCGGATCTCGCGCAGGGCCTCGCGCAGCGCGGCCGGGTCGGTGATGCTGTTCGGCGTCATCGCGACCAGTTCGGCGTCGTCCGGGACGCGCGCGCCCAGCTCCTTCTCGGGCAGGGAGGCGAGCAGCATCTTGCCGACCGAGGTGCAGTGCGCCGGGAGGCGGCGACCGGCCGCGGAGACCATGCGCACCGCGTGCGTGGAGTCCACCTTGGCGATGTAGATGACGTCGGTGTCCTCCAGGATCGCCACGTGCACGGTCTCGTCGCAGGTCTCCGCGACCGAGCGGGCGACCTGCTGGCCCTCGGCGGCGAGGTCCAACTGCTCGGCGTAGCGGCTGCCGAGCTGGTAGGGGCGTACACCCAGCCGGTAGCGTCCGGGCTGCCCGGTCACGGGCACGATGTACTGGCGGGCGGCGAGCGTGGTGACCAGCTCGTGCACCGTGGTGCGCGGCAGTCGCAGCCTGCGCACGATGTCGGGGGCGGAGAGCGTCCCGTCCCCGTCGAGGAAGAGCTCGAGGATGTCCAGAGCCCGGGTCACGGCAGGTACGAGACGTCCCACGACCGGCCCCCTCCCTTGATCCAAGTGATTCCGAGTGATCCGAGTGATCCAAGCTGTGTTCGAAATATCAAAAGGCGGTCGGCATGACGAACACAGGCTAGTCACCGCGGAATGCGCGGGCAATGGGCGGGCGCGCGTGCATCGGGCGGGCGCGTGAGCAATGGGTGGGCGCGCGGACATTGGGCGGGCGCGCGGGCAGCGGGTGGGAAAAGGCCGGGCGGAACGGGGTGGGCGACGATGGATCCCATGACCACGCCCTCCGGAAAGCGCCCCGACGGCCCCTTCACCCCGCTGGACTTCCAGTTGGTGCTGCTGCGCCGCATGGCCGACCACAACCCGGACCTGGTGGAGGACGCCCGCCGCACGCTGGGCGTCTCCCGGGCGCAGATGCGCGAGGCCAACAAGCGCTGGCAGGCGATGGCCCGCTCACCACGGTCCCGCTCGGCGGCCTCCCGGTACCGCTCGATCCTCGGCGAACCCGAGTCGACGACCGCCCGACGCATCGGCGACCTGGACTGCGAGGCCCGCAGCTGGCCCGTCCCGCTCTGGCCCGATCTGCGCCTGGAGGTGCTGGCCGCCCCGGACGGCCGGGTCTGGAACGAGTGGCTGGTGCGCGCCCCGGGGGCCGCGGGACCCGACCTGAGGACCGTGGCCGACCTGACCCCTTGGTCCTGCACGGTCGACGAGGCCGCCCGCGCCTTCGCCCCGGCCCGCCCCCTGGAGGGCAGCGCCCCGACCCGCTGGGGTCTGTCCTTCCAGGCCCCGGACGGGCAGGGCGTCCGCCGGGAGGTCGTGGCCGAGTTCACCTGGGGCCTGCTGCAACGGACGCGGATCGGCGGCGGGTGACCCTGCCGGGGGCAGTCGCCCGGCAGCGGCTCAGCCCGCGGCGGCCAGGATCGCCTCCGTCACCGCCGCCACCGACTCCGGATGCAGCCACAGGAACAGGTTCGGCTCCACCAGCTCCAGCTCCATGAGACGGGGTTCGCCGTCCTCCCCGTCCACCAGGTCGACCCGGGCGCAGAGCAGTTCGGGGGCGCCGGGCACGGCGGCCAACGCGCGCTCGGCGACGGAGACTTCGGCCGGGGTCGGAGTCCACGGCGCGATGCCCGGGTGGGCCGCCTTGCGCTCGTCGTAGGCGATGCCGGGGGCGAGGACGGCACCCTTGCGGCCGGCGTGCAGCAGGCGTCCGCCGAAGAACTGGAGCGCCCGCTCCCCGCCCGCGTCGATGCGCCGCATGTACGGCTGCACCAGGGCCGTGAGCCCTTCGGCGTGCATCCGCGCGAGCTGTCGTACGGCGGTGTCACGCTCGTCGGGCGTGTACCGGGCGGCGAAACGCGCTCCGGCCCCGGACGCCGGTTTGATCACGTACTCGTGGTCGTCGGGCAGGTCGGCCGGGTCTCCGGGAGCCAGGTACCGGGTCGGCACGACGGGCACACCGGCCGCGCCGAGCTGACCGAGGTACCGCTTGTCGACGTTCCACCGCACGACCTCGACGGGATTGGCCAGCCGCGTCGCCTTCGCGCACCGCTCGGCCCACTCCGTGAACTCCCCCACCCGCCAGCTGTAGTCCCACGTCGACCTGATCACCGCGAGATCGAACCCGCCCCAGTCGGCCCCGGAGTCGTCCCACGCCACGGCCCGTGCCTCGGCCCCGGCCGCCTCCAGCGCCTCCACCAGCACCGGAAGGTCCGGGTCGTCGCTGATACCGGGCGCGGGCCGGCAGGTGACGAGCGCGATGCGGGGCACGGTGGGGCTCCATCCTCGTAGTCCCTCGTGGATGCGCGTGGATCCGTGCAGATCCACGCGGATCCTGGTACGAGGCGTCGAACAGTGACGGGCCCGCAGGCTAACAACCTCCCGTGTCGGCGCGTGCGGTCGCCCCTGGTGCAGGAACGGAGTCACCGGTCCCGGCCAGTCGGCCCGTACGAGAGTCGCAGAGTCGCAAGGAGTCCCTTACGTGCCTTCCGGGCTCTTCTCCCGCCCCCGTCCCCGGACCCGGTCAGGACGGGGGACGGTCCTCCTGCCCGATCCCCACCGCCCGGACGACCTCCTGCCGTACCGAACCGCCCCGGTCGTCGCCCGCGGTGGCCCGCAGCGAGACGGACGAGGCGCCGCGCGGCACCGACAGGGTGCCGCGCCAGGAGGCGTGGCCGCCGGTGAGCGGGACCGGCCGCCAGGTCGCGCCCTCGTCGTAGGACACTTCGAGGCTGCCGTCACCGATGGTGCCGGTGCCGGTCGCGCCCGCCACGTACCGGGCGCGGACGCCGACCGGCACCCGGCCGCCGCCCCGCAGGTCACCCGCGAGGTCGGTGCCGATCTCGAAGGCGAGGTTGATCAGGGGCAGGGTGGTCCAGCGGTCCTCGGGGGTGGCAGACGAACGGAACGTCCACTCGGCGTGCCCCCGCGTGGCGAGCCGCCACCTGCCGGCGTCCAGCGCGGTGTCCGTGACGAGCCGGTACGTGTGCTCGGCCGGGGGCGCGTCCGTCACGAACACGGCCGCGCCCGTGCGCCGGTCGGCCAACTGCCCGTCCAGATGGACCGCCGTCGTCTGGGACATGCCGCTGTCCGCGCTCCACACGTCCCCGGAGCCGGTGTGGTCGGGCCCGGAGTCGCCCCAGCCGGGCACGTTGAACTGGAGCCGGTCGCCCGCCCGTTGCTGCCCCCAGTCGAGTCCGGTGCCGAGCCACGGGTGCCAGACCGGCTTGAACCAGTCGAGCACGGGGTGCGTTCCGCCCTCGTAGCGGACCCGGCCACCGCGCTGCTCCAGCGTGCCGTCGCCGACCGTCACCGACTCCTGCCAGCGCTCGCCGGGCCCGGTGGAGACGTAGTCGGTGCGCTCGGCCGGGAGGTCGATCCGCTCCTGGAAGCCGATGCCGACGGGGAAGGTGTCGGTGACCGCGTACCGGAACTCGCTGCCGCCCGTCGGCCGCGCCGCGTGGAACCTGGTCCGGATCGCGGCCAGTTGGCGAGGGCCGGGCGCGTACGTCAGCTCCGTGTCGGGGATCGCCCCGCGATGCCCCTGCGAAAGGTCGTACACGTACGGGGTGTTCCGTGTCCCCGTCATGTCGACGCGACCCGCGGTCCGCAGCCGTGCCGCGTCGGCGGCGTCGACCGTGGCGATCTGGAGGGGGCGGTCGGCGTTGTCGTCGGTGCCCCACCAGGCGCTCAGCCGGCCGGGCAGGTCGTCCGTCGCGAACAGGGCCTTCACGCCCGCCTCCTGGGCCGCCTGGGCCAGTGCGGCCGGTTCGGCGGAATCGGTGAGCCGGGCCAGGACCGCCTTGCCGCGCACGTCCCCGCCGGTGAAGTCCCCGTCGCCGACGTCGACGAGCGGCAGCCTGCTGCGGCCCTCGATCAGCGTGCCGCCGGGCTGGACGAGCGCCTCACCGACGCCCTTGACCTCCAGCGGCGGCTTGCCGAGCCGCCACACGGTCCGGTACTCGAAGGTGCCCCGCGTGACCGGCTCGGTCGGCGCGGCGAAGACGCTGTCGTACGCCACGGGCACCTGGACGGCGCCGAACAGGTCGGAGCCGTCCGCTGTCCGGTCGTACTCCATGAGCAGTTGCCGGGTCTCCGTGCGCCGTCCGGTCTCGGCCCTGATCTCCCGCAGGCGGCGCCCGTCCAGGGTGACGTCGCGGTCCCGATCCAGCCTGATCTCGGGGGCCGCGAGGAAACCCAGGCCGAGGGAGTCGGCACCGTGGCCGTCGCGTACGTCGAGGAAGGAGGTCAGGCTGTACGTGCCCGGCTCGAGGCGCAGGCGGAGGGTGCCCGAGTCGCCGACGTGCGCGGGGTACGGATCGGCGCCCGCGGCGAGCCGCTGCACGGTGAGGTCGGCGGGCACGGGTGCGCCGTCGCGGTCCTTGACCCGCACGGTGAGCGTGTACCGCTCGTCCTCCTTGACCAGCCCGAACACGGTGTGCGCGACCGGGGTGCCGGACGCGGAGGCCACGATCCGCCCGGTGGTCCCGCCCACCGGCGCCTCGGCCGCGTCTCCGGTCACGGTGGTGGTGGCGGTGCCGTGGGCGGGCACGGTGAGCGCGGAGTCGGCGAGGGTGGCCACGCCGTCCGGGGCGCCCTGGACGGCGAGACTCAAGTCGACGTCGGTGTCGGAGGAGTTGGCGTAGGTGAGCGTCCTGGTCACCGGCTTGTCCGTGTCGGGGGGCCAACGGTGGAACCCGAGGTCGGCGCTTCCGGTGGCGGTGATCCGCGCGTGCACGGCGTCCGGGACGCTCACCCGGCCCGCCCCCAGCAGGTAGGCGGACGCGTCGAGTTGCCTCGACGTCGACATCAGCGCGTCCTTGATCCGTTCGCCGCTCCAGTCGGGGTGCTGCTGGGCGAGCAGCGCGGCGGCACCGGCGACATGGGGCGTCGCCATGGAGGTGCCGCTCATGGAGGTGTAGGCGCCGTTGCCGGGCGCGAGCCGGGAGCGGGCGGCGAGGATGTCGACGCCGGGTGCCGCGAGGTCGGGTTTGAGGGCGTTGTCGCCGGTGCGGGGCCCGGCGCTGGTGAAGTGGGCGGCCCGGTCGGAGGGGTCGACCGCGCCGACGGTGAGGGCGGCGTCGGCGGAGCCGGGCGAGTCGATGGAGGAGGGGGCGCCGGTGTTGCCCGCGGCGACCACGAAGAGGGCGCCGGTCTCCCGGGAGAGGGTGTCGACGGCCCGCGCCATGGGATCGGTGCCGTCGCTGGGCTCGCTGGAGCCGAGACTCATGGAGACGATCCGCGCGCGCACGTCCCGGGCGGCCCACTCCATCCCGGCGATGATCTGCGACTCGCTGCCCGACCCCTGGTCGCCGAGCACCTTGCCGACGGCGAGGGTGGCGTCCGGGGCGACCCCCTTCTCCGCACCGCCGGAGGCCGCGCCGCTGCCGCCGACGGTGGACGTCACGTGGGTGCCGTGTCCGTTGCGGTCGGCGTCGTCCTCGCCGTCGACGAAGTTCCTGGTGACGGCGACCCGTCCGGCGAGGTCGGGGTGGGAGGTGTCGACGCCGGTGTCGAGGACGGCGACGGTGACGCCCTGGCCGGTCAGGCCGGACGCCCAGGCCTCGCGGGTGCCGATCTGCGCGTTGCTCTCGGCCATGTCTGCGGTGACCCGCCCGTCGAGCCACACCTTGTCGATACCGCCGGACGGGGTGCCGCGCCCGGTGAACTCCCGCCAGAACACCCGCCCCTTGGCAGCCTCCACGGCGGTCCCGCGCACACTGGTGAGACTCCGGGTCCGCTCCGTCCCGCGCGGGGTCGCCGCCCGGACGCCCTTGCCGTAGGTCACGATCAGCGGCAGCTCGCCGGTGCGGGCGTCCGCGAGCCCCTGCCGTAACAGCGTGTCCACGTCGAACAGTCGCCGGTCCAGCCGGCCCTCCCGCAGATACGGCAGGGCCTCGTCCGGTACGACGCTCAGGGCGCCGCCCGCCATCTGCGTGCGCACGGCACCCGTGGCGCCCGGGGGCCGGCGCACCGTGACGGTCCTCTTCCCGCCACCGAGGTCGGTGACGGTGACCTTGTCTCCGGTGACGAGGGTGACGGTGCGGGCACCGCCCGGGGTGGCCGACGGGGAACCGGGCGGCCCCGCGGGCTGCCGCGCCGCCGCCGGTCCGGCCGGCAGCAGGGCGATCACGAGCCCGGCCGACACCAGGGCCGCTCTCCGTCCGGGGGGTCCTGCGCGCATCCTGTCTCTCCTCTCCGCGCCACACGTCCTCGGTGCTGCGAAGAGTGGCAGAACCCTTGTGTGGTAGGGGAGTTGGAAGACGACAGCGAGTCGGCGCCTGGCGGGTTCCCGCCAGTGGGACAGGCCCCGGACGGCCGGCGGCGGAAGCCGTCCCTGTGTCCCTGACTCTCACTCCTTACGCACGGAGCGCCGGAATCCACCCGTCCAGCGGCGCCCCGCCCGGCCCCCTTGAACAGGCGCCCGTTCCGGCGCGACCGCACGATGCCAGGGAGGCCGCCGCACGGTGGCCGCCACGGTCCGCGCTCTCAGGAGGCTCCGCCATGTCCGCCAGTCTGGAGCAGTTGCGCCGCTGCCACTTCGCCGTCGACCTGGGAGCGGCCCGGACCCGTGTCTACGTGAAGGGCCCGGGGCTCGTCGTCGACCAGCCTTCCGTCGCGGCCGTGAACACCCGTAACGGAGCCCTGATCGCGGTCGGCGAGTTCGCGGAGAGGATGACGGGCCGCACCCCCGCCTACATCCGGGTCGTCCGCCCGGTCTCCGGCGGCACGGTCGTCGACATCGAGATGGCGCAGCGCATGCTGCGGCACCTGCTCGGCGACGGGATGCGCCGCGCCCTGCGCCGCAAGGCGCCCCGGCTGCGGGCCGCCGCCTGCACCCCGCACGACGCCGATCCGCTCGCCCAACGGGCCACGATCGAGACGCTCGTCGGGCTCGGCGCGCGCCGCGTGGAACTCGTCGACACGCTGATCGCCGCCGCCGTCGGCTGCGGGCTGCCCGTGGAGCGGGCCGAGGCCACCATGATCATGGTGTGCGGGGCCGCGGCCACCCAGGTGGCCGTCCTCTCGCTCGGCTCGATCGTCACCGCCGAGCGCATTCCCGTCGGCGGGGAGGCCGTCGACCACGCCATCGTGCAACACCTGCGCCTCGCACACGCGTTGATGCTGCCCAGCCAGTCCCTGCGGCCGCTCCAGATCGCCCTGTCCGGGAACGGGCTCACCCCGTCCGGCCCGGCGTCCACCGAGATCCATGGGCGGGACGTGGCCACCGGACTGGCCCGGTCCGTACGGATCGACACCGCCGCCGTACGGGAGGCCATCCAGACGCCGCTGACCGCCGTGCTCGACGGCATCTACAAGGTGCTGCGCGTGTGCCCGCCCGATCTGGTGGCCGACCTCGCCGACCGCGGGATCATGATGGTCGGCGGTTCCGCGCTGCTGCCGGGCCTGGACCAGATGCTGCGCGAGGCGACCGGCATGCCGGTGCACATCGCCGAGCGCCCCGACGTGTGCGCGATCCAGGGGCTGGGCGCGATGCTGGAGGGCGAGGTCGAGCCGCTGGTGCTGAACCCGCTGGGCGCGTAGGCGGGTTGACCGGTCGGGTCACCGGGGCCCCGGTGGCGGTCGGTCGGCGAACCAGCAGCGGACGGTGGTGCCCTCCGCGCCCGAGTGCACGCGGACCAGGTCGGCGACGAGGTTGACCAGCAGCAGACCGCGTCCGCCGCGCTGCTCACGGGGGACGGGCCGGCGACCGGCCAGCGGATCGTCCAGGCGGCCCTTGTCCCGCACCTCGCACAGCACGCAGCCGTCCTGCGCCCACACCCGCAGCTCGCCCGAACCGCCGCCGTGAACCACGCTGTTGGTGGTCAGCTCGGCCACGGACAGGGCCAGGTCCTCCAGCCGGGTGGCCGCGGGCCCGAGCCGCGCGCCCTCGGCGACGGCTAGGTGCCGGGCCTGCGACAGCGTCTGCTCCGTGAAGGAGAAGGACAGCGCGTCCGGCACCGGCGGCAGCGGCTCGTTGTACCGGTCGACGACCTGCTCGGGGGCGTAGGCGGCGCTCTCCCGGTGCCCGGTGCCGCCGGAGGGGATGACCACGGGGTGGGTGGCGTGCGCGTCGGCGAGGGCCCGCCCGTCGAGGCGGGTGGCGTCGTACGGGCACAGGATGGTGACCTCGCGGCCCTGGAAGGCCGGGTTGATCAGTGCCTCGTGCTGGGCGCAGGCCGGGTATTCGACGGGCGTACGGCCGGCCCAGACCGGCTCGCCGATGATCCGCACCCGGCGGCCGGGCGGCTGGGCGTCGGCGAAGGCCCGCAGCACCGCGGGGATGATCCGGCCGGGGTTGCGCCCGACCTCGCGCATGTCGAGGAGCCGTACGGACCGGGCGTCGGCGCCCAGACCGGTCTCGATCAGCCGGAGGTTGTCGCCGGGGACGGCCACCGCGACCGGTTCGCCCGACGCCAGTCCCTCGCGCACGAAGGGCACGGTGCCCGCGAGGTACTCCCGCTCGTCCCGGTAGAACAGGGCGGGGTGGAGGAAGGGTTCCGCGATCGCGGTCATGACGTCGACACCTCCGTCCCCGGCAGCTCGGGCCAGAACATCTCCGTTGCCCCGGACGCGACGCCCCCTGTCCCGCGCCGTCCGGCACCTACGCCTTACGCGTACCCCACCGCATCCACGACAAGGCCCGTTTCCGGGCGTGTGCAGTCGTACGGGGAGCGGGCAGGCGCAATGGCAGCACCGCCGGGGTTCCGTGGCTCCGCAGCGCCGCGGTGTGCCCGGGGGCGCGGGCCGGCCGGGGCGACGGGGAAGGCGACGTCGCGAAGACGCGCGAGGGCCGCCGAGGACGGACGGGGCGGGGACATGGCCGCGGCGGCATCACGATCTCACTCACGACGGCGGAACACCCCGGCCGGCACGCTCCGCGTCGACGTCCGCACGGACCCGGTGGCCGACCGGACGTCGCTCACCGCACGCGGGGAGCTGGTGCACGGCTGCGCGGAGGCCCTGGCCCGTGCGCCGGCCGAGCTGCCGCCCGACGTCGGCCGGGTCGATCTGGACGTGTCCGGGGTGACGTTCATGGGCACCGCCGGACTGGAACTCCTGGGCAGTCCAGACGAGCACGGCCGCCGTCCCCCGGTCCGGGTGACCGCGACCGGCTGGACGGGCCGGCCGCGCCGCGTCCTGGAGCTGACCGGCCTGGACACCACGGACCCGCCGCACCCGTCGGCCGACACCGCGGGACCGGAGCGGCCCCGGCCGCCGGTCACCTCCGCGGTGGCCCTGGAGCGGACGGAACAGCTGCTCCAGCTCCGGACGGAGGTCGAACAGCTCCGCCGGGCCATCTCCTCCCGCCCGGTGATCGACCAGGCCCGCGGCGTCCTGATGGCCACCCACGCGTGCACCGCGGAACAGGCCTGGAACGTCCTCCGGGAGCCTCCCAGCGCTCCAACACCAAGCTGCACGCGGTGGGCGCCTCGATCACCGCGGGCGCGCGCGACGACGGCTCCGCACCGCCGGGGAAGATCCGTTCCGCGCTGCGCGCCGCGCTCGCGCGTCGCACGGGCCCCGGCCCGGACACACCGCGGCCCGCGGACGGCACGGAGCAGCACGGACACGGTGACGGCCCGGCTACCGGGGTACCCGATGTGCGGACGAGTGACCAGTCCCGTCCGCAGGAGTCACCACCATGAGAGAGCACACCCCATCCCAGGCAGAGGGCGAACGCGACGACGAGGACACGCAGCGCGCCGCAGGACCGCCGGACACGCCGTACCCGACCCCTTCCCAGGCCGAGGGCGACCGCGACGATCTGCCGGAGACCGCCGACCCCGCCGACGACCGTTCCTGAGCGGCCCGTCAGTAGCCCGTCCGCGCCTGCCGTTGCTCCGGCCGAGTGCAAAACGGGCCAACACGCGCCGATGGCCCCCGGATCCACATCCGGGGGCCACAGACTTGCTGGGAGTGACCCGCGAAACCGCTGGTCACATCGATTCTGCGCGGGTAGCGCCTGGTGGGGCGGGTGGGACTCGAACCCACGGCCGACGGATTATGAGTCCGCTGCTCTAACCGGCTGAGCTACCGCCCCGTTGCGGCGCGTCGCGTACAAGTGTGCGCGCCGTCTGCCGCAGCATAGCCGCTCATACGATCTCCTGCTTCGGATGGTCGTCTTCCGCGGCTGTTCACGACCTTGAGGACTTCACCGCGGCCGCGGCGGTTCCCCGGGGACATGAAACCGGACATGAAAAAGGACCCCGGAGGGTCCTCGTTCAGCATGCTCCCCCGACTGGACTCGAACCAGTAACCTGCCGGTTAACAGCCGGCTGCTCTGCCAATTGAGCTACGGAGGACCGAGCTCCCCCGACTGGACTCGAACCAGTAACCTGCCGGTTAACAGCCGGCTGCTCTGCCAATTGAGCTACGGAGGAATGCCTCGTTGCATCGAACGCACCTACCTGGGTATCCGCCAGGGGGCGCGCGCTCGCTGCGACACATACATTAGCGCAAGCAGGGGGGTGCTCCGCCAATCGGTTCTCCCCGGCTGTGACCTCGAGGCAAGGGAAGGGTGGCCGTCATGCGTTACCGGCTCACGTTCATCGCAGGGATCGCCGTGGGTTACGTGCTGGGCACGAGGGCCGGACGTGAGCGCTACGAGCAACTGAAGAAGTCCGCCCTCCAGATCGCCCAGAACCCCGCCGTGCGCAACACCGCCGAGACCGCGGCGCAGCAGGGCCGGCAGTTCGCGGGCAAGGCCTACCACACGGTCAGCGAGAAGGTCGGCGACCGCGTTCCCGAATCGGTCGCCCAGCGGGTGCGCTCCCTGCGCGCCCACGCCAACGGCAGCGGCGAGGACGACTGGGGCACCAGCAACACGTGAGCGGCCCGCACCGGCGGGACCGCGCGCACCCACCGCGACGCCGGGGCGACCGCGGCCCGAGCAAGCACGGCGGTACGGCAGAATTTTCGCCATGGGGATAGTCGCCGGGTTGGACAGTTCGCCCGATTTCACTCGTATCGTCGTTTGTGACGCGGACACGGGGTCCGTACTCAGGCAGGGATTTGCGCCACATCCGGTGGAGACCCCGGAGGGCGGGGGGCGCTCCGCCGACGTCGATCCGCAGGCCTGGCTGCTGTCCCTCGGGGAGGCCGCGGGTGGCGGGCTCCTGGAGGGCGTGCAGGCGATCGGCGTCTCGGCGCAGCAGAACGCGCTGATCCCGATCGACGCCCAGGGCGCCACCGTGCGGCCCGCACTGGTCGGCGGCGACCGGCGGGCGCAGGTCGCCGCGGCCGACCTGATCGACGCGCTCGGCGGCCGGGAGGCCTGGGCGCAGGCGGTCGGCTGTGTGCCGCAGGCCCCGCTGCCGGTGACCAAGCTGCGCTGGTTCGCCAAGAACGAGCCCGAGGCCGCCGGGCGCACGGCCCTCCTGCTCCAGGCGCACGACTGGCTGGTGTGGCAGCTGCTGGGGCGGCCGATGCGCCGCACCACCGACCGCGGCGGCGCCTCCGGCACCGGCTACTGGTCCGCCGCCACCGGCGCCTACCGACCCGACCTGGTCGAGCTGGCGCTCGGCCGGCAGGCCGCGCTGCCCGAGGTGATCGGCCCGGCCGAGGCGGCCGGCACCACCCCGGAGGGGCTGCTGATCTCGGCCGGGACCGGGGAGACCATGGCCGCCGCCTTCGGGCTGGGGCTGGGCCTGGGCGACGCGGTCGTCTCCCTCGGCGCCTCCGGTTCGGTGATGGCCGTTCACCCCGAGGCGCTCGTCGACCAGACGGGGATGATCACCTCGCTCGCCGACGCCACCGGCATGCACCTGCCGGTCGTGACCACGCTGAACGCGGTGCGGGCGCTGCGCGGCACCGCCGAACTGCTGGGCGTGCCCGACCTGGAGGGTCTGTCGGACCTGGCGATGAAGTCGACGCCGGGCTCGCACGGACTCGTGCTGCTGCCCTATCTGGAGGGCGAGCGGACGCCCAGCCTGCCGCACACCGCCGGGATGCTCGCCGGGCTCCGGCGCGAGTCGATGAAGCCGGAGCATGTGGCACGGGCCGCGTTCGAGGGCATGCTGTGCGGGCTCGCGGACGCGCTCGACGTGCTGCGCGGCCGGGGCGTGGAGGTGCGCCGCGTCTTCCTGCTCGGTCCCGCCGCGGAGCTGCCCGCCGTACAGGCCGTCGCGCCCTCGGTGTTCGGCGCGCAGGTCGTCGTACCGCAGCCGGCCGACTACGCCGCGATCGGCGCCGCCCGGCAGGCCGCCTGGGCGCTCGGCACCTCCCAGGGCACCCTGAACCCGCGCACCCCGCCGGCCTGGCAGGGCGCGGTGGCCCAGATCCTGGAGCCCGGCGAGGATCTGGCGGTGGGCCAGGCGGTGCGCCAGCAGTACGTGTCGGTGCGTGAGCAGGTTCACCCCGGGGCCTTCCTGGGGTGACGACCACCCTCACGAGCCTTTTTGTCCATGCAAGCCTTTCCGGCTTATCAGACATAAGGGTCGGTCATGTTGTCCATAAAAGGCATCCTTACGGGGGTGTTTGGGACATAACGGTTCACTCGTGCGGTGGGCCCGACGACGTGAGGCCGAGGGACGACCCGGCCTCGGCCGTTGACCCGCGGTCGGGTTAATCGGTTGAGGTAACACGGGTGGAGTGTTCGACGATGGGTGCCAGGGGACATCGACCGCCCCCACCGCCGACTCCGAGAGACCCAGCGTGCTCCTACGACTCCTGCGGACCTATCTCAGGCCCTACAAGAAACCCATAGCCCTCCTGGTGCTGCTGCAGTTCCTGCAGACCTGCGCCACGCTCTACCTGCCCACCCTGAACGCCCACATCATCGACAACGGTGTGGTGAAGGGTGACACCGGTTACATCCTGACGTTCGGCGCCGTGATGATCGGCATGTCGCTCGCTCAGGTCGTGTGCAACATCGGCGCCGTCTACTACGGTGCCCGCACCGCCTCGGCACTCGGCCGGGACGTACGGGCGGCGGTGTTCGACCGTGTGCAGTCCTTCTCGGCCCGCGAGGTCGGCGGCTTCGGGGCGCCCTCCCTCATCACCCGCACGACGAACGACGTGCAGCAGGTCCAGATGCTGGCCCTGATGACGTTCACCCTGATGGTGTCGGCGCCCATCATGTGTGTGGGCGGTGTCGTCCTGGCCCTCGGCCTGGACGTGCCGCTGTCCGCGGTGCTGGTCGCCGTCGTCCCCGTGCTCGGCATCAGCGTGACCCTGATCGTGCGCCGGCTGCGTCCGCTGTTCCGGTCCATGCAGACCCGCCTGGACACCGTCAACCGGGTGCTGCGCGAGCAGATCACCGGCAACCGCGTGATCCGCGCCTTCGTCCGCGACGAGTACGAGAAGGACCGCTTCCGCGGGGCCAACGGGGACCTGACGGAGATGTCGCTGGCCACCGGCCGGCTGCTCGCGCTGATGTTCCCGATCGTGATGACGGTGGTGAACCTGTCGTCCATCGCCGTGGTGTGGTTCGGCGCCCACCGCATCGACAGCGGCGGGATGCAGATCGGCGACCTGACCGCGTTCCTCGCCTATCTGATGCAGATCGTGATGTCGGTCATGATGGCCACCTTCATGTTCATGATGGTGCCGCGCGCGGAGGTGTGCGCCGAGCGCATCCAGGAGGTGCTGGACACCGAGTCCAGCGTCGTGCCGCCCGTCGCGCCCGTGACCGAGCTGCGCCGCCACGGCCATCTGGAGATCCGCGGCGCCGGCTTCCGCTACCCGGGCGCCGAGGAGCCCGTCCTGAGGGCCATCGACCTGCTCGCCCGCCCCGGCGAGGTGACCGCCGTCATCGGCTCGACCGGCAGCGGCAAGTCCACCCTGCTCGGCCTGGTGCCCCGGCTGTTCGACGCGACCGACGGGGAGGTCCTCGTCGACGGCGTGGACGTACGCACCGTGGAGCCGGAGCTGCTCGCCAGGACGGTCGGCCTGGTGCCGCAGAAGCCGTACCTGTTCGCGGGCACGGTGGCGACCAACCTGCGCTACGGCAACCCGGACGCCACCGACGAGGAGCTGTGGCACGCGCTGGAGGTGGCGCAGGCCAAGGACTTCGTCAGCAAGCTGGAGAGCGGCCTGGACGCGCCGATCGCCCAGGGCGGCACCAACGTCTCCGGCGGCCAGCGCCAGCGCCTGGCCATCGCCCGCACCCTGGTGCAGCGCCCGGAGATCTACCTCTTCGACGACTCCTTCTCGGCCCTCGACTACGCCACCGACGCGGCCCTGCGGGCGGCGCTGGGGCACGAGACCTCCGAGGCGACCGTCGTCATCGTCGCTCAGCGCGTGGCGACCATCCGCGATGCCGACCGGATCGTCGTCCTGGACGAGGGGCGGGTCGTCGGCACCGGCCGCCACCGCGAACTGATGGCGGACAACGAGACCTACCGGGAGATCGTGCTCTCCCAGCTGACGGAAGCGGAGGCTGCCTGATGGCCGGGCCGATGGGGCGGATGATGTCCGGGGCCGGGCCCGACAACCGCTCGATGGATTTCAAGACGTCGGGCAAGCGGCTCATCACCCAGTTCAGACCCGAACGGATCACGATCGCCGCACTGGTGCTGTGCGTGGTCGTGAGCGTCACGCTCAGCGTGATCGGGCCGAAGATCCTCGGCAAGGCCACCGACCTGGTCTTCGCGGGCATCGTCGGCCGGCAGATGCCGGCCGGGGCGACCAAGGACGAGGTCCTCGCCTCCATGCGGGAGCGCGGCGAGGGCTCGATCGCCGACATGCTGAAGAGCGCCGACTTCACGCCCGGCAAGGGCATCGACTTCGGTGCCGTCGGCGAGGTCCTGCTGTTCGCGCTGGGTACGTTCCTGGTGGCCGGCCTGCTGATGGCGGTGGCGACGCGGCTGGTGAACCGTTCGGTGAACCGGACCATGTTCCGGATGCGCGAGGACGTGCAGACGAAGCTGTCGCGGCTGCCGCTGTCGTACTTCGACAAGCGCCAGCGCGGCGAGGTGCTCTCCCGCGCCACCAACGACATCGACAACATCGGGCAGACCCTGAACCAGTCGATGGGCCAGCTGATCAACTCGATGCTGACCATCATCGGCGTGCTCGTCATGATGTTCTACGTCTCCTGGATCCTGGCGCTGGTCGCACTGGTGACCGTGCCGCTGTCGTTCGTCGTCGCCACGCGCGTGGGCAAGCGGTCGCAGCCGCACTTCGTGCAGCAGTGGCGCTCGACGGGCCGGCTCAACGCGCACATCGAGGAGATGTACACCGGGCACACCCTGGTGAAGGTGTTCGGGCGGCAGGAGGAGTCGGCGAAGCAGTTCGCCGAGCAGAACGAGGCGCTGTACGAGGCCGGGTTCAAGGCGCAGTTCAACAGCGGCGTCATGCAGCCGCTGATGATGTTCGTCTCGAACATCAACTACGTGCTGGTGGCCGTCGTCGGCGGTCTCCGGGTCGCGTCGGGCACGCTGTCCATCGGCGACGTGCAGGCCTTCATCCAGTACTCGCGGCAGTTCTCGATGCCGCTGACCC